>DASSFI010000088.1:0-22946 GCA_035694465.1 Pyrinomonadaceae bacterium | reverse complement strand
ATCGATAACAAAGCGGCGCCAGGCCGCCGCACTCCAAAAGGTGTTTTTACTTCACGGTTGATCCGGAGAGCGAGGCGGTTTTAGCTTTCTGTCGGGACGAGAAGCGATACTTCAACAGATTCGAGCTGAACTCGAGGATCGCTTTCGGCTTTACGAACGAACCGCGGTTGTCGTTGATCTTGAAATGAACCGGAGTTTCGCCAATCTTGAGACCGAGCTCGCGGGCCCGGATGATGATCTCGGCATCGGCGAACCAATCGTCAGATTGCAGATTTAATAATTCGTATTTGTCGCGGCGAATGATCTTAGGTTTGGAGTTGATGTCGCGGACTTTGAATCCGAAAAGCAGACTAAAGAGCGCGTTGTATACGGTCGAGATCAAACGTCGATACAAACCATCGTCGCGAATGACGCGGTATGTCTTCGCCAGGTCGAGATCCTCCAGCTCACATTTCAGCAAACAGGCTATGATCGACTCCGGTGGAAATTGTCCGTCGCCGTCGATGACTCCGATGTATGTACCACGAGCGGCGTCGAGACCCATCCGCATGTCCCAGCCCATCATTCCCAGCTTGGGTCGAATTACAGTGCGAATATTGTCAGAGCTTTCGGCGAGTTTGGTGACGACTTGAGGAGTTTCGTCGTCGCTTCCTTCGATATAGTTTCCGACGAGCACGAGTTCCCACGTAAAATTGCAGTACGACAACGTTCGCTGCAAACGTTCAACGAATGGAATAATACTTTGGCCGCTCCGATAGCAGAGAACGACGAGTGAAAAATGGGGCTCATTCACGCATCGATGTTATTACGTATTCCAATCTGGCTGCAACGACGGACCTCTTAATCGAGCATGATGCGTATCCTCGTTACCGGCGCTTCGTCGCCCCTCGCGGTTGGCGTGATGCGCCACTTGCTTTTGCACACCGACGCAGAACTCTGGTGCGGCCGTCACCGGAAAGACATTCCGCTAAGCGATCCGCGCTTGCACGTGATCGACCTGGATCTCGAATCCGACCTAAGCGGGACGCTATCGAATCATCATTTTGACCTGGCAATTCATTTTGCCGGCGTGACTCACGCATCCGAAGAACCACGATACTGGAAGATCAATCTCGACGGAACCGTTCGACTCGCACGCACCATGCACGAAAATGGCTGTCGTCGTTTCGTGTACATCAGTACGCGTTGTGCAACGCGTGGCAGTGGAGCATACGGCGAGTCGAAGCTTGCGGCCGAGGAAGAACTGCAGAGGTTTGACTGGGATAGTTTGTTGATAATTCGTCCGGCGGAAATCTACGGCGGCGACAGCAACGAGGGAATCGATCGCATGCTCGCGGTTGCGCGCCGCTGGCACATCGTTCCGGCGCTATTCGGCAACTCCAGATTGCAATTCGCGCCGATGCATGTTGACGATTTCACGCGGCTCGCCGCCGAACTAATCTCCCAGCACGATAACGGGGTCCGAATCGAAACTATTTGTGGTCCTGAAGATCTAACCGGAATTGATCTCGCGTTGCGTATCAGCAAGCGTTACCGGGCAATTCCGCTACCAATGTGGTGGCCCATTGTCTCGCTCAGTCTCAAAGCGCTAAGCAAGATCGGTTTTGCGATCGTGAAGCCCGATCAGTTGACACGCCTAACCGGCAGAAAAACCGGAACTGCGGAGACCGGGCGTCTCGGAGTTGCGCGCTTTCCGGCGAATTGACCCACGTTACGGTGAGATGTTGAGCGTCCTTGTCTCGCTCGCCACGCCGCGCAGCTTCACCTTCAGATCCAGCGATCCGACCGGTAAATTGTCAGGAAGTCTGACGACGATGTAAGAACTGTCAAGACTGAGAACCGAGAGTGCGCCCACATTCTGCACTGGCAAATTAACGCCTGAAGCTTCGACAACCAACACGGTTGGATCGCTGAGATCTGACTGCGTCAATCCGAGGCTCGAAGTAAGCAGTATCAGGCGTGTACGATGATCGGCGCTGAAGTTGTTGGGGCCGGCTAATCGAAATGGTCCTCTCACAAATGCGACTGAATCAAGTGCGACAGCATTGTTCGTGCCTTCTTCCGCATAGATCACCGGCGTTGAGACGGGCGCTGCCTGATAGGCAACAACTAAGTCTGAAGCGGGCACGACTATTAAACCTTCACCGGCTCCGAGCCCCACGAGAGGCGCCGAGAGGTTGTGCTCATCCGGACGATTTACTGGCGCGCCGAGAGTTCCGGTCCATACATTGGCTCCCGTGTTTTCGTCGACAGCGTACAACTTTCCGCTGGATGAACCGATGTAGACGGTCCCGTGCACGACTATGGGCGGTGAACTCAGAGTTCCATCGCCCGTGAACGACCACTTCAGTGTCCCGGAGTTGAAATCTCGCGCCTCTAATGTGGATAGGTTGAGAAAGAAACCTGTAGAACCGCTAAATGCGGGAGCCGGTATCGCCTGGATCTCGGCGACTGGAATTCCGGTTCCTGAATCAAGCACAAGATTTCCTAAATCGTGATTGCGTATGTAGACGCGGCCATTGTAGAAAGCCGGCGTTCTTCCTCCTGAACCAAAGCAATTTGAATTGAAACTCCAAATTACAGCTCCCGTAGCTGGGGATAATGCATGCGCCTGGCATGTGTATGACACATAGAGTGCCGTCGCTGTTACCGCCGGCGAACTGTGGTCCGCACCCAAATTCGGCGCACTCCATTTGATGGTCCCATCCTGTCCGTTGATGGCGTAGAGCGTTGAAAAGCCATTTACGTAGACCGTTCCTCCCATTGGAGTAGGTGCCGAAGTAAACGACTGGCCCACAAGCTTTCGCGACCACAACTGAGTTCCGTTAGCCGCATCAAACCCCCGCAGGTTACCGTCGCGATCGACGGCAACGACGCGGCCAGAGTCGTAAGCAATGTTGGGGTATGTGCCAATATCAATCGGTCCCCAGACAGTGGCGCCGTTTGTGCCGTTGAGAGCGTAAAGCGTTGTTCCTGCCACCACGAACACCTTGCCGCCGGCGATCAGTGGATATGAAACTGAGCTTCCCAGGTTACGCGACCAGCGTTGTATCAAAGGTGGAGTCACCGCATCGGCCTGCGATCCGGTGTGGGCCGGATCAATTTGATAGGTAACGGCCTGACTTGGACCACTCGGAGTAGGGGTCGGAGTCGGTGTTGGTGGCGGAGGAATCGTAACGTAGACGGCTGTCACTGTTTGATGCTCGTTCATAAACAGACTCATGGTTCGTTTTACAGTGATGTCTACGCCATTTTGTTGCCATTTTTGAAAGTAACTATTGCCACCAGCGCTAAGGGGCGCCGTCAGAGTAACCGGCATGAACTGTTTATAGGTTCGCGTGAATTGAGTAGTGCCGTTGCCTAAACCTCCATTGTCATTTGGAGTAACGTTGATCGGCACCCCGCTGCTCGGATTCGTGGACTTGACCGTTAATGTGAATGTCGGCGTTGGCCCAAACACTGCGGTCATCGTGTGATCGACATCCACTGTGATAGAGGTTGTCGTCGACGTTGACCAATCCACGCCATCTTTCTGCCACTTCAGAAAGATCAGATCTTCACCCGCAATGCTTGGCGCACTGAGAAATAGCGTGGTGGACTGATCATAGGTTCGCGTGAACTGTGTGGTTCCATTGCCGAGGCCGTTGTTGTCGGCTGGAGTGACTCCGATTGCTATTCCGCTATTCGGGTTGGAGGATGCAATGGTGACATTCCGTAACACGGGAACGCCCGACGTCAACGTATAAGCTCCCGTTGTATTGTCAGGGTCGAACGCGTTGGCCAAGATGGTGTACGTACCTGTTTCCGGCAGAGTAATGAAGCCGTTCGGAGGAATGCGTGAGTTTGTTCCACCTCCACCGTCATCGTTTACCGAGAGTGTTGATCCATCCGGACGGTTCAGAATCAGGACAGTATCAAACTGATTCGACGACATCGAAATCGAGATGCGTTGACCTGCCGTAGCACTAAAACTGTAAACATCATAGAAAGTGCCGTCATCAAACGGACAATCATTCGTCGTGAGATTTCCGTTGACGGTTTGACCGATAGTGATTGGTGTGGGCTCGCATGGTCCGCCACCACTTTGGGTAATTACGAAAGTCTGTCCGCCGACAACGATTGTCGCGGTCCGCTGTGGTCCAAAGTTGGCCGCAACGTTAAAGCTTACCGTTCCATTTCCGGCGCCGTTTGCTCCGGAAGTTATCGATACGAAGCTATCGCCTGGGACCGCAGTCCAGTTGCAACTGCCGGACGCCGTTACGTTGAAGCTGCTACTGCCACCGGAGCTTGTGAAACTCTGAATACTTTGACTCAGCGATGTGACACAGGTCGTGCCTTCTAAGAACGTAGCGATACTCGGATAGTCGGCGCTGAACCGGCCATAGATATCCCAATTCTGTGAGGGAGGCACACTACAACCGGATAAACCTCCACTTAGTTGTCCGATTAAACGTGGTCCACCTGGATCGGATGGATTTCCTTTCCAAACACCAGAGCCGGATGAGCCGGGTTCGGTGATGCCCGAACTCCAGTCAACTCGCAGGCATTGTTCTCCAAGTTGGCAATTTCCGGCGAGCGGTTGTCGCGCGTTACCGAAAGAGATGCGTTTGTGTGATGCCTGTGGATGATGAATGCCGGTGGCGGCAGTAGTACCACTAAACGCCGAAGCATCCCAACCGGAAAAGAAAAGTCCGCCGGGAACGGTACCCGTCAAAAACAGCAGTGTGAAATCGCTCGAGCTTCCTGTGGCCAGGAGATTCGCGCCGTTCGTTCTGGGCACGTCGAACGGCGGTGAATCGCCGGTGTTGTAGTTCCAGTAGACAGTGGCCGATTGGGCTTCAGCCGGAGTGCTGATGCAGTGACGCGCGGTCAGGAAATATGGTTTTTGATCACTGGCGGCGTCGTTGAGCAGCGTACCGGTGCAGGCACCGACGAAACCTCCACTGACAAAGTCAATTCGGCCCACCGACTTGGCAACATTTTGCCAGGTCGCTGTTACTTCAAGCTCGCACGAAGCTGCCGGCGCCTCGGCCGAAAGATCTTTGTAAACGTGAGCAATCGAAAAAACTCTGAATGGCGCTTTTGCTAAGTTGTTTTTCTCCGGCGTGTAGTATTCGATAATTGCCGTATCGCCCTGGATTGCCGGCGTCCAGAAAGTACCGTCGTCTGACGGGCCGTGTCCTGTGTATGGTCCATAAAACTCATCTGGATTGGCCTGCGAATAGACAAAGACTCTCGCACCCGCCGGCAACGACATGTCCTTAAACTGAACTCGGACCGCAACCGCGCCCTCGGAAACCACACTGGCCACACGAATGTATCCTTCAGTCACCGCGTACAGCGCGCTGTCTGTTAACGGTTCCAGCGGTGTGGTCAAAGATCGCACCACGCCGATGCGCTGGATCTTCTCGCTCTTCTTCCGTTTTTGCTCGAGTGGGCTTAACTGACCGAGTCGTTTGGTCTTGGTGTCATCGAGTTTGAGGTGCCCGTACATCTTTCCGCTGAAGGGAACCTCGCCACGCACAGCTTTAACGTCGTTGGCGGTTTCGTCCTTCACCTTTGGCTTATCGGGCGCCTGAAAACCAGGCACAGATTGACCGTAAGCCGAGCTGGCCAGAAGCAAGAGGGAGAAAAATACGATTGCAGGTAGTATCGCGTGGGAAATCTTCGCGCGAAAACACGATAGGCGAGGGAAGTAATTAGATTTCATAGGGCAAAACAGGCTCGACCGCTGAGGCTTCATTTACTAAGGGGATTAGGCCCGCTTGTCAAGCTCTGTGCAGCCTCTGTGTCCCTTGTGTACAGTTACACAAAGAACACAGAGCTGCATAGAGCTTTCAGAACCCAAGCTCGACGTAGACCCAGTTGTGATCTGACAGCCGCACACCCTGGTCTTCCGGGATGTCCCACTGTTGAGTAACAGAAGGACAGTGTTTGAAATTATCTCCGGTACTCACCAGTGATTGCGGACACTGAGCACGACCATCGGGAACCGAAATCTTCGTCAGTGTTATTGAACCATTGTTAGCCTTGTACAGGATGAAGTCGATGCGCCGGGAATCGGCTGTGCGAGTGTTCGTGCCCAGCGGCATATCGGCGATTGAGTTTGTGTCACGGTCGCCCCAATTTGCTTCAGCCACGCTGTTCGTTAATCCAGTTTGCCAAAGGTCACTGAACCCCGCCCCAGTGAACAAATCAAATTGAAAACCTGAAGGCTGTTTAGGGGTGTCGGTAGTCAGGTTCAAATCTCCGAGGATAAAAATGGGTAGACCACCCGTGAGCGTGCTACCAATCCAATCTAACAAGTCGTTGATCTGGGTCACACGTTGGACTGATTCGGTAGTGCCGTTGCCGTCGTTTCGGCAACGCGAATGACATAGGTGAACACTCACCACATAAAACTGTTTAGAGTTATGAGTGAACTTGGCCGCTATAACACTGCGACGAATATCCGTAAACCCGTCGTAACCGTAAGTGGATGAACCGCTGGTGGGATTCGTTCCATTCGCCAGGTCATGTTCGTAGGTTGCGTTTACAGTTAGAGTAGACCTCGCCCAGATCGCATTACCGTCACCTCCGGCAGCATGCATCTTCGATTTGACTCGCGTGAACCCGCCCGCCGTAAAGGCAGTATCCCAACTCGGAATATCTCCTACCGAAATCTCTTGAGCACTAACCAGATCGCTCGTCGCCGTAATCTTATTTGCCTGTTGGTCGTAGGCAAAAGAGCCATCGGTAGATTGGCCGTGTTGTAAGTTGGCAGTCACCATCGTTAACGCAACACCAGGTTCGGGCGTAGGAGTTGGCGTTGGTGTCGGAGTCGGCGTAGGTGTCGGCGAATCAGGAGTAGCGACGACAAAGTTGTCGAAGATAACCGTGCCCGGCGAATTGTCTTCGAGTCGCCAGGTACCACCTTTGACTTCGAAGATAATCGACGACGTGGAGATCGAGGAGTTCCAGGCCTCGGTATATTGCTGCGTCCAGGTTCCCGGCACTCCGCTGCTGCCCGATGCTGTGTCTAAGTACACACTACCCGAGTCGTTACGAATGCGCAGGAAGCGGTGGTTGGTTGAGTTGTAGGTTATCGAAAAAAGTGTGGTCTTTGTGCCTCCGATATTTCTCAGACCAATGAGATTGCCGGCTGACACGTAAATCCGATAATAGGCGGTTACGGAATTGCCGATGGTGAACATCGCATCGGCAGCGGTGTTGGAATTGGGAGCTTGAACCAACTCAACGTAGGTGTAAGCGCCGCTAAAATTATAGGAACTGACGGTGCGAATACCGCGATAACTGGAGCCGTTGATGTTTTGCACCAACGGGCCGATCTCCAGGCGTTGTGCGGTTTCAGCGAGCGGCAGATTCGTGTTGGTGAAGCCGCTGAAAAGGTTGGTGTCCCACTTTGATGTGTCGAGTGAATTGTCGTTGAAGTCATCGCTCACGATCGACGCCGCCAGGGCGTGTGGAAATGTGAATAGCGTGCAGATTGATGCAACAACGACGAGTGAAAGGATCAGCCCAACGAGAACTCGGCCCTTCAGTCCTGACATAGCGACCTCCTAGCAGTGAAAAGATAATTTTTTTACTGTCGGGGCTAGCGACGAGTTACGAATGGGGAGGATGGGGAGTATTCGCGACGCAATCTACTACGACATTGTCGCAAAAAGATGTCCACGCTAGACGACGTCGCGCCGCACAAATTCCAAACAGCCGACGATCGTGGCGACGATGCCGCCGGCGATGCCAAGCACGAGCGCGGCCTTGAACCGTCCGTCAATAAAGAGATTCATCGGCAACAACCACGGATAATATTTGCCGAGTGACGCACTCGCCGCGAAGAGCGCAAAGAATGTCCCACCGATCCCGGCGCCGAGTGGAATCGGAAATCCCGACCAGCGTGTGCTCACCCACGTATGAATCGCGATGATCAACCAACTCGCTGCCCACACCAGCACGGTGTATTTCGCAAACCAGCCGAAAGGAATCGGGCCGGCATTGGCTAGTTCAGGACGCAAGTGCGTCGCGATAATACCGACGATCACTACCAGTAGCGACAGAATCAACGTGCTGATGAATATCAGTCCCTGCGCCACGATCATTTTCGAGACGTAAACAGCATGACGCGGCACCGGTAACGCGAAGATATGTTTCCACTGGCGATCGCTGTGCTCGATCCCATTGAGCAGCGCCGTCTCGAGAGTGATCAGCAGTGGCATCATGAACACGGCCCAGATCTGAAGCGAGTTTGTACCCATCGTCTCCCAGAGATCGAATGAGGCGGGAAACTTTTTCGTGCGCAGGACGATGAAAAACTGAAGCAGTGCCACCAGAAACGGCAGCACAAAGATGACGCGAAACGCCAGCGTGCGTTTCAGTTTCAGCAGTTCGGCATGTAACGCTCTCAGCAACGACATCAAGCAGTCCTCGGTGCGGCAACCTGGCCGCGTGTCAATGTCAGAAAGATGTCTTCGAGCGACGCCTGCGCGAGTGCAAGGTGAAAGACGTCGAAACATCGATCTACAAGCAGGGTGTTTACCCGTGCCGCGTCCTCTGGCGAACGGGCCGACACGCTCAGCAGCTTGTCCGCACGTTTTTGCACGGTCCAACCGGCATGTTCGAGACACTCGATTGCCTGATCGATCTGCTTCACGCCGACTGTCAGCTCCGTTTGTTGCTTGGCCTGAAGTTCAGCCAGCGCGCCCTGAAACAGGAGGTGGCCTTCATGAATGATTCCGATGTGACTCGCGATCTGTTCGACTTCAGTCAACAAATGGCTCGAGAGAAAAACCGTCATGCCTGACTCGCCCGGTAAGTGTCGAATCAGATCGCGCATTTCGTGAATGCCCGCCGGGTCTAATCCATTTGTCGGCTCATCGAGGATCAGCAGGTCCGGTTTGTTGAGTAGAGCAAGAGCGAGGCCGAGACGCTGTCGCATGCCAAGTGAATATTCGCGTACGCGACGATGTGCGTCCTTCGTGAGACTAACGGTTTCAAGTGCGATATCAATTCGCTCGCGCGGAGCGCCAAGCAGACGACGCGTAACTTCGAGGTTCTCTCTGCCGGTCAAGTGAGGATAAAGCGATGGGGTCTCGACGAGTGCTCCGACGCGTTGCATCAACGAATAACGATTCGCCAGCAGCGGTTGTCCAAACAGACGAACTTCGCCGGCGTTCGGTCGAATCAGACCGAGCAGCATGCGGATCGCGGTTGTTTTACCGGCGCCGTTTGGTCCGAGAAAACCGTAGACACCGCCGGCCGGGACGGACAGGTTCAGGTTGTCGACGGCGAGTTGGGTTCCAAAACGGCGAGTCAACGCCCGTGTTTCAATCAGTGGATTCGGTGTATTCACTGGAGAGTAAACGCGGATTGATCTGATTTCATTAACAACTTCTCTCTGAACGATGGCTCAAGGTTTGGGAAGGTCGAGACACCGGTTGCCTTCTGTGGGTCAATCGTAGGTTCGAATTTCTATCAAATGCTTATTTGGATCAAGCAGGTAGAGAGTCGGTGCTGGACCGCGGGCGCCGGTCTCAACTCCTGGCCCACTATTATTACCGACAGCATGGTACGAATCACCGTACGGGATTCCTTTGGCTTTCACTCGCGCGAATGCGTCGTCAAAGTCTTTGCGTGACAGAGCAAAGGCAAGATGTTCATTACCACCTGTGCCCCACGGCGCTAACTGCAAAGTGAAATCGTCACTTACCCTGATCACGGTGAATGGTCCATCTTCACCTTCCAGACTAAAGCCAAGGACATTGACGTAGAAATCGACGCTTGGAGCGATTTCATTAACGTTAAGAATCAGATGATCAATCGTAGCCATGTCGATTTGAGTTTGCCGCTTTAATTTCGCGCAGACGTTCGGCTCGTGGCGTAAGCAAGCGAAAGAATCGTTGCGCCAAACAGAAGCGTGTCGGCGAAGTAGTTGAGACCTTCGAGTTTTACGCCGGCATTCGGGTTCGCCAACGCTCCGGCTAGCATAGGCCCGTAGTAACCCACAACCAGCAGCAGGATCCAGATTCCCAGAAAAGTGGCCGCCACTCGCGTAAAACGCGACAGTAGAAAGCAAACCCCACCCGCGATTAGAAATGCTCCAGTTATGTAGTCGATGTATGCGCGCGCGGGAATCCAGGTGGGCATCAGTTTTGCGAGTGGAACTCCGGGCACGGCCAGCGGATGCAGAAAGTGCTGAACGCCGAAAAAGATCGCAGCGATCGCGATCAGCAAACGGCCGGCGGTGATGAGTATGTTTCCTTTACTACGCCGGTCCCACGCGATCCCTGCGAGAACCCAACCGCCGCCTGCGAATGACAGTTCCCGGATCACGATGGTCCAGATGATTCGATCGCCGCTCTTAATCGCACCCGGTAAATGAATCATCGCCACAAAGATGAACATCATGATTCCGAACAACAGTCCGGACCAGCGCACCTGAATCCTGGTGGCGATACTCAGTGACGCGATGATCAGCGCAGCGCCGACAAAATAAATCCAAAACGAACGCGATGGCATGTATGGCGGCACCAGGCCGATCATCGAATTTCCGAGGGAGAAGTGTTCGGCGCCAAACATTGCCAGCGGGACTGCAAAACACAAGTGAGTCAGCGCTACGATTCGGCCGAGGCCGCTAGCCCGAGCGAAATCATTTTTCGCAGCCAATATCCCAATTATGAGCAGCGCGACGCCGGCCACAGACATCCAGAACGCCGGGCCGGAGAATTGAATGAACGCAGCGAGAATAGGTGGCATGGTTTTCTTTAATTAGGGATTCGTATGTTTGAACCAAGTGTCGAGTTAATCTCTTTATCACGTCCGCCGTCAGGCGACGCCGTTCATCATAGACCACTCCCCACGAACAACCGCCATCGCAAACGTCCACCACGGTTGTGCGCCAGAATTCTGGTGGTTTCTCGTCACAGAAGGCGTTAATGAAAATGAACTTGCGCCCTTTAATCACAATACCAAGATACTGACGGTAGTAGCTTTCCGGATGTTTGATGCGTACGCCGGCGATACCACTACCAGTCCGGAGTCTACTGATAAGTGACAACCGAGACTCCATCATTTGAATGTGGTCATCCTTTGGTATCCACGCGCGTTCAAATTTTGGCGGGCCGGGTCGAGAACAAGGTTGTCTTACCTGATCGGCGACGCTTTCAGGTAGGACCACCCAGCGAGTCTCCGTTTGTGCGGCCGCTATAGAGGTCGCGAGAAAGATGAGTGCGGCCGCTGAGATTAAGTGACGAGTCAACATCTGTTGTCGGCGGCTTGGGAGAACTTCAGGCGCTCTTGTTCTTTTCATCCCAGAGCATCGGTTCCCACAGTTCAACCTTGTTCCCGTCCGGGTCCATGATCCAGGCGAACTTTCCGTTTTCATGAGACTCGGGGCCTTGATGGATTTCGACTCCACCCGCGCGGAGTTGCGCGATCATCTCGTCGAGATTATCGACGCGATAGTTGATCATGAAAGCCGAATCGCTGGGGCTGAACCACTTGCTGTCTTTATCCGCGACGTGCCATACGGTGAGGCCTTCGTCGTTTGCTTTGTCATCGGGCCATCTCAAAATCGCGCCACCAAAGTTTTCCAGCGACATCCCCAAATGCTTCTCATACCAGGCCACCAGCGCAGCCCTGTCGTTACTAGTCTTGAAGAAGACGCCACCGATTCCGGTAATTCTCGCCATCGTTGCCTCCGTCGGTTATTAAGTTGATAAGAAGTTCTATGCCGTAATCAAGCAGTCGTCAATGACTCATTGCGTAAGTAATGACGTTCATGCCGACCTTGTACGCAACCACACCGTATTGCGCGGGATAGCGGGAGTCGTTGATCCACTCCCACGCGTCGCCCAGATCGCAGTTGCGAGTGATGAAAACCATGAGCCGCCCGTTCTTGTTTTCGACGCCCATGTAATGCGGCGTCACGCCGCCCTTTTCGTAGGTGACGCCCTGAATCAACGCGGCGATGCCAGGCACCTGGACCACACCGTCGAGGTCGAAGTAACTATGGAAGATTGGGTGAGTCAGTGGCAAGTCCTTGATTTCATACTCCGGCAAAATCTTTTTGATCTCGGCTCGCGCATGTTGCCACTCGCTCTCTCCATGAAAATCGTCGAGCATGAGAAAGCCTCCGCGCATGAGGTATTCGCGCAGCGCTGCCACGTCCTCGTCGGAAAGCTCCATCTGTCCAGGTTCGACAATGTAGGCGAATGGATAATTAAACAGTCGTTCGTCTGTCGGACGTATTTGTACCGGGCGACCGGCGAGGTGCAGATTCGAACCGGCCCACTCGTGGATTCCCATCATAAAGTTGTAGTCAGCTTCCGGGTAATCAACCCGCCACGCTCCACCGAACCAGCGGTCGTATTGCGAGTGCGGAGAATCGTAGACGATCCGCGCGAAGGTATATTCTCCCGGCCAGTCGCCGTCGGTGAATGAGCGCGGATGACTGGGAACGGGATTACCTCGGAAGGGATCGACCTGCTGTTGACCCATCACGGGCATTAAGAAGGGCAGAGTTAGACACGCAAGCAGGAGTGGAATTACTACAGGATGGCGCGATCTGGACATCGGCTGATTTCACCAGATTGAATTCTAGTACGTTTGGGACCTTAGATGCTGAGAAATCGCGAACGTCCACAGAAAATTTAAAGAACCGCGCAAGCATTTTGTGATTGCAAAAACTTGGGCACACTGTCCAAAGATTTGTCGCTGCATTGAAATGTCTAAATAATCCAGCCAGATCGTCGCTCAGAAAACGTTGCAGATAAAAACGAAAGTGAATAGAATTTGCCGGCCTTGCATTATTAATAGTGGGCCAAGTCGTCGGCCGACCCGTTGTTTCTCGCCCAACCGGCTGCTTCCGTTTTCTCATCATCCTTAACCTTGACTCTCTTCTCGGAGACGCATGCTTGTATGCCGAACATGGAAAACACACTTCTCACCGGCGTGGTCCAATCAGGTGGACCAGCCAATCCTCAACCTATTTCCGGCGCCACAGTTAGACTTTTCGAGGCGACCGCAGACCAGCCTGTGATGGTTGGTAGTTCGACAACAGACACTCAGGGCGAATTTGACATAGAACTGACGCGGGACACGTCAGAGAGCATTTTCTACGTCACCGCAAAGGTAGGCCAGAGCGTCGAACTCGTGACGATCATTGGTCCTATCATTGATAACGCTTCGATCAGGATCAACGAGTTGACCACTGTGGCTGCAGCCTTTTCGATGGCCCAGTTTGTTAAGAACGGAACGATCGGAGGTGATGCGTTCGGATTGCGGATCGCCTCACTGATGAACGAGAACCTCGTATCAGTGCAAACTGGTGATTCGTCGCAAGTGTTGCTCAACCCACCTAACGCTGATGAGACGAACTCTTTGCGGTCTACTCGGTCACTCGCCAATCTGTTGGTGAAGTGCGTTCAGGAAGTTCCCGGGGCCAGCGCAACTCTATTTATGTTAACTACGCCTCCTTCCGGAACGACACCAGCTACAACATTTCAAGCGCTGGTCAATATCGCTCGTTACCCGAACAACAACCTGGCGCCGCTATACGCGCAGTCTCAGCAAGTTAACACTTACTCGCCGGCGCTTCAGTCAGAGCCACAAGCGTGGACTCTCGCCGTCAAGGTCAACGACACAGGGTCGCCGGAACTGCTCTTCGCAGGACCCGCTAACATCGCGTTCGATGACCGAGGTTATGCGTGGATCCCAAACAACGTGATTCAAGGCACACCGGTCTCGGGTGCGTTCGCAGTCGTGCTGAAGCCAAACGGAAAGCCTGCGGATGGAAGTCCGACCGCACCGTGGGAGAATCCGGAAGGTCATCCTAAATCTCCTCTACTCAAAGGCGGCCTTTTTGGTGGCGGCTTCGGCGTAGCTATTTCCAGGGGTGAAGACACGAATGGTTGCGTTTGGTTCGGAAACTTTGGCTGGGGCACCGCACACTACTGGCCATGCGCTGGCAGTCTATCGTTATTCAGTCCAGCCGGTGTTCCGTTGTCCCCCGATCCCGCCGGCATTGTGGGTGCGACGTTGCGCGTGCAAGGCGTGGCGCTGGATCAGTCCAACAACCTTTGGACGGCGAGCTTTGGCAACGGCAGGGTAGTAGTTTTTCTGAGCGGCGGTGTACAGCATTATCTCTACGCTTCGACGCCAACCGGATATTTTCCGTTTGACGTTGCTGTTGCTGCTGATGGCAGTGCCTGGGTCACGAGCAGCACAGGCCTTTATGAATACACCGAGGGCAACCTGTCGAGATACCGTCTCTTTCAGCTCTCTCAACACGTGTCCGTGTTAGGTCTTGATTTTTCTCGACCGCTTGGTCGCGGTGTCAAAGGATTATCGATCGACTCACTGGGCAACATCTGGGTGGCTTCGGGTGGGGATGATGCTGTTTGTCTGCTCGATCAGCACGGTCGCCTGATTAGTGAGTTTAAAGGCGGCATTCATGGTCCATGGGGCGGTATTAATGGACCATGGGGCACTACCATTGACGGAGACGACAATGTTTGGGTCTCCAACTTTGGTCAGATGACTCCTAACGCCGACTACACCAGTGGCGGCCTGACGAAACTAGCGGGCGCCAATCCTGCGACTCGTCCGGCGGGACTCAACACCGGAGACCCCATCTCGCCGGAATCGGGCTATACGCTTCCCTCAGGGGGAAGTCCGGTGCTGCTAGCTAACGGTGAACCTCTTTATGGCTTTGGCAAAGAGCCAAGCTACAGTCCGTTGATGAGGCAAACTAACTGCACTATCGATCAAGCCGGCAACGTTTGGGTCTGCAACAACTGGAAACCTTCTTTCGCGAACAACGTCTCAGCAGAGACTGGCAATCCAGGCGGCGATGGCATCGTGATCTTCGTGGGTCTCGCGAAACCACCTAAGAAACTTTGATAAAACTTTGACTTCCACTCAAGCGTGAGCTAAGTTGCGTCATCAACTCCAGGGGATTGCTGTTTCAACTCACCACGTAGATTTGACCCAAAGGAGAGCTCAATGCCAAATAAGATCTCACGTAGGTTACTGCCGAAGTTTCTGATTCTCTTTGTGCTAGGTTGTTTGCTGTTCGTGCCTTTAGAAAACGACACTCACGCAGTTTTCGTATCGTGTAATACCTGCGTCAACAACCATAACAGCGCCCTCACGCAATGTGACATTGCGCGCGACACTTGCAAAAACACTTGCGACGCGACCGGGGGAGGGGGTTACGGAGATGTTCCTACGTGCAAAGCTGCTTGCGACAACACCCACAACACGTGTTACTTCAATGCCGGGATGAATGAAGGTGACTGTTTTCTTGATTGCGTTCCTGGAGGAGGCGGCGGCGGAACAGGCGGTGGCTTAACGAAAACTCCGTGCGTTAACGCATGCTACGCAGCCCGACTTAGTTGTTACGGAAACCAGGGTGTTCCTGATGCGGAAGACTGCATTCTTGAAGGAAACCCGTACCCGATTTGTTGCTATAACCAGTTTCAGGAGTGTCTGGCGGGTTGCTGAATGGCAGGCTGGCTGGCTTGCGTACGAAACGAAATCTGGACCACAAGAGATTTGGGCCACGCTCAGCGTGGCCCTTTTCGTCCCTTAGTGGTTCCGGTTTAGCATCGAACAGCAGTTCGGCGCAGAAACTCTACCTTTACGGATCGCGCAGTGCGGCTTTTTTTCTCGGCGAACCAAAAAAGCCACACGCCTCACGATCGCTGACATTCATTTAATCCGAAATACTGCACTTTTCTTCATTCCTGCATGGAGTCAGTAGCTGGCATATCGGTTGCCACGATCTCACCAACTCCCCATTTAGCATCAGTGTGCATTCGAAGTTCTCGTTAAGCACAACAATTTGTGTCGGCCGATCCTGCAATCGATCGGTCTCGCCAGAACCACGTTAACAATGGGAGGAGAGGTGCGAAGGACTATGGAATTGAAATACTTGCGGCGGCATCGCTCAGTGCGCGCGGCGATGTGGCCGTTTTTACTTTTATTGAGCGTGACGACTATTTCCACGCTTACCTACGGACAAGCGGCAACCGGACGACTCTCAGGAACCGTGTCCGGCCCAGACGGTCTCATTTCGAATGCGACCGTAGTAGTAACCGACAATCAAACCAAACAGTCGCATACGGCCATGACCAATGCCCAGGGAGCCTTCAGCTTTCCACAACTTGCCGTCGGTAGTTATACCGTCAGCTTTTCTGCTCCGGGTTTCAAAACACTCGATGCCAGCGAGGTGAGAATCGACGTCGGTAAAGAATATGTCTTGACCCCTACCCTGGAGGTTGGTCCAATCGAAGAGAAAGTAAACGTTTTCGAAGGCGCCGATATCGTAAACTCAACCAATGCTGAGCTGAGTAACACCGTGACTGAAACTCAGTTGCTTGGTTTGCCAATCAACGGACGTGATCCTTCGAGTTTGATTCAGTTACAGCCAGGAGTGAGTCAAGGCGGTGAAGTCGATGGAATGCGCACCTCGGCGCAAAACATCACGCGCGATGGTTTGAACGTACAGGACAATTTCATTCGCGAAGGCAATTTCAATCCGGATCGACCTCGGATCGACGACCTCTCCGAATTCACCATCGTTACACAGAATGCCAATCCCTCGTTGGGAAGTGGCGGCACATCCCAGGTGCAGTACGTCACCGCTCGTGGTGGCGCAGAGTTTCACGGAGCGCTCTACGAATACAATCAAAACGCCGCCCTCGCTTCCAACGGTTTCTTTAACAACCGGAATGGCGTCGAAAAACCACCATTCAATCAGAATCAGTTTGGCGGTAAAGTCAGTGGGCCGGTTGAATTCATACGGAAGGCGTTCTTCTTTTTTGACTACGAAGGACTGCGGTTGCCGCAAACAACTTCAACTACGCGCACGATCCTTACACCGTCAGCAAGACAAGGCATCTTTACTTATGTCGACGACGACGGAAATACACGCCAGTTTGATGTTCTCGGAAGCCAGGGATTGAATATCAATCCACTGATCTCGAGTCGTATTCTTTCCGGTATTCCTACCACCGGCAATAACGATCAGTTTGGCGATGGACTCAACACGACGGGCTTCACTTTCAATCAGCGAGCCGACGTGAAGATAAATCTGGCGACAACGCGGATCGACTACGATCTTAGTCAAACAAAGGGCATTAATTTCGTTTGGCATCGCTCGACCGACAACTTCCTGCGTCCTGACACCGATACGGGCGGATTCAATACCACACCTTTCGGATCTCAAACATCAACTACCAATGAACTGGTCGGAGCTTATAACTGGTCGATCAGCAACAGGTTCAACAATGAGGTCCGCGGCGGTTATCAGAAGAGCGATCCTTTCTTCAACACCAGCGGTCTGCCTGCTGATTTTTTCATCTCATTGCCGCTCACCGATAATCCGGAAAACAGCTTCCTGTCGCAAGGCAGGACCACGAAGCTCTACAACATCCAGGACAATGCTGTCTTTTCATGGCGCAATCATTCCTTCCGCTTTGGCGGCCAGGACAATATTTACCGCATTACTTCTTTCGGCGGTTCAACACTGCCAACTTACTTTCTCGACAACTCCAACTTCCCGAACTTCGGGTTTGTACCGGCGGATACTCCGGGAGTGCCGGCGTTGTTCACGATACCCAATCTTAGCGATCAGAATCAGATCGCCGTGGCCAACGCTTTGCAGTCTGAACTTGCCGGACTCGTTGGTGAATCACAAAACACATTCAACGTGACCAGCAAAACTTCAGGGTTTGTACCCGGTGCACCAGTTATCAACACGCTGAACTACAACAACCTGTCGTTTTACGTGGCCGATCAATGGCGCGTTCGGCCCAACCTGACACTTAATCTTGGACTACGTTACGAACTATTCACCGGCATCAAGGATCCGAGTGGTTTGCGGCTCGAGGTTGTGACCGGTGGAATGAATCCTAACGACGCGTTGCTGAATCCAAATGGGACCTTTGATTTTGTCGGCGGCAACGCTGGTTCGCCGGGCCAGTTTTTCAAATCCGACAAAAACAACTTTGCTCCCAACATCAGCTTTGCCTATGCGCCGAATTTCAAAGCGAGATTCGCTCGCACGCTCTTTCCCGGAGGTGGAAAGACTGTGATTCGTGGCGGCTTCAGCGAGAGTTACATCAACGATGAATTTATCCGTTCGCCGGATAATGCGCTGCAGAATCAAGGTCTCACGGTCACGCCGATCAACTTTGGGTTGACTGCGGCGATCAATAATCCGCCGCCAGTGCCGACTCCTGCATTTGTGCCGCCGCCATTGACGTTCGCCAGTATCAACGCCTTAGCGCCGGGCGCAAACGTGGCGTTTCTCATTGATCCGAACATGCAATTACCACGAGTTGAGCAATACAACTTCGGTATTCAGCGCGAAATCGGATTCAAGTCTGTCGTGGAAATTCGCTACGTCGGGAATCGCAGTCACGAACTGATTCGCACTGTAGATCTCAACCAGGTGGACATTCGCGGCAACGGCTTTCTGGCAGACTACAATCGGGCCCGCTCGAACTTGTTGTTGACTGGTAACGCAGCCTGTACGGATCCAGGTTGCCAGACGCTGACCGTTTTCCCGTCGCTTGCAAACGGTGGTTCATTGAACACCGCAGCGGTGAGAAACCTTCTTCTAAATGGTTCAGTTGCCGATCTGGCGCGCCGGTATGTAACGCTGGGCCAAACAGGATCCGTGCAGATCCTGCCTAACCCGAACATGGGAATTCTCGACTTGCTCGGCAATCTTGGTGAGTCAAATTACAACGCGTTGCAGGTTGAGTGGCGACGCCGGTTCTCACAGGGGTTGTTCCTGCAGGCCAACTATACTTTCCAAAAAACTCTGGACAACATCAGTCCGGGCAATCCCGGCTTGAACAGCGAAGATCAGACCAGGGTTGCGGCTTTCCTCGACAATCAGAATCAGCATCTCGACTATGGACGCGCTGATTTTGATCAGACTCACGTTTTCAATCTCAACGCGGTTTACGATCTACCGTTTGGAAAAGGAAAGTACTTCCTGAACGATCACGGTGGTACGGTTGATCGGCTGGTAGGAGGCTGGCAACTGGGCGGCATTCTGCGTATTAACACCGGAACACCGCTGACTATCGTTGACCCGAGGGGTACGCTGAATCGCGTCGGTAGAGCTGCGAATCAAACTGCTGTCACCGATCTCACGAATGATCAGATCAACAACTTGATTGGTATCTTCAAGCAGGACGGAATTGTCTACTACATCAATCCTTCGGTGATCAATACCGATGGTCGCGGCGCAGCGGCGTTTGGTCAGCCTGCGTTTTCGAATGAAGTATTCTTTGACAATGGTCCGGGCCAGTTCGGTACTTTGGCGCGGAGCACAATCAATGGTCCACTGTTCACACAACTGGACATGTCTCTCACAAAGAGCATCCGGCTAACTGAAAAGATGCGTTTCCAAATTCGTGCGGACGCATTCAATGTTCTCAATCACACTAACTTTCTGACCGGAATTCTTACCCCCGGTCTGGGCCTCGGTGGAACCAGCAATTCCATCTTCAATGTCAACAGTCCAACATTCGGTCAGATCACTGACGCGAACACCATTAGCGGCAGTGGACTGAACCGTATTATCCAGGTTGCGGGTCGGTTTGAATTCTAGACCGCAGGCTGTCTATCCACAGATTACGCAGATTGGTTAATAGCATCTGCGTAATCTGCGGATGCATGACGACGGCGCCAGAATAATTCATGTGGCCACCGCTGTTCGTGCAGGTATGTGTCGTGGTGCATCAGCAGATAATGTGCAAACGCACGATCGATGAGTTGCTCGTAAACACGGAGTGCGTCTTTGCGCCCGCCGAGATAATCAATGATGCTCGAGGCGGCGTTAAAACCACTTCCCATTGCCATCGAGATGCCGTGCGACGCAAGCGGGTCGAATGCAACAGCACTGTCACCGGCAGCTAACCAGCCGTTACCAGTGACTGTTGTTAGTCTGACTGTTTGCGCGGGCAAAATGCGCAGCGCAGTGGGAACTCCGGAGCTGTGCTTACCTACGCGTTGCGCTGTGTATTTGGTTTTGTTTAAGTGTGCAAGCCAACCATCGGTTTCTCGGAGCGTATGGTCGAGCAGATCTCCATCTGTCAGATAAACTGCGATGAGCTTCCCACCCGGTAACCGCGATGAATACCACCAACCGGAAGAAACTGCCTCGACCAGTGTGAATGAGTCTTCTTCCGGCGGTGCGGCCGCGTCGCCATCAAAGAAGCCGGCGACCGCGACCAGGTGGTCGTAGATGACGCGGCGAGCGCCCAGCAAACTCGCGAGACGCGCACTGCGACCGGTAGCATCGACCACAAAGTTTGATCGATATGTTTCCGTTCCATCCAACCCTTTGACAGTGAGTTTGAAACGCGTGTCGTTCTCTTTCGAGCACGCCACCAGACGCCGTCCGTAATGCCAACGCGCACCTGCTTCCGTGGCGGCCAGCATTAATTCCTCTTCGAAGCCGGCCCGGTCCACACGCCAACCGGCGCCAGTTGATCCAAAGATAAAGTCACGCTCTTCAATGGAATTCGATCCCCAAACAAACCGGTTTCCGTACGAAGGAAGATTTCCTCTTTGCCGGAGCCGTTCGGTTAGTCCGAAGTGATCCAACAGTGGATTGATGGTTGGAGGAAGACATTCTCCTACCTTCATTTGCGGGGCGGAATGCGCTTCGAGAACGACGGACGCGATGCCGCCTCTGGCAAGGGCGAGCGCAATCGCCGCCCCTGCTGGACCACCACCGACGATTACAACATCCGTCGTCAACATATCCACAGATTACGCAGATAACTGAAAGGTTTACAGTTCGTCGCGGCGGACTGTGCGTCGTCTCGCAGTTACTGGGACTTCGTCCATCTCGGCTGCCAATTTTCCAGCCGCGAGTAATGGAACTTCGGCGAGCTTTTCTGCCGTAGCCTTGACGAGCCTTTCAGCGAGTCGAACCTGTTCCCAGGTAGGATCTGATTTTGTAAATTCCGGGGACAATCCGGTTTCGACCCAAAAGCGTGCCGGCAGTCCATGTTCGGCATGATCCGGTGATCCTTCGCGTTCAGTGATAATGCCGAGCTTGTACCATTTGGCGACGTTATCGTTAATGCGTCTCTGATAATCAGGTCCGAAGTAACGCAGCCAGTCAACCCGATAGAACAGATGTTTCATCCGTTGCGCCAGGGGCAGGCTTTCATCGAGCACCCGTCGATACGAGCGTTCGGTCAGGATCTGATTCGGAACCCGGGCCGCCCAGAAAGAGGGAAGTGACAGAAACGTTCCCAGTGTATAGCCGGACAAACAACTCGCCTCGTCAGTTTGCCATGGAACGCCCAGCCACCACGTGAGCGTACCGGGACCGCTCGACTCGACCACACCGCCCGGCCCCATTGCCTCAACCGGTGAGAGACTTGGACCATAGTTCATGTTTGGTTCCTGGCCTTCGGGCAAAATGTTCAAGCGAAACGGCGACGCCCACATACTCGCGACACGCAGCGGCCAGGTTAACTCGATCCCCGGATGAAATGGACCACCAAGACAGCTTTCAAGATTCGCCTCATCGAGGGCATGCGGCTGGGCGGCGACCGGGTACCCCGCAAGCGTGGTTGGACGCACTCCATCCGCAGGATCATTATCGAAGTCGCCTTGCGACCATCGTTGCAGCCACTCGTACTGAGTTGGAGTAAGCGCCAGATCATCCATACCGAGATCGGTGAAGTCTCCGAATGCATCGCCGTAGAACGGTGGTAACTTCTCAGGTTGCTGGGCTGCGGTTGCATCAGCAGGATTTCGGAACCAGTTGAAGTAATAGGTGCGGAGCGGTTTGTGTTCTTCAGCAGGATTCGACAACTTCGAGAGCAAATCAGGCTCAGTCAGATCGGACGGAGATCCGGTACCGAAGAGAAACTCGACCCCACTATTAACCCACTGGTTACCAACGAGCCGATCGAAGATTGGGTAGATGTCGCGCCAGAACGAGGGACGCCTCGGCTTCCCAAACTTCGCATCGCGGCTAAACAGATCGAACACCACGTCATACATCGTTACGACACCGTAGAGACCCTGGCCGTAACTTGGAGGCGTGACTGCAACCATTGCCGGCTCAGCTTCAAAATCCTTACCGTCGATCTTCACCGTTGCTCGCACCGGACCGTCGGAAGTGTCGTCGTGCCAACCGTCGTTATTCGCGAAAGTTGTTGCCGGTTGGTTGTCGTATGAAGCGGAGTGGCCAAATCCACCAAGAAAAATCAGACGTCCCGCTTCGTCAGTTCGTAATTCGCCGAGCGGGACTTTAATGCCCATGAATTCGCCACTGTCGAATTGATAGGGATCTCCCTGGGTATTGCGGCCGGTGATCGAGCGCGGACCCGGATCGATGATCAGTTTCTGGCGATCTGCGCCGGTGAATGTTTTGTTGCGGGGAGTTGTTGTAATCGAATATTTCCCCAAATCCATTGCGTTCAGAAACTGGTACCACCCGGCTTTGCGATTGGCGACGTGGACGCGCCATGTGATCTCTGCATCGTCTGCGGTAATTTCGCGTACCGCTTTGCCTGCTTCGTTGAGGCCGTAGATGCGAAACCGCGCGGCCTGCCGTTTCATGCGTCCGGCTGCATCTTTGTAGCCGCCTTCAGGTTGTGGTACTTCGCCGGGAGCTTCCGGACCGATGAAATACTCGTCGGGGGAATTACCGACGCGTGCGATGCCGATGCCCGGATAGATCGCGTAGCTGACGATCCCATTTTGATCAGACATGATTCTGTTGCTCCTAAATCAGTGAGTTTTAAGACAAGGTAAAACTTTGTATGGCGTCCGGATTTTGCGAGGGCGCGATCGGGCGATGTTCAAACGAGACAGAGCATACACCACGGCTCATGGTGAGAAAAGGGTAAGCCGTAAACAATCACTGCGGAACGTACTGTAGGGGCGGCCCTCCGTGGCCG
>DASSFI010000087.1:0-173806 GCA_035694465.1 Pyrinomonadaceae bacterium | reverse complement strand
TGGCCGCCCCCTCGATTGAATTCCACGAAGGGGCGGCCACGGAGGGCCGCCCCTACAGTTCGGTGAACGATTATTGAAGTAACGCTCACAGCTACTTCTTCGCTTTAACTTCTCCACGCGCAACTCTCATCTCTTCAATGATTCGTCCCGCGAGCTTCGGAGCCGCGTCATTACCGTCAAACGCAGTCACTTTCCCGGTAGCGAGCACGATTCCATTTTTGCTATCTGTAATCTTGTAGGTGAAGGTGTAGGTGAAGAGCGGACGGTCTATATCGATAAGCACATCGGCGACACTTCTTTTTTGCCAGTCGTCGACGATCGCCATTTCCCACGTATCAAATTCTGCGCGCTTGCGCAGCGCGTTCTGGAGTTGCACGGCTTCAAAAAACGAAGTGTCAGAGCTGACAAAGACGATACGCGCGCGTCGTAAGAGAGCTTTGGGACTAGTCTCCGCAATTCGCGCTGCTTCTGCGGCCGCGAGCTTTTCTTCCCCCGCTTTCCGTAACTCTTTCTCTTTAAATTCATCGGCGACACGTTGCTCGACAGTTTGTGATGGTCGAATTGTGACGTTAATGTTCTGTTCCGTTGTTTGCGCATTCGCGGTTACGGTGATGAGGGTGGTGGTTGCAATTAGCAGCAATTGCAGAGCAAAGCTTTTCATTTTCGAACTCCCGTGTTGATTTATCTTGCGCAGTTCGCGCAATCCCTGCTGGGCAAAATCTGTGCCTACGCGAGTTTCGAGGGTGCTATTGAATTTACGATGACCGTTGGTGAAAAGGAGAGTGTAAGAATACGACTAGTGTGTGAGTAATATTGCGGCCGGAGATCAGCCAGTGTTCAAGACTACCAGGTCTAAGGTCGCTTTCGCTTCGTTTGTTTCTTCTCGTAAATAATTTGCACTTCACTCGGATCAACGCTTGGGGACGGGGGCGGTGGTTCCGATCCGGCCGGCAAGACATATAGTTGGATAGTAAAGTCTTCATGATGGCCGGCATCGATTGCTTTCACGCGTTGCGGATCAATCTTGCGAACGCTGATCAAGTAATCCCTGGCCCGGTTGGCTCGAATCTGTGCTTCCGCGGCTGTTGCTATGCGCCCGGCATATACGATGATGTAGCCGATCGTGTTTTCATCTCTCGCCAACTGAATTGCGAAGTTATCCAGTCTCGCCTTTTCATCGCCGAGGCGAAGTTTGCCGAACTCGTCGAATTTCATGATTAGTCCGCAAAAGTAGATTCGCACGAAAGCTTGCGGATCCTGAGCATATTCCGGACAGCGCAAGCGGTCGGTGGCTGACGCGAGATAGACCATCTGATCGACTTTACCTTTAAAGGCGCGAATCACCAGGCCTTCTTTCTCATCGATGAACCCTTCATAACCAGAATCCGAAAGGTTTGTAGGATTGAACTTGCTAAAAATCTTCTCATCGAGATTAAGACTGCTCATCAATATGTCGTCATCCTTGGGCGTGACGATTATCGACAAGACCGTGCCGGCGCCGCTGAATCCGTCGCGGGCAGCGAGTGACCTGGCCCTAAAGGAAATGCCGGAATCGAAGGCTTACTGTCAAAAAGATGCGGCGATGGCTCAGGTCTTTATCTGCGACAACTTTGCGCGTGTGGTCTACAACTATCGCATGGCCCACACTGGTGAAGCCGTGGAGCCCGTAACGAGTCTGGTCGCAGCGCATAAATTGAACTGCGCCGAGTGTATCGACAACACGCGTGTCAGCCTCTGGGTCGAGAAACAAGCAGGCATCGACAAGCTCAGTCCGCAAGCGACAAACTGCGTCTCACAGAAAGTGATCGTCACTCTGTACCAAACACCCGAAGCGCCTCGGTTGCGTGAGTTTTATAAAGCCGCAATAGCCACCTGTAAGTAATCACAAAGAGCTGATTTTTTGTGCTTTTTGTGCCTCTTTGTGGCTACTTCTTTCTCGTTCGTATTCTTTTACGTAATTGCGGGCCATGTCGAGATAGTGAAAACGCGACAGGGCCAGTTGCCGGCAATCGGAGGACTTGATCTGTCCCAGGTTCGCCACCGCATTTAGATATTCTGATTCGTCTGCGCAGGTGAAGCCTCCTGCCAGATCCAACACTTCAGTCATGGCGCCACGATCACTTGCGATCACCGGTGTGCCCGACATGAGCGCTTCCGCCACCGGCAATCCAAACGCCTCATTCATCTGTGTCGGAAACAGTAACGCTTTCGCGGCGGCAAACTTTTCTGCTTTCTGCTCGCCATGGATCAGGCCGATGAAGTCGGCGTCGTTTTCGCGACACAACTTTTCGAACACTTCATTCTCCCAACTATTCTCAGTACCACCGGCAACCACGAGCTTGATTCCCGTTTGCCTGGCAATCCAGAAAGCGATGTCGAGACCTTTACGACTGCGCGCCTTATCAACGTCGCCTGCGACTACGAAAAGGAAGTAGTTGTCTTTCGTCTCCGAGTAGATAAAGTCTGTTGGATCGATCCCGTTCCAGACGAATCGATCTGATCCGTGCAGGCGGGCCATAGTTTCCGAAACAAAAATGAAATTTGGTCGCGATCGTTCGCGGGGAAATCCCTGGTCCAGCAGATCCGAATGAACACTGCGAACCCACGGAAGTTGCGCCTGCGGAACTTCGGCGGCGGTGAAACGAATGGAGTGAATAATATCTTCGTCGCCCTTAAGAGCGCGCACGGGAATGACGCCCTCGGGAAGTTTTTCCTCGCCAAAATCTTCGAGGTGATAACGAACCTCGTGGCCCAGCTCGGCCAACCCGCGCGCCAGTCGATCGTGAATAGCATGTGCTGCTACTCCGTAACGCCAGGCGGGGTACCGGTGACCCGATGACAGGTAGATACGCATGGGCGAGAGCGATGATTATCGCGCGACTTTTTTATTGCTGCAATTTGATTCTGCTCTTATACTCACGCTTCGCTGAGTTCAGTGAATTCCTCACGAAGAGTTGACCTGCGATGAACACCCTCTCAGAGCTAGTTACATCCTTCTATAGCAAAGATCCTATCCGCGGTGAAGATGCGTCTTTTGAACTCCTGAAAAACTGGAGAGACGACGCGATCGAAGCGCTGATTCCGCTCAACGACGACGTTTACCCTTACTCCTATCAAGTTCAGCTACGTTTGAAATACGTTGCCTCCATACTCGGCAATCAAATCGTCCCTCATTTAGTGAAAGTCATTTCCGCTGGACCATGGCACTCGAAGCGGGCCGCCGCAATTTGCTTCTCCGGAATTAAAGACTCGGACGAAACAGCAGCAGCACTCATTGAGATCCTCAAAGATCAACCTCACTTCGACGCCGAACGAATGGCGATAGAGTCGTTGGGTCGTCTTGGTGCTAGCCGCGTGGCTTATGAGTTGGAACGTTACGCCAGGTGTGGGAAATGGAGTTCTCGGTCTGATCGATTCCAGGAATATCCTTTTGAAAAACTGTCCTCATTTGTTCTGGAGGCGTTCACCCGGCTCACCTCGCTGGAGTCGGATCCCGAAACGGCAGACACTATGTTTCGTGATCTCACGACTTTGATCGAGTTGCGAGAATCAAAGTTAGGAAGAAGAATACCGAATAGCTACGACATCGTCGAAAATCTGAGCAATGAGTTTGTCGAATGGAGTGTCGATCCAATCATCAAGCACTGGGGCCGTAGTTCTAATCCGGACTTGCAACGACTCGCTGTAGATCTCTTTCGCAATGTAGCGCCACTGAGCGCAACGGACTTTTTGCTGGAGACTGCAATCGATCCGGCGAAATCAGCTTCAGTTCGTCGCGGCGCTTCCATCGCGCTGGGAGAACTAAGAGTACCCGAGGTGGCCCAGCGTTTGGCTACAGTGCTGAGGGATCCGGCAGTTGATCGCACCTACCTGGATTGGGCTTTTAGCACGCTTTACGCTGTTGTTCCGGCAGAATGGTGGGGGTTGTCCGGATACATAGATGAACTGCTGAAGCATGATAACGATCAGGCTCTTCAATTACGTTATTCACTTGCCCTGAAGGGGGACGATCGTTGCCGTAAGGATCTGATCCGGTGTCTTGATGATGCGGATCCGTTCGTGAGGTGGACATCAGCCCTGGCACTGGCGAGACTGTTGGGTCCCGAGGCGCAACCCTACCTCGAACAACGCGCGGGAAATGTTGCACCTGATGAACGTTGTGCGATGTATGCGGCGATGATCCGTGCCGGAGATCACGAGAAAGTCGCAGCCTTACACGAAGCATTGCAGGAAGTGGATCTATCCGGGCTGTTTTCCGTTTGGAAATTGGAAATCATCGATGCTTTTCGATGGTTTTCCGCCCCCGGTGAACGAGTGGTCTCACTCTGGCGCGATGCGACGCAGATTGGTACCCGTCAACTGCAATACTCTGAAGCACTCGAGGCACGGGCAACCGATGCCTTAATAGAGTCGATTTTGGAACCTGCGCCTATTCCCAGGGCTCGAAATCGAACCAAGATATTCGTCAGTTACAGTCACGCGGACCAGAGATGGTTGTACCGGCTTCAAGTTCACTTAAAACCATTACAGCAATCAAACAAGATCACGCTCTGGGACGACACGATGATCAAGTCTGGAGAAAAGTGGCGCGAGGTGATCAGACGGGCTTTAGACGAAACTAAAGTGGCAGTCTTATTGATCAGTGCCGACTTCCTGGCCTCCGACTTCATTAACACCGTCGAGTTGCCGGCCTTGCTTGAAGCGGCCGCTTCCGAAGGAGTGCTGATCATTCCCGTGCTGGTTAGTCCTTCGCGGTTTGAACTGACCGAAAGCCTGGTTCAATTCCAATCACCGAACCTGCCGAAACAGCCGCTTAATGCCCTCAGAAAGGCAAAGCAGGAAGAAGTGTTCGTGAAGGTATCGGAAGTTGTCGAGCAGGCATTCCGGTCGTAGACACGGAATGCCCGCAGCGACAATTCTTTACGGCGACGTCTTCTTCCGGTGCAGCACATTACACGCCTCCACCACCGTACTTGGATCGATGGCGACGTTGCCCTCGTCGATGTGCCGAATGATGCCTTCCTTGTCGATCAGGAATGTGGCGCGATTGCCGAAGCCCTGCTCTTCGTTGAAGACACCATAAGCTTTGACAACGGTGCGTTTGAAATCGCTGAGTAGCGGAAAGGTTATTTCGAGTTGTTTTGCGAATTCGCGGTTGGCGGGAACACTGTCAACACTCATACCGAACACCTGGGTGTCGGTTGATTCCAGTTTAGCGATATCAGCCTGATACGCTTTTAGTTCCTTCGTTCAACCACCGGTGAATGCCAGCACGTAGATCGCCAGCACGACGTTCTTCTTGCCCTTGAAATCGCTCAGCTTGTAAGTCTTTCCGTCAGTGGCCCGCAGTATGAAATCAGGCGCCGGGTCACCAACCTTCAAGTGTGTTTTGGGCGGCGTTGGCTGTTGGGCCAATACCGAAATGCAAAGTACTGTAACTGCCACAATGGAGATCAGAAATCTTTTGAACATGTTTGTGTTCCTCGCTAATGGGTGTGAGTTGCGCGTTGAATTTATGCACAAAGCCGCAACACGTCAAGGTTCGTTGTTGAAAACGCGAACTGCACTCAGATTCGTAGACTTAAACCTGTGCCATAGCGTAAATTCATAAGCCTCAATCAGCCACATGCTGAAGGCGTTGACCCACAGCGACGCGACGGCATTTTCCAAGGCTGCAACATTGAAGGGTTGCGATCGCTTCCTCCGAACCAGATGGTTGAAAAGAATCAGAAAAGACAAAGGCCTCGAGTGCGCAAGAGAGTGGAAGCTCGACTGCCGCTTGGGATTAAGTTGCTGCGAACAATCGAAGAGTACAACCGCCCCGCTCGGTCTCTGGTTTTTGATCCGACGGGCGAAAAATTCGCAACTGCGAGTGACGAAAGCGTAAGGCTCTTTGAGACGGATGCCGGTGCATTGCTTCGCGTGATTGAGGAGTCGGAAAGCCCAATCTACAGTTTGGCATTTAACCCACATGAAGGCACGCTGGCGAGCGGCGATTTTGACGGAATGATTAGGTTCTGGGATGTGAACAGTTGCAAGTTGCTGCGTACTCTTGAAGGACACGTAGACCTAGTAACGGATCTGGCTTTTGATCAGAGAGGAGAAAGGCTCGCAAGTTCTAGTCGTGACAGCACAGTTAGGCTTTGGGAGGTTCAGAGCGGCAAGTTGTTGCGCACATTTATAGGTCATAAAGGGGATGTCAATTGTGTGGTTTTGGATCCACGAGGTGACGCTTTTATCAGCGCGAGTGACGACGCCACCATTAGAGTCTGGGAGCCGCACAGCAGCAAGTTACCGAACGTACTGAGAGGGCATCATGGTCCTATTCTGAGTCTTGCTTTTGATCCACGAAGTAACACTTTGGTCAGCGCCAGTTTCGACAAGACGCTGAAGCTCTGGGACCTTAACAATTTGATGCTTTTGCGCACGATCGAAGGACACACAGCACATGTCGATATGATTCGGCTCTCATCAGATGGTCGTTTTCTCCTTTCAAAGAGCGGCGATCAGACGATTCGTCTTTGGAATTGCAAGACGTGGGAGACAGTTGCCGTAATTCCGTCGCCAACTGAGGACTGGTGGGCCCCATCCCTTGCATTGCACCCGAATCTTCCACTTTTCGCTGTCGCCACGACACAACCTCGCGTACGGGAAAGCGAGCGGACTTGGCAAATCAATCTTTGGGAGCTGGATCATGACGTTCTCTTAGACGACCGCATCGAACAATCTGTCAAAAGTGCCGTTCATCACACAACTGGAAAAATCGTACTTCTGGGTGATCATAGCGTGGGAAAGTCCGCGTTGGGTCATCGTTTGATCCAAGGAGCGTTCAAAGAACAGGCGTCAACTCACGGACAGCAATTCTGGGTATTTCCAGCACTAGGCCAACGACGTGCAGACGATACTGAGTGTGAAGCCATCCTTTGGGATTTTGCAGGCCAACCTGATTATCGTCTCGTTCATGCATTATTTGTTGACAATGCAGATCTGGCGCTCGTGTTATTCGATGCCTCGAACATTCACGATCCGTTACATGGTGTAGCCTTCTGGTTGAAGCAACTGCAAGCGGGAGAAAGTCGATGCCCCATCATTCTTGTTCCCGCTCAGACAGATCGTGGGACTTCACCGCTAACACCGGAAGAGCTAGATACATTTTGCAAAACACAGGGAATTATAGGTCCAATCGCTACGAGTGCCTTCACCGGCGTTGGCATCGATGAACTAATTGCGCAAATGAAGGTACTGATTGCCTGGGATGACAAACCGGCGACAGTTACAACCAACACCTTTAAGCGAATTAAAGATTTCGTACTTGGTCTCAAAGAAACTGAAGCTAAACATGAAATTGTCACACCCGATGAACTCCGCGAACGTTTGGAGGCGGACGCCGCCGAATGGAATTTCAGTGATGACGAAATGTTGACTGCCGTCGGCCATCTGGAAAACTACGGTTACGTAAAACGTCTCCGTACATCGAAAGGCGAGCTGCGCATCCTTCTGCAACCAGAACGTCTGAACAATCTCGCATCTTCGTTTGTGCTGGAGGCGCGGCGGAATCCGAAGGGCTTGGGGGCGCTCGAAGAAACACGACTTCTCGCTGGTGGCTACAATTTTCCTGAACTCAAGGACTTGGCTCACGCTGATCGCGACATACTACTCGACTCAGCCGCGCTCCTGTTTCTGGAACACAACGTTTGTTTCCGCGAAACCGATCCACTGCGAATGGAACCGTATCTCGTCTTCCCGGAACTCATCAATCTGAAGAAGCCACCCGAAAAGGACGCAGCTACAGAAGACGGCGCCGCTTACACCGTGACTGGTCCAACCGAGAATGTTTTTGCTTCTTTAGTGGTACTACTTGGTTATACCCACACCTTCACCCGTACCGCTCAATGGCATAACAACGCTCGCTACGAAGTCGGCGATGGACTAGTTTGTGGCTTTCGACAGGAAGCCGAACGAGATGGCGAACTCGACTTTGTGCTCTGCTTCGGTCCCACGGTGGGCTTGCCGGTACGAACTCTCTTCCAGGGATTGTTCGAGAGTTTTTTGGCGCGGCGTAATCTGACCGTAATGCGTTATGAAGCGGTTTGTTGCAGCAACCCAAAATGTGGACAGTTGTTGGAGCGGTCAGTCGTACGCCAACGAACGAAACAAGGCAAGACGTTTGCCTTTTGCAATGAATGCGGCGCGGAATTGCCTCTACCAACGCTGGCCGAGCCAATTCAGTTGACGCGAGAAGTTCAAATTGAAGTGGAGTCGCAACAACGCGTCGCCGAACAACGTACACACTTCGAACAGGCGGTCTTTCGACTACACGCTTACATTGCCGAGCAGGAGATCACACCTCCTGAATGCTTTATCAGTTACGCCTGGGGCGTACCTGAGCACGAACGCTGGGTAGAAAAGCGGCTTGCGACAGATCTTCAGAAGGCGGGCATAAATGTCTTATTGGACCGCTGGCACAATGCACAGTTTGGAACCAGCGTAATGCGTTTCGTCGAGCGCATTGAAGAGTCCGATAAGATCATTGCCGTGGGCACGCCGTTGTATCGTCAAAAAGCGAAGAACGTCTTTTCCGACAAAGGCAGCGTCGTCGCAGCCGAATACGATCTCGCGGGAATTCGTTTACTTGCGACTGAAGATCAAAAGCAGACAGTACTTCCTGTCTTGCTGGCTGGAGATGAGTCGAAGTCGTTTCCTGCACTTCTGCGCGGCCGTCATTACGCTGACTTTCGAAACGACGAAGACTACTTTGTGACAGCGTTCGCTCTGATACTGAATGTTTATGACTTATCCCCGAATCATCCCGCCGTGGCGGACCTGCGTGAGTCGTTACTTCCACCTGGGTTTGTGTATCGTAACTAAGACGGATTAAGGTCAAAGACCTGACTTATTTTTGTGCCGCAGATAATGCCATCGATTAGATACCGATCAATTCTTGCGACTCTTGTTGTGCTTGGTTCAGTCTGGACTGTTTGCGCGCAGTCGAGTGGGGTAAAACTCGAGGTGGCCCAGGCGAAGATCACGACTGTTTCCGCGATGCGTGTGCGCAGCGCGCCGCAGGCTACGGCTCCGGAGATTGCGCGACTGAAACTCGGCACGACGGTGAATGCCGTCGCACGTTCAACAGACCAGGATACAGTCGGCGGCAAAACCGATTATTGGTATCAGGTGAACCTCGCGAATGGCCAGTCCGGCTGGCTGTTTGGTGGTCTGTTGCTTGACTATGACGCAGGCCAGCGACAACAGCTCATCAGCCGGATCATAGATGCACGGCTCAAAGCTGAAAATACAGATTTCTCCGACCGGCAGGAGATCTACAATCTCGCCGACCGTTCGCTCACTGAAGCAAAAGATGTGAGCTCGCGTGCCGAGTTTGAGCTCTTGAAATTGCTGGCACTCGCTAACTGGGCCGTGGCGTTCCCGGACAATCAACGTGACAAGTCACCCTATCGCCAATGGCTCGTGGCCCATGCTGCCGAAGTTGTTCCCAACGAATTCGCCGGCGGCTACAACATGCGCTCGGAATTGCTCTGGAAACTGGAAGCCAAATATCATGCGTTGCCGATTGCGGATCGCATTGCCTGGGCCGCCGCGGAAAATCCGCAGCCGCACGATTGTGAGGGCGACGAGGTCTGCCATCTTTTTGTACTCGAAGGCGCCGTAAAGTATCTGGAGCTGCATCCAAGTGGTGACCACGCGGCCGAAGCAGTTAAAAATCTGAACGAGCTGGTCACTGATGACGTGATCAATCGGGCGAATGCAAAGGACGGCGACAAGTACGTTGTCGAGGAACGAGCTAGTTTAAGAAAGCTGTTGGCTTTGCTGCGGCGTGCAGTTGCGAAAACGTCGACTGCTGAAAAGCCGCAGCTCCTCAAGAAGTTGGAGCGGGTTAGTCTTCCTCGTTAGGAATAGAAAGGAGAACCCTGATGGCAATGCAATTCAAAATTGGTGTGATCGCTTTAGTGGGTGCAATCGTGCTGACTGTTGCGTTGGTTGTGCGCGGAACCAACGAGCCGGCGGATGATTCGCGCTTCGATGCCGCAAAACTCAAAGATGGCTCCTCATGGACTCAGGTGAATGCCGAGCCTTATCACATGGCGCCGGCAGTCAGTGCTGCTTGCGCTGCGAACTTGAGTTTGGACAGTAAGAAGACGATTAATCCGCACGATGGGACTTCCATCACAGTCTACGTCAACAAGATCGGTCGCGCCGCAATGTTCGCGAAAGACGTGCGGAGCTTTCCGGAAGGATCGGTTATCGTCAAAGAGAAGTTCATGTCTCAAGATCCAGATCACAAGCCGGTGCTGTACACGCTCATGAAAAAGCGCGAGCGTGGTTACAACCCTGAGGTTGGCAACTGGGAGTTTTCAGTTGTTGGTCCTGACGGCAAGCAGGTGCAGGAAACAGGCAGACTCGAAAATTGCGAGTCGTGTCACAAAGGACAAAGTGACTCGGATTTCGTGTATCGACCTTACGTTAAGTTTCAATAAAAAGATGAATATCGAAACGTTGCGCGATTACTGCCGGTCGCTTCCGGCCGTTACCGAGGATATTAAGTGGGGACATGATCTGTGTTTCTGCATCGCCGGCAAGATGTTTTGTGTTGCCGCCCTCGATGGACCATTGAGCGTGTCTTTCAAAGTTAAGGACGATGAGTTTGACGAGATGTCAGGCTCGCCGGGTATGCGTCCGGCGCCTTATGTGGCGCGTTACAAATGGGTGCTGGTTGAGGAGCCGGACGCTCTCAGTCAAAAAGAGTGGAAGCATTACGTAAAACAATCATACGACCTGGTGCGATCGAAACTGCCGAAGAAAGTCGCGCGACAACATGGTCTAATCACAGATTGAGCGCAGGCCAGTGGCGATGTGCCGTGCGGTCTCGCTGAGTTCGGTTTTTAGTGTGGTTGTGACTGGACTGGTAGCGCCTCCATAAGTTTCGAAGTCAGAACATAAGAACTTCGCCAACGAAGGTTCAACATTTCCCACCTCGATCATCAGTTTCTCATCGATCTGTGAGATTACGGGTTGATGAACCCGCAATTCCTTGATCAGGAATTCATTGTTAGCCAGAAGAGACGAGACGCCTCGCTCCGCGGCATCATATTTACGACTACCGCTGGTCGTCAGTTGAATCCCATGAACTCGTTTCAGATATTTGAAAGCGAAATGCGTTGCAAGCCCTTCTTCCAACACGGCGGCCTTACCCCAAACTACCGGACTCAGCATGTGAATTGCTTCGTGAGCGAGATTATACGAAGCCAGCCAGGGCTCATTCTTACATCTGCTCGTCAGATATATTCTGATCTTGCGGTTGCCATAACCCTGTGCATAAAACTTCTCGGAAATGCGTGGCTCGAGCAGTTCAATCGAAGAGTCTCTGGGACCAAACAGGTGCTCAGCTTCTTCGAGTATTTTTAGCAGTTCTTGTTTCAGCGTTCGTTCAAATGCACGATCGTTCAAACCGATCCCGGCCTTTATGTCGGCTTCGATTCGTAATAATTCTTCCATGAGTCTCACGAGATGAATCTCCTGAATCAATTGACAGCCGCGTAGTAAAGACGAGAATCTACAACGAATGAAAAAATTACTCACGCTCCTTTTGTTAACCGTGACCGCGGCTTGTTTTTACCGTGGCAACAGACAGAGTCCGATCATGGCTGCCACGAGGGCCACGGAGTTCGCGCAGGCTGCTTTTGTCGAACAGAATAAGGACAAAGCCTTCAACCTGCTTCATCCTGAGTTCCAGGCTTACACTACGAGGGAAAAGTTTGCGCAGATCCTCACCGCGATGAATACTCCGATAGCTCCGAGTTCGATCAACGCCACGGACTTTGAACCGATTCCGGGTCAGGAAGCGATGAGTATCTACATCACCGGAGAGAGTGATAGGGAAACGTTCTACTACCGCATTCCCATGAAAGGGAATGTGAGGGACGGTTATAAGCCGGTGGGAATCTTCCGCAACCAGGGACCGTATCCCAAGACACCGTCAAGAATCGCACTTTGATAGGAGATCGAGTTTTTGGCTTCGAGAGCGAGGGCACTTCACGGGTGACATTCATCACACAAAACAGAAGTGCCGCTTGCGACATGTCATCGGTGACTTAACAGGGACAATGCAAACGCCTTCGATGAAATCGGATAGGCCGAGGGTTGGAAAGCGTTTTACTTCTCACGCATGACGATAACCCACCATTCGATCTGAAAACGCAGTGGCAGATCCGGTATGACCCAGGAGTAGGGTGCCTGCTTCCAAAATCGTCTTCATCCATAACTTACACAGATTGAATCGGTGCGATCTGTGGACAAAGCTTGAAAAGCGCCGCATCGCAATGGTATAAGCCCAACCTGATTTGACAGTTCTCATATCCTCAACAGACTAGAGATCCCGATGGAATTACCACCTATCAACTTCGACGCAACCTACTTGGATCTGAACGGCAAGAAACTGACTAGCCTACCTGCAGAGATCGGGCGGATGACGAATTTGACCACCTTAAATCTGTCCAACAATCGACTGACGAGCGTGCCAGCAGAGATCATGCAGATGACGAACTTGGTCCACTTGGATTTGAGCAGCAATCGGCTGAGGAGGTTGCCAGCAGAAGTTACTGAGTTGACGAATCTGACCGATTTGGAGTTGAGCAGCAATCGACTGACGAGCCTGCCGGCAGAGATCACGCGGCTGACGAATCTAAGGAAGTTAGATTTGGGAGATAACGAACTCACGGGCATGCCAGAGGAGATAACGCGACTGACGAATCTGACCTACTTGGATCTGCGCGCTAATACGTTGACAAGCCTACCTACAGAGATCATACGGCTGACAAAATTGACCAGCTTATATCTGAGCCGAAATCAACTGATCAAGATGCCGTTAGAGATCGCGGGGCTGACGAATCTTACTACTTTGGATTTGCGCGGCAATCAACTTACCAGCCTACCAGTCGAGATCGCGCGGTTGACGAATCTTACTAGCTTATTTCTGAGTCGCAATCGACTGACTAGCGTGCCGGCTGAGATCGGGCGGCTGTCGAAATTGGTTAACTTGTTACTGAACAGCAATCAACTGACCCGCGTGCCAACAGAGATCATGCATCTGCCCAATTTGGCGTACTTCGATCTTCAAGAAAATCTGTTTCCGATATCTCCGGAAACTCTAAACAATCCACAAGACGTAAAAGCAATCTTCGCGGCATTGGCAGGATTAGAGACCGGGAAACGGTTGAATGAAGCCAAGCTGTTGGTGGTTGGCGACGGCAAGGTCGGCAAGAGTTCTGTTGTTGAAAGATTAATACGTAACACCTTCAATCCCAACAAGCAGACAACCCTCGGAGTTGAAATCAACGACGAGATGCAGATTCTTCAGAGCGAAATCAAAGGAAGAGATGAGACGATCAAACTGAATATCTGGGATTTCGGCGGTCAGGAAATCCAGCACTCAACTCACCAGTTCTTTCTGACGACCCGCAGTCTTTATCTGTTAGTGGTCGATGCCCGTAAAGGTGATCAGCTCAACAATATCGAATACTGGCTGAAGCTCATAGAAAGTTTCGCGGGCGATTCTCCAATTATTGTCGTTGTAAACCAGATCGATCAGTTAAAAGGACAACGGCCACTTAATCTGGATCGCAAGGCTTTGCAGGAAAAATACAACATCCGGGATTTTGTGGAAGTATCGTGTGCTACGGGCAGTGGCATCGCCATATTGAAAACGGCGATTGCACAGGAAGTCGAAGAATTGAAGCACGTGCGCGACATTTGGCCCAGTGAGTGGCTGTCAATAAAGAAACGACTGAAGGAAATGCGTGCTGATTACATCCCGGTCGAAAAGTATTTTGAAATCTGTGGCGAAGAGAATTTGAACGACGACGATCTTCGTAACTCGTTGTTGGATATGCTTCATGTTCTGGGAACGGTTATACGCTTTCCTGGCGATACCCAAGTCCTCAATCCACGTTGGGTGACGCAGGGTGTTTACGCCTTGTTGACCTCATCTGAACTAGTCAAGGCACAGGGTCAGTTTGATTTGAAGGACGCAGGCAAGATCTTGGCGCGGTTACCGGAAGCAAAACATCATTATCCTCGCCACACTCATCGTCGCCTTATTGATGTAATGAGGCATTTTGAATTGTGCTTTGAGTTTACCGATCGGCCGGACCATTACCTGATTCCACGCCATCTGCACGATAACGAGCTGGATATTCCCTGGGATGATACAACCGCACTTAAGTTTCAGTACCACTACGAAGTGCTGCCTGATGCTGTTGTCTCGCGCTTCATCACACGCATGAACCAGTACATTACGAAGCAGTATTACTGGAAGAATGGCGTCTTCCTCCATAGTGGCGAGAATCGGGCGAAGATAAAAGCTGATCTAGTGGATCGAAAAATCTTTATCGCAATCAGTGGCAAGGAGCAAACCAGGCGTGAGTTTTTGGCGGTAATTCGTTCAGCGTTTGATGAAATCAATAGCAACTTCAAGATCGAGATCAGACAAATGATCCCCGTGCCTGGCTATCCCGAAGTGCTGGTTTCCTACAAGGACTTGATTGTTTATGAAGAGATGAACGAACAAGAGATACTGATATCGGAGTTGCGAAAAAAGATTTCAGTTCGGGACCTGCTTGATGGTGTGGAAGAGGCGAACGCCCGGGAAGAGCGTCGCCTCAAGGAAGCTCGGAAAGAAGCGGGTTTTTTGGTCAAACGCACAAAGACCTAGTCTCCTACGAATGCCTCTTTGCGGAAGAAGCCGGCGAAGCGTTTCAGAACAGACGTGGTCATGTATGGATGCGTCGTTGAACCCGGGCCGGCCTGGACGAAGAGATCACCGTATTCTTTTAGAAAATCCTGATAGACTGGCCCACTGCCGTGCGCGAAGAATTCCTGCTGGTTGGTCCAAGATGAGTTGTAGACCAGCGAATCGACCTGTGATGGCGGACGCGCGGTGGACTGATCGGTCATGTCAGGAACGCTTACGGTGTACATCAACGTAGTCGGCTCTTTTGTGCGCACGTCGTTGACGTAGCCTTTGAGCGCCTCCTTCACTTTGTCGCGACAACCCGGTTTCATCACCCAACGCGCTTCGACCTGCCATGCCGTCATCACATCCGCACCGGGACGGATGAAACCGTCGATCATCTCCAGCGGTTGCAACATCATGAACGGCACCGTTGGTCCATACATGTTCAGAAAGTACGAGCCGTTCTTCGCGAAGAACTCCTTCAGGATTGGCGAGTTGGCGTGGCGGTGATACGCATCGCGATCCTTGAAGCCCTCGACAAATGCAACCTGCTGCGGTCCCGGCATCGGAAATGTGTTGACGCCGGGATCGAGGTTTGGAGTGTGGATCAGGTACATCCACGTGTCAGGCTCTTCCCGGTGAACCTGCGCTGCGAGGGCACCGAGTGCTGCGTAAGCTTTTGCTTCGTTGCCGGGGATGATGGACCAAAAGGCGTCGAGAATATACATGCGAAGTCCTTTCCTATGAGTTAAGCGCGGCGATGATGCTGTCGGCTGATTTGAATGCGAGCGCCATCAGCGTGAGCGTCGGGTTTGCAGTGCAGACGGTCGGGAAGCTGCCGCTGCCGACGATCCACATGTTCGGTATGTCGTGGGATCGTTGGCTTGCATCGACGACTGACGAACCTGATTCATTACCCATGCGATGTGTTCCCACCACGTGTCCTGCGCCGTAGTAGTGGTAGTTCACTCCTTGGTAAGTAAAATCGCCCGCGCCGCCCACACCGTTTACAGTAAACTCCTTAGCTCCCATCTTCTGGTAGACCTGCGAACAGACATACGCAGCCATGCGGAAACCTTCCATCGTGTATGGGTCGAGACCGTAATTCACTTTCGGACGCGGAATGCCAAGCCCGTCCACGTTGTTCGGTTGGCCGTTGGTGATGTCGAGCGTGACGCGATTGTCCGGGAGCGGCGACTGGTCGAACATGCAGCCGATACGAAACTGCCGCGTGTAGATGTTGTTGAGCTTCTCGGCGAGCTGCAGGCCGGCGAGACGCTGTGGCGTTCCGTTTGGTCCACCGTCGTTAACTCCGCTGTTGTTCGTGCCCTGAATGAAGTCCATCGCGGTAGTGTAGGGATCGCCCTTCGAGAAGTTCCAGCCCTCGTTGCCAATTTCCATGCGGAACGAAGCTCGATACTTGCGAAACTCGCCATCGCGCAGCGACTCGATGCCCGACGTCGCAAGCGGACCGCGATAACCGTAGATAGGTTCGGGCGCGAGCGCCCACGTCAGGTAGAGCGGGTGGTCCATCAGATTGCGGCCCACCTGATCACTACTGTTGGCGATGCCCTGCATGTTGTTCGACAACAAGAGTAGCTTCGCATTCTCGATCGCATGACAAGCAAGCACGTAGATCTTTCCCGTGACTGACTTCGAGACCTTCGTCAGGTTGCCGTTTGCATCGCGCGACCACACGTAGTAATCGACTCGCGTTGCATTTGTGCCGTCGACAGCGACGTTGTACGCAACCGACTGATAACTGACAGTCACGTTGCCCGTGTCGAGCGCCTTGCCGAGCGTGATCGTCGGATCCCACTTGGCCTGGATCGGACAGATCGGAATGCAGTTGGTGTTACCCGCACACACGCGACGATCGTCGAACGGTTCAGAGTTGCGACCTTGCGGCGTCGGCGTGACGAAGACGTTGTACATCGTCGGATCTGAGCCGCCGGGTGTGTCAGGCAGTGTGCCGGGAACTTGCAAGCCGGCGACACCGGTGCTCACCGCCTCATCTACCAGGCTCATCGGAATGGACTGCATCGGATACTCATAACCCGGCGGGTAAACGAGTCCGACCACTTCCAACGGCTCCTGTTCCGCCGTGCTGGCCGCAACGCCGATTTCGTTCTCGGCGAGCGCCCACAATTGTTGTAGCTCGGTGTAGGTGATAGGCCAATCGACACCGTGGCCATACTTCGTCTGCAACTGAATGTCGTTCTCGAGCTCGCGCAGTGACGTGCCGAGCCAGTGCCACGAAGTGCCGCCGCCATTGCGCTCGAAGGTGCTGGAGAACTGAAGCCCGAATATGTTGCCGTTGGCATCGGGCGGCGGGTTTTGCGGTGGTGCCTTCGAACCCGGATTGGTCTCGGACCACGGTTGCGCCTGGATCAGATAACTGACGTCCGGTCCTTTACCGATCGCGAGCACCGTCGCGCGCGGTGTAGGAAGTTGCGTCGGATTAGGAAGTTCGCCGACCGGATTTGTCGCGGATCCTGTGCGACCGGCGAGTGCGGGATACGGCGACTCCGGTGTCTTCGCGAGCGCGAGGTAGAAGTTGTTCATGTAATCCTCGCGGCTGTCAGGCACTGGCAGACCCGCTTCGAGGATAAGTACTTTCTTGCCGGCAAGACCGAGCTGCTTTGCGATCAGATTGCCCGAAACACCCGCGCCGATGATGACGGCGTCGTATTGTGGGGAAGCGTTGCTACTCATTGTCCACCTCCGTTGCTGGTGTCGACGCCAAACGTGGCGAGCGATGCGGGTTGCTGGTGCCAGTAGCCGAATGTAAAAGCACTGAATCCCATCGGATGTGCCTGGGCCAGGTTCCACGCGAGACTCTTCGTGTATGCCTGCGAAGAGATGACTTGCAGCGCGGGTGGCGAGAATCCGCCGCCGCCAAGTACGCCCGGCACGTACCACGATCCGAGGTACCACATCCCCACGATGCTCTGGCAGAGTTGCGCCTGAAGCGATGGAGCATCGAGCATTGTTTCGAGCAGCGTGTCGGCGATCTGCTGTGATGTCAGTTTCGGAGTCTGATTGCTGAGCGACGCGAAGGTGCTCATCAGTGCATCCATCCGCGGCTGTCCCACCTGCGAGACGGCGAATTGATAGAAAGTGCCCGAGAGATTTACCGGATCGAGAAATGGTCGAATGAAACTCGACTGAAATCCCGTCAGGGCCGCAGACATGTCAGCGAACGCTTGCAGAGTTGCTTCCGACGGTGGTGTTGAAGGATTGGTCGTCATTGATTCGTCTCCGTTCTATTGCGCTCGTTGCAGGATGTAAGTGAAGTCGGATGGCTTGGAGTTAGTCGTCGTCGCGTTGTTGTGACACTCGATGCAGTTCGACGAGACGTTCGGGACCATGCCCTGGATGTAAGTCTCGAGCGTGGTGTTGGCCAGAAAGTTTGGCGCCGGTGTTCCCAGTGGATCACTCGGAAGCGCCTGACACTTGCCGGTGTTCGTCGGCCACATCGTGCTGATCAATTCATAGTTCTGCCATACCGACTTAGAACTGACGCCGAGCAGCAATTTCAACGCATCGGCATTACGCGCATCCGCACTCGTAAACGCAAACTCATTGCCCTTGAACATATTCATGCGAACCACCTGGCTGTGAAAGGCACTGACTTTCGTCGGATTCCACGGTCGGGGCGGTACCTTATTCGGCGGACAGTTCTTCGCACTGCATTTCGGGTTGTAGTAGTTGTACTTTGCCTTGAGCTTTCCGCTCGCGACGTCGGCTTCAGTGGGAACGTTGTCGACGTGCTCGAATGTGGACCAGAGCCACTGCGAAGCCGAGTCAGTCTTATGACCGATGTGCAAGCCAACAAGTCCCATTAACTTCGGACTACATGACGCCGCGTACTTTGGATTCTGCGAGGCCGGTGAATAAACAAGCACCGTCTGAGTGTGAAAGCGTGCTTTGTCGGCGGCGCTGATCACTTTCCACGCCGACTTGACCATGATCGCGCCTTCAGGACCAGTTGGACCACCGCAGGGAAATGCGACCTCGCCCGTAAACGCTTTCTGGCCCGCCTTCGAATAGAGGTTGTTCTGCAGGATGTAGTCGAACATCGGTTTGTTAATCAGAATCTCGAAGCGCGTGTAGTTGCCGTTTTGAGCGATGATCGGTCCGGTGTTGAAAGGCTGACTGAATTCCGTGAGCACTGTCGGCGTTTTGCCGACCTGGCTGATGATTCGCATGCCCGGTTTGTAACTGGCTTTGCATTGCGTGGGCACAGTGGCCGGTGGTCCGTTGTAAGAAGGGGTAGCGCCACCGGGCAGGAAGACGTCTGCAATGTCGCGGTAGTGTTCCCACACCGTATCGTTGTCGCCGTTCTGTCCGATCGTTTTGTTTGGATCGCCGTTGCCGTCAGGACCGGGAGGCCAGTTGAGCGCGATGAACGTGTTCCACGAGTAAATGTCGAAGTCGCCTTGAATAGCCAGCAGCTTCTGCTCGTTGGTTGCATTCGGCGGTAACGCTCCGAACGTGGCATCACCCGGGATGTTTGAACTCAGAACGATGGCCGGACCATCGACGGGAGCCATCGCGGTTGGTATCGACGTCATTATCACCATGGTTGCGGCGACGACGGTGAGCATTATGATGGTTACGATTTTCTTCATCTCTCCTCCATCTCGAATCAAACGAGGAACGTGCGATACAGCGGCGCCAGATTGGGCGGATACGCGCCGTCAGGATTGAATGGCGATCCGATCGACTGCTGGAAGTGGAAGCGATTGTCCGGATCGACGGCTTTCTTAACGCGAACGAGTCGCTTGTAGTTGTCGCCGTAGAATTCGGTCGGCCAGTCGTGCAGGAGTGGATCGATGTAATTGCAGTAAGCGCCGATCGAGTGTGGCGCCATTCCTTCGCCGAGTTGATAGGCCCAGTTGACGTTCTGCACAGTCTGATCGGTCTGCGGCCAGATCGCTTTCACTTCCCAAAGGAAGCGCGCATCGCGGTGCCAGAATGAAGTCGTGTCTTTGGCAACCTCAGTCACTTTGCCGCCCATGTGCGTCCAGACGAGCAGACTGTTTGGCGACGGCGCACTCGTCATCGACGTCGTGAGCACATCAATACATGACGGTGTGAAAGCTTTCGGCGCCATGAAACCGGAGCGAATGTAGCCGCTCATGCCACCGACGATCGTCAGCAAGCCGTTGTAGATCTCGAAATCCGGCAGCGTCATGTCGTAAAGGTTGATGAAGATATTGGGGAACTTCAGGATCGGCGCGATCAGATCCATTCCCTCGCGGCTGTCGCCGTTAAAGATCGGCGTGAGACCGAAAGTGTTGACGAGCGTGTCGGGATGAGCCGGCAGCGCCACCTTGCCCATGTAACCGTAAACGGCGAGCGAGTCGGGCGCCTTGTCGATCCACTCGTTGTAAAAGCCGAGCACTTCCTGCGCGTATTCGATTGGATAACGAATCTGACCGCACAACATCGTCGGCGTATTTGGTTTGTGCACGCGCAACTCGAAGGCAACGGCGATCCCGAAGTTGCCACCGCCACCGCCACGACATGCCCACCAGAGATCTTTGTCTTCTTTTGATTTCGACTCGGCAGAAATTCGGCGCAGCTTGCCGTCCGGGGTAATGAGATCGATCGAGAGCAGGTTGTCGACGCTGAGACCGTAAGAGCGCGAAACGAAACTGATACCGCCGCCGAGCATGAAACCCGGGATGCCGACTGTCGGACAGCCACCGCCGATCGGGATCAGCCCGGTGTTCGTGGCTTGCAGGAAGAGATACAGGTCGCGCCAGCGATTGCCTGTCTCGGTCCAAACAACTTGTCGATCCAGATCGAGACGCTTGGCAGTCATGCTGGTGAGGTCGATCACCATTCCGCCCTGATTCAGACAGTAACCTGCGGCACTATGACCACCGCCACGCACGGTGAATGGCATCTCGTGATCAATGGCGAACTTGTACGCCGTGGCTACGTCCTGCGCATTGACGCACATTGCCACCACTCCCGGTCGTAGATCGATGCGGCCGTTGTCGATGACCAGCGATTGGTCGTAGCCGGGATCACCGGCTTCGAGCAGGCGACCAGACAATTCCATTCTGAGTTTTTCCAGATACTTCCGTGGAATCATGAATCCTCCTCCGACAATCTCGTTTTCTTAATCGGACACAAAAATACTTGGATCGAATGCGGTTGATTCTCAAGCACCGTTCTGGGCGGGCGATGAATTGTGGCGGTGGAGATCGCGTTGGCTGCCCGAGGTTTAGTTAAGGAGTAAAGGGCAGCGCCGACATACTACACTCAGTATTGGAAAATGCAAGTACTTTTAGTATCCACAGATTACACAGATAAGAAGTTTACATCTGTGTAATCTGCGGATAAGAGTTCTATTGAGGTTGGACGGCTACAAGCACAGTGTTACTCGTTGCACCGTGCACTGTAATCTTGATCTTAATGTCGCCTGCATTCGGTATTTGATCATTCAATTTCAGAACAACCTGAGTGAGCCAGGTGGCGCTTGGAATGGTACCTGCGAATTCAACTGTTAGCGGTCGAATTGTTCCAACTGAATCTTCCGCAGTCGCGGTCACCGCACCGGCCCCTTCGCCAGGTGCGAGTTTTGCACCAACTGCCAGTACTGATATTCGCATGCGGTTATCAGCAGCAAAGGTGCTCATATTATTCACGATGGGAAAACTTTCGTGAGTAAGAAACACGGAATCGATTGCGGCAGCGCGTTGTGAACCTGGTTGTGTGACCAGAGAAAGAGTATCGTCGTCGACGATCGTCCCCACGCCCTGATTGTCTGCGATGGTTGCGTTGACGGGATTGCTCAGGTTCAGAAAAAAGTCTTCAGTAGGTTCGACAATTGTGTCGCCAATGATAAAGACAGTCAGCAGTTGTGACGTTTTGCCTGGCGGGATATCCAAAACTATGGTGCCGGCGCCAAAATCGATGTTGCTGGTGGCCGTGCCAGACTGCGTGGAAACCGTTACGCTTACTGTTTTGGTGCTCGGCGCAGATAGCTTGACCTCAAACTCATAGCCAAATAAGTTACTGTCACCTTCGTTCATGACGAGGTCATTGATCCTGATGGTCGGATCGGATTGGGCCTGCGTGATGGCGGATGTGACGAACATTAAACAGATGAGGCCCAACAGCCTGGTCCACTCGAGGCGGGTAGCCGGTATCGGGAAATAACGCATGTGTGATCTCCTGCTTGGTCGAAAAACAAGTATCGTGATTAGCTCTATGGGGGTGGTGCTGGAGGAGAGGGTTTGGGGAGTCTAATCGGTTTTGCTCCGGTTTGCAATAGTACTTGCAGGCAAGGCGGCTTTGCAGAAATAAACGGAAAGGTATGGTTGCTAATGGGTTCGATCCTGAATGAAAACGAGCGCACGGTGCTGCTCGGTCGGATGCAATCCTTGTCGGCCTCCTCGACCGCGCGGTGGGGGAAAATGAACGTCGTCGGCATGTTGCAGCATCTTCAGCTTTCGGCGCGCATGGCTCTTGGCGAACTCCCGGTAGCTTCGGTGAACAAGCGCCCGTTCCAGATGTTTCCACTCAAGCATCTGCTGCTGTATGTCGTGCCGTTCCCGAAAGGAGCGCCGACAGCGGGTGAGCTCAAGCCCGGCGAAGGCTCCGCTTTTGTTGAGGAGCACGCGACGCTGATCGAGTTGCTGGAGCGAATTGGGACGGGTCCGAAGGAGGGAAGTGGTCCGGCTCATCCGCTGTTTGGGCCACTGACGTGGCGTGAATGGGGTGTGGTGACGTACAAGCACGTCGATCATCATTTGAAGCAGTTTGGCGCGTAGGACTCTGTGTCCAGGAATGGTTTAAAACAAAAGGCGGGATCGACGACTCGATCCCGCCCGTTCGATGTTCAACTACTTAACGCTTAGTATCCTCTGTAACCGTCAGCATAACCGTTCTGAAAACCCTGTCGGAAATACTGCTGGTACAACGCTCTGCTACCTAAACGCGAACTGTAGTCAGTGTTCGCATTCCGATAATCTTCCTCATCGCGGAATTCATATCGCTCACCTCTACTGCGATCCTTACGTCCTTCCTTGATACCTTCGTTGTAGCCTGCGTTCAAAGCAGTCTGACGAAGCTGGGACGAACCACCGTAGTCTGGTAAGTCATCGCGATTACTGCGATTACGACGGCGCCAATCACGATCATAGTCACGTTGACGTCTGATCTGATCGCGCTGCCACGATCGATCCTGTGCCTGCACAGACATCATGCCGACACCGATTAGGAGAGAAAACGCAAAAGCAAATCCGATTACTCTTTTTGCTAGCAAGTTAATTTTCATGACGTTCTCCTTTGCCACGTACATGCTCCCCCACTCAGCAAACACGGTACCGCAACCCGGAATCATGGTCCAAGTGTGAAAAATCGGTCTAATTGCTAGGAAAATGATTGCGACTTTGTTTCAACGGACTTGCATGTAGACGCAAGCTAAACGATTTCGTTAGTGTACATACGAGATCGACGAAAGAGTGAAGTTGTAATCCGAACGTCGTGAATGCAATGTTTACGAACGAATGTCCTGGATTCAGGCTTAGACACTTAGTGAGCACCGGAACGCGCGCGCCGCATAATAAGAATCGGCGCCGTTGTGATATAGAAAGACCTGGTTGTAGCGACGATCGCAGAAGAGCGCGCCACCGAGTTTTCTAATCTCCGCCGGCGTCTTTACCCAGCTCGACGTCTTCAAATCAAAATTTCCAACTCGCTGCAGTTCGCGATACTGTTCTTCCGTCAAAAGCTCGACGCCCATTTCTGTTGCCATGGCAACCGCGCTGTTTGCCGGCTTGTGCTCTTTTCTCGAGTCGAGGGCTTCCTGGTCGTAACAAACACTCCGGCGGCCTTTGGGACTCTCCGCGGAGCAGTCATAGAAAACGAATTCTCCCGTTTTCTTGTCATGACCAACGACATCCGGTTCGCCGCCGGTGCTTTCCAGTTCATTCAGTGACCACAGTTTCTCAGGATTGGCTTCCAGCTTTGCCTGTACCTTGGACCATTCGAGACCCTTGTGGCGATTCATGTTCTTTTCAAAACGGGTTTTCAGTGTGCTGAGTAAATCTTGTGCTGCTTGTGTAGACAACTTTTTCTTTGCTCCTTTAGCCATGCTTCGAATACCTCGTTTGATCTTGATTGTGGTGCGAACCAGATGTTTGCACAAACCTGGTTGATTGTGAAAGTAACCGTGCGTGGTCTATCCTGCTGTGCCTGAAGACAAGGTTTAAGATATGAAGATACTTGTTCTTGCCGCGTTCCTGATCACATTATCGGCTGCGCGTGTTTCACCTCAGGAGTTGAAAGCTCCGCAGTTTGAGCTCAAAGATATTAACGGACGCGTTGTACGTTCGCGCGACTATCAGGGCAAGGTGGTCCTGATCAATTTTTGGGCGACGTGGTGTCCACCATGCCGCGCGGAAATGCCTGACCTGGTACGACTGCAACGCGAGCACGGCAAAGATGGTCTACAGATTATCGGCATCACTTATCCGCCTGAGAGCAAATCGCGCGTCCGTGCATTTGCCAGAAAGCTCAAAGTTAACTACCCTATTGTCCTCGGCACACGTGAGCTCAAAGCACGTTTCAGTTCAGATGAGAATCTACCTCTAACGGTAGTGATAAATCGAGACGGTAAAGTAAGCGACATAATCAGCGGCATACTTCTTCGCCAAGAGGTCGACGAAAAGATCAAGCCGCTATTAATAAGAAAGTAGAAGGAGGCATACGAAGTGCGAAATCGAATCACTAGTCTTGTTGTCAGTGGTGTAATGGTCATGACGCTCGGCGTGATGACAGCCGCAGCTTTCACCAAGACCGTCACCATTAAAGTTGAGGGAATGAAGTGCGCGAAGTGCTCTTCATCGGTAAGCAAGGCGCTCAAGGCCGCGGAAGGCGTTGAGGATGCACAGGTGAGTTCCGATAAGGGCGAAGCTGTGATCAAGTTTGACGACCAGAAGACAAACGAAACCAAGCTGCGCGAAGTTATCAACGGCACTGGTTTCAAAGCCGTGGCAGAGCCTCAATAGTTCGATCGACTTGTTGAGATGTTTTCCGTTCGGCGTGCTGTTATCGCGGCACGCCGACACTGTTTGGTCTGACACTCCGTTCCGCGAGCGCAGACTGCAATTGTCAGAATTTTCCGGCGTTAGTGTCCACCTGCAACTTTTCTATCTTCAGATTTCCCGCAAAATCGCCCGCTATTTGAGCAGTTCTGATCGAATGACCGTTTGGAACAACGGTTGCCAAAAACGTGGTAGCTCAAACTTAGAGGAGAGATTTTGTGATTAAGAAATATTTAGGAATAGCACTTACTGTAGTTATCACCGTAGTGAGTGTCAGCTTGCCTGCCTCAGCTCAAACGACCGCAGAGACTGAGAAGATCCGGGCCAGGGTTCGGACACTGTCAGTGAGCAAAGACTCGCAAGTTCAGGTCAAGTTCCGCGATCGAACCAAAGTGAAGGGTTACATTGAATCGGTGGAACCTGTGACCTTCACTCTCAAAGATCCGAAGGACGGATCGGTACAATCAATTGCGTATTCCGAGATCGAAAGTGTTAGTAAGGCAGAAGGCATTTCTACTAAGACGTGGTTAATTCTTGGTGGCGTAGCAGCCGGTGCGGTGGCAACGTTTCTGATCGTCAAACCGGCCGTCTGTGATGGTGGCGCGCAGACGCGTGGGATCTGTTGAAAAGCCGATTAGTTTTAACCACGGATTACACAGATAAATCCGATTTCCATCTGCGTAATCTGTGGTTAAACCCGCGGCTGCAAAACCTACTCAAGAATCTTACTTTCCTCCAAAACTTTAAAATGCTTTAGTTTCGAATTCTTCCGCGACCGGTGTAGTGGAACATCGATCGAGAAGCTTACGTGGGTACGTGAGGTAGCTTCGAATGCCGATTTCAGCACTGCAAGTTGATTCCGGGCCGCGTTCGGATTGGCGTTATTAGCTACCAGTCGCTTGTTTGTGGCTCTAAGCTTGCGACAGAAGTTACAGAGATCCTGAGACTCCTTTATTAAGACCTTGGAATAGTTACGCAGTTCCTCAGACTTGTCGTAGAGTTCCTGATCACGACTTGGTGTTTGTGATTGAGGCAATTCAGAATTCGCGTCAAACATCTTTCCCTCTTTCGTGAGTCCGCCCAGGTTCGGATTTGATTTTCGAAGACTCGGTCTGCACGATCGAATAACACTCGCATACCACTGCCTCGAGCACCTCCCGATTGATTATGTGGATCTGGCGGCGCCGGTATTCGATTGCGTTCATGTCCTGCAACAAGCCTGCTGCAATTGTGACGCCGACACGACGGGCGCCGACTCTCGATGCGATCAATCCCTGAGTCAGTCTCAGATTGACGTCACCCACTCGATCATGAATCATCAACAGCCAGCAGGCCAGGCGTTCCAGCAGTGTATGCCTGGAATTGCAGATACTTCGTTGAGAGATTTGCGTAACCAATGAACGATAACAACTCAAAAACTTTTTCAGGGCCATCTCATTCCGCGTGAGTAACTTGTCCAAAACTTTGGTCTCGATCTGCGCTGCTTCGCCGCTAATTAGTACCCAACTCCATTGTTTGCTGAAGCCCTTGCCAAGAATCGCAGAGATTCCTACGAGTCCCTCGCGGCCGACCATTGAGGTTTCCAGAGTGGTTCCGTCCTCCATAATCGCAAGGTTCGATACGACAGAGTCGAGGGGGAAGTAGACAAAATCAATTTTTTCACCCTGCTCGTACAGGACCTGATTTGTGGTGAGCGAAACGATACGTGAGTCAGTTGATAAGTCGCAGCTTTGCAGGTCGTGGAGGAGTTGATTTGTAGCGAGGACTGTTTCCATTTGGCCATATCCCGCGTTGGTGCAATACAATCAGTTCTCTCATTGTTCGAATTTGATAGTAAGCATTGTACGCTCTTAATTGAATACTACAAGCTAAATACATAGGCTTTTTACAAGGCGAGGGCTCTGCGAATGAATCAGGAAGAGTTGAACAAAATCGTCGACGCATGGATTGCGGCGGAACAAGCGCAGCAAGGGTCGCCTGAGCATGAAACGAATTGGTGGGCTGTTTCGGAAGTCCTGGACTGGACGCTCGAAGGCGAGGGCGATCGCCTTTGGCAATTCATTGTCGAAGCTTACCAGCGCGATGTCTCGGACAGAATAATCGGGATCCTGGCCGCCGGTCCGGTCGAGGATTTACTTGCCAAACACGGCCCCGAGTTCATCGATCGCATCGAAGACCTCGCGCGAAAAGATCCGAAGTTCAATCACTTGCTTGGCGGAGTTTGGCGCAACACCATCAATGATGAGGTGTGGCAACGCATTCTGCGAATCCGAAATCACGTTTGGTGAATCGGGTAACGATTCTAAAAACCTTTTAGCGTTAAAATCGTTCTGACTACTATGTATTGTCCACGATGCGGAAAAGCCGAACAGGTTCCGGAAACTTTCTGCCGCCAGTGCGGACTCTTTCTGCCCGATCTATCGAAGCCTCTCAAACGTGAACTTCCGCCCGAAGATCATCTCAAGGCGAACACGGTGCTGAATTCATTGACCATCCTCGTGAGTTTTACCCTGTCGATCCTGCTCTTTGCTATCAGACCCAGCTCGCATCCGCTCATCTATGTTACGGCTGGACTGCTGATCGCGATCGGCGGCTGGCACATTCAGACTTTGATCAGGACGCAGATGCTCAAGAAGCAGTGGAAACAAAGATCACCTCTGAAGACAGTGGAAGCGACAGAGCGCCCAATCAAAGCAGCAGCAACTGCGAGGCAGTTGGACGAGGCAGACTTCTCGGACGCAGTCCCGGCGAGTGTGACGGAAAACACCACGAAGCATATGATTGAAAGATCTTAGCCAATCCGTTTTATCCGTGGCCTACAAAATCTGATGCACTTAAAAGTGAAACCATTTCTCACCGTAAGCTTGCTGCTGTTAGTAAGGGCTAGTGTTTCTTTCGGTCAAACTTCGGATTGTACCTTCAACGCGAATCCGTGTGAGGCGTACGCGAAAGCAGACGCGGTATTTATCGGCAAGGTACAGCGAATTTCGCCGCAATTTATCGAAATCTGGCAGCGCGACAAGGACTACGATCAAACAGCGAACATCTCGATTGAGAAGGTCTATAAGGGCCCGAAACTTAATCATCTCGTGCTGCATCAGCTCGGTCGCAAGATTGCACCGAAGTTCATTCTGGGAAGTCGTTATGTTTTCTACGCGAACCTTGATCGCAGAACCCGGAGGTGGGAAGTCAGGTATTGCGGGCGTACTCGCATGGCCCAATATTCGCAGGATGATCTGAGTTACCTGAATGGTTTACCAGCGTCATTGAACAAGACTCGCATTGCGGGTGAAGTCACGCGCTATGAAAAAGATGAGGAGAACCCACAAGGCATTACGACGAGATTGAGCGGCGTTAGGATTCGAATCAAAGGTGAAGGTAAGGAATACGAAGCTGTCACCGATGCGCACGGCATGTACGAATTTCTCAACGTGCCTGCGGGCCAGTATACGATCGAACCGGATCTTCCTGCCGGACTGGTGTTGCTGTTTGCGATACATTATGGACCACTCGATCTTTCGAAGATTCGCTCATTAAAGATCGAGGTAAGAGAAGGCGAATGTTCAGGCGTCGGCATCGCCCTCACGTCAAATTCCATTCCGGGAAAACCGAAGATCGGAAACGAATGACAGCGGCGCCGGCGAACAATGGAAATACAAGACCTCAATAAATTAGTCGAGGCGTGGATTGCCGGCGTGTTGCTCGGTCGCGATGAGCGTGGTCAACCAACGAAGGAGTATGAGACGAATTGGTGGGCTCTCGAGACTGTCATGAACTGGAAACACGACCATCAACCTGAGCTCCTCTGGAATTTCATTCTCGCCGTGCACGAAAGAGATGTTAATGGCACGGTGTCCGGTCATCTTGCCGCCGGACCAGTTGAAGATCTCCTGTCTGAATTCGGTGAAAACTATATCGAGAGAGTTGAAACTCTTGCCGCCAGTGATGTTCGTTTCAAGCGCATGCTCTGTGGTGTTTGGCAAGACACGATGTCTGATGAGCTATGGAACCGCATTCAGCTAGCTCGGCATGGGGGGTGCTGATCCAGAATAATTTTTGGACGTTCCGAATTTTGTGTGTTACCTCATCGGCTCGCAAGAGAATCGCCGGAGTGCGTTCTTAAGAAATGACCGACAGACACTCCCACCACCTTCTTGGCTCATCCGGGTTCCTGATTGGTTTGTTGTTACTGCTCGTGAACGACTTTGTTTTCAAGGAGCAGTTTCACAATGTATTTACGGGAAAACTCTCGGATTTCGCCGGGCTTTTTGTGTTTCCGCTCTTCTGGACCGTGTTCTTTCCGCGCAAGAAACTCTTCATCTTTGTCGGTACAGCGCTGCTGTTTGTCTTTTGGAAATCAGTTTATTCGCAATTCCTGATTGAGGAGTGGAACAGCTTGCCGTTCTTCGGGGTTCAGCGGACCGTTGATTACAGCGATCTCAGTGCCTTACTCATCCTTCCGCTCTCTTACTGGTACAGCAAAACTTCTTTCGGTGTGCACGTTCCGCACCGGCTCATTTATTTGATTGCCGTTGTCTCAATGTTTGCCTTCACGGCTACGCAGTTCAGCCACAAAGAGTCATTCAACAATCAGTACCAGTTTCAGAGTTCGAAAAAGGAGTTGCTCGAGCGCATGAGTCGTTTGCCTACTGACGAAGTGTCAAAACACTTTTGGAATGGAAATGCGTTCAACATCGGCTTTGACTCGTGCAACGGTAGAGCTACGGTAACGGTACAAGAACAAGGAAATCAGACTGTGATCACTCTTCAAAAGATGGACTTTCGTTGTCCAAGTGCACCACGGCCGGATGCGATGCGTCAGTATTTCGAGAAGGAGTTTATTGACAAACTGCGCGAAGGGCCGGCGGGTAAGTCGCGCCAGATTTTATATATTTCGTCCGCTTCGCAATAGTGATTTTTGTGGCTAGGTACGTTTTGACTCTTCGGAGTTTAGTTTGAGGGTTGTGCTCTCGGCTACGGACACTGGCATTTTCTGAGTCGGATTATTCAATGCTTTGGTGCTGGCATCCCGAAGGGAAGGCGTTGATGTGTTGGTTGATGGATTCAGTAGCTGACCAACGCGTCGAGACTTCAGCGCCAGTTGCAGAAAGAACAACAACGCAATGATGAGCAGGATGGCTGCACTACCTACATTTGCAAATCCAAACCGGCCACTGCTCAAAAGAGTCGCAAGTGCTGCGAGAATGAGGAGTACGCTTGCGATCAGTCGAATTCGATAAACGTGGATGTTTTGTTCGTTTTTGAGTGTCGTTATCGCTTCATCTACCCGACCCTCGAGCGCGAGGCGCACAGACGACAGCGCCTGCCCACACGACCGGCAGTAACTTCGTTCGGAATCGTTTTCAGTACCACAGCGCGGGCAAAACATTCATGTTCTCCGCCACTATTTCCAAATAGAGCGCAGGCAGTCAGCGAGACGTTCAACGCCTTCTGCAACCAGGTTCAATGGAGACTATGTGCGCCAATAACTCTTGAAGTCCCGACACAGAAACTTTGCCTGACCGCGCTCGACACCAGCCACTTCGACCATGAGTTTTTCATCAATCTTTGAGATTACTGGTTGACGCTTTCGCAGTTCCTTTATCACGAATTGATTCTTTGCCAGCAGAGCAGAGACGGCGCGCATCACGGTATCGGCTTTGGGATTAAGACCGAGCTCAAATGAGAGTCCATAAACACGACTCACATATCTCTGCGCGAACCATTCTGCCAGCCCTTCCTCCAGGATCGTCAGTCCACCCAATGGTACGGGGCTCAGCACATGAATCGCTTCATGAGCGAGTTCCAATGAAGCCGTCGATGGCTTACTCCTGGATTCGCGCGAAAGATATATTCTGGCGATCCGCAGTGGTCCAAGAACAAAACTTCGCGAAGTCGTACATTCGGTAATTCGGGGTATCGGCAGTTGATAGGATTCATCTCGCGGCCCAAACAGAAGTTCGGCCTCTTTAAATATCCTCATCAACTCCTGTTTCAGAGTTTGTTCGTAAGAGCGGTCGCCCGCAGACAACAAATACTTTGCCTCTGCTTCCATCGTTAACAGCTCTTCCATGAAGGGCAGAACACGCATGGAGTTACTATATAACCAGCCGAGGCGTGTCGAAAAGCGGATGGTGACGAACTCAGTGACCTTTATTAAATAAGTGGAAGGTGAGCCCTGCGGTAAACCCGCGTGAGTAACCGGGCGTTCCGTGAATCTGCGCGAGGATTAGACCATCAGGACGCACGCGTGAGGCAAAGAAATTCTGCGTCTCAAAGTATTTCTTGTTCGCTAGATTATCGATTGAGAAGTTGAAATCGAGCCAGCGACGAATCCGCTGTCTCACGCTGAAGTCGATCACATCCAGACCAGCAGCACGAATCGCGGCGTCCTCGCCGTCGAGACGGTAGTTGCTGACGTGGCGGTAGTTGATAGCGCCAAAGAAACCGTGCAGACCGGAAATTATTACCCCACCATTACCCACCAGATGCGGCGAACTGTCGACATAAACTCGGGGCGCGGTACCGCGGAAAAAAGCATTCGTCACTTGAGTAAGCCCGCCATTAACTGAAACGTAGCGCGTTAGTCGAGCTGCTGCCTTAACTTCATAACCGTTAGCACGGCTCGACCCTTTAAATTCAAACGTTCCATCGTCGGGTATGTAGACCTGTTCGTTTGAATGATCGATCAGGAAATAGTCCGTGCTGATTGAGAAGCGGCGTTTGTTGTAGGCGATGCTGGCCTGGTAGAAATCTGTGGTTGCGACTTTAGGGCTGTCAGCCTGTTGGACCACTCCGCGCGCGTCCTGACTATTGATGCCGCGACCATAGTTGACATAAAGGGTTAGCGGGAGACGATCCGAGACGGTATACGCCGCAGATGCCTTTGGTTGAAAGCGAGCTGCGCCTTCCACACCGGCAAACAACTCCTGAGTCGTTGGAGTTTCGTTGCTGCCGTCGCGAACGTTGAAGCGAAAATAATCCCAGCGCAGACCTGCTTCCAGATGCAATCGACCGTTCATGAGATCGATTGCTTCCTGCGCAAAACCCGCGAAGTTGGTCACGTTAGCGTGCGCGTTCGTTTGCAACACGCCCCTGTTGTCGATGCCAGCCGCCTGATTCAGCGCCAACCGGGTTGGATTGCGTTCGATGGAAGGGAAGAGTCCGATTTGAGTCTGGGACGCGTGCAGATTACCACCAACAGTCAGGAGTGATTGCTTGCCGAATAGTTTGTGTGGCTGAAGAAATTGCAGATTGATTCCTTCCTGAAGCCGGGAATCGTGTTGCTGAATCTCATCGCCGAAGGCGGGATCGTTGAGAAAGAAAGTGAAATTTGAAAACAGATCGAAGAGCGAACGCCCGAAAAATCCATCAACCTTGAACATTCCACCAGAGGTTATGTCCTTTTTGTAGTACGCGCTGAATATTCCGGTTCGTGTCCGACCACCGTTGAAAGGGTCGATGAAACCGAAACGATCGAGAGTTCCGGCGTTAACTTCGTCGAGCGGAATCTGACCGGATGAGAAAAAGTCATTGCGGCCAACATTGAGCTTGAAACTGATCGATTGTTGGCGGTCGAGACGGCGTGTGTAGTTGCCGGTAAAATTGTCGCGGCGATAGCGTCCCGGACTGACAAATGGCCCATCCGTGTACGCACCCTCATACGCAAAGAATGAATCAACGTGCTCGATTGCCGGACTGTACGCGAGAAACCCTCGTTTCGAGTTGAAACTGCCGCCTTGAAGTCTGAGGGTAAGCTGATCCGGCAGCGACTCCTTCAGATGAATATGCACCACACCGAGGCCCGAGAAGTCTCCATAGTGCGCGCTGAATGGTCCATTCAGAATGTCTACGTCGTCGATCAACTCGGGAGTCAGACTCTTCAACTGGCCCAGATAACCCTGGCCATGTCCCTGCGAACCCTGATTCTGTTGCACGTCGTCAACCAGCACTTTCAAGCCGCCATTAACACCACCGTGATCGAGGTTGTAACCAAAGCGGCGAATCTCCAGCGACTTGCCACCACCTTCGTGTTGACCCGCGTTGATGCCGGCATTGAGACTCTCAACTAACTGGTCGTCGCGTTCAAAGAGAGTGTTCTTGTAAATCGTGTCGTTGCGTTGATCGATGGCCGGATTGAGTGTGGTGTCTTGAATAACCACGCTTTCCTGAAGCGGCGCGATCACGACGTTGACCTTAAACTCAAGGTTCTCACTGGGCTCGCTTCGTGCAATTGTCTTTTCGAGAGGTTGAATGTTCTTGCCTTCGAGTCGAATCGTTAAAGAACCGACTGGAACCTCGAGGCGAAAGTATCCTTCGCGATCGCTGACAGTTTGCGCATCCCACGCAAAGCCGCGCACGATCACCGTGACACCAGGCAAGCGCTCATTTTGTTGCGTCAGAATGTAGCCGGAAACAGTACGAAAGTGCGTGAGCGGTTCTCGCGCTGCAGCGTTACCTGAATGTGCGAGCAGCAGGGCGAATAAGATCACGCACGAGATTTGTAACGTTCGCATTATCCGTTCCCGGTTTAGAATTGACGCTCTCTTTGCAATGTACGTAGCAGCGGTTCGGTTTGGATGGCGTCAGGCACATTCTCATTGGAACACAGATAAACGCGGATTTAAATCCGGATACAATTAGGCGGGCCAGCGATCCGATCGTTGGCCCGCTTTGTATGAGTGCTTGAGGTCTACTGGAACAATTGCGACAGAAAGTACGCCTGATCAAAGAATTCTCTGTCGGATTGAATCTTCCCGTTTGCGTTGACTTTGATGATGCCGATGCCGTCGACGAAGAAGACATTTCCTGACTTGGTTTTGAAGCGTAACCTCCACTTGATGGCTGCTTCCTGACCACACACCGTGACGTCAAACGACTGGATTCTGATTTCATTCAAGATACTGGGGAACGATTGCTGGTAAGCAAGGATGGCTTGTGATCCCGCAATCGGCGTAGTTCCGACCGGATCTTCGATCGTGCCGTCGGGGGCGAACATGTCCGTGGTCCCCTGCGCATCAAACGCGGCGAATTTGTTGAACATGTCGGTAACGATCGCTTCGATCTGTTCCGGAGGCAGATTGTTGGTTGGAGCCGCTGCGACGTGCGTGAAGTTCGCAACGACCAAAAACATGAGCGCCATGGCCAGCGCCGTCATTCTTTTTACAAAATTTTGAGTTCGCATTTTCTTCTCCTTAATTATTTGCGTTGTTCCGAGGCGAACATCGCCGAGCCATCGGGTGCGACGACGGCGATGGAACGCGTATGACTTATGTAAGGAGAAGTTGTCGAACTCTTGATCGTATTACTGCGGACCTAAAAATATTTTGAATCAGATCCAATAGAACACCGAAGGATCTTCGTTCATCAGTTGCCTAAATAGCCACGCATACAGTGCGGCCCCCGAATCACCGTTGGTGAAAAACACAAGCGCTGATTTCTTTGCCGGTTCCACCCAGCAGAAATTTTTGAAACCCGGACCATCGCCCCAGTGAAACAACGACGGTGTTTTGGACGAGCGATCAACTCCCCATCCCGGCGCCCAGGCAATGTCGCGGTTCACATCAACGCGTGCCTTAAAGTCGTCTGATTGTGTGACGGTTTTTAAGATGTGCGCGAGAAACAAGGCGTAGTCTTCGATCGTTGTCTGAAGTGAGCCGGCCATATTCGGAGATAGAGCAACCGGTAGGAACGGCTGTTTGGCTTGTTGATACGCGGCGATGATTTGTTCGTAGTTAGCAGAGGCTGGATTAAGATTGCTCTTTTGCAGCGTCTCGTAGTTGCGTCGTTCATAGAACGCGAGCGATCTTTCAAGTAATGCCCCCTGACGATCGTGACCCGATGCGGCCACGTTCTGAATCTCAGGTGACCAGGCATAAGTACTCTGCGTCATACCCAGTGGTTCGAGGACGGCGGTTCGCATGTATTCAGCAATCGGCCGTCCGACGATCTTTTCCACGACGCGTTGCAGCAACACGAAACCTTCGCCGCTGTATTGCCATCTGCTTCCCGGTTCAAAAGATGACGCGAGCGGCAGATTCGGTTGAAAGCGCCAGTTGGGCAGGCCGGTGCTGTGCGTGAGAACGTGGAGCGCTGTAATCTTGCGAGCCGTTCCTTCAAGACCGAGATCGACGTAATCATGTAACGGACGATTCCAATCTATCTTTCCTTGTCTCTGCAGGTCATAAACCGCCCAGGCAAAGACCGGTTTCGAGAGTGAAGCTGCGGGAAACACTGTGCGTGCTGTTACCGCTGGACCACCAGCGCGCGCCACGCCGGCGAAGAGTTGATACGGGCCTGCGGCCCTTATTCCGGCGACAGCAACTCCGGGAACGCGCGTCACCTCCAACATTCGTGCCGTATCGAGACGTTTTGACTCAGCTTGTGTTTCGGTTGTGAATTTCCCAGTTGCGCAAAGCGCCGCACCGGCAATCAGACCTACAAAAGTACGTCTTTTCATATCGGCCCTCGTCGGATCAGAGATTTAGATCGTAATCACCGCCGATCGGCGAATTATGTCATTGTGTTTGGGGATTAGAGAGTCGCAACTCAGAGATTACTCACATGCTACTCCGTCTCCATCACCATCCAATTGATAGATGTCGCTACCTAAAACATTGATTGGACCTCGTACGTACTCGGGCCCGTTGCCAGGGCCGCCGGCACAGTCGACGTCACTGGCGATTGGAACACAACCAGAGTAGTTAGGATCGCAGTCGGGCGACGAAAAAGTCCTTGGAGGAGGTTGTTGATTTAGGTTGGAGGATACGTAAGCAGCACCCATCAGTGCCACCAGAACAAGTGCGGGGAGTTTTGACTTCTTCACAGGGTGAGTTACCGTCCTGACTTTGCTATCGAGTGAGCTTTCAAACGGCTAGCAAAAAGAGTGGAACCATCTGAGGTAAAGAGGTGACGAGTGTCACCGGGGTCACAGAAAGCTTTCGGCGAGGAAAGCTCAAAAGATATTAAGATCACCAACCCTTTACTTGCAACGAAAATTTCGGTCCAGGCTTTTGGCGATAGGAGTCATTAGCCGCGGATAAAACGGATAAAATCCGGATTTTAAATCCGCGTCATCAGTGGTTAAGGTGGCCTCTCGTTTTGTGAAGGGATATTCTCTAAAGGAATGGGCATCGAATGGCTAATCGGCATGCTTAGTTTTGCGGGCACTCTGCTGCTCGTTGTGGTGGGACTGCTGAACTTTTCCGTCTTTCGGAAACAGCTTCGGATTGCAAAGGAACAAATCGATACCGCGGTGCGGCAGTTGGAGATTGCTCAAAAGCAACCTGATTTATACCTGATTCAGCGGGCTGTAACTGAGACCCAGAACCATCTGCGGTTTTTCGTTGAACGACCAAAACTGCGACCGTATTTTTATAGTGAAGCCGACTGGCAGCCCGGCGATGAAGTTTCATTAGATGAGATCAAAGCGATGGCCGAGATGATTCTCAATAACTTCGCTTCGGCGTTGATGCACGCGGCGGCCTTCCCGGAATACCCGGTTCGTGGCGTCGATCGAGTAATAATGTTTCATCTTCGTCGCAGCCCCGCGTTGCGCGAGTTTCTGCTCGAGAACTTCGAGCGCTTCCCGTTTACAGGCTTGACGCTACTGTGCCTCAAGAATGAGACGCGCGAACAGGTGAAGGCAGACCTGGACCGGCTCGTCTCAGCAGCCGATGTGGATGACGTGGAGATCGAACGCCGGAAGAATCTCTTAAAACTTTTCCTGAGTAGCGAGACGCGCGAGCCAATTGAGTTCACGTCGTATAGTATGAAGAAGCGTCGCTAAATTTACGGCGAAGAAACATTCCGTAAAACTCATCGTACCAGTACTCACAAGCATTACATCCCACTGCACTCAAGGAGAACTGATGGCTTCGAGATTACTAACGACCATTGCCACGCTTGCATTGTGCTTATCAATCGTGTCCGTCTCAATACCCGCTCACACAGTTATGGCGAATTCAGATTGGCCGCAGTGGCGAGGGCCGGAACGTAACGGGATCTCAAAGGAGAGCGGCCTGCTTAAACAATGGCCGGCCGGTGGCCCCAAACTTCTCTGGCAAGTGAACGACATTGGGGACGGATATTCTGGTCCGTCGGTGGTTGGAACGCGTCTCTACCTGATGAGCAATCGCGGTATGGATAACGAGTTTGTGCAGGCTCTCTCCGCTCAGGACGGAAAAGTCATCTGGACCACGCGCGTCGGCAATGTCGGCAATCCCGATCAGAACCCGAATTATCCAAAGGCCCGGTCCACTCCAACAGTCGATGGAAATTTCATTTACGCCCTCGGTTCGGATGGCGACCTTGTGTGCCTCGAAACCAGGACCGGAAAGATTCGCTGGCAGAAGAGCCTGCGCAAAGATTTCGGTGGACAGCCGCACGACTGGGCCTATGCGGAGTCTCCGTTAGTTGACGGTGACGTTGTGGTTGTCAGTCCTGGCGGCGCAGACGCTACGATCGTGGCGCTGAACAAGAAGACCGGCGCGCTGATCTGGAAATCAGCGGTTCCGGGTGGTGATCAGGCGGGTTATGCCTCAGCGATCGTGGTGCAAGGTGGTGGTCGCAAGCAATACGTGCAGTTCTTGAACAAGGGTCTCGTCGGCGTTGATGCGAAGTCAGGCGAGTTTCTCTGGCGCTACAAGGAAGTGGTCAAAGGTCCGGCGCAGGTTTTCACGCCCGTCGCACGTGAGGGATATGTTTACGCTGGGGCACTTGGGATCGGAGGCGGCCTTATCCGTTTGAAAGCGGACGGCAACGGAGTCGCGATGGAACAGGTCTACTTCGAGCGTGGCTTGCCGAGCGGTTTTGGCGGTGCGGTGCTGATTGGTGACTACATGTATGGCAGTGATCCGGCGGAGCAAAAGGTGCTTGCAGTTAACTTCACTACCGGGAAGGTGATGTGGAAGGCCGACAGTCTCGGCAGGTCTTCGTTCGCATATGCTGATGGGCTTTTATATGTGCACGCGTGGAAAGGAGACGTCGGGTTGGTGGAGGCCACGCCTGAAGGTTATCGCGAAAAGGGTCGATTCAGTCCGTCGGACCAGCCGAAGCCCGCGAAGGGAGCGCCTTATGGCGACACGGCGTATGCGCATCCAGTGATATCAAATGGAGTGCTATACATTCGCGATTCGGGGACGCTATGGGCTTACGATATCAAAGCAGGTCGTTAGCCACAAAAAGGCACATAAAGCACAAAAACAAGAAAACAGGTTTCATTTTGTGCTTTATGTGCCTTTTGTGGCTAGCTCTCTTTGCCGGTCCTCAGGCTGCAAATCAGTGTTGAACTTACCCGCCTTACGTACGTACTGGCTTTCAGGAGGTGGCGAGGATGTATTGTTCATCTTGCGGCGCTGCGGTCGCGCGAGGCTTGAGTTACTGTAATTTTTGTGGCGCGAAGTTGACGGCGGAACGAAGTGATATCGCCCTCAAATCACCAGAGGTGAAACCTGAAGCACTCGTGTGGGGCATGGTCGCGGTCCTGGTCTTCGGGTTTGTTGCCATTATGTTCTTAATGATGGCGATGAAGATGGTTGGCTTAAATGTCGGACAGATTCTCGCTTTCACGATTCTGAGCTTTTTGATAATGCTGGTGGTCGAGGGTGTGTTCATTTGGCAACTATTGGGTCGCAAGCGTGGAACCGACATCGACACAGTGCTGCCAAAGGACCAAGGCACGAAAGAGTTGTATGAGGCACGGGCGCTGGCGCTGTCAGAGCCGATGCCGAGCGTGACCGAGCATACGACTCGCACGTTTGAACCCATCTACAACGAACAAAAATTGAAATAGGAACGAACACCATCGCAGCCGCGACTTTCCCTGGCTCATGTACGCGCGTCTCAAACCAGGCACGACCGCGCCGGAAGCGCGCACCGAGATGAATGTTTTGTTGGGCCAACTCGAGACTCAATCAAGCACTGGCCCAAAGAAAACAATCGCCGTCGATCCGATCAACGAGCATAAGTTTCCAATCGCGTGTTATCTACCTGCACGACGCGCCACGAGAGTCGATCCGTTAGAGACGCTTCGATACGAGTGAGCCACAAAGGCACAAGAGGTCATCGCATAGTGGCCCAAAGTTGCTGACCGAACGGAGAACAGAATAGAACGAATCCCGCGATGTTTAGGATGACCGTACTCCAGAAAACAACTCGAAACTCAGGTTTTATTGATTTGTGACGCAGGAATTGTTGAGCCAGCAAGGCGCCAGGCCAGCCGCACGCAAATGCTAACAAGTGCAAGGTAGCCTCAGGGGTTCGCCGTGCACCTCTCCGGGCGGCGGATTTATCGATGGCGTAGGCAATAAAAGTTAGCACGCTGACACCCGCGTAGATGATCACCAGCACATCGGGCGACTGCCAGAGGTTGCTTACTACGACGTACAAGAGAAGGAAGCCCGGGATCGCAAGAAGAGTGACAGAGCCCTTTTGAGTCGATGGTTTACGGTGTAGTTTGTCGTGTACAGTTTTACGAACGAGTTCGACATTCTTTGCGCGCTTCTTGCCTTGTGGTCCAAATTCGACCTCGAACCAAAGGAGTTCGTTTATCTGCGGACGATTACTTCGAGGACCAAATGCTTTGATGTGGACAAAGATCTCCTGACCACCCTGGATTGGATCGATGAATCCGAAACCGCGGTCGTCATTCCAGCTTTTGAGTTTGCCTTTTAAACGCATGGTGGTCGGAAGTCTGAGGTTTTGAGAAGATGCGGACCGGGTTTGCCGGTGCAGTGCATCGGTAACAGGTTAGCATTGGTTGTTTGACTGATGCGAGAGTTTTTTCGACTAGATTGCGAGCTTTGATAAACTCGCCGACGTGGAATGAACTCTATGACGAAGCGGCCGGCTAATCTCAATTCGCGGGTAACGATTCATATGGCGGCGAGCCTTGACGGTTTCATCGCTCGCAAGGATGGAGGCGTCGACTGGCTCGAGACGTCAGACGAATACATAGGTGGTGAGTCCCTCGAACCTGGAGATGTTGAGGCTTTTCTCAAGACAATCGATTGTTACGTCATGGGCTCACGAACTTACGAGACCGCCTTGAATTTTGAGGCCCAGGGATTGGGATGGGCCTACGGCGACAAGCCTACCTTTGTTCTCACCAGTCGCAAGCTGCCGCGAACTCGCGATACCGTTGAATTTTACTCCGGCGATCTCTCGCAGTTCGTGAATGAGCGGCTGCGGCCTGCGTTCGGCAGCATCTGGTTTGTTGGGGGTGGTGCAGTCGCCGGCGAATGTCTTCGTCTTGGACTGGCCGACGAGATTCGTTATTCGATCCTGCCCATTCTGATCGGCGACGGTGTGCCATTCTTCGAGAAACTCGGCAACGACGTCGCCCTACACCTTGCGGAGGTCAAGGCGTACAAGAGCGGCATGGTTGAGCTTCGTTACGAAGTACTACAAAATCGTGCGCAACCGAAGTCCGCGACTACTCCCTGATTCTTTTCGCTCGTCGTTATCTGTTTCTGGCCCATTCCTTCCAGTGGTCCAGATACTTCTGCTCGTCCTTTTCAAAACTTCCAATCGCCGGTCCCCACTCATTCTGGCGGGTGAGCTCGGACAGACCAATGACTGATTCATAACGAACTTCACGACTGTGGTCGCCGAGGGCGATCACCAATCCGTCGACCGCGTCCATAACATGCATCTGCCTCAAAGCCATGATAGCGCCAAGACGTGTGCGTTCGTTCGACGATCGGAGCAACCGCTGTAGCGCCGGAATCGCTTGCGGATCCTTAATTCCCTCGAGCGCGGCTGATATGTTGTCCAGCAGGTACGGCTCTGTTCGGGCGGGCGGATTAAGCAGCGTCTTTTCGGCGATCGAAAGTGTCTCGATGTCATTCCGGTTCAGCAGTGCGCTGATGGATTGCATTTTGACGACGGAATCGCTGTCGGTAGCGCCCTGTCGCAGTAGTTCCGTCGCTCGAGCGTTTCGTGCGCTGCTAAGCACGATGACCGCCACTTGACGGTCAGCGGCGGTACGGGCGGTGAGTAAGACCTGGCCCACCACGTTAACGGTGCGCTCCAACCCCCCTTCTTTCGAGAGCACGGCGTTGGCAGGCGCAATAACCGCCGGATACGTCGGATCGAGGATGCGATAGCCACCGCCCGCTTCGTTCCGCTTCAGAAAGAACATGCCAAACACTTCCGGCTGGATGCGCGCGGTGGCTGACGGAGCGTTCGGAGAGAACTGAAAATCGATTGTTTGCGTCTCAGCTTCACCTTTGACGACCTTGTCGATGGCGAGCGTGGCCGTGGCGCGTCCTCCATTACTGGTCGCGTTAATGCGCCCGATGATGATGAGATCAGCGTTGTTGGTTAAGCGTTCGAGATCGAGTGGGTCCGCCAGGAAGCGCCTTGGCGCCGTTTCCGCACGCGCGGGCGTTACCTGGGCAGATTTGTCACTGGCCGGGGCAACCGGAGTGGCCGCCGGAGTCGTTCGCTTCGACAGCGTCTCTCTAAGCGATCCGCTGAGCGAAACGGAAACAATGCCAAGACCGAGTATCAGTGTTGCGATTGCTAAGAAAATTCTTCGTTTCTTCATAATGCCTCCGTTTGCTATGGAATCGGTGAAGTTATGTTCTCGTGATCCGCGTGGTCTTTGTATTTCTGGAACGTGGCAGTTTGCACTTTCCTACCCAGACCTACCGTATCACTGCCGATGTAGATGTCCTGTCCCCAATGGACCACCTTGGTCGAGCCGAGTGGAGTCTGCGGCGCCTGCGGCGCCGGATTCTTATTTAAGTTCTCTCCTTCAATCACATCGCTAACAGCAGGAACATGGACGGTATTGCCTCCATCAGGCGTTATCAGCCAATTCATACCAGGGAAATCGCCTACCGCACCGGTGGTAAATTTCTCATTGACGAGCATATCCCCTGCGCCCAACGAGTTATTGAATTGATCCCGAATGGAGTAGGTAATTGTGGTCTTATACCCAAAATTACCACTTGAGACGTGTGAGATGCTGGTGCGATTCAACTGGTGCGGGGCTTTAACAGTTATGGCGTACTCATCAGATGCCGTGCCGTTAACGGTGACTGTAATCTTGACGTCGCCTGCCGTTCCACTCTTATTGTTGCCTGTCAAGGTAAGCGTATTGGTGGTCTCGTTCGACAGAATCACCTTGCTACCGTTAGCAGTGGCGGCCCAACTGTATGTACTTCCAGTTGTTTGAGTCGTAAGCTGAATCGAGATAGGCATGTTAGCATTGGCCGGGTTTTCTCCGTTGAACCACCACACGCTGGTTGGACCAGTAATAGTTGGTTTCACCTGAACGGGCTGCTGGTCTTCAGATTCCCCGCGGTCCTCATAGCAGATACTCCATCCATCAGACACAAAACTCTGCCAGGAATAACTGCCGTGGAGCGCGGTATCGCCAGGCTTGACACCCGTCACGAGAGTAGATGAGCCTGATTCCGGGGTATACGATGCGATGGTTTCATCATCCATCCAGAACTCCATTTGAAACCACCCGACGTTCGTTCCGTAACCAGTGCAGCCGTCGTAGATAGTTCCCGTTGTACTGGCTGTAAATGAATTGCCCGGGGTAGTTGAAGGGGGAGGGTTGATGGTGCCGAAAGGACCGGAATCGGGACAGCAACCCGGGCAGCTATAACTACTGCCGACGCCTTTCGAAACGCTGATTACTTCGCTGCGCCCAATGAATTTAGATGACGGCGGAGAGTGGAAGATGCTCCAGTGAAACTGACCACCAGTGACCGAGAGAGGAATCACGTTACCCTGGTTGTCAGGCTTTTGCTCGCTGATGATTTTTCGTAAGTCGAAGCGGGCGGTGCCGCCGGCGGGGAGTTCATTAGTCGGGATGAAGTAATGGCCGCCGCGAAATCTGATATCCGCGACGAAGGTGGCGGCGTGGTCGCTGATATTCGTGATGTTTACGATCGTGGTGTAATCCTGATCCGTTCGCCACGGATAGCTGCCGGTGGAATTACGGATCGGACCTGAGTCGCGCAGCGGCACGTCGTAAGTCAATAACTTGTTCGTATCGGTGCCGTACCATGCGCCAATCAGACTTCCAGCCGCGCCGCTATTCACTACGTTAACACTGACCGCATCAAGATCGGCTCGGGTTCCGGCAGCGATCCTCAATGGCGTCAGATTAACGTCAACAGTCTCGTTTGGTCCCAGTGTGATGGCGGGCAGTTCCACGGGACTCTCGCTCACTCCAGCAACTGGGGAAAATCTGGGGCGCGCCGTGATCTCGACTGGACCAGTATTTTTGAGAACCATGTGTGGCTCAGTGTTTTGCAATCTGAGATTGGTCGCATAGAGGTTAGGCTGGGCCACTTTTTTCGTGTCGGCGAAGCGGATGCTGCTATCAAAATTCTTCTCGCCGCCCACGATGAAACCCGCAATTCTGAAAGCATCTGCGGATGCTGGTGCAGTGGTGAGCTTTACCGAGTCGAGGGTGCCACTTTCCTTATTACCATTAGCGGCCCGGCGACGAATAAATTCTGTCGAAAACGGGCGGATATTTATTTGCTTTGATTCGCCATCTGAAAAAGACGCAGTCACTTGAATCGGCGTGTCTGAACTATTACCGAGAGCGATCACGGCAGTGCTTTTCCTCGGCATCCACCAGACCGCCTCACGAGTGTCGGATGGTTGATCCCCGAGGATGTTGAAGGTTTCATCAATACTGCCTCTGCCGGCCACACCATGAAACGTAATTTGGGCCCACACCTCGAGGACACTGCCGGTAAACGATAAACTCATGCCGCCCCAGCGATGATTGTTTCTATGGTAGCGAGGTATGAGTGAGTCGATCCGCACAAAGCGGATCTCGGCCGGTTGTAACCGAATTGGATCACCTAATATCGTCTCGCCCGACTCAGTGTAAAAAGTCGGCGTCACTTCCATTTCATTTGGGCTGCGACTATTCAAAACAATTTCGGTGTGTTGGGCTTCCGCTAATTCAATCGCCGGCACATAAATCCGGCGTGGTATCGGTGGCGGACATGCCGAACAGCGTGGCGGAGTCGGTGCCTTGCGCACCTGAGTTGGATTGTCCGAATGAGGTGTCGACTTTACGGAATGAGCAGATACATACCGTTTTAAGATCGAGGGAATGATAAGGACGGCTACTATCAAGAAAAATACTAAGATGAAGAATCTTGTTTGTCGGACAATGCGCATGACACACCTCCTCACTGTACCGGCGTGGACCGGAGTGACAAGTTAGAGAGTTTTCGAACGTCTGCTATCGTCGAGAGTCGTGGGTAGACGAAAGACCGATTCTCGGACTAGCCCAGTGGATTTGAAATGAGATGATGAGTCTCGATGAGGCGTGTGGGAGCTACACACGCAAAGTAGGGGGAATTGCTGCGCCGCACTTCACCATATACCCCCTCAGATGTCAAATTATGATTCGCTTGCGAATTGATGGCGATTACTTTTGTCGCCTCGTAGTTTTAAATTCACGATCACTCACATTCCGCAAAAAGTTATTTCCTCGATGATAGTTTTTGCCTCCTCCTTCCGCCTTAACAATCGGGCGCAAAGTTGGCGCTCAGTATTGATTATTGATTGATGGAGGACTCATGAAAACACGTTACAGAATTACAAAGGTCATCTCTAAAACGATGGCGGTGGTCACCCTGAGCCTGATCGGCGCAGCCGGTTGGCTACAACCGGTCCAGGCCCAGAACAGCGACGGAAGCGTCAGGTTCACATCTTACGCATCGATCGGAATCGTACCCGGACAGAAGATTCGACTCAGCGTTAGTAATAGCGAAACGTCGACCGGAAACCTCTCGTTGTCGTTCAGCTACTACCTCGCGCACGGTAGTCACACTGCGATTAGCGTTCCCGTGTATGAATCGGAATGGATGCGAGTGCCGCGCGGAGAATTTCGGTTCTCAGAGCTCACACGCGAACAATTGAGGACTGAAGGTGAATCGGGAACAGGACGCGCAGAGGTGATTGTAAGAGTAGACATGATCGCACCGGCTGGAAGTAACCCGGAAGATTTTCCCAGCTTATTGGAGATCATTCAGGATGGGACGTCTGCTCAGGTTGATTCCAAATACAGACTAATCATCCTGGCTGCAAAGCGCTCTAAGCAACTTGCTCCAGTCAGTTTCGTTCCCGGACAGAGGCTGAGTTTTACTTTCTTCAATCCAAACGAAGAAGGCAGTCAACCTGTTCGTGTGCAAGCCTATATCTACTACGCGACCGGCCGCCTGCTCAGGCAAACCGATCCGGTAGAGTTGCGTAACGGTGATTTGCACATCGTGAGCGTCAATTACAACGAGGTATCCGCAGTGGGTGAAGAGGGGCGCTTGCAGGTGCGCGCAGTAATCCAGGCTGTCTTAGCGGATGGTTCGATGCGCACGGTTGATCTTCCTTTTTCTATGCAAGTCGTTGAGAATCGCACCGGCATTACACAGGGTGGGGATTATTATTGCGGTACGGTCACGGTTTCAGGCGACGGCGAATAAGAGTTGAGCCACAGATAAACGCGGATGAAGACGGATTGTAGTCCCTGACGCCAATCTGTCTTTCATCCGTGTCATCTGTGGTTAAAAATTACACTCGTATCCTTTTTCAACGCGATTTACAATCACCCGACTTATCGACCGTTGTTAGTGGTAGATCATTCAGAAGGAACAACTGTGCGAGTAACAATGTCATTCCATCTTCTGCTGGTTGTAATGATTTTGTCGTGTGGTTTGCCGGCCCAAACGAGGAAGAACCCATTACGGCCGGCGGAGTTAATCGAGAACGCCAATACGTATCTGAATCAATCTGTCGACCTCGAAATTGTCGAACCGTTGTATGGTCCATCGAAGCCGGAAGACCTTGCCAGGGCAGAATATGGACAAGTCGAGGTTCGCATTCCGGAAGGAATGGGCGGAACCCTTTCGCTGGTGCCGGCGACTTTCAAAGCAACTGATCCAAACCGTTACCGAAACAAGTTTGACCGCGTAATCGAATCTCCGGTTAGGGTGAAAGGGGAGTTGTTAAGCGATGATGAGATGAGCAAGTCTACGCGGCGGCCGTGCTACGTGGTTCGCGTCATATCGATGGAACCTCTCGTGACGGAGCCGCCTCAAAAACTCGCTTCGCTGGACGCCGTCAAAAACGATCCTGCTCAATGGGATCGCAAGCAAGTCTTGTATGAGGGAATTTATCAGACTGAATTCGAGGTATCTTCGTTGGATGGGATGTGGCTCGAAATCACAGCTAACACGAAGATCATCAAATCCGGCAGCGTGGGTAGGCAAGCAAACAGAGTTCGAGTCACAGGAATTCTCTTCGCGCGTCCAGGAGCGCACTACGGGCATTTAGGTGGATACAAATTCCAGCTAACGGCCTCAAAGATAGAGTACCTGGAAGCGGTTCGCTAACTCGACGACAGGAGACAAACCATGTGGCGACGTTTACTGATCCACACGACATTAATAATCACACTTGGTTCGTTTGTGAGTGTTTTTCCGCAACGCGCCTCGAATTCCTCCCGTAGCAAGCCGAACGTAGTCCTGATCATTACGGACGACATCGGTTATGGAGACATCGGAAGCTATGGTGCGCCTGATGCTCGGACTCCAAACATCGATCGCCTCGCGCGTGAGGGCGTACGTTTGACTAACGCTTATGCAAACGGCCCGAACTGTACCCCAACACGTGCGGCGCTAATCACTGGCCGATATCAGCAGCGCGTGGGTCTTGAGTGGCCTTTGGGGACGGAGGAACAAGCACGCGGTCTGCCTGTGACTGGCCGATCTTTACCTGCACTGCTCAAAGCGAACGGCTATGACACCGGTCTCATCGGCAAGTGGCACCTTGGATTCAAACCCGAATTTGGTCCAAATGCACACGGCTTTGATGAGTTTTTCGGATTCCTCAGCGGCGCCGTCGATTACTACTCACATCGACGTGGCGATGGCACGCCGGATCTTTTTGAAAACACCACTCCAGTCGAAGTCCCTGACTATCTGACGGATGAGATAACTCGACGCGCGGTACGGTTTATCGATGGGCACGCAGCGAAGCCTTTTTTTGTTGAAGTAGCTTACAACGCGGTCCATTGGCCGTTTCAGCCGCCCAACCATAGACCAACAGACCCGCACGCGGTACCCCGACCAAACGAGAAAGGTGACCAGCGTCTTTACCAGGGACCAGAGGATCCCGAACCCGCTACACGCCAGGATTATGTTCGCATGTTGGAACGTGCAGACGATGGCGTGGGAGCGATTCTCGCCGCGCTGGCACGACACGGTCTAACAAAAAACACGTTGGTTATTTTCACTAACGACAATGGCGGCGAATGGCTCTCTCGCAACGCGCCTTTCACTCATCGTAAGAGCACACTTTGGGAGGGCGGCATTCGTGTGCCGCTGCTGATGCGTTGGCCCAGCCATTTACCAGCGGGAAAAACGTCATTACAAGTTGCCATAACCATGGACCTGACAAGATCGATCATGGCGATCACTGGAGCTACGTCTGATCAAAGCTTCGACGGCATCAACCTGATTCCGAGCCTTGCCGGCACATCGCGACCCATCGAACGAGAATTGTTCTGGAGAATCGCGCGTCCCACTCTTCAACAAAAGGCAGTAAGGTCTGGCCGGTGGAAACTCCTGATCGATGGTCGACAATATCTGCTCTTTGATCTGAACACTGACCTGGCCGAGCGACACGATTTGGCGGCCCAACATCCGGAGTTGGTCCGTAAGTTAAAGCAACGCATCGACGAGTGGGAAAAAACGGTTGGAGGTTCAAAGTGATACCGGATCGACTCCCTAGTCTGATCGTTCTGGTCGGCTTCTGGATTCCACCGGCGGTTGCTGGTTGGGTGGTGGCAGAGTTCGTGCGACGAAGTACCAGGCGCGTCCGCGCTGTTGTGATCTATGCGGTGTTGGCGACTTTTATGTTGGGCTATGCGGCGGCATGGTTCCTCTTCAACCTTGGCCGCATGCCGCCCTACATACCCGGAGCATCGACTGATCCAACGTTCGCCGCCGCCAAGAGCCGTCGCGGGTCTTACCATTGTCGCGAGTGCGATAGTGTTGCCCGGCAGCGTGCTGGCTGGCGTGTTAGCTTTTCGCTTCTGGCGACGGACAATTCAGACTCGGGAGCATTATCGATCATGAATGTGCCTGACGATTTCAGTAAAAAATTGCGTGAGACTATTGCCTGGTGCGTTCCAAGAGTGAATACCAGCAACCCCAAATACTGTTTGCGTTCACCGCAGTTGAAGCCCGATTACGAGTTTAGCTCACGGCCTGATCAAGACGTTGACCTCTGGGCCGATGTCGAGATGATTAATAAGGTCGTGGATTCACGCTCCAAATTATCCAGTGCCGGTGAGGAATCCTCTACAGAAGTGAACACCGATTTGGCCGGCGGAAGATTACTCATTCACTTCCTTTTTGAGTCGAACCATAACGGCGCAACTGCGGATATAACTTCGTATTATTTAGATCACAACGACACGCCTCCGTGGGACACATGGGTGGACGTATTCGTTCCCGAGTCTCTGGCTCATCAGTCGCCTGACGAGGCGCCAAGTGAATACGCTTTCTTGATCAGTTGGGTGCCTGCGGAATTCATCGATACGGTGCACGAAGCGACCGAATTTGAATGTGTAGCAATGCTGATGTGGGCAGATACGCCGCGCACGTGGGAAGCGCCGCCAGAATATACTGACAGCATTCCTGCATGGTTGCAGCAGTTGTCTTAAAGTTTCTCAGACTGATGAGCGCCGAATTTGGAACCGGCTTATTGTATGTATTTGAAGGAAATTCGAAGCTTAAGCAAAGCGGATGTATGAATTTAGAGAGAGAATGTTTTCAAATACTCGCGTTGTGATTACGGCCTCAGTCAATTACTGTTTTGACCAACCTGTTGACTTAACCCCGGTTCGAATTGCGCCAGTAGTTCTCGCCCCTTTTCGGCGTCATATCCAAATTTATCAGCCGCCCGTTGTTGCGCAATCTGATTAAGTTCGAAGATGTATTCTTCGGCACTTGAGCGATCAATGTCTTGAAGCTTACTCTCTTCAATCTGCTCAATAACGCTTATCATCGAAAGCGCCAATGCCTCGTCCTCGGACGACGGTTCACTTTCCACATTCTCTACCTTGAACCCCTCGTAAACATTGACGAGTTGATCCCGGTGAGCAATTAGACGAACAGCGTAATAAACTGCTGAGATCAACCTAGTCGACTCAACATCATCCAATAAATTGAACATCTTTTCCTCAGCCAAGCCAGTCCTTTCACTCCGCCTGGCGTTGCAAGTCAAATACCAGACAGAATTGGTGGGCGATAAGTACCATCGAGATTTCCCCAGTGCGCCAAAAGATACGTCGCTATACCAAGAGATACACTCAATCCCTCAGAGAGGGTCGCAAGGTCCTGGTGCATCCAGCACTACTAAACTGCCAAAACCTTCGAAATACCAGCCTGGCGCGCCAAAATATCAGCAAATACCCGATTTTCAAAGACTTTTCCGCTGCTCTGGATACGTTCTCCATCTAAAACGGTTCAATAATATCGAACAACTCACCGGGCAAACTCTCTATAATGTATTCAACAGAAAGAGGATGGGCTCTAGACCCAATCGGCGCTTCAGAAAGAATTCGGCTCACTTCATCAGTTACTGGAATCACATACATTAAAGGTCGAAAATCAATGATTTCGGCGGCACCAATTGCCGAGACTATTTCCTGCGCCTGCTGTTCAGTAATAATTCCGGCGTTACGTTTGTGGACTACACCGTTCAAAAGGCCTGTCTTATTCGCCGCGATTTTTGCGTTGTGACGATCACCCCGGCTGGTAGCTTCGCGGAGTTCTCGGTAGATGTCACCCGGAGTTGAAGATGGTGGAGCAGCATCACGATGCAAAACCGACTTGGCGTCGAAGTGAGGTGAACACCAGACCCAGTGCATGTTGCGATAGTATTTCTTTGATATTTGATAAGCGAGCCAAGTGTTGGCGGAATAGAGAACGGGAGGATTTGCCATTTCACATCAACAACCAAACTCAGCATCAACTACTGGTGATGAGTTCAAGTACCCAGTGAGCTGCGTTTCAATGAAGTAAAGGATCGAAGGCTTTGTGAGACGCAAGGATTCTCGACCACAGACGATAGGTTGGTAGGGACGAAAAGTCAAACTGTTGCAAAGATCAGTTGAAGATCTATTCCCAACCCGCAAACCTTTGTATCTCATTGAAATTACCGCCCCCTTAGCGCAAAATAGCTGCCGTCTAATCTTGCTGTGCCCAGCTCTCTCTTCTGAATTGTTTTTCTAACGGCTTCACGTTTCTGTAGTCCTGATCTCAAGGAGCCCCCGACCGTGATCGGCCAGACTGTCTCCCACTATCGGATCCTTAGCAAACTCGGCGAGGGAGGGATGGGAACGGTCTATGTCGCCGAAGACACGATTTTAGGAAGACAGGTTGCCGTTAAATCGCTGAAGGTTCCGTCAGCGCCAGGTCAGCGACTGTTTCGAGCAAGGTTTCTACGCGAAGCGCGCGCGGCCTCGCTTCTCAATCATCCCCACATCGCTACGATTCACGAGTATGGCGAAACGGAAGACGGGCAGCCTTATCTCGTGATGGAACTGATCAACGGTCAGAGTCTCAGCGAATTACTGCGCGAAGAATCATTACCTCTCGATCGTTCCCTCGCGATCATCAAGCAAGTCACCGAAGCGATCGCCGAAGCACACCGTCATGGTCTCGTCCATCGCGACATCAAACCCTCAAATGTCGCGCTCAATCAGCGCCACGAAGTGAAAGTGCTCGATTTCGGTTTGGCGAAGCAGGTCGACCCGAGCGGCATGGAAACACTCAAGCTCGGAGAAGATCCAAAACACTTAGCTACGCACACTCTCGAAGGCGTCATTGTCGGCACTCCTTCATACCTGTCGCCGGAGCAAGCTCTCGGGATGGCGGTTGACAAGCGCAGCGATATTTTTTCCATCGGCTCACTGCTTTATGAATGTCTCACCGGCACACCGGCGTTTTCAGGCAAGAGTCTGGGAGAGATCTTCGCGCACGTGATTCGTGATGATCCTTCTCCTCCATCGCAACTCAATGCGGAGATTCCGCGTGAATTAGACCGCATTACTCTTAAAGCTCTCGCCAAGAAGACCGAAGATCGTTATCAAACAGCAGAAGAGCTGCTCGAAGACTTGAAGTCACTCGACTTAAACGTCGGGAAGCGCACATCCGCCAAACGAAAGCTTGGTCCAACCGTACGCTCCGCCATTGCACGGCTATCAGCACGTAAGGGAGTACGCACTGCCGCACTGGCGCTTTCGGTAATCACACTCGTCGTTCTGTTCTCTGCTATTTGGATCTCATTTCGCCGTTCGCGCCCACCTGAGCCATCGGCTGAAGCGAAGCGTTTGTACCAGGCGGGGATGGATGCGATGCGCGATGGCAGTTATCTGAAGGCGAGCAAGCTATTCGAGCAGACGATCCAAACGGACGCACGCTTTGCGCTGGCCCACGCCCGTCTCGCAGAGACGTGGATGGAGTTGGACTATGAGCAAAAGGCAACTGAGGAGATGCTGCGCGTCACGGAGCTGGCTCCGAATCTTTCGCACCTGTCCCCGCTCGACATGCTTTACGTTCAGGCTATCACTGCCACCGTGCGTGGCAACTACAAGGGCGCAGTTGAAAACTTTGAAGAGATCGTTCAGCGGGTTCCGGAAGCTGAAAAGACGTCTGCATATTTCGATCTTGGTCGCGCTTACGAACGAGCAACTGATGTGAACAAGGCGGCCGGCGCATATGAAGAAGTCACGCGGCGCGATGCGCAAGCGGCGGCTGCCTTCCTGCGCCTGGGTGGTGTTTATGGTCGCAAACAGGAAAACGCAAAAGCAGTCGCCGCGTTCGACAAAGCTCAAGAGCTCTACAACGCTCAGGGCAACAAAGAAGGGATGGCGGAAGTTTCTTACCAGCGCGGCGCGTTTCTTAACACCAACGACAAGCTTCCTGAGGCGCAGGAGCAATTACGCCGCGCGCTCGATCTCTCGTTGACGACCGACAACAAGCCGCAGCAGATCAAAACTCTACTGCAACTGGCTGGTGTTCATTACAGCGCCGGTGAAACTCTTCGCGCCGAGGAGTATTCGACCCGAGCGATGAAGCTTGCGAGTGTGGAGCAGTTGGACAACCTTACTACGACCGGCCTCGTCGACATCGGCAATGTATTTTTTCTTCGCGGCGAATACGCTGAAGCAGAAAAGCGTTTCGAGCAAGCAGTCCAGATTGCGAAAGCGAACAAGGGCCGGCGCGGCGAAGCCAGGGCATTGCTCTCGTTAGGCAGTCTGTTGGTACAACAGGGCAGCAGTGGCAAAGCGTTGGGCTATCTCGAATCAGCGCTCGCGTTTTACCGGGAGGGAAAGTTTCACCGGGAAACGTCACAAGCGCTACTTCTGCTCGCTTACGCCAACGAACAGCAGGGAAACAACGAGGCCGCACTCGAGTCCTTCAACGAGCAGCTTCAGCTTGCCGCGCAGATACCGGATATGGCCCAGGTGGCCCAAACGCATTCTGCCATCGGCACACTCCTGGTACATCAGGAACGCTTCACCGAGGCACTGGGCCATTACGACGAGAGCTACAGACTGAACAAATCTCTGGGACTCGATCCGAAGACCGGATACGACCTCGTCAATCGCGGCAACCTCCTCTGGCAACTGGGCCATTACAAAGAGGGTCGTGAGGCGCTTGATGAGGCGTTCGCGGTCGCCAGCCGTCCCGGCGGAAGTGATAAACAACTGCTCGCATGGATTCGCTTATTCAAAGCGCAGATGGCTTTGAGTGAGTTACGTTTCGGCGAGGCTGCGACGGAGACACGCACTGCTGCTGCATTAGGCGGCATTCAGGACACAGGCTTTTCCGTTCAAGTGGCTTATACCGGCGGACTGGCCCAACTCAACTCTGGCACATCGAGTGCAATGAGCGCATGTCAGAAAGCCTTTGACATCGCAACACGGGCTGGCAATCCGAGATATATCTCGAGCGCACAGCTCGCACTTGCCGAAACGCTGCTGACGAGTGGTGACGCGTCCAATGCTTTAACGGTCGCGTTGCAAGCTCAGGAAACTCTTGCCCGCCTGGGCAGGCGTCACTCTGAATGGCGCGCCTGGCTCATTGCGGCGCAGGCCAATCAGCGGTTGCGCGACGAAACAAAAGTTCGAGAGTACGCCGCACGTGCCGCTGAACTGCTGGCAGCGCTGGAAAAGACTTTGGGAGTTACCGAATACAAAAGCTATCTCTCGAGGCCGGATGTTCAGTCGTATCGCAAGCAACTGGACCAACTCCTGCCGGGAGCACACAACTAACCCTTTATCCCAAAAAGGAGCGACTAAGATGAGCACGAAACCAGTAAGAGTGGGCAAGCCCGCCGAACCAATGACGCCCATCATTATCAAATCCGGCGGCGGCAGTGGCGGCGTCGGTGGAGATCTCGATAAAACTTCCAGAGCTTCGAGCGTCGTCGAAATCACCACTGAGAAGAATTTGTTTTTTTTCGAGACGGCTCAGGGGCTAAGGTGGGAATCGTCGCAGACTGAGTTGGTCGGCAGGATTACGGGCTTAAGCATCACCGATGGTGAGAAGCAGGTCCCAGTTCCCGATCTCCGTCAAACTGGTGAACTCGCCTGTGTAACTTTAATGTACGGGTTGGACCAGTTAATGGTGATGGAATCAGGTGTTCCTGCCCAAAACGATGTCGTCCTCGTCATCACGTCACCACAGATTCCTTTTGACGTACCGAAGATGGGCGATTGGGCCGGCTCAAAGACTACGTTCCCGAGCCAAATCACGAGTGTAACTTTGACGGTGGGACACGACGTGAGCCTTTTACACGAATGCAAAACCTCCGAAGTGATCGTAACCATCACCTTCGATCAGAACCCGACGTAGGCCACAATAAAGCACATAAAGCACAAATGCTGTAGTTGAGCATTTGTGCTTTTTTGTGTTCGAGTCTTGTGAATCTTGTGTCCAAAAAAAGGGCCACGTCGTTAGTGACGTGGCCCTTCTCAAAATACTGACAGAGTTTTCCGGATTTAAGACTTTGGGATGATCCAGTCGGACCACTTCACCTCGAACCCTCCGGCCTTCGTTTCCTGAACGTACCTGTAAAACATCACCATGAACTCCCAGCGATCCAGTGAGAACGGAAGGTCGAAATCCGTCGGATCCGAAGGCCGCGTCAAAAGGTCAATGCCACCGATACCGTTAGGCGCAGGACCCTGGCGCGTGAGTATTTCCTCGTAAGTACTAGTGGGCGCGTTCTGAATCATGTCGTGCATCGCCATAAACACGGTCGTACGACCATCGCCGGCGCGGCAGTGGAAATGGAGCCAGGTGCCAGGTTTCAAGCTCGCTTCGTAAGAAACGAACTGATCGACCTCATAATCGCGCGGCCGGCAGTGATCGGTGGTGGGCAGGCGAAGGTATCCGACCCCTTGCGATTGCGTCAGCGCCTGCTCGGTTCTGGTAGTTGTCGTGTTCACCGTATTCGGGGTTGCAGTGCAAATCCCGTCTTCGATTGGAGTCTTCGACGTTATTTGGTAAACGACCTGGTTTTGAGCGTTTGAAACATCACTGAGGTTCGCGATCTCGTATGCTTCGATACTCGGCAGGTCTTTGTCTACATTGATCCAGTCGCGTTCGACAAACCAACCGACGGCGATCTCAGTCTCACCATAGAGAGCCGGGTTAACGGTTAGGAAGCCATGTGACTCCTGGCGTAAGTCGACGATCACCAACGGTGGAGTCACCACTTTCTGGCTAATCATCGCTTGCAGTTGCGACAGGCTGTACTGAGCGCTGCCTGATGCAGTGTTGCCCGCGATCTTCAGGCCCTGCATGCTGCGAAAGTTCTGCGGCAGCGACTGGGTGGTGATTGATTGTTGGGGCGCATCGAGCGCTAGAGTGACGGAGCCCGCTGTAAACATGGGATTGCATTGTGTAGGTGTGGGGGCGCTCATGATTTTTCTCCTTCAGTATTTTGGCTCGAGGAGTTACTCACTGTTGAGAAAATGAATCCGTTGCTGCCGCTGCTCGAGAGGTTGAGTGTGACAGTCTGTCCGCCCACCGTCGCTGTTAGTTGACCGGAGTCTGAGATGCACTCGCCACCGATCCACCAATTGTTGTCCGGCCCGGAGGTTCCCTGACCGAGGTAGACTATTACGGTGGACGTGTCAGTTCCCACCTGAAGCTTGATTTCCACACCGAAATAGAAGTTCAACGTACCGGGACTGCTGTCTGTAACAGTACCGATGCCCCATTCGTTCGCCGCGCCACCGCAAAGGCTATTGAAGGAAGCAGCGACAGGGCCGGTGTCCGAGCGGCCGGCATCGAGTTCGATTGTGAAACCGTTGCTTGAGGGTGTGATGTTCTGCGTTACGGTTGCCGGAGTATTCATCGGCTGGCCTGCGGAAACCATATACGTCCCGGTAGGCGCCACGCCGACAATCGTCTTGGAATTGTCAGTAAATGTGACGTCGTTAGTGCGGAGCGTTGGGCCGTTTAGCAGCTGGCTGAAAAGGAATTGATTCGTACTGTTACCCGTAAAAGGCAGGGTAATGAGATCGGGGCCGAACCAGGCTGAGAGTACACCTTCGCTCGAGATGCAGTCTCCGCCGATCCACCAGTTGTTTGCTCCCCAATCATTACTTCCCTGGCCCAGGTAGACGGTTACCGTGGACGGGACTCCGCCCTGCTTAAGGCTAAGGTCCACTCCGAAGAAAAAGTTTAATTGGCCGGGAGTGTTCCCGATATTCGTAGTGGTGCAGACTACGTTATTTGCGCCACCGCAAAGAGCATTGAACTTGTCGGCAACAGGGGTGCTATCCTGGCGTCCCGCATCCAGTTCGATACTGAAAAGGTTACCGGTGGGCGAGATGGTCGGCGTTACGCTTGGCGGTGGGTTCATCCCTTGACCGTCGGAAACCATCCACACGCCGTTAGGACTAGCGCCGACGATCGTGCAGGTAATGTCGTTTAAATCAACATAGTTTTGATCCAAAGAGTCTGGGTCGTTGGTGTTCATAGTTTTTCTCCTCCTATCATTTGTTTATTGCTTGAGTGGTCTAAGAGATGGAATCGGTGTCGCCGTACATCAGTAGTTGGAAGTCGTACTTCAAAAACGCCTGACCGTTCTCCCAACCGATCAGGAAGACGATGTCGAAGCGATTCGAAGGCCACTGTGTAAACGGTAACTGGCTCTGCGGCACCTGGAAGTCGAGAGCCATAGTTGGGATCTGACCGTGGTGCCACGCGATCAGGATGATCTTTCCGCCGTAGGTATTCGGGTTGTTGGTGATTTCTGTAACCAGGGCGGGGATACCCTGCTGGTTGTCGTTGGGGTCGTTGGTGAAGTTCTGATTGATCGTGATGTTCGGGTTGTAGTAAGACTGCAACGCCTCGGCCAGTGGAGTGATCGTTTCGGCTGGACGATTGCTGCCGGTGCATGGCGGATCCTGCTGCGTTGCGAACAGGAAGTCGGGCGTTGGGAAACGCGATTGGCCGGCGCTGATCCCGCTCGACACGTATGTGCCGGTGAACTGGTTCTGCGTTCCAGTTGCGACATCGCAACTCAACTGTGCCCAGTTCGCAACCGGCATCTGCGCATTTGGATCGGGGGTAAAGAGCGAGGGCAGGGCAGCCGCACGGCCCGAGCCCAGCGTCGCCAGATGCGGCCCACCATCGTCATCATTAGATGGATCGCCTGGCTTCTCACCGTGCCGGATGATCATCACTAAAGCTGGAGGATTGGTAACCATAGTTATCGTCCTTTCTAAAAATGGATACTGAAGACGTTTCATCTCACTGCCACTGACGTGCCGAAAGACATATGGCCCAAAAGTCTGATCATTGCGCTCTTGTGGCTTTTCAGGGCATGTCATAATTGACACTCCAAGCTGTCAAAGCTGACACTCATAGCCGCGATGACGACAAAGCCCAGACTGATCGCGATCTCCGGACCCGCGGAAGGAATGACGTTCTCGTTAACTCAAGACGAGATCTCAATCGGCCGTGAGTCGTCCAATGAGATCTGCGTCAACGATCAATCCATCTCACGCCGCCATTGCCTGATCAAAAAGGAAGGCGAATTGTTTCGTGTCGTCGATCTGGAGAGTTACAACGGCACGTTCGTCAACGGTCTGCCGGTGGGTGAGCAGTCGTTGGACCACGGAGATCAGATTGCAGTCGGTAGCGTGCTTTTCCTTTTTCTTGTGGATGAGACTGACGCTGCCACCCGCGCGGCTGTTGAACTGAGCGACGTCGAACTGACGAACCATTCCACGATTCGTCTCGCGAGGAACGACGCACTTTACTTAAAACCCGCCGCGGCCCTGCCGGCACTTCCTGCCGAAGCGCGTGTTGCTCGCGATCTCGATGCGTTGTTGAAGATCAGTATGTCGTTGAGCACTCTTCGTGATTTGGCTGCGCTGCAACGCACACTGCTTGAGACCGCTTTGCAAACGATTCCTGCCGACCGCGGCGCGATCCTGCTCGTCAAAGAAAACTCAGAAGAATTTCTATCGTCACACGCCGTTGATAAGAGATCTCAAACCGAGCCATCGATTCGGATCAGCCGGTCCGTGGCGGAGAAAGTTCTTCGTGAGGGCGTGGCGCTACTGTGTGTCGATACAAAAGCAGATGAATCTTTGCGCGATGCGGAGAGTCTGGTTGCGGCACATGTTGCTGCGTTGCTGTGCGTGCCGCTGGTCATCAGGGAACGTGTAGTCGGACTAATCTATTTCGACACTAGCAACCCGGCGATTGTTCTCGACGAGGGCCACTTGCAATTGCTGTCTGCGGTTGGCGCTGTCGCCGCCTTGGCGATTGAAAATGTGCAGCATCTGGAGTGGCTTCAGGGCGAGAATCAACGTCTACATGAAGAGATCAAACTCGAGCACAACATGATTGGCGAGAGTCCGCGTATGCGTGAGGTCTTTCGCTTCATCAAAAAGATTGCACCTACTGATACAACGATCCTGATTCGCGGCGAGAGTGGAACGGGAAAGGAACTGGTCGCGCACGCCATTCACGATAACAGCAACCGTTCGTCCAAACAGTTTGTTGCCATCAACTGTGCTGTATTGTCAGAGGCGTTACTGGAAAGTGAACTCTTCGGTCACGAGAAAGGAGCTTTCACCGGAGCGGTTGCACAGAAGCGCGGGCGCCTCGAGATCGCAGACGGTGGAACACTCTTTTTGGATGAAGTGGGAGAACTGACCGCGGCGACACAAGCGAAGCTGCTGCGCGTTTTGCAGGAACGACAGTTTGAGAGACTTGGCAGTACGCGCACTCTCAGCGTTGATGTGCGCGTTATCGCTGCCACTAACCGGAACCTTGAAGAAGCGATCAAGGCCGGAACTTTTCGCCAGGATCTTTACTACCGTCTGAACGTAATTTCGCTTGCGTTACCCGCACTCAGAGAGCGCCGCGAAGACATTCCCTTGCTCGCGTATTATTTCGTCGCGAAGTACAGCAAGAAATGTAAGCGGCTCGTCAACGGCATCTCTCCCGAAGCGCGCAACTATTTACTCGCTTACGACTGGCCGGGCAACGTGCGCGAACTGGAAAACGCGATCGAGCGCGCCGTGGTTCTCGGCAACACAGAACTCATCGTGCCTGACGACTTGCCGGAATCTCTTCTGACAACCAGCTCGCCGGCGCAGAACTCACCCAACTATCACGAAGCGGTGAATGAGATGAAGAAACAGTTCATCCTGCACGCGATTGAACAGGCAGACGGCAACTACACCGAAGCCGCAAAGCTCCTCGGTATCCACTCAACGAATCTGCATCGCCTGATCCGCACCCTTGGTTTACGAACTTCTCTGAGAGAGAATTAGCCACAGATTACACAGATTGATTTGCGGATTAATCCTAAGAATCCATTTGATCCGCAGTTGACCTTTTATCGGAGATGAAACGAATGCTCTTATTGTTGTTGGTCCAACTTGTAATCGTGGGCGGTGCTGTGTGCCAGGAACCCGTAGCCGATACCGGCGCGCCGCGTGTCCCGATTTTTTCGCAACGATATGGGGATGAAGTCGAAGGGTTTTCTGTGCTGCTTCCCTCGAAACCTGAAATTGCCACCAGCAAGTTTTCTGGAAAAGATGGCAAAGAGCGGACGAAACGCTTGTTCACTGTAACTATGAATAACGTGGTTTACAGTATCGAGGTGTTCGAAAATTCTAAACCCGGACAACAACTGGAAGAATTTATAGCTAAAGCCATTGCGAGCTTCCCACATGATCCGGCGAGCGATCGGAGCTTGAAGGTGGATGGTTTTCCGGGGAAGGAGTATTCATCGCAGACCCCGACGACAACTACCGTGACGCAGTTTTTGGCTACGGAGGATCGTCTATTTCGATTTACCGCAACCGGACCAACTACAGCGGCGCCCGTCATAAAGGATTTCTTTTCATCGATAAAATTGGGAGAGAAGGCAGAAAAAATATATACAGGAAGAGACGTTGACGCAAAAGCACGTTTGCTGATGAGGCCAGAACCGCCTTACACGCAAAATGCTCGCAAAAATAAAGTTGAAGGGACCGTTGTTCTCCGCGCGGTAATGTCAAAAACCGGACACGTCGACAATATCAGCGTGATTGTGGGTCTTCCTGATGGGTTGACCGAGCAAGCTATCAAGGCCGCCCGAGGGATCAACTTCGTTCCTGCAATGGTGGCTGGGAAACCCGTTTCAATGTGGATGCAGCTCAAGTATGTTTTCACGCTGGACAGGAAATAGCTATCCACAGATTACGCAGAGATCAGCGTAATCTGTGGATGAAAGCTTAGAATTCGAAAATGTACGCCGCGCCCGCAAGGAATGCGACATCGGATTTTTGAAATGCTCCAACCAGGACCGTGTTATTGCTCACGGCAACTCCAAAACCAAAGGTATCCTCTCGCGCCGCATCCGACGCAAATAGCTTTTCGAGTAACGACCAGCCCGACTGCCCATTCCGCTTGTACACATAGGCAGCACCACCAGACATCGCGGCGTCGTGATCGATAACGCTGCCGACCACGATCGTGTCGCCATCTATACCGACGCGCAAACCGAATCCATCAAATGCGTCTGAGTCTTTGGCAACCAGCTTCCTATCCTGCGTCCAGCCGGTCGAGCCGCGTGTAAAAATATATGCGGCGCCAAGCGTGTGATTACCAACCTGGTCCTGTGGTGCGCCGATGACAATCGTCTCCCTACTCATTGCCAGGTGAAAACCAAACGACGAGCCTGCCTGCGCATCGTGAGCATGCAGTTTTTGTTGTTGAGTCCAATTCGAACCATCAAAAGTGAAAATATAGACAGCGCCGGAGTAGAAACCTAACTGTGAGTCTCCATCACCGCCAACCGCGATAGTGTCGTCGTTCATTGCGACCGACATACCAAAGCGTGCCAGTGAAGCACCGTCATTTGCATTCAACACTTGTTGCTGGAGCCAAAGACCTCCGATCCGCCGGAAGACGTACGCAGAACCCCTTTCGGTTTGATCAGGATCAGAATTTCCATAGGCGCCACAAACGATCCGATCGCCTTTAATAGCTACCGAAAAGCCAAAGCTATCGAAAGCGGAGTTTTCGCTACCGATCAACTTAGCTTCAGGAGTCCATTCCGTTCCCACACGAACGAACACGTAGGCGGCGCCGGCGCCGACATCTACATTCGGCTCACCGGAAGCTCCGACCACTATTCGGTCGCCATCAATCGCCACCGACATGCCAAAGAAACTGGCGCGTGATGCATCGTGCGCTTTGAGTATCTGATGGAGTTGCCAACCGGTGGTGGTCTTTTGGAAAACATAGGCAGCGCCGGTGCCGAAGCCGAGGCTTGCTTCGAATGGGGCGCCGACCACGGCGATATTTCCTTGAATCGCTACCGCTTGACCGAATTGATCGCCGCGCTGGGGGTCGGGTGACGTTAGTTTAGTTTCAACAAAATTCGCGACACTTGAAGTTGATGTCTGGGGAAGTGCGTTGGCGGGAAAAGCAACACACGCCATCAAGAGGATAAACAGTAGAGTAGATTTCATAATTCTCCTTCGGCTCTGGGACGTTGTGGATGGCGACAGTCCAGAAAAACTTAGCGCGAGAATTGTGAACGGTGCTGGGTCAAACTAATTTCGTCTATGAGGTTCTCTGGGACTTCGCAGAGCTTAATATGACACAAAGGAAAAAGCTTGCGCACGCATTTTTTTCTCGATGCGGGAGTGACCTCTACATCATTTGGTGACAAGATTTGCAGGATGAACAAGATGTACACGATTGAAATCTTGTGAATCCTGAATGAAGACCCGATTCGCCTTCACCGTGCCTTGTGGTATGTTCGTGTCACAGTCCGTTACCTCCCGCGTTTGGCCCACGAGTTATTAGGCGTCTCAAAACTACAAAAGCACGAACGGGTCTGTCATCGTGGATAGAAGAGTACAAGCTGTTATCGATTACATGTCGGAAGATTTGTCACGTCCTTTGCGGTTAGAGGCAGTAGCTCATTCGGTAAATCTCTCAGCCTCACGTCTCCAGCATCTATTCAAGGCAGACACAAATATGACTGCGGCCCAATATCTGAAATCACTGCGAATGCAAAGGGCAAAGCAGTTGATTGACAGTACCTTCCTAAGCACTAAAGAGATTATGAAGAGAGTCGGAATGAAAGACGAAAGCCATTTTGTACGCGAGTTCAAGAAGCTTTACGGCCTGCCGCCGGGAAGTTATAAACAGCGCCTACCAACACTCAAGATCGCCGCAGCAAATTCCGCCAACAAATAGCCAAATGAGACTAAGTTCAGCCAGTACGGCCAATAAATAGCCAAACCAGACAATATTATTTTCTTGTCTTGAGTGGTCGGCGGATTTTATTGTCCGCCTACATTCACGAGACCTCGCGAATTCTTCAGTGAGAAATCAGAAGGAGTTAAAATGGAACCGAATTTCGACCAGGAAACGATAGCCATGAGCGCATCGTCAATGCAGGTTGAGGATTCTGTGAAGAGCAGGATCTTAGAGCGAATCAAGGCCCAAATGGACCGGGATCCCGAAACTGGACCCATCTTTCCTATTCCTCCTATCTACCTAAAGGCGCCGGATGACTGGCCATAATTGCCTGACTCTGGTTGGGACAAACTTTAGCAGCTAATCACGAGGCGCATTCGAGTGCATCCGGCTGCTAAACCTCTATCTCTGTAAACATCCCTCTTCCCACATCCGGCCGAAGTGTGTCATCACGGTGAGTCAAGCCACCACAAATAGCAGCGACATGACCAGACGAGCATGGGAAGGGATTTGGGACGACCTGGGGTCGGAGCAGGGATACACCGGTTTTTCGTGCCCGCTTGAACCGTTTGATGAGTCGCTGGCGCAGATGATCGCCGGCGAATACGCCAGGTCAGTGCTCAGTGTTTTCGTCGAACGTTTTGCACACGTGCTTTCGAAGAACAGTCTGGACGAACTATTCTCCAAACTACTAAACGCCGATTTACCACTCGAACTTGCCTGGTCGTCAGAGTTGGGCAACCTATATCAAGCGACCAGGCTAGGTGACGAAGATCACGCGCTGAAAACCGCCGCCGCATTCGCACTCATGACCGGTGCGAAAGACTTCAGTGACGAGTGGCAATTGGATCTCAGCAAAAAATTCTTCTCGGAAGAACGCCTGCAGTCGTTTGGCAGTGGGAAGCGCCGGCTCTTTTTACTTCCTCGATCGGCAGCGATCGAGAGCGGACTTTTCCGCGACGTCGATTTTGCAGACGCCGCTTTGGAGACGTTCTCGCCGGATCTAATTGAGACTTTGACCCACGCGCTTGATTTACTCAAAGAGCATTTGCCTCACTATTTCGATTGGGTCGTTCGCATCATTCGGCGGGTGGCCGTGCTTCATTTTGAGCGAAATGTTTTACACAGCGGTAACCATGAGCATCAGTATGGAACGATACATATCTCGGATAACTCTCGTGTGCTCTCGCTGGCCGAGATGTTAATTCACGAGGCTTCTCACCAATACTTCGAACTACTGAACAAACTGGGGCCGACGGTTGATCCTGGCCATACCGAACTTTACTACTCGCCCGTCAAACAATGTGACCGCCCGCTCCACAAAATCCTGCTCGCATACCACGCTTTCGCCAACGTTATGCTCTTCTACCGCGGCGTGGCTGAGTGTGGCTTAGCTGATTCGAGTTCCGCAAAGTTTCAAAGCGTCCTTAATGACGAACTGCGCCAATTGGAACAACCACTTCTCGACAACGATGCAATTCTGCCCATCGGCAGAGCATTAGTAGGACCGTTGATCGAACGGAGGGTGTGCCAGTGACCGCACCAGCCGCCACGAAGATCAGCGAAGAAGGACGAATAGTTTCGCTGGTAGTCAAGGTTGCAGAGCGATGCAACCTCAACTGTTCGTATTGCTACATGTATAACCATGCTGACCAGAGCTATCTGCGCCGGCCCACTTTCATGTCTGACGAAGTGTTCGCTCAACTCCTCGTTCGCATTAACGAATACTGTGACCGCCGGTCGCAACATCGCATGTCGCTTGTGTTTCATGGTGGTGAACCGATGCTGATCGGCGCCGAACGGTTTAGACGATTCACTAATCTGGCGCGCGAGAAACTTGGCGAGAAGCTCGACAGCGTAAAACTTCAATCTAACGCGACCCTCGTGGACGATGAGTGGATCGCAACTCTGCGCGAGTTAGGTATTACTGTCGGAGTAAGCATCGATGGTCCACCTGAAATACATGACATGTTCCGGGTTGATCATGCCGGAAAAGGCTCACACGCCCTTGTCATGGAGGGATTACGACGACTACAGGACGGCGGGTTGTTGTCGGGTGTCCTCTGTGTTGTTAATCCCGCGCACTCCGGGGCTGAAACTTATCGCTACTTCCGCTCACTTGGAATTACGCGTATCAACTTCCTTTTTCCTGATGCCACTCATGACGTAAAAGAGAGGCTCTACGGTCAATACGGAAAAACTCCAGTTGCTGACTATCTCATTCCGGTCTTCGACGAGTGGATTAATGAAGACGATCCGGACGTGAGAGTGGCTTGCTTCGAAGACATCATAAGAGCAGTTCTCGGAGGTACAGTTCGGAGCGAACTGATCGGTAATAGTCGAGCCAACTATCTGGTCATAGACACAGACGGATCCATTCAAGCTCTTGATGCTCTTAAGGTCTGCTGGGAAGGAACAGCGGAATCAGGTCTTAACCTGTTCGACCATGGATTCGACGATTTGCACAGAGGACTGCCGCTGCTCCATCGCGTCGTGCATGAAGGGATTCCCATGTGTGCGACCTGTGATGCTTGCCGGGAGCGCGAGACTTGTAGCGGTGGGTATCTGCCGCATCGCTACTCGCGCCGCAATGGCTTCGACAACCCTTCGATTTGGTGTCAAGACCTGCTAGCGCTGTTCGAACATGTCCAAAACTACATTGATACAGGAGCGGGCACTTAGCGCCGAGTATCCGTTGGCATTTTTCTGCAACGGCTACGGCGATAATTTCATTAATCTTCCGGCCCTACGCGCTCTCTGTCGTTTGTTTGCAGGTCGGCTCACACTCGTCTGCCGGCAAGGCCCGGATCTTTTCTGCTTTGACGATCTGCCGGTTAAGCGAAGAATCACGCTCGACGCGCAGTTCACTGGAAAGACTTATCAGTTCGACGCTTTCGCTGCCGCAGCCGAAATCGGCCAGTGCGATCTTTTCCTTTCACTGGTTCCGTGGAGTTCACCATCGTTGCGTAATCTGCTCGAGACGTGGCGTGGCATTGTGTCGATCGGCTTCTTTGAGAACTATACACGCCGCCTGCGCCGTGATTACGACAAGCCATCTGCTGATCTCGCGTTCGATATCGTCCGCAGTCTCAGACCCGATTACCAGTTAAATGATTTTCTCGAGCCGCTACGGTATCCAACTGCGCGACGTCAGGAGGCACATGAAATCCTTTCAATGCTGGAACCAGGTGTGAGAACCCTGTCTGTTCACATGGATACACTGGCGCACAAGCGCTGGGATGAGAGCCGCTGGATCGAATCGCTCGATGAGTTCCTGGATACGCACGCGGATTTTGTGGCGTTGCTGATCGGGCGCCCGGAATGCCCAGTCGATACTGAGCAATGGCGCAACGCTGACCGCGTGATACCGTGCTACGGTCTGTCACTACCCTCGTCTTGCTGCCTGGTGGCAGAATCAGACTTCTTCATCGGCATTGACTCGTGCATGTTGCATGTGGCTGACATGGCGCGCGTTCCCGGAGTGGGGTTGTTTGGTCCTACTAGTGTGAAGGAGTTCGGTTTTTACATTGGACCACACATCATGATTCAGGCCGCCGGGTCGATGGGAACAATAGAAGTGAGTATGGTCACCGAAGCCTTGCATCAGCTTGTGGCCGTGCCGACCCAAGCCGTAACGTGGCGGGCCAGTTAGTTACGAGATGTCTTCTCGTTCGGTGCAGATGAAGATCAACATAACCCCTCTGTTAGTAAGTCGCTATCTATAACAGCCAAATCCGCAAAGTCATAGTTATTAGAATCTGCGATTTTGATCACTGTCAGTCCTGGCACTTCAACGTTGACATCAATGCTCGTCGTCTGGAACTTGCCAGTTCCGTCACCCCACCTGATCTCGATCAGAAAGAGACCAGGTCGCTACCGCTCCCTGACCCAGTCCAAGTGCGATTCCTACTTCTGAGGCAAAAGCAGTGGCGCACTTTGAATCCATCATTTGCTGGGCTTATTGACCGGATAAGTAACCCTTTTCTCATCATTTTGGTCGAAAGAAGGAAGCCTGGGCGGAACCGGATTCGGAGCATCCCCGGGGTTGAATTTCTCTGCCACAGAAAGACATGAAATGTTTTTGCGTGTCACGGCATATATGGGCAGCAATCTGTGAATTCCAATGTTTGCAAGGAGATGCCATGTTCCGAAAATACCGTTTGTTTTTCCTCGTCCCCGCCGTGGTGGCGCTTCTGGGAATTTCGACAGTTAACGCGCAAGTCGTATACGACTGGGCCCAGGGCGGCGATACCCCCAAGTCTTTTCCAAGTATTACGCGACGACAGAAAGTACGTATCGACGTCATCAATATTAACGACATTCTATATAGCTACAGAATCGAGGTTACTCAATCGCCTCTGGATACGAGCGACTTCGATGCCATAAAGAATCTGTTCCCACATGCTCCGAAAACTACGCCCGCAGCAAATGGTCTGCTGCCACCGTGCGATGCGCGCGAGAACGCCCTAAAAAAGGCACTCGACGATGCTACTAAGGAGATTAATGAGGATGTAAAACTGCCCACCGGTTACGCTAATTCCAAATCCATTGCCAGTATCCCGCTGGAAAAAAGTATCGAGGCGTGGGGGTTGCACGGAGATGCGATCGCTAAAACAAGAGCGGCATACAAAGCTCTTCTCGATAATTCCTGTACTCAAAGCGCAGATCCCAAGTTCTTAAAGGACTACTCGGATTTCGATACTGCTGTTACCAGAATCCAGAAAATTGTCGATGGCCCTCACGTGGTTTCGACTGATGAGGAACTAGGTCCAGGATCTCACGTCTCAGTCAAGGTAATTGAGATGTTCGGGCAGAAGACTATCAGCACCAAGACATTCGCTTTTGACACTGCGGATGTGCTGACGTTAAGCGCCGGCGCCATGTTCTCACGCATCCAGGATAGAACTTACGAAGCGCGAAAAAATCCAACCTCCGAACTCAACACCCTAACGGTGACCGGAAACTCCCGCGCCACGCCCTCGCTGGTTGCGCTTCTTAACTACAGCCTCGGGGCCTTAAAAATGGATTGGGATAGAATGGGGTTTGCCCTTTCTGCCGGACCGGTTCTACGTGTCGGCGGACAAAGCGAGACGTCATCGTTCGGCTTCTTCACCGGAATTTCCGGACATCTCTATCATCGAATCTTCATCACCCCAGGATTTCACTTTGGACAGTTTTCCGACTTTCCAGTTGGGTTTGCCAACGGCAGTTCCGTCCCGGCCAATTTCGGTGAACTGACTCCCGTGAAACGATGGACCTCGAAATTTGGATTAGCGATCACTTTTAAGACCAAGAGCTTCGACGCTTTTGGCACCGCAGATAAGAACGTCGGCAGCGATGAAGGAAACAGCGGCGGAAAATCAGACGGGAAATCAGGCGGAAAATCAGACGGCAACGCAGAAGCAAGCGCTGCTCCGCTGATTAAACCTACTATCGCAGTTACCTCCCTCAACTCCGGCATGGCTCCAATACCGGAGATGACCAACCCGGCCGTCAATAACGTCGCAACTAGTACCTCTGAATCTTACTCGCCGCCAACGGCGCCGCAGGTTCCGGCTTCCGATTTAGCGACACCTTCACATTTTGTTTCAGCGCCGCCTGCGGCTGGACCTATCAATCAGATCACATCAATTGTCGCGAGATCTATCGCGATCGCGGCGGATGAAAGAGTTGTTATTGAAATGTCCGCTCCAGTCAGCGACTACTCCATGTACTTCCGTGCCGGACGTTTTTATCTTGTGCTCCCGCGCACGGCATTGCGAACTTTCCAGGACGGCCTGCAGGGACACGCATTCGGTGATGCCTTAATCGAAAAGCATGGCGCCGATCTGGTTATTTCATTCGTTGTGAGACCGGGCATAGCGACTCGCGTTGTCGAAAAGCCTTCAGGTTTGGACCTGGTCTTTTACACGTCGTCAAACCAGCAATAGGCAGGCAGTCATGCACAATAATGTCTGTAAAATCCGATGTTGCTTCTCACACCGTCGCCGGCCACAAATCCTTGGATTGGCTTTCGCGATTTGGATGATTGGGAGCTTTTGCGTTACGGAAGTCGCCGCGCAAACAGGTATAGGGAAGTTAGTATCTTCACCGGCGGAGCCGAAAACCAAATCCCAGAGGTTGAGATCGGCAGTACGACTTCGCGCGCAGGCGTTGAGTCTTCGTAATAATGCAATATCCGCGTTGAAGGCGATCGACGCGGATGTTGCTCCTCCTCCGCCACTTGACGAGCGACGGTTTCAGGAAAAGCCGGAGTGGCGACTCAACTGGTTTCTTTTTCAGCGTACTTTTCCTTCCGACACCTTACCTTCGCAAGGACGATTCTTTGCATATGAGCCTTTTTTCAAGACGCACGGTTTACAGCCCAATCTTCCTCCTCCCACCGAGCGTTGGGTCTCGATCGGACCCACACCAATTAGCGCTCTCTATCCATCAATGGGGATGACGGCCGGACGTGTCACCTGCGTTGCTGTTTCACCGGTTGATGAGAAGACAATTCTGGTGGGAGGGGCCACCGGCGGAATCTGGAGATCGACGGATGGTGGCAACCGTTTTGATCCGGTTTCTGACGATCAGGTTGATATGGCGGTGGGCTCAATCGCGTTCGCGCCCAGTAACGCATCAATCGTGTACGCCGGCATGGGCGATGTCTCCGGCGGATACATGGGAACCGGAGTGCTGAAGTCTATCGATGGCGGGAGAACGTGGCGGCGAATAAGCGGTCCGAAATTACCTGCTCCAGGGCTGATAGCGAATGTTGCGGTAGAACCCGGCAACCCCGACCGTGTTTATGTGACGCAGTATTCATATCGCGCGTCGACGGGAGAGGGAGAAGTTTTTGCCAGCGGTTTCTTCCTTTCGACAGACGGCGGAGTTACCTGGCGCAGAACCATCGCCGGCTTGCCGCGTGATCTGGTTCATCACCCTACAAACGCCAATACACTCTATTTATCGCTCGGAGATAAGTTTTCACCCACTGCTCCTTCGGCAGGTGTTTATCGTTCTACGGATGGTGGCGAGACCTGGCAAGTAATATTCACCCCTCCGTATCTAAAAGCTCACGATATAAAGATCGCCGTGACTCCAGCGGATCCCTCAGTGGTCTATGTGTTCACCGGTGGAGATATTAGGAAGGTGGCCACCGTCGATCTGTTCGTGACACGCGATAGCGGCGCCACCTGGGAGGATCTCAAGCTGTCTGACGTCGATGTCGGTCAGTTTGGGTACAACAGCTATATCGCCGTCGATCCAACTCGAGCCGATACTGTTTACATCGGCACGCGTGATATTTACAAAAGCAACAACGGTGGGAAAGACTGGATCAATCTAACCCGTAACTGGTCCAGGGCTGGAGACGACTATTCATTCAACGCGGAAGCCGCAACAGCACATAGTGATCAGCACGTCTTGGTGTTTGCTCCGTCCGCTCCAAATCTTATCTATATTGGGAATGATGGCGGTCTCTCGCGCTCGGCAGACGGCGGGGAAACTTTTTCATCGCTTAACAATATGCTTTCTCTCACGCAGTTCAACAGTGTCACGGTGCATCCCACTGATTCACTGCGATCCTGCGGTGGCACGCAGGACAACGGCGCGTTGGTTCGCGAATTAAATGAATTCAGATGGACCGAGTTTCTCGGCGGCGATAGCGGCGGCTGTCTGATGAGTTCCACGGATCCAAGCATTTGGTTTACGAGCTACATTTACGGCGTGCTATTCCGCTATTCGAATTTTGGAAATCGGTACGAAACACAACTTACGGATCCGACGACGTTCGAAGAAGACCTACAAAAGCCAAGGATTGCTTTCTACCCGCCATTCGTGCTGAGTTCACAAAACAATCGAATGTATTTTGCTTCGTCGCGTCTGTTTTCAAGTTCAGATCAGGGAATTAACTGGCCGAAGGTAAATGAGTTGGATCTGACACATGGCCCGCAAAGTCAAAAGTATGGTCCGGATGTGGTGTCGGCAATCGCAGTTGATCCAAAGAATGCAGACGTGATCATTACCGGATCCGCACAGGGACGCGTCATGATCACGACCGATGGAGGGCGCAAGTGGAACGATGTCACAGCAGGACTGCCCCGCCGGTTCATTACCTCGCTAACGATCGACTCCCGGTCAAATGCGATTTATGCGACGGTCTCCGGTTTCGGATCTGGTCATGTATTTCGAACCGTCAATCAAGGGACAACCTGGACCAGCCTGAGCGCGACACTACCAAATGCTCCAGTCAACGCCTTGTTACTGGACCCTGTGAGTTCGAACACGATCTACGCCGGAACGGATGTCGGCGTTTTTCGTTCAATCGACAACGGGCAAACGTGGACGATCTTTAACCAGGGCATGCCTCCTGTAATAATCACCGGCTTTTCCGCTCAACAATCCGGCTTAGTGCAAGTAGCGACTTACGGTAGAGGAATCTATCAGCTAGTCAGGTAAAATGGCTTGAGTCTCGGAACACTTAAAGAAAAGTTTCATAGACTACGAGTCCAAAAATCCCCGGAAAAAATTTATCGACAGCTTGTAGAATTCCGGTCTGGCCGTTCGTCGTTATTGTGAAGGCAGGGCAACTAGCCGGCCTAAAAACTATTTCAGGAGAAGACAATGCCACAATATTTGGTTGCTGGTTACCTGCCCGACGACTTTGACCCGTCCCAAGTGGACGAAGCAATGGGCCGCGCGATCTACGCGCTCAACGAAGAGATGATTGCTGCCGGTGTCAGGAAATTCGCGTGCGGTCTGGGGGCGACGAAGTCGCTGCGAGCGCAGAGCGATGGGGAAGTCGTCATCACCGACGGGCCGTATCTTGAGACCAAGGAACACATCGGAGGTTTTTGGATATTGGAATGCGCAGACATGGACGAGGCACTGGAGTGGGCGCGCAAAAGCGTCGCTGCCACACGGGGGCAGGGCGAGGTGCGAGAGATATTCTTCCAACCGTCATCCGACTAACAACGGAGCGTCAGATTTAACGAACAAGATGAATGTAAGTGTGGAGCGACGGCGAGAGAACGTCGCACGCGTACGGATGGGTGCGCGCTCGCAATCACAGGCTTCGCACTGTAACTCGAACAGAATAGAAACTCTGACCCCAGAACACGGAGACTGAAATGAGAAAGCTCAAAATCATTGAACACATCTCGCTGGACGGCGTGATGCAGCACTCTGCCGATGACGACGATTTCCCCTACTACGACTGGACCGCACCCTATCGGACACCTGCCGGCAGAGATGAAGTGTTAGCCGCGCATGGCCAGAACTTCGATCTGTTGCTTGGCCGTCGTACCTACGATGCCTGGTCCACCTTCTGGCCGAAGGCGCCGAGCAGTCCTATGTCTGACGCCCTCAACGCCGCGACGAAATACGTCGCGACCCACCGGCCGGAAAGTCTTGAATGGGGTCCGTTCGAAGGTCTTGGGCCGAACATCGTCGAGGACGTTCGCCGCATCAAGTCGCACAACGGCCCTGACCTGATCCTCTCGGGCAGTTCAACGCTGACATCGACGGTACTCGAACACGGCCTTGCGGATGAAGTTGTGCTGCTCGTCTATCCAGTCTTGTTGGGCCAGGGAAAGCGCTTCTTTGCAGAGGGCACACCGGCACGCGCATTCGAACTCGCCAGCACGAAGGCTTTCACCTCAGGCATCGTTATGAATGTTTACAAAGCAGCCGCGCCTTTGAAGAACCAGTCATAAGGAGCAGCGCCATGCGTTTCATCATGATGGTGATCCCGAAGGGCTACGAATCGGCCGCACCCGACGCTGTTCCCAGCGCAGAAGCGGTGGCGAAGATGATGGAATACAACAAGGCGCTGCAGAAGGCGGGTGTGTTGCTCGCGCTCGATAGTTTGTTTCCTCCTTCTACAGGAGCACGTGTTTCGTATGCGGACGGCAAGACGACGGTGACAGAAGGCCCGTTTCCCGAGGCGAAAGAAGTCATCGGCGGTTACTGGATCATCCAGGTTCGCTCGCGCGAAGAAGCCATTGAGTGGGCCAGGCGTGCTCCGATGTCCAACCACGAAGTGATCGAAGTTCGCCAGATTCACGAGCTGCCCGACTTTCTCGAAGACGTTCAAAAAGTGGCCGAAGGCTTCGAGCACCGAAACGTCGTACACTAGGTTGCATGAGCGATGTAGCTAAGACGATTGAGGCCGTGTGGAAGATCGAATCCACACGCCTCATCGCTGCCATTGCCCGCGTCACTCACGACATTGGCATCGCCGAAGAACTGGCGCAGGATGCGCTCGTAACTGCCCTCGAAGTTTGGCCCGAGGAAGGCATCCCCGAAAAACCCGGCGCATGGCTGATGACGGCAGCAAAGCGGCGCGCGATCGATTCGTTGCGGCGTGGCCGCATGCTCGTACAAAAGCATGAAGAGATTGCGCGCGAGTTGGAGTGGCAACAGCAGCAGCTCGGAGATGCTTTGGACCACTCGCTGGATCAGGTGATCGATGACGACATCCTTCGCCTCATCTTCACCGCGTGCCATCCCGTACTTGCGGTTGAAGGTCGCATTGCGCTTACGCTGCGCCTGATCGGCGGTCTCACCACGGTGGAGATCGCGCGTGCGTTTCTGGTGTCGGAAAAAACGCTGGGCCAGCGGATCTCTCGCGCCAAGAAGACTCTTTCGGAGGCACACGTTCCCTTTGAGACGCCGAGTGGTGACGAGTTGCGTCGCAGGGTTGAGTCGGTGCTCATGGTGGTCTACCTGATTTTCAATGAGGGCTACACCGCCACCTCGGGTGATGAATGGATGCGAGCCGCTCTCTCTGAAGAGGCGCTGCGCCTGGGTCGCATGCTGGGGCAATTTCTCCCCGGCGAATCGGAAGTTCATGCACTTGTGGCATTGATGGAGTTGCAGGCATCGCGCAACGCAGCGCGTCGTGGCAAAGACGGCGAGGCCGTCTTATTGCCGGATCAGAACCGCTCCTTGTGGGACTACGCTCAGATCCAGCGAGGAATGAGCGCGCTCGAACAAGCGCAAAGACTGGGCGGTGGCGCGAAACCCTACGCGTTGCAGGCAGCCATTGCCGCCTGTCACATGCGCGCCCGCACCGCCGAAGAGACAGACTGGGACCGCATCGTTCTTCTTTACGACGCATTGCTGCAAATCAATCCATCTCCAATCGTGGCACTCAATCGCGCCGTCGCCGTCGGCATGGCCCATGGTCCAGCCGCAGGACTCGAGGCACTCGACGCAGCGACCACCTTCGCCGGTGACTCTGCGCTAGCCGGCTACCATCTCTTTCCAAGTGTTCGCGGAGACTTGTTGATGAAGTTGGGCAGGCTCTCTGAAGCGCGTGAAGAAATCCAACGCGCTATCGCAATGACGAAGAACCTGCGGGAAAAGGAGTTGTTGGCGAACAGGTTGAAGCAGTTGGAGAAGGCAGCGTCTTCAGTATAGATGCGATTCTCCTTTGAAACGCACTCGCGTCCAGCCCGCTGATACTTCGATCCCATAGACTAAGAGCCTTGGATTATTTTCCAAGGCTCTCGGCTTGAGTCGGATAATTCGGTTCGATCTCTTACGGTCTTCGATGTCGACGTCGGTATTGCCGCTTTTTGTGGTAGTGATAGACCGTGCCGGCGCCTGCTCCAGCGCCCGCACCGATGAGCGCGCCTTTCCTGCCGCCGATCAACGCTCCCGCTCCCGCTCCTATGGCTGTACCAATTCCAATACGTTTTGCGGCCTTCCGTTTTCCAGCTTCAGGATTTCGATAACGCCTGCGTTGGCCGCTCGCAACGGGAACCGACAACGCAAAAGAGAACACTAACAGTAAAACCAGCATCATTTGTAACAGACGATTACGATTCATTATTCATCGCTCCTACTTCATTGCCTTATGTTCAGGGGCGTACGGGGAACGATCAGCAAGAGTTATGCCATGTTTGCTCTGAATTGTTAAGTCAGGGGTGTTTGGGGCACGTACTTAGGTCACTAGTCTCATCGAGAACGTTCATAGACCACTCCGAGTCGTCTCACCACGGATAACTGCTGTAGTACATCAGCGCTGTCGATGAACTGATCGATCGAGCCGACATTTGGTGTAAGGCTCTTCACCCGTGCGTCTCGGATAGCTTCTCTTATACGACTCGCAAATTCGTCGCCATGTATTACTAGATAGGGCCTGCCGTAATACTTCGTAACCCTGGTCGGTAGTGGTTTGGTGATTTTCAAAGCGTTGTGCTGCCGGGCGACGATTGAATATGCCTGGCCCAGTTTACGTTCTCTCGTTTTCCACGTTTTCGCCAGTAGTACATCACGCAGGATGGGAGTCAGTTTGTTGCCGAGTTCCAGTTTGGCGAACGCGGTTCCAAGCCACTTGCTGTATGGCGCATAGCGCCTCTCCATCAGGAAGGCGAGCTTCATGATTTCACGAACCAGACGAGCCGCAACAACCTGAGAACCGAGCTCGTCGCCGACGTCAGCAGTCCGGCCAACAAAGGCTTCCTCCTGGGAAATCTTTGTCCACTGAGCAGCCAGCAGGTATAGCCAGACGTCTCTGGGATAAAACTCGAGCTTGGTTCGGATCTTTTGAAGTTGGCCCAGGCCGTCGTAGTAAACCTTGCCGCTCACGAGTTCTAAAAGCCTTTGCTGCGGAAAAGTTAACCAGTCAGTCACTTCGATCTTCTTTGACGGATCAAATTTCAAGCGCGCTGCGAAGAATGACTTCAACGTAAATATTTGGACCATGTGGTTGACTGGCCCACGCGTAATATTGACGGCATGCCTGACGCCATTTGGCTCTGGGTTGCTGAAGTTGGTGGAGTAGCCCATGAACTCATAGGGCAGGTTACGAGATAAGCTTTGGCTAATCTTGCGATTGAGTTTGGAATAACCCTGGGGAGTCAGGAATAGAAGCAGGCGTGGTCCCCAATGATGATCGCGAGACATTGCGGTATCAAATTCCAGCACTTCCGAACCCCACCCGATCACGGCAGCGGAGTAGCGGAGGTTTGGGAATTCTTCGTTTAAGATTGGCCTCACCTGTTTTCGGTAGAAGAGTTCACAGAGCTTTAGGCCAGGTATGAATTTGGGCATCTTAAGTATGGTTACTGATGCATAATTCTACTCTTAACTCAGAATCGCAAGCATTTTTCCGAGCTGCAGATCAGTTTCTGTGAGGACGGTAAGTTCTTTGTTGTTAAATCATATTCACATCCTGGGTGGATCAGGCAGCGGGACGACAACCCTCGCCTCAGCACTTGCCGCTAAACACGGCCACACACATTTGGATACGGATAACTTTTACTGGATCCCAACGAATCCCCCATTCGTTGAAAAGCGCCCGATCGAACAGCGGCTCGAGCTATTAAGTGAGGCAATGCAAAGATCGAATTCCTGGGTACTCTCCGGTTCGCTCGCTCGCTGGGGCGATCCACTCATTCCAGAGTTTGAGCTTGTAGTCTTTCTCCTAGTGCCCAATGAAGTGCGAATGCAACGACTGCGTGCTCGAGAGATGCAGCGCTATCAGCACCTGGCGAACGTGGAGTTTCTTGAATGGGCCAATAAGTACGATACTGGTGGCTTTGAGATGAGAAGTCGAAAGTTGCACGAGGCGTGGTTGGAAAATCTTCAGTCGCCGATCCTGAGGTTGGAAGGCGAGCGACCAGTTGATGAACTACTTGGACAAATTGAGCGATTTTCTATTTCATGACAACGTCGATCAGTTTCAACATTGGTGATAGTGAGATTCAGGGAGATGATTATTTCACGGTCATTGAACCGGTTTTTTGGACCGTGAATATCTATGATGGTCCCGAACGTTATGAAGAAGATCTCGCGAACTTCTCGGCTGAACAACGTCTCGTTCTTGCATATCATTGGTATCTGAGCGAAGTAAACAATGGCGGGCACGATCAGTTTTACTACAACACCACCGGTATTGTTTGGCCCGATGCGCTTAAAGCGTTTCGTGAAATTGGCCACTCGGAAGTTGTTGCAATAATAAATAAATCGATTAGTAGGTTAGGCGGCTCGCCAAGTCTCAATAGAGATGAACGGATGGAACAGATGGAACGATTAGAACCGAACTTCGATGATCTGGATCAGGAGCTGTTTAGGTTGGAGGAGCGAGCTGATTTTGACGAAAAGGTTTTGCAGTATATTCGGACCCATCGGGAAAGCTTTCTTTTTTCGGGCGTGGTGGAAAAACCGTAAGAGCAGCCCTTTCGCAACTTGTTTGGTGCATGAGAAGCCATGACAATTTCGTTCAGTCGCTATCTAGCAGTTGTACTCGGTCTTGTGACGCCTGTCGCTGAAACTATTCGCCGCTGGAGTACATGGCGGGACGATCCACCGGCCCTGTTCGACGATTATATTTTAGGAGCCTTGCTTCTTTACGGAGCCTGGCGTGTTGGTCGAGATGCGCGCACGGGTCAGCGTTTTTTGGCGGCCGGTTTTGCCTTCATGTGTGGCATGGCTTACTACAGCTTTTTCGGTCAATTACAAAATCTAAGAACCGGTGTCCCCGATCCAGCTCCGATTTCATCCACCTGGGTGGCGGTTATAAAAGGCGTTGGGCTAGCGTTAGCAGTAGTGGGTCTAGTGCTTAGTTTAAGACGACTACCTGAGAGCAGGAATTGACGATGATGGTATGGCGTCCCATACGGGAATCGAATCCCGTGTCGCTGCTGTGAAAGAGAAGCAATGTGTAGGAATTCAACTTGCGGCATGGATAGCACCGAAAGGTAGTCAAAGGACTCTAAGGATCATTATTGGAACCCTCAATGGACCCCACACGGCGCGCTACGAGTTTGTTTCTTGCAGCCCTAAGCACGAGGTGGTAGTGTGACGATATGATTGAATCATCACAGATCGAGAGAATGTCAGTAACCGAACGGCTCCAAGTGATGGACCAGCTTTGGGATTCTCTCAATCGATGCGGTGACGAGATACCTTCACCGGATTGGCATCAAGACGTTTTGGCTGACCGGAAAGCGCGAGCCCAGAGCGGAGAAGCAAAGTTTCTGACTCTGGCCGAACTCAGATCCCGTTTACGAAGCTAAAACATGACGGTCGTAATACTCGAGGATGCGGCAGATGACCTCGAGGCGGGTGCACAATTCTATGAATCGTGCGCGGCCGGAGTTGGCGATTACTTTCTCGATTCAATTCTCTCCGATCTTGACTCTCTAATTCTTTTGCCGGTGTTCATCCAATCTACTTTGGATTTTATCGGATGCTGTCGAAGCGATTTCCATTCGGCATCAGTCGGCTGCGTTTGGTACAAGCCCGCGTGACTGCGCCGCGCTCCTGGCCCACATCTGCACCTAGAGGATTGATTTAACGATGGTTCGTTGGTGCGAGGCATTTCCAGGAATCATGGGGATCTCCTCCCGGTTTGGCGTTTAGATCGTGCGCATCATACGCCTGAGTCTTCGCTATGTCAGCGTTGGACCGCATTATCTCGAGGAAACCTGTTCATGATGTAAAGCCGGCAAGGGAGGCAGCAAACAACCTCATGAAGTAGTCACCGAACGTTGACTTTTGTTTCGAAAGAGGAATAATCTCCAGCGTTTCTATCGAAGACTGACCCGAGCCTCTGTGTCCTCGCACACTCGCTAAACTAACGTAAGGATTCTTTATTCGCCTTCGATTGAATTCAAGAGCTGAACCATAAACCAGAGTTCTCATTTCGAAGTGCTGGCATTTTGATCTAAATGCTCACGACCAAGTTCTCAATTTCGCACCTGTCTTAGAGGTGTCTTCATAAACATTCCCAAACACCTGACTTAGTAGTCAGCACCAACGGCAGATTGTTCCACTCTGAAGCCGGCTTTATTCAAAAGTTTCTCAGTTAACCAAAGGAGAGCTTCACATGAAAAGATTGCTCACTGCTACGCTGCTGATCCTCGCAGCCTTCAGCGTATTTGTCCCGCCAGACGCGCATGGGCGCAAAAGAAGCCACGCTGCTACAAGGACACAAGCGTCAACACACGACATGAGAGGGGTTAAAATTGAGGGCAACAAAATCCACTTCAGCTCGGCTTGGCAAGTCAAGAAATCGGCAAGCGGCCAGACATACGCTTGGATGAAGCTAAAGAAGAAGAAGTTGAAAATTCCTGTGCTGGTGGTCGGCTGTAAATGCACCGGTGACAATGCATCCGGCACTTGCTTCTTGCAGTCAATGGCCGGTCGTGGTGACGCCCTGGAGTGTAAGAATAGTAGTTGCACCGGCAGTTGTAAGGTTGATGCTCGGTGGATCGAGATTGAATTGCCCGCGGGCCAAATCGAACCGCCGCTCCCTTAACGGAATCCGAGTCAGTCTAACCTTGCGGTGGCAGGCGGGCTGCAACCATCAGCACCCGCCCGCTACCAACTCCAGCGGGAGGTCAATCCAATCAAGAAGCCTGACTCGCCGTGCTGTTACTTTTCGCCGCAAACGAGATGATCATTGGCCCATGCGCTCGCCAGAAGACCTCTCACGAAAGTCACAACGCACTACGAAAAACAGGAACTAAATCTTCGAATTCGTACAATTAAAAACAGGTACTCCACCTGTAAGGCGTTCGTGTGTAAACTAACGATCAACGACTTCAACAGTCCAGGATGTAGACCATGAATCGAAACTATTTACTGTCAGTTGCCGCACTTCTATTTTTCATCAACGGTGCTTGCGTCGCCCAATCAGCGTTGTCACAGTTGCCGGACACGCCTGCCGCAAACCAGGCGAAAGGGTGGTTGGAAGTTTTCAACGCGGGAGATGTCGAGAAGCGCAGGGCCTTCCTCCAAAAGAATTATCCGAGTCGTTTGGAACGCTTTGATCGCGAAACAGAAATGCGGCGCGGGACTGGCGGTTTCGACGTCATGAAAGTCGCGGAGTCGACACCAACCAAAATCGTCTTGCTGATCCAGGAACGCCTGGGCGAGCAGTTCGCGCAATTTACGGTTGAGGTCGAGCCCGCGCCACCACACGCTGTTAAGCAATTTCAATTTCAAGTGCTGCCACGACCGGCGGAGTTTGCTATTCGTCACTTGAACGGCGATGAGTTGGTCACCTCATTGCGAAAGCGGTTGGATGAAGTAGTGGCCGTCGATCTTTTTTCAGGTGCTGTCCTCGTCGCAAAAGATGGCAAGACTGTTTTCGCACAAGCGTATGGACTTGCAGATCGTGAGAAGAAAACGCCGAACACTTTGCAGACGCGCTTCCGACTCGGATCGATGAACAAGATGTTCACCGCAGTCGCCACCCTGCAACTTGTACAAAACGGAAAACTCGATCTGAAAGCACCCTTCGGCAATTACCTCACCGACTATCCTAACAAAGACGTTGCATCGAAAGTAACGATTGAACAAATGCTGACGCACACCGGCGGCACGGGCGACATCTTTGGTCCGGAGTTCGATAAGAATCGACTTGAACTAAAGACGCTACCGGACTATGTGAAGCTATACGGCAATCGCGGACCGGAGTTTGAACCCGGCAGTCGCTGGCAGTACAGCAACTACGGTTTTCTTTTGTTGGGTGTGATCGTTGAGAAAGTTAGTGGTCAGAACTACTACGACTATGTTCGAGATCACATTTTCAAGCCAGCAGGAATGATCGCTACTGCTTCGGAGCCGGAGGACCAAGTGGTTGCCGATCGCAGCGTTGGTTACATGCGATCAGATGGCAGCGGTTGGCAGCGCAACACTGACACACTTCCTTACCGCGGAACTTCTGCGGGTGGCGGTTATTCGACGGTTGAGGATCTATTGAAGTTTGCGACGGCGCTCCAAACAAACAAACTACTCAAGCCGCAATACACCGAAATGCTCACGACTGGCAAAGTCGAGACACCGAATGGCGGTAAGTATGCTTATGGATTTCAAGAGGCCACGGTTAACGAGACGCGATGCTTCGGCCATGGCGGTGGCGCACCGGGGATGAATGGCGAGTTGAAGATCTGTCCCGGGCCTGGTTACGTCGTCGCAGTCTTGGCGAACCTGGATCCGCCGGCGGCGACTCGAGTTGCAGACTTCATTACTAATCGACTGCCAATCAAGTAGGCTTAGGCTGGCAGACCGCCGGAGGTTTTCGATGAAGCATTCACACATACTCGTCAGGTTGTCCCTCAGCATTGCATGTCTGCTCCTGTGCAACGCCGTGGTTTTCGCGCAAGACCCGGAGTTGGTGCGGCGCTTTGATTACGACGCGAAGGCGCCGCTGGATCTGAAGATCATTAGTTCGCAAAAGCGCGGTGATGCGACTATTTACGATATCACCTACGCCAGTCCGAAAGGCGGTGTCGTGCCTGCGTACCTCATCGTGCCGGCGACAGGTAAGGGACCATTTGCGGCGGTGGTATGGGGGCATTGGTACTGGACCAACTCGGAAATGAGAAACCGGAAGCAGTTTCTCGACGAGGCTATAGCGCTCGCGTCCGCGGGAGTTGTTTCACTTTTGACGGACGGGCCGATTGCGCGACCGGGATATGTTGCTGACCAGAATCCTTTGTCTGAAAAACGGGCCGCTGACAAGGTGCAGCAAGTGATTGATATGCGACGGGGAGTTGATTTGCTATTGGCTCGCAAAGATGTCGACCCTAAACGGCTTGCTTTCGTCGGTCACAGTTACAACGCTTCCGTTGGGGCAACGCTGAGCGGCGTGGACCACAGATTCAAAGCATTTGTTTTGATGGCGGGATCGATCTCGGATGAGGTGATTCGGAAGACTGGCGGCTTCGAGCAATTTCGCCGGCAAGTGGGACCGGAGACGTTCGACGCTTACATGGCGAGTCACGTTTATCTCGATGAAGGGAAGTATGTTTCGCACGCCGCACCGGCGACTGTTTTTCTACAGTACGCGACGCAAGAGCCTTTTCTGACTCCTCAGGTTGCGCGTGAGTTTGAGAAGGTCGTGAGCGAGCCCAAACGTTTTAAATTGTACGACGCGCCACACGCATTGAACGCCGAAGCTCGTCGAGACCGCATCGCGTTTTTGACGGAGCAGTTGAAATTGAAACCACTGCGGGCGCAGGTCATCGACGCGATTCCGGATTTATATCAACCACCGCGCTCCAACTGAGTTGAATCACGCTGAAGCGATCAACGGCTCGCCGTGTCTTTCAATTGTGGAATAATCCGCGAGTTCTCTGATCCGTGTTCACGCCCCGGCAACTGCCATATCCGCGGCGGAGCCGTTACGAATGGCGATATGCTGTTCCGGAACCGGGTAGTGGGCTTCTCCAAAAGCTTCCTTGATGACCCGGTTCGTATCGAAGTAAACCTGCCAGTAGTGCTCGTTGTGCGTGTATGGCCTTACTGCCAGCAGCGGCCCGGCAAGATTGAAGCTTAGGATCTCAACATCTGGCGCGGGCGTGGCCAGCACGTTCGGAACAACCGCAAGCGCGCTTTTTAGACGGGCAATTGCTTCCACATGGTTAACGCTATGGTTGAGCTGGGCAGCCAGGTCAACGCGCCTGAAAGGATTCGTCGTGAAATTTTGGATGTTGTCCGAAAATACTTTGTTGTTTGCCACGTAAGTGCGCACGTTATCGAGCGTGTCGATAGCGGTCACCAACATTCCGATCTCCCTGACCGTCCCCAGCACTCCGGCAGCTTGAATAAGATCGCCCTGCTTGAACGGTTTCAGAAACACTAAAAAGACGCCGGCGGCAACGTTGGCCAGCAACCCTCCCCAGGCAGCTCCAATGGCCAATCCTATAGCAGCCATCAAGGCAGCGAACGTTGTGGTGGGAATGCCAAAATAACCCAGGATCGAAACGATCAGGACCACCTTCAGCAGGATCGTCAAACCCGAGGCTAAGTACTGGGTAACAGTTGTATCGAGTTTCTGTCGCTCCATCGCTCTGGAGACAAGTCTTACTGCCAGGCCAATCAACCAGCGACCGACAAACCAGAGCACCAGGGCCAGTAGGACTTTCGTTACTGCGCTTACCGCCAGTGGGAGCAATGCATTGAGATTTGCAGTTATGTTGTTCATCTCTACCTCCAATTGAAGTGCGTGTGTGTTCAAGTGTGCATGGAGTCCTGACAAAACGGCGTAAGGCATTGCCAGTTAATTCACCAGAATGCTAAACCGCGGCTTGCATTAGTTGACAAACCGCGAAAGCGACTGTGGGGGGCCGAATTGTTTCACTGCGAATATTAATTTGCAAGATGCCGCGGTGTGTCGGCTGAAGTGGCGTCCCAAAGCATTCCGAGTTGGAGCCCGCCTGAACATACCTCTGGCTCGCACTGCGGACCAGGAATGTGAGTTTGGTAACTAACGATTAGCCCGGAAGGAGCCCGCCGTCTACTACTGTTTCTCGTGGAACTGGTTCCTTGTCTTCGGGTTTCCGGTAATCAATTCCGGAACTACATCTAATTGCAGGCAGTTCGATTAAGTAATAAGCAACAGTTGCGAAGCAAGCCGAAGCGAACACAGAGAGTAAAACTGCCAATAGCTTTTCTAATTCGCTGGAAACCATTGTGAAACGCAACAAGACGAACAACACCAGCGAACCCAGCGAACCGTGCAAGAGATAGAACGAATAAGAAATCCGCCCTAGATTATCAAGCAGTGGAATTCGCCTGTTTAGAAATGTGATTACTCCTATCGTGAACAGGGCCGCGCAAAGTACTACCAGGCCAGTTAATAGTAAGATTCCGACTGAACAGACAATGAGCAGCGTTAGGTACTCTAATCGTCGCAAAAGCCCGCTCGAATATTGGATTCTGAGAATCCCCATCAAAAACAGGAGGGAGAAATGAAACAAGAAGATAGAACTCGGCAGCGCAAACATCGGCAAAACGAATGCCGCATAGCCAACGTAACGTCGCCAGGGTTCACTTGAGAATAGCAGCGGAAAGAACAATCCAATCATTAGATAGAACTGGAATTCGATCGCTAGTGACCAGTAAACATTGTTCAGCCAGGGCCTACCGAACAGATCGTTCAGCAGCCCGAGATGAAGCAGGAGATCGTTGGGGTCAAGATCGACCCGAGGTTGTCCTTTATATATTGAGTAGATTGCGAGTAGGGCGAATCCTACCGTCACACTCGCTAGATAGGGTGGGTACAGACGAGCGAGTCGTTTCAGCAAAAACGTTTTGTAGTTGCTTAAACTGTATCCCTCTCTCAGTAACGCCAGCGGAATGACAAAACCTGAGATTACAAAAAATACTTCAACTCCCAGCCAGCCATATGCTCCTGAAGACCTGATTGGACCGGCCCCAATCATGCTAATCCCGGAAAAGTGATACCAACATACTGCTAGTGCTGACAGGCCTCTCAACGTGTCAAGAGACGCAACTCGACCAATGCGCTGTACCACAAGCCCCCCAGGTTCGACATTTTAATAAGCTGGTAGATTCGTCAGACTAACTCGACGCGGCAACCTTCAGCTTCCCACGATTGAGGAGTGTCGTCGGGAACCTTCACGGCGATGTTGCTGATCATTAAAAAAATATTGATGTGTAGGTATGTACCTTGACGTACATTGGCTTGAGTCTAAATCTTAGGCAGTTAAGTTCTTTAATAATTCCTGCTTGGCCACAGATTCATTAGCGATCAGATCACGGTGGTCGGCAAGCGTGAAGAAGCATTCCTTGAAATGCATCGGAAAGTCACATTCTTGACTTTGGTTGTCGGCCTCGGCTATTAGAATGCTGAACGGACTCGGCGGCTTACTCATTCGCCCTTGAGGCCGCGATCTATTGAGTGACCAATTTCACTTTAAGATATGTTTCAAATTGAGTTCGTGGATACATCCAGGCAGAACGCGCCAATCCCTCAGTTGATGGAATCTGACAGTCTTTCCTCTTTAAGGTAAAATCCCAGCCTTCAGACCTTTAGTGATAATAGTCCATCCTTGAAGGACTCAAACCAAATGGCTAATGAAGAGCATGTTGCACTCGTTAAGCAAGGGTCGAGTGCTTGGAATGAGTGGCGACGTATCAATCCTGACATCATTCCGGATCTCAGCGAAGCAGACCTCAGCCAGGCAGACCTTCGCTGGGTAAACCTTATCGGAGGGGATCTCTACTTTGCAAACCTCAGTGTGGCCGACCTCCGCTGGGCAAACCTCAGCGGAGGGGATCTCAGGTGGGCATCCCTCAACGGGGCGGACTTACGATTAGCAGATCTCAGCGTGGCAGACCTCAGCGTGGCAGACCTCAGCAGGGCAAACCTCGGTCGGGCTGACCTTGGCCGAGCGAACCTCAGCCTGGCAGATCTCCGCTGGACAAACCTTAGTTGGGCAAACCTGAGCGAGGCGAACCTCCACCGGGCAAACATTAACGAGGCAAACCTCCGCCAGGCAAACCTCAGCGGCGCAAACCTCAGTGAGGCAGAACTCAGCGGAACTTGGCTTTTCAGCACAATATTTGCCGACAATGATTTGAGCGCCACCAAAGGACTGGAGACCGTAACCCATTTTGGTCCTTCCACCCTCGGTGTTGATACTCTATTCAAGTCCAATGGAAAAATTCCAGAAGTGTTTCTGCGGGGAGTAGGCGTTCCCGACAACTTCATTACCTTGGTTTCATCGATTATTTCCGGTACTCGACCTGGCCCGTTCCACTCATGCTTCATTAGTTACAGCCATCGAGACGAACAGTTTTTGCAACGGCTTCACGCTCGAATGCGGGACGAGCAGCTTCAGGTCTGGTATGCGCCCGAGGACATGAAGAGCGGCAGGAAACTTCACGAAGAAATCTTCAGTGCGATCCAGACTCACGACAAACTTCTGTTGGTTTTATCCGAGAGCAGCATGAAAAGTGAGTGGGTGATAACTGAAATCCGTCGAGCCAGGAAAGTTGAACGAGAAGAGAATCGCCGCAAACTCTTCCCGATCCGGCTAGTTGATTTTGAGGCAATTCAAAAATGGGAATGTTTCGATGCAGATAGTAGTAAAGATCTCGCCGTCGAACTGCGCGAATATTACATCCCGGATTTTTCAAACTGGAAAAATCACGATGCTTTCGAGGCTGAGTTTTCGAAGTTACTTCGCGATCTCAGAGCTACAGGAACATGAGTTTATTTTGGCGTCCCAAAGCGTTGCGAGTTGGAACCGGATTGTTGGATGGCTAAATGAAATGAACGTCTTGCGTCAAACTGCACGACTGTTAAAAGTCACGCTTGACCGGCCAGTCTTGAAAGCTGTTCACACTTCCTAAGTTGATTGGAACCCAGTAAGACAGCGAGTTAATGAGCGAGAGCACTTAGCCGTCTAGTTTGCGGCGCCGCTGGCTCCTGACACTCCCGGCTTAAGCATTCCGTGCATCCCGATCCAGCGCACAAAGGCTTCGAACCAACCCGTGCTCGTCGTTTCCTTCGGATACATCCCGAAGCCATGGCCACCCTGTTCATAAAGATGAAATTCGACAGGGTGCTTCGATGCCTTCCAGCTATCGATGAGGCCATAGCCACCGTTCGCGAAGAAAGGATCGTCGGCAGCAAGGGCGATGAACAGAGGCGGCGCGTCGGCCGGAACCGTCAGCGGCGCGAGAGGACCATAGATGTTGCCGATGAAGGCCGGCTTCGCATCCTCGCCGGCGAGCGTGGTTGCCATTGTTAACATCGCGCCGGCGGAAAAGCCAACCATGCCGATCCGGTGAGGATCGACGTGCCACTCGGCAGAACGCTTCCGGATCAGTGCAAACGCAGCGCGGGCGTCGGCGATCTGCGGCGCGAGACCGGCCATCGCCTTCTCAGGGTCGGGGCGAGGCGGCCGCGCCGTTCCCGAAAACATTTCCCGCATGGACTGCTCGAACCCCGCCATGTCAGCGGGAGTCTGGTTTAAGCGATACTTAAGAACGAACGCGGCGACACCCTTTTCCGCCAGTGCACGCGCGACATTCCAGCCTTCATTTTCCATGGACAAGGTGCGAAAACCACCGCCGGGCGCGACGACGACTGCCGCACCGCTTGCCCTGGCAGGATCAGGCAGAAAGGGTGTCAACGTCGCAATAGTTACATTGCGCGCAAACCGACTGCCGTATTGGGTATGCCATGACTCCGGGTTCTGCGCACCGGGCAGCGGACCGGTCCCGATTTCGATCGCATTGGGCTGGGAAGGCGTAGCGATGGGAGTCATCTTGTCGTTCTGCGCCTGAGCTGGCACGCTGATAAACGCAAGTGCAGCGACCATCAAACTAGAAGTGGATAACTTCGCGAACGACCGCTTCGTCCAGAGATTCGACACGTGCCTCATGCCACCTTCTCCTCCAACCGGGGTTTGATTCGCAGTCAAGCGATACTGCCCTACAGATCGAGCCCTGTCACGCGAAATATCGCGCCGACGTTTAAAGCGGGTTAGACTCAGCGATCATGGTCCTAATGTACCCCAACCCATATTGTAGTCTCGATGACAGCGGCCGAATTCGATTACCTGAACGTCCACCACTCTTGCCGCTTGAGATCGCGTTGAGATACCGGAACTGGACCGCACGAGGCAATTGACTACTGCATCAAAACTGCTTCTGCTTCTAAAGCCAATCATGATGGTCTGGAAACTGAAGATGAACCTGAGGGATCTAACCGAATGCGGGAAATGCTGATACGCGCTTTGACGAATATTACAGACCGGGTTGGCGGACCCATGACCCTGAGGATCATCCTGCAACCCTTGATGGCCACACTCCTCGCCGTCCGTGCCGGAATGAAAGATGCGCGAACAGATCGGCCGCCATATTTTCGGACTATTCTTACGGATCCAAGCCAGCGCGGCGATCTGCTACGCGAAGGATGGAAGTCTGTCGCGCGGGTGTTCTTCCACGCAATAATCATGGACGTCATCTATCAATTGATCGTCCTGCGGTGGGTTTACCCGCTGGAGTTGATTTTGATCGCAATTCTGTTGGCTGTGATCCCTTACCTCCTGGTCAGAGGTCCTGTAAACCGGCTTGTGCGTCGCAGGCGAGGAAACCGTGGAGCAGGGAAGAAGCACGAAAACACAAAATAGATCAAGGCGGTGTGATTCTTATGACGGGCTCAATTCAAATCGCCGTCTTTGAAGTATTTCGTGCCCTTGCCGGTTAACTCCAGAGCCACACCCTTATCAGTCAGTTGATACATCCAAACTCCCGGAGAAACAGACGCCGCACCCTGGAGTGATCCACCACCGTCACCGGTTTTTGCCGCGGCTGTAGTTTGTCCACCAAACTCCCAGCCACTGTTGATGAATCGCTCCAACGCAGCCTTCGTTTCAAAAACGAAGATGGTGCTGAATTTCTTTGCGCCCATTCCCAAGCCCGCCTGGATCTCTCGCATCTTCATGTAAACAATTTTTTTAGTGGCGTTGTTGACGGCAATTCCTTGTCCTCGACCTCCACCCGCAACCAAAATCTTCACGCCGCCACTATTGAACACAGCATAACCGGCAGCGTCTTTGACAGCCGCTTTCGCAGATGGACGTGCCTTATAGAGACGTTCCAGCGTGGCTGCGGCTTTCTTCTGAAGTTCAGCCTGTTTCTCTTCCTTCGATTTTGCAGCGACAGGAAACGCACTCAACAACAATAAGGCAGAAACGATTATCACTTTCGCTCGTTTCATAACACAGCCTCCGGAATACTTTGCGCGAGACTTTTAGACGATCTTCTCCGGACTTGGAAAAGCTCCATCCGAATCGAAACCTACTGGAGCAGCAACGGAAGCCTCGATGAAACCTGCAGATCCATCAATGCATAAAGGCGCCGATCGATCTGGAAAAACAGGGCTGTCTTTCTCGCAGGTATGACCTTTTCTACAAGGGGAATATATTTTTGTCGCGTCTGGGAAAGGTCGACCTGAATGTCGGCCCATCGCTTGATCATGCTGGCGGCTTCAGTATCGGTGAGCGTCTTTTGATTGGCTGCGTACGTCTTGATGAGCGTGTAAAACTCGTCATTATACTTGGCCATCTCAGCCGCGTATTCGTCGTAAACAGGCCAGAATTTTGTGGCTTCTACTTCAGTCAACGTCAGGTTCAACGCGATTAGCTGCTTCTTTTCGGCGCGGAGATCACGACGAAGCAAAATAACGTCTATATCAACCTCGACACCTGTGGTGGTTTCCTTTTGCGCCAGAGCCGGACTATACGTCGCCATGAAAACTAAAACCAAAACCATGGGTGAAAAGATGAATTTTTTCATCGACTTTCTCCTGAGTTTCTATGCGTAGTCGGTAGAGCTTGATTTAAAAATAGGCCGGGCCACTCTATCGGACCCGGCCCCATCGAGGTGTTCGGTGTCTCTTCTCTCTCCTTCACTAAACACCTCCAAGTTGCTACTGACCCTTGGTAACCGTACCGGCGATGCCCTTGTTGACCATCAGCCTGATTTCGACGCGCCGGTTCTTGGCTCGTCCGGCCTTCGTCTCGTTCTCCGCAACAGGTTCCAGTTGTCCGTAGCCAAAAGGTTGGACCAAACGGTTGAGTGGCATCTTGTATTTGCTCACTATGTAATAAATGACTGCGTTGGCCCGTCGCTCGCTCAAGTCGATGTTGCGCTGCGACCCGCCTGTCGAATCGGCATAGCCGATTACGGCCATTACCCATCCTTTCGTGTCCTGACTCCTTACCCACAAAGCGGCGTCATCGATCGATTTTTTGGATTGCGGTCCGAGCACCGCGCTGCCGGTCTTGAAATAAACAGTGATTGTTTTGATCGAATCGAAATCGTCCAGACCATTGATGCGATTGTTTGCATAGTCAGCGGTCGACTGTGCTTTTTTGGCAGCCTCCCCAGCGGCGTCTGCCGCGGCCTGGGCTTGTGCCGTCAGGGCCCGGTTCTCCTCGATCTGGCCGGCGAGTCGTTCCTGTTCCTGCTGTTGCTGCCGCAGTTTTTCAGTCATCTCTGCTTCGATCGGATCGACCGTTGACTTCAGCGCTTGCGCGGCCCTCAGATCCTGTTCATCGAAGCGAATTTTCTCGGCGACCAGTTGGCCGTCAGAATTTCCTACGCCATCCACTTCGAGCCGCAATCCACGAAGGATGTAGCTCGCGCCATATTCTTTCGATCCGCGGAAAACGCCTCGCTTGTGACTCTTAACTTCAGTGGCAGCCGTCAGGATGACGACCGTTTGTGGTCCACCCATCGTGTCTGACATCCGGAACGAATCAGGTTCTCGCCTGACCACGATCCCCCTAAACTTTTTGACCCTCTCTCCAGCCGGTACGCTTTGTATCTGTGGGTCCTGCGTAGTAGTAGTCGTGGATCCTGTTGCGAAGGCGTTTGCGACACCTGTCAAAACAAGAATGAAGGCGACTACCATCAGCCTCACGAGTGTGTTCGAGTTAGTTCTCATTCTCTGCTCCTTTCATTTCTTCAATCTGAGTCGGCCTTCGTTCTGCGAGCAAGGCAGTGTTTGTCTCAAAGGGACAGAAGTCGTCAGCCCTTTAAGCTGACCCTTCAAATGATTTCCGAAATGGTAGTTGCGGTAACTTGAGGTTAATACTGTCAATTCTGACAGTGTTTGTTACCGGTGCGCTCTTCTAAATTTGAGTTCGGGTTTATATGCAAACAGCAGATAGAGCCATCAAAATTATCAAGCGGGAAAACCGCGATACCGTGGCAGAAGGGCTGGAACTCCCCGCAAAGACAGAGAACGAAATTAGACGCGAAATACTGGACACGATCACTGCATGGGTTGAGCAACGCCGGGAAAGTAATAAGGAATTGCAGCGGCAGTTAGGGCGGGCCTGGACACAGTCAGTACCGTCCGCGGTAGCGGATGGGTGACGCAGTCATAATAAAATCAAATCGCAGTTTCGCATGCTGAGTCCGTTTTCACGGGCTCAAGACGAACGAAAGTGGGCCAGAACTACGGTCACGTTGTCAGTCCCTCCACCTGAAAGTGAAAGGTTGATGAGGTCCTGACAAGTGTCCTGGGCGGATTTTGCCTCGCGCAACACCTGCGCGATCGTTTCATCGTCAACCATCTCGGTCAGTCCATCCGTGCAGAGCAGTAACTTGTCGCCGCCGCGCAACTTGAAATGTTGCACTTGCGGACCGACCTGTTCTCCGAGTGAACCGACGGCTGCCGTCAAAACATGACGCATAGAACGTGAAGCCGGATCGTCAGGATGCGCAACACCGGCATCGATAAGTGCCTGGGCCAGCGTGTGGTCGGTAGTCAATTGAGTTAATTTGTCTTCGTGCAAAAGATAGGCGCGGGAGTCACCGACGTGTCCTATGATTAAATTGCTTCCCAGCGCGCCGGCGACGGTAAGAGTTGTGCCCATACCTCGCAGGGTATAGTCGTTGTCCGCCTCTTTTCGCAGGACATCGTCGATTTGAAGAAACCGCTCGGCCATTCGTTCCAACACAGTCGTAACGTCTCTTTGATGCTGGAGAGCGAGTGTCCAGTCAGACGTGTCGATGATCAGTTCGATCAGTTTGTTCAGGGCGAGGCGACTCGCGACTTCGCCACCGGCCATGCCTCCCATACCGTCGGCGACCAACAAGCCGTATCCGCTCATCACGTAATTTTGCGCGAACAGATCGCCATCGAGGTTTGTCATGAGATTTTCGAGGGAGCGGCCGAATCTCATGACTAGAAAGCTGTCTTCATTATTCTCTCTCACGAATCCCTGGTGGGACACGGCGCCAAAGTCTACGTCCAGACACGTCCACACATCATCCAGGCTTGTGCGTGACGTAGATTCATTCTGCAGATTCATCTTCTCTTAACCTTCGGCAATTTTATGGTCCCGCCCAGCCGCGACCTACTGGCAAAATTTACAGGTGGGCCACAGCTTGTTTAGCCACAAAAGGCACAAGAGTCACAAAAATATTTTGTGCTTATTGTGGCTTCAAAACTTCCAACCCAGCGACGTGCTTACGCCGAGATCGTTTTTGTCGGCCCTGACTGGCGGTTTGCTATCAAAGTTTTCGTAAAGGTGAAAACCCCACCAGAGGTCTTTCACGACCTTGATGCGAAGATCGGATGTGACCTGTAGACGCATTCGTCCGGGTGTGGTCAAACTTGGAAACAAACTGAGGCGAGATCTGATGTCTGTTCTGCTGAAACGAAATGTAACGAAGTCAGCGCCTGAGATCGCATCTCCGTTAGTGTTCTTCGGCTTGCCAAGCGATTCCAAATAATTCTCGCGCGTGCCAACAACGCCGCCAAAAATCGAGAGTCTGGTACGTTCGGTTTGCTTGATGTTGCGACCGATCAATGCCCCAACTGACGTACGGAGCTTGAGACTCTGCTGATCACTGCGCAAAAGATCGAAGAGTCCGCCGGCGTACCACCGCGAAGTTAACTGTTTTCGATAATCGAAGTTGAACTGATGGCGCGTAAGATTGGTTCCTTCGGTTTGCCCGCTCAAAGTCGAATCTATTGAGGTAGTAAATGAGTGATTGCCGGTTCGATAAGTCGTAGTTGCAGCAAGTTGGGTTTGATACTGATCGTTGCCACTGGTGAAACTGAATCCAAAATCAATCGATCCCTCCAGTTGTTTCCAGAAGCGCCGGTCAGCAGGAGCGATTCGAATCACATCGAGTTGGTGCACTCTGAGTTTCTGATCTGAGTTGCCGATGACGAAATTTGCGACGTCGCCGGAGTCTGTCGGAAGCAGACGCATAACATCAGTCACAAGCTTCCCGTTAATCAACCAGATCATGAACGTTGATTTACTCTCGAGTCTTTCAACTTTGGCCCAGTCGAGACGGACGGCTTCAGCCATGTAATCAGATTTGATCCTGAGCTCGCCGCTCTGCAATCCCTTTATTTCTCCAGTCAGTCGATCGCCATTTTTCAGCACGACTACATCGTCAACTTCCTTCGCGAGCGCGGTTAATACGATGAGAAGAATAAGAACAATGATCGAAGCGACACGACATACTCTTCTCGGTACTTCATTCCAGATCATCCGGCTATCCTCCCGAGGTAATCCTTATTTTTTGCATGCTTCGATCGGGAATCCAGCCTGTCAAAAGTGACAGTTATCCTCTGTTTTCGACACTTCTAGAATTTGCATCATTCAAATCGGCAGGAAGGATGAGGTGTGAAGATGATGAGTATCGATAGGCTTGCTCGCGTGGCGGCCATTGCCGGACTGCTTCTCGCGTGGTGTGTGGCTGCTTCAGGTCAGGACATCAAGTACAACTTTCTACAAGGCACCGATTTCTCGAAATACAAGACGTATAAGTGGGTACAGATACCAAACGTTCAGTATCCAAATTCAATCCTGGACGACCAGATCAAACGCGCCATCGACGCACAGCTCGCGTTAAAGGGATTGACGAAAAATGACGAGAACCCGGACCTCTACGTTACCTACCAGGTGGCCGTTAACCAGGAGAAGCAGTGGAATGCTTACAGCACGGGCGGCTCTTACTGGGGTTGGGGCGGTTGGGGTGGCTGGGGTGGCATGCAAACGACCACAGCGACCACCTCCACCATCAACATCGGCACGCTTAATCTCGATCTGTACGACGTGAGCACAAAGAAACAGGTCTGGCGCGGCGAAGCAACCAAGACGCTTGGATCAGGCAAAGACCCGCAGAAAGTCGAAAAGAATATTAACAAGGCGATGGCGAAACTGCTCAAGAAGTACCCGCCGCCGGTGAAATAGAGTTTGGAGTTTCTGCTTTGCGAATGGAGTAAAACATGAAAACAAGATTCTTCGTGTGTTTGTTGTTGGCCCTGCTTGGCTTGAGCTTGTCGCTGCCGGCGCCGGCGCAGGGATATAAGAGCGAAAAATTCAGTGCCCTTGCTTATATGCCGCATGGCGCTGGCCCGGCGATGGTGGGCGCCGGTGCACGCATGAATGTTGATCTCTGGGTGGATGCCTACACATCCGACGGCGAAGCAAAAATGATGGCCGGGGCGCTGGTTGAAGGCGGGCCGATCGCTTTGCTCAAAGTGCTTGAAAAAGCAAAGACGATCGGAAAGATCAGGCTTACAGGTCGAGCAGGGTTTTATGACTTCAAGCTCATCCGCTCGCATCAGACGGCAGATGGCAGGAGGATTTATGCTGTTGGCGATCGGCCCATTGGGTTCCTCGAAGTGTATGCCGGTAACAGGTCATTAGAGTACCCATTCGGCATTCTCCAGCTCGAGCTCAAGAAGAACAGCAAGGGGAGGGAAGAAGGAACTGGCGCGCTTCTCTACTCGGCAAAGATTAAAGTCCTGGAAGGCAATTCGATCGATGTTGAAAGTTACGGGATCGGTCCGATTAAACTGATGGGTGTGCGAAAATTTTAAGGTCGGTTTAGCCACAAACAGGCGCCAACCTCAGAGATGATTTGGGCCATCTATTTTGTGTCTTTGGTGCATTTTGTGGCCAGCAAACTTCTCAACCGGCGCCGCGCTTTGTGGAGTTGTGATTTTGAGTTTCCTACTGAACACCCAAAGATCTTCGCAATCTCCTGGTGGTTGTATCCCTCAACATCAAACTTCAAAAACACCGCCCGCGTGCCGGACGTGAGTTTGCCAACCGCGGCTTCGAGCGCTATTTGATCCACGAACTGTGCTCCAAATGAGACCGCCAGTTTCCGTGTAGAATCGAATTCATCCTCCAGGCAAGGAAACTTTTCTTTGCGAAGCTTCACCCGGCGGAAATACATCAGCACGTAATTGGTAGTAAATCGATATAACCAACTCGAAAACTGGCTCTCGCCTCGAAACGATCCCACCCGAGTCATCAGCTCGATAAAGATTTCCTGTGTCAGATCTTCCGCCTCACTCATGTTCCTCGTCATCCGCAAACATATCGCATAGACCAGCGACCTATGTCGTTCATACAGATCTCCGATCTTCGACACGGCGCCTCTTCCTATCGCCTGAGTCAAGTCGTAATCGGATAGTGTCGCTTTGTTCAGCTGATTCATAACCTGCGTACGAGTGTATGAACGCGGGTTGTCCTGCTCACCTGTAAGTTTTGCCAGTTTCGGGGTTTCCTGCGCTCCTCTACATTTTTTCCGGCGAACTAGAACTCCGCCCCAGGAACAATGGAGGAGGCGCACATGAGAATTGATAGTCCACTGAGTTGGAGAACCACCGCAGCCTTTGCTTTAGTCGTTGCCACTCTGCTGTTGTTTCCGAGCGGCTCTGCGTTTTCACAAACTCCGGAATCCACCCCACAAACGCCGGAAGTTGAACAATTAAAGAAGCGTTTACTACAACTCGAACAGACCGTCATAGAACTGAAAGGTCAAATCGACTCGATCGAAGCAAAGAAGACAAGTGCACCGGCAATTGTTGAAGCGACATATACCGAAACCGCGAAACCCTCAGAAACACCCTCGGCGGCGCCTGTAAAACCACAAGACAGCAATAAAGGCGAGAGCACGTTCCAGATCTATGGTTTCGCAATGCTCGACGCCGGCTACCAATTCAAACAAAACGATCCGAACTGGTTCGACGTGATCCGTCCAGTCAAGCTCCCGTCATTCCCCAATGAATTCGCCCCGAATGGAAAAACTTACTTCGGCGTCAGGCAGAGTCGCCTCGGAGTTAAATCGTCAACTCCAACCAAGTACGGAGAGTTGAAAACACAGTTTGAGTTTGAGCTGTTCGGTACCGGAGTCGATGCCGGTCAAACGACTTTCCGTTTGCGTCACGCTTACGGCGAATTGGGCCAGTTCGGCGCCGGCCAAACGTGGAGTCCTTTCATGGACATCGACGTCTTTCCAAACTCGCTCGAGTACTGGGGCCCGAACGGAATGGTCTTCTTTCGCAATGTGCAGTTTCGTTGGATGCCTCTGAAAGGACGCAACTCGGTGACGCTTGCTGTGGAGCGTCCGGGTGCGAGCGGCGATCAGGGAGTGTTTTCCGATCGCATTGAGCTGAAGGGCATTCGGCCCAAGTTCGATCTACCGGACTTCTCAGGGAACGTGCGTTTCACACGCGACTGGGGCTACTTCCAGGTTGCCGGAATGCTGAGGCGGATCAAGTGGGTGGACACAACTGACGATGCCTTTGATCTAGGCGGTACAGAGACTGGAGCGGGTCTTAACTTCACCTCCAACCTCAAGTTCACGGAGAACGACACCGGCCGATTCGCCTTCGTGTTTGGCCAGGGCATTCAGAACTACATGAACGACGCACCGGTCGATATTGGTATCGAGTTAACGCCCGGCGGCGATCCGCGACGTCCGATCACAGGCGTTGCCCTCCCGATGTGGAGTCTCGTGGCCTTTCTGGACCACAACTGGAACAAACGCTTCAGCACCGCCGTCGGATACTCATTTCTTGACATCGACAACTCTAACGGCCAGGCAGCGAACGCATTCCACCGCGGTCATTACGGTCTCGGCAACCTGCTCTATTACCCAACTGACAACGTGATGGTCGGCGGCGAATTTCAGTGGGGAAGACGGGAAAACTTCCTGGACGGTTTCAAGGCTGATGATTTCCGCATCCAGTTTTCATTTAAGTACAACTTTTCGAAGACGTTTACATTTTGATCTTTGAGCTCGATGGACCATGTGGTCAGGACGAGGAGAGGAAAGGCTTTATGTTGAGAAAAAGAATTCAAGTAAAAATGCTGGTGGCGCTGTTTGTCGTGATGACCTGTGCAACGGCGCCCTTATCAGCTCTGTCTCAAAAGACAAGTCCAGTTGCACCTGCGAGGACAGAAGTCGAGTCCGTTGTTCGCGAGGCGTACGAGAGGTTTAAGAACGATGCGGGGGGAAAGAACGCTGATTACATTCCTTACCTCGCCCAGGTCGACTCGAAACTCTTCGGCATCGCGATAGTCACCACTGACAACCAAATGCTGTCGATGGGGGACATCAAGTACTCGTTCTCAATTCAGTCGATCTCCAAGGTCTTCTCTCAGGCCCTGGCTATGGAAGAGCTTGGACCAGCGAAGGTCCTCGAAAAGGTCGGCAACGAACCTACTGGTCGCGCCTTCAACTCCGTGTTTGCCGTGGCTGATATGCCTACTCACACCGGAAACCCGTACGTGAATGCGGGCGCGATTTCGACCGTGAGTTTGATTTCCGGCAAGACTGCGGATGAGAAGTGGGACAAGATTCTCAATTTCTACAGCCGGGTGGCAGGCGAGAAGCTTCTGCTGATCGACGAAGTTTACAAGTCTGAAGCTGCAACAAACACCGGTAACAAAGCCCTGTCGATGCTGTTGGCCAAATACGATCGCATCTATGCCGATCCGTTCGAGTCAGTGGACGTTTACACCAAGCAATGTTCGGTTGGAGTAAACGTGGTCCAACTCGCGCGCATGGGAGCGACCCTTGCAAACAACGGGAAGAACCCGGCGACCGGCGAGCAAATTATCAATCCCGAAAACGTTCCACACATCCTCTCGACGATGATCATGGCTGGACTTTATGACGGCTCGGGTGGCTGGGCCTGGCACGTTGGTCTCCCGGCGAAGAGTGGCGTGGGCGGCGGCATCGTCGCAGTCGTCCCCGGCAAAGGTGCGATCGCTGTTTTCGCCCCGCCGCTCGATGAAGCAGGCAACAGCGTGAAAGCGCAGAAGGTTATCGAGTACGTCGCGAACCGCCTCGACTTCAATGTGTTTTCACCACGCGCTGTTGGTCTGAAGGGTGAATAGAACCAGAGATGTTGCTGATGCTAACTCTCTCTCGAGTCTGCGGAGCAAGGCGGCGTAGCAGGATCTCACTGTACCTCACTTTGCTGCTTTTATTCCTTCATGTGGTCTGTTTCGCACAGACTGAAACTACTCCTGCGTCTTCCACGCCTGCCGGACATAAACCACTCACATCTGATGAACGGGCTGAATTATTAAAACTCATTCGCAACCTTCAGGAACGACTCGAAAAACTCGAGGCCGCTCAAGCATCTGGCCAACAAGTTTCCCCCGCTCAAACACCGACTTCGACTGAGTCTTCCGCTGAAGCGAAGTACGACCCGTCCACGTCCGATGACCCGCACGTCTGGATGGAACCGGTGATAAAGGACAAGCCTGTGTCGGAGGCCCCAAGCAGCGCTTCTTACGGTCGCTACACACCAAACCTTGGTTACAAGCTCGCGAATACCGAATACGGAGATATGAGCGTCAGCATCTACACCTACGCGCGCTATCTCAATCAACTCGGACTCGCTTCAAGCTACACGGATGCTTTCGGTACCGTTAAAAGCGTTCAGGAGCGCCAGGACTTTCAATTGCAAAAAGTGCAAATAAAGTTCCTGGGATGGGTGTTGGACCCGAAGCTTCGTTACTTCCTTTACACGTGGACCTCAAACGCAACCCAGGGTCAGGGTGCGCAGGTCGTCGTAGCCGGTAATGTGGGCTACACATTCAATGATCATTTCACCCTGGCGGCTGGGATCACATCTCTTCCCGGTGTACGGACTACCGAGGGAAACTTCCCCTTCTGGCTATCGGTTGACAGTCGTCACATCGCTGACGAGTTCTTCCGTCCTTCTTACACGTCTGGCGTGTGGTTAAAAGGGAATATTACAAAACGCCTGAGATATCAGGTGATGCTCGGTAACAACTTGAGCACGTTAGGTGTCAGCGCCGCACGACTCGATAGCAAGTTCAACACGCTTTCCTCGGCTTTAGTCTGGGCTCCCACTGGTGAATACGGCCAGGGCTTTGGCGACTTCGACGATCATAGTCGTTTGTCGAGTCGCTTTGGCATTCACTTCACCCGCAGCGACGAAAACAGGGAGAGTCAGCCGAATAGTGACAACTTTGAAAACACACAACTACGGCTTTCTGATGGCTCAGTCATCTTTACTCCTGATCTGTTTGGCCCAGGTATCACCATCACCGACGCCACTTACCGGATGCTTGATGCAGATTTTGGTTTCAAGTATCGAGGTCTGGCTTTGGAAGGCGAGTACTACTGGCGCTGGTTGAACAATTTCAAGGGTGAGAACACCACCCAACTCGCACCTCTTTTCGATCACGGCTTTCAGTTACAGGCTTCGGCGATGGTTGTACCGAAGACACTCCAATTATATGTGGGTGCGTCAAGAATAAATGGTCAGTTCGGCAAACCATGGGACATACGTTCAGGAGTGAACTGGTTCCCGTGGAAAAACAAAGTCGTGCGGTGGAATAACGAGTGGCTATATCTCTACAAATCTCCGGTTGGCTACTCATCCGTTCCTTTCGCGCTTGGTGGTAAAGGCAGCGTTTTTCATTCGACTCTGGAGCTCGCGTTTTGAGGATGTGATGACTAGTTTCTCCCGCAAAGACGCAAAGATGCAAAGAAGGTTTGATCTTCTCTTTGCACCTTTGCGTCTTTGCGTGACAAGTTTTGCGCTCCTGATTTTCTTGAGCACGTCGCTCGCGCAAGCGCCGCCGAACGACAACTACCTCTTCAACGATTCGCACTTCCACCTGACGAACTATATCCAGGAAGGCATCGACATCCACGCGTTCCTCAAAATAATGGGAGATAAAGCCGGACGTGTCGCTCTGTTCGGCATCCCGCTACAACAACAATGGTCTTATCGCGTCGATGAAAATCGAGCCCCAGGTTATTACCTGAACTCCGACGCACCACTCTATTACTACTCGTTCACGGACGCATGGATCGCAACCGCGTACAAGTCTCTTTCAAAGGAAGAGCAGGTTCGGTTCGATCCGATGATCACCGGCTTCAATCCGACGGACATGTATGCCGCCGATCACATTCGACGTGTGCTTACGGCGTTTCCTGGTGTTTTCAGCGGCATCGGTGAATTCAGCATTCATAAGGAATTTGTTTCCGCAAAGATCTCGGGCGAAGTCGCAAGTCTTCAGGACCAGGCACTCGATCGCCTGATCGACTTTGCCACCGAAGTTGGGCTGGTAGTTCTCATTCACAACGACGTGGACGTTCCATTCGCAAAGCCCGGCGCTGAGCCTGCTTATGCAGCCCAGATGAAAGCGCTGTTCAGACGCCATCCCAACACGACCTTTATTTGGGCCCATATCGGCGTCGGGCGGATCATTCGGCCAGTCAGGGATCAGGCCGCAATAGTCGAGGAGATCATCAACGATCCGAAGCTGGGCCACGTCAACTTCGATATTTCCTGGGATGAAGTTGCCAAGTACATCGTCGCTACGCCTGAATCGACTAAGAATGCCGCGACGATTGTGAATCGTCACCCGGATCGTTTTCTCTTCGGCACTGACGAAGTTGCTCCTCCAAACCAGCAAAAATATCTCAGCGTCTATAACCAGTATGAACCTTTCTGGAAGTTGCTGACTCCGGAAGCCAGCGACAAAGTGCGCAAGAAAAACTACGAAAGAATCTTTGATGAAGCGAGGCGAAAAGTGCGCAGTTGGGAGACAGCGCATGTCAAATGAATTTCTTCTCTTTGCATTCTCTGTGTTCTCTATGCTCCGTGGCTATTCAAACCAGTCCCTTCGCCACAGGGCCCTATGCTCACTACAGAACGCAGAGAATGCAAAGAGAAGAATCGAGGGCTGGAGGTTTTGAAATGAACGCGAAAACTATGCGCTCAGGATATTCACAAAGATTGGTTCGTTATCTCGCTGTGTTTACCTGCGCGGTCATCCTGTTGCCCGGCAATCCACTGGTGTTTGCGCGATATGTACATCAACCCGTCGACGACGAGGCAGTAAGGGTTCCACCCGAGCAACTCGATTCACTGGTTGCGCCAATCGCATTGTATCCCGACAACCTGCTCAGTCAGACACTCGTGGCCTCAACTTATCCCCTGGAGATTATTCAACTGCAACAGTGGTTGGAACGAAATCCCGACTTTCTCAAAGACCAGAAGAAGTTGGCTGAAGCGGTTAAGAAACAACCATGGGACCCGAGCATTCAGGCAATGGCGGCGCTTCCCGACGTGGTTAAGCGTCTCTCTGACGACATTCAATGGACCACGGATCTCGGCAATGCCTTCCTCGCGCAACAGAAGGACGTGATGGAAGCGATCCAGCGAATGCGCAACAAGGCCCAGGACACCGGAGCGCTGGCGACCAATCAACAACAGAAAGTGCAAACGCAGGTAATCGAGAGCAAGGAAGTAATTGTGATCGAGCAGGCTAGTCCGGAAGTGGTCTACGTGCCTTCCTACAACCCGACGGTTGTTTACGGTGCGCCTGCTTATCCCTACCCGCCAATTTACTACCCACCTTCAACGGGAGCGGTGATCGCTGCCAGTGCGATTTCGTTTGGCGTGGGATTGGCTATGGGTGCTGCCTGGGGCGGCGGCTGGGGTTGGGGATGCGGCTGGGGTGGCGGTGACATCGACGTAAACATGAATAACAACTTCAACCGCAACACAAACATCAGCGGCGGGAATCGTGTCAACAACATCCAGGGTGGCAATCGCACAAATGTCGGTGGCGGTAAATGGCAACACAATCCGTCGCATCGTGGTGGTGCTCCATATGGTGACCGCCGCACGGCAAACAGGTTTGGAGGCGCTGCGCGAGGAGATTCGTTACAGAATCGCCAGCGAGCTGCACAGCGAGACATTGGCAGACAAGGGGGAAATCTAAGGAGTAACGATCGGGTTGGTGATCGGGGCGGTATTGGCGATCGGGGTGGCGTTGGTGATCGTGGCAATCGTGGCGGCGTCGGTGATCGCGGTGGTGTTGGTGATCGCGGCAATCGTGGCGGCGTTGGTGATCGCGGTGGTGTTGGTGATCGCGGCAATCGCGGTGGCGTTGGCGATCGCGGTAGCGTCGCCGACCGCGGCAATCGCGGCGGTGTTAGCGATCGCAGCAGCGGTATAGGCGATCGCGGCGGTAATCGTGGTTCCAGCGTCGGTGATCGAACTGGCCCCGGATCGATCAACAACCGTGCGAGTGGCGACCGTGTGGGCAATCGCAGTATCGGCAGCAGCTCAGGAAGTCGTGGCGGCTTTGGTAGTGGCTCCGGAGGGTTTAGTGGGGCCAGCGCGCGCTCAAGCAGCAGTCGTGGTTCTTCCAGCATCGGCAGCAGTCGTGGCGGCGGAGGCTTCGGTGGCGGTGGTAGCCGTGGTGGCGGCGGTGGTGGTGGTCGTGGTGGCGGCGGCCGGAGGAGATAAAGATTATGAAGCGCAAAAAGATCACAACATTGTATTCCCGGATTTCTACGTGGCTGGTTGCTGTAACTCTCTTTTCTTTCTCGACGCCCGTAGTCACGTCCCAGGTAGCCGTTGAGAAGAAAGGCAAGTCATTCGCAAGCGCACAAGAGGCGGCGGATGCGCTTATCGCAGCAGCCGAGAAGTTTGACGAGACAGCTCTCACCGAAATTCTTGGACCAGACAGTTACGACATCATTCACACGGGTGAACCCGCGCGCGATCGTGAGGTAGCGCAGAAGTTTGCCGAACAAGCCCGGATCAAGACGAACGTCGCATTGCAACCAAAGAATCCTCGCCGGGCGATTCTTGAAATCGGTGAAGACGACTGGCCGTTTGCTGTCCCAATCGTGAAAGTTGGCTCGAGCTGGTCTTTTGATTCGAAGGCGGGCCGCCAGGAGCTTCTGTACCGGCGGATTGGCAGCAACGAGCTTGATGCGATTGCAATCTGCCGCAATTACGTCGAATCGCAACACGAGTACGCCCTGACGAAACGTGGCGCCTCCGGAGTTAACCAATACGCGCAACGCATTATCAGCACTCCCGGCAAACAGGATGGTCTCGCCTGGCAAAACAGCGACGGCACCTGGGATGGTCCGATTGGTGAAAAAGTAGCGCAGGCCATCGCTCGCGGATACTCGTCAAGAACGGAACCGTTTCACGGTTATTTCTTCAAGATCCTGAAAGGGCAGGGACCGGCGGCGCCGCTGGGTGAGTTGGACTTTGTGGTGAAAGACGTGATGATCGGCGGCTTCGCGCTCATTGCCTTTCCCGCACAGCATCGCCTCACCGGTGTGCAAACGTTCATGGTGAGTCACGATGGAGTGGTCTATCAGAAAGATCTTGGACCACAGACTCTCGAACTAGCTGCGGCGATCGAGCGATTCAATCCGGACAAGACGTGGACTCCGGTGGTGGACCAATAGCTCCGATCTTCTCTGTTGCACAGAGAAGGCAAGGACTGAAGTGATGAAGAAATTACTCATCTATTTTTTACTGTTCGGTCTGATTGCCGCCCCTGTAATCAGCGCGCAGCAGACACGAACAGAGCGAGATCTTCTCGGCGAGAAGGAGATTCCTGCCGAAGCTTACTATGGTGTGCAAACCGCTCGCGCGATCGAAAACTTCAAACTTTCCGGCGTCTTAATCAACCACTACCCGGGCTTCGTCGAAGCTTGGGCCATTGTCAAACTTGCCGCTGCGCGCGCCAACGCCGATGTCGGCGCGATGAAGCCGGAACGTCTGGCCGCGATCGAAAAAGCCGCTGCCGCAATCAGGAAAGGTAAGTATCACGATCAATTCCTCGTCGATTGGTACCAGGGCGGCGCCGGCACTTCCACAAATATGAATGCCAACGAAGTGCTCGCCAACATCGGATTGGAGTTAACCGGTCACAAGAAGGGCGAGTACCAGTTTCTCGATCCTCACGACGATCTCAATATGTCGCAGTCGACTAACGACTCGTATCCGACTGCGCTCAAGGTCGCCTTCTTACTACGCAACGATCGATTGATCGAAGAACTGGAAAATCTGGCTGCTTCTTTCCGCTTAAAGGGCGCGGCGTTCATCGAGATCGTGAAGATGGGACGCACCGAAATGCAGGACGCTGTTCCCATGACCGTGGGCCAGGAGTTTTATGCGTTTGCGGCAAGTCTCGGAGACGAAATCAAGCTGCTAAAGGATGCGGAGAAGTACCTGTACGCAGTCAACATGGGCGCGACCGCAATCGGCACCGGGATCAATGTCCCAAAAGGTTATGCCGAGAAATGCGCCTTCCATCTGGCCAGACTGACTGGAAAACCGATCGTTCCTGCCGCAGATATGTTGGCAGCCACGTGGGACCAGCAGGGGTTCGTCGTTTACTCCTCCGCATTGAAGAGCCTCGCAATCAAACTATCGAAGATCTCGAGTGATCTCATTCTCCTTACTTCCGGACCACGCGCCGGGCTGGGAGAGATCAATCTTCCGGCGCTGCAACCGGGATCATCGATCATGCCGGGGAAAGTAAATCCGGTGGTGCCTGAGGTCGTAAACATCGTCGCCTTTCGTGTGATCGGAAACGATTACAGCGTCACGCTTGCTGCTCATAGCGGACAGTTACAGCTAAATGCTTATGAGCCACTGGCAGGTCTTGCCGTGATGGAATCGCAAAGTCTGCTCTACAACGTTTCCGGCTTACTGAGAACAAAATGCATTGACGGAATCACTGTCAACGAGCGCGTGCTCTCACGGTACATGGATACGACAGTGGGAATCGTGACCGCGTTGAATCCGGTGCTGGGTTACGAGAAAGCGACGGAACTCGCGGGCGAAGCGTATCGATCCGGCAAAGGCATACTCGAGATCATTCGCGAGAAGAAAATTCTTAGTGAAGCTCAGATTAAAGAACTACTCGACCCGATCAAACTGACAAATCTGGATAAGAGCAAGTATCAGGGAAAGCAGTGATGTGCCCTGGTTCCTGCGAAGGAGAATTGCAATGACTGAACATAAGCACCCGGATGACCTGCTGGGAAACACTGACGAGTTGATCTCGCAGGAGATCCCGCCCGGGGTGGACCGTCGCACTTTCCTGATGCGAAGTGCGGTGGTAGGCGCGGCGGTCTTGATCGACGGCCGCTCGATGTCTGCCCAGGAGCAGACACAAAGAGCCAGTGCGGCTCCTCCGCCCCTCGATCCGAAACTCAACGTCGTGCAAAAGGGTAAAGGCCCGGTGATGACGTTGCTGGACGAATTTTACAAAGTTGGCCCAGGCCCTTCGAGTTCGCACACGATTGGCCCGATGCGTATCACTTACGATTTCTACCAGCGTGCTGCCAGGCTGCCTGCCGACAAGCTTGCCAGAGCGACCGCTCTGAAAGTCAATCTCTTCGGAAGCCTGAGCGCGACCGGTAAAGGCCACGGCACCGAGCGCGCAGCACTTGCCGGATTAGTAGGCAAGGAACCGGCAACAGTCGATCCTCTGTTTCTCGATAGCCTGCGTGACAAACCTGACCAGACGTTCCCGGTGAAACTCGGCGACAAGTCGATCGACGTGAGTCTGAAAGACATCATCTACGACGCGACCAAGGGCGACTTCAAACATCCGAATACGATGACGGCCAAACTCCTGGCCGGAGATGAGGTGCTGCTCGAACAGGAGTACTACTCGGTCGGCGGCGGCTTCATCGAGTGGAAAGGTTATACGCCACCTAAAAAGAACCCACCGAAATACCCGTATGCGACGATGAAAGAGCTGCGGGCGCACGCAGAGACGAACAAGCTGACCATTGCCGAGATAATGCTGGCCAATGAGATGTCGATTGCCGGCCGGACGGAGGCGGAAGTGTTTGCGTTTGTCGACAAGATCGTTAACGCGATGGTTGCGACCGTGAAGTCCGGATTGAAGGCGCCGGAAGACGATGTTTTACCTGGTCCAATAAAACTGCACAGCAAGGCTGCCACCGTTTACAAGCGGGCTATGGACGACGCCTATCAGTCAGACCGCGGGATTGCTGCGTTATCGGCATATGCATTGGCGGCGTCGGAAGAGAACGGACGTGGGCATCTCGTTATTACCGCGCCGACAGGCGGTTCCGCTGGAGTGATGCCGGCGCTTGTATACGGGCTTGGCGAGGGAGGACGCAAACTGCCGCTGGAGAAGATCCGCATGGGAATGCTTGCCGCCGCGGCGATCGGTTACCTCTGCAAACACCATGCAACGCTGTCCGCAGCCGAGGGAGGCTGCCAGGCAGAGATCGGCGTTGCGTCGTCTATGGCGGCGGCATTGACCGCAACTGCACAGGGCGCGAGTTCACGTGTGGTCGAAAACGCGGCTGAGTCAGCACTGGAGCATCACCTCGGGATGACTTGTGATCCGGTCGCGGGTTACGTGCAGGTGCCATGCATCGAGCGTTGTGCCTTTGGCGCGGTCAAGGCATGGACCGCGTATGCGATCGCGAGTAATGAAATCGAGACTCGACATCGCGTCGGATTCGACGAGTGTGTCCAGGCGTTGGCCCAGACCGCGAAGGAAATGAACAGCAAGTACAAGGAAACGAGCGAAGCCGGTTTGGCTCTTTCCGTCGTGCTCTGCTGATCGAATTCCGATTTCTCTGTGCCGGGAGAACAACAACCACAGAGACCGCTACGTGAAAGTTCAGCATGTTTGCAAATCGCGCATCGATCAAACTCACGATTACAGCAGCGTTAGCCGCAATGGGGTTGCTCTTCACTTCTGCCAGTGGGCAATCCCCAACCACCCAACCTGTCAGTCCGGATAAGCAAATCGTTGCAGTCCCGGGTTCACGCTCAGTTAAGGAAGACAACAAGGTTGCGGCTGAGACCTCGAAGCCCGGCGACCTGGAATCCGAAGTCGCCGCGGTGAAGGCTGAAAACGCAGCGTTTCGAGAAGCACTTCACAAGATGGAAGAGCAGCAAAAGACTCTGTTGGAAATGCTCGACCGTTTACAACAGAAGCTTGATGGCCTCGCCGTTGGAAATACGCCGGCGCCTGCTTCGCCAACAGCGAATGCACCAGTGACGTTGCCAGAGCAGGCAGCAGAGACGGAGGTGTTATTACCTCCGGCAGTGCCGCCGGATAAACCTGACGAAGATAGATACCGAGACGGAATTCTTATCTGGCAAACAAAGGACGACTCCAGTATTCCGTTCCAATTGCGGTTCACCAACATTACGCAGTTCAGATATCTCAACACTCAAAGCGCCAACGACACTTTCACCGACCACCTGGGCAATTTGCGCACAGTCGCACACCGTAATGATGTCGGCGTAAATCGCTCGATGTTTACTTTTACCGGTTACATCTTCGATAAAAAGTTGAGATACAACCTCTTAACCTGGACCTCCGCTGTGACCAACCAGATTGTCGTAGCGGGTAACGTCGGCTGGCAGTTCAACAAGGCATTCACGCTGACCGCGGGTTATTGGTCCGTTCCCGGTACCCGATCGCTGGTCTTCACGTTCCCTTATTTTTCACAACCCGAGCGAAGCCTGGCGGACAATTTCTTCCGGCCCGGATTCACACAGGGAGTTTGGGCAACTGGCGAGCCCGTGAAAGGGCTCAGCTACGAGCTATTCCTCGGCAATGGCCTGAATACGCTGACGATCCCGACATCGAAGATCGATACGAACATGGTTCTTTCCGGCAGTGTCTGGTGGGAGCCAAATGGACCGTGGGGACCCGACGGCAAATCGCGCAATATGTACGACGATTATTTTGACTCCAAGAAGCCTCTGCTTCGATTCGGTACCAGCTTCACCAGGTCCAGAGAAGATCGGTTTTCAAATCTCGATCAAAGCAATCCGGAAAATACCTCGATCCATAACTCTGATGGAGTCCTCGCGTTTTCTACCGGAGCGTTCGCGCCGGGCGTCACTGTGGACCAGGCGACTTACCGTCTGTGGGCCATAGACGGCGGCATGAAGTGGCGGGGCCTGGCGATCAATGGGCAATACTACTTTCGCTGGCTAAACGACTTCGAAGCCGATGGTCCGCTTCCGCTCACGTCTACTTTCGACCACGGCGGCGAATTGTCCGCAAGTTATTTCATAACTCCGAAGAAGTTCATGGTGTATGGCCGAACCTCGGCGATTGCCGGACAGTTTGGCAACTCATATGAAGGGGCCGCAGGTTTCAAGTGGTTCTTCGTTCCGAACCAGCGTGTATGGTTCCAGGGAGAGATGATGCGGGTTGTGAAATCCGCTTACGGGAGCAACATCACTCCGTACACCGGAGGCATGACCGGCTGGGTTCCGATACTACAGACGATCTTCAGTTTCTGACGTCGACGACAGTTTTAAATGATGGAGACCCCGGCAACAATCGAAGTAATGTCGCAGCGCGATTCGAGCGCAGGTGTTCGAATGGCGGCGGTCGCCTGGGTGCTTACGTCGGTCTATTACTTTTACCAATACGCGCTCCGCTCGGCGCCCGCGGTGATGATGCCGGAGTTAAGCCTTTCCTTCGGCATCACGCCGCTTGGTGTTGCTACGATTGTCGGTCTCTTCTATTACGGATATTCCCCGTTCAGCTTGATAGCCGGAGCGGCGATGGACCGGATTGGACCACGCCGGCTTTTGCCCGGTGCGGCGGCTGTCGTCGGAATCGGCGCCTTAATGTTCGCTACCGGAAACAGCCAACTTGCCGGCGCCGGCAGGTTTTTGCAGGGCGCCGGCGGAGTGTTTGCTCTGGTGGGAGCGATCTACATTGCCACCAAAAATTTCGCGCCTTCCAAAGCCGCGACATTGATCGGCGCTACCCAAATGTTTGGGATGGCGGGTGGATCGGCGGGCCAGTTTGTAGTTGGACCGATGATCGGCGGAGGAGTTGCCTGGAACCACTTCTGGATTGGCATGGGCGTGATCGGTTTGCTTGTCGCTGTAGCTTTATTCTTTCTGATCCCGAATGAAAATTCACCACCATCCGCAGGCGGACTAAGAACAGTTGCCGGAGCCTTCGCGACAGTCTTCAAGAATCCGCAGTCAATCCTGTGCGGTTTGATCGCCGGATTGATGTTCATACCAACAACTATCTTCGACATGATCTGGGGCGTTCGCTTTCTGCAGGAAGCTCACGGCCTGGCTTATGGCGAAGCGGTAATGCGATCGGCGACAGTTCCTTTTGGATGGATCATCGGCTGTCCTCTACTTGGTCTTCTTTCCGATCGAATCGGTCGCCGCAAGCCGGTTATAGCGAGCGCCGGTATCGTGCTCTTCGCCTGTCTTGCGTGGATTCTCTACGGGACTCCCGGAGTGTTTCCTCCTTACGTCCTGGGATTGATTACAGGCATCGCTTCCGGCGCTGCGATGTTGCCCTATACGGTAATCAAAGAAGCTAACCCACCTCAATTCGCAGGCACGGCCACCGGGGTCGTCAACTTTTTGAATTTCACCCTCAGCGCTCTGCTCGGACCAGTGTTCGGCTGGATGCTCCAGAACGCGTCAGGTGGAGCAGCGCGGATGGAGTTGCAGCACTTTCAGACCACCTTTTCACCACTCCTTGTCGGAGTGGCGATCGCAATTCTCTTAACACTGCTGTGGTTGAAGGAGACTGGATCAGCAGCACAGGGCAAATAAACCATGCATGCAGCAATCGGAACGGGAAAATACGAACGACTTCTGGCACGGTGCGAATTCCTGGCGCCGGTTCCAACAGCGGTGGTCCATCCTTGTGAAGCGACGGCTTTGGAAGGAGCAGTCGAGGCGGCGCGGAAAGGCCTGATTGCGCCATTGCTGGTTGGACCGGCAGCAAAGATCGCGGAGACGGCCGAACAGTCCAGGATCGATCTCGGCAACCTGCCGATCGTCGATGTGCCGCATAGCCACGCGGCTGCTGCCAGAGCTGTTGAACTTATCAGGGAAGGCAAAGCCGAGATCCTGATGAAGGGCAGCTTGCACACCGATGAATTGATGGCAGCCGTTGTGTCGCGCGACGGCGGGTTGCGAACCGGTCGCCGTATCAGCCACGTGTTCATTATGGACGTGCCGACTTATCACAAGGTGTTGATCGTCACCGACGGCGCCATAAACATTGCGCCATCTCTCGAAGACAAAGTTGACATCTGCCAGAACGCAATCGATCTCGCCATTGCCCTCGGACTCGAGAAACCGAAGGTCGCTATTCTCGCCGCCGTGGAAACAGTTACGTCAAAAATGCCCGCCACGCTCGACGCCGCCGCGCTCTGCAAGATGGCCGAACGCGGGCAAATTAAGGGAGCCCTTCTTGATGGCCCACTCGCATTCGACAATGCCATCAGTACGCAAGCCGCGGAAACCAAAGGTATCAAGTCCGCGGTCGCAGGCGATCCTGACATTCTGCTGGCGCCCGACCTCGAAGCAAGCAACATCCTCGCCAAGCAATTGAGTTTCCTTGCCAACGCAGACAGTGCCGGCATGGTCCTGGGCGCAAAAGTCCCGGTGATCCTGACCAGTCGGGCCGACAGTGTGCGGGCGCGGATTGCGAGTTGTGGAGTTGCCAAAGTAGTTGCTCATGCACGGCGGGCGAGACTTTAGGAGTTTACTGATGGACGACTATGCACTCGTACTCAATGCTGGTTCATCAAGTCTTAAGTTTTGTGTCTTTGAACGACCGTTGGGTCAACCGTGGCGGTTAGAAGCGCGCGGCCAGATCGAAGGCATCGGCACAGCGCCTCGTTTGTCCGTCAAAGATGAAAAAGGTGAAACTCTCGCGAAGCAGGACGTTGCTGTTCGTGATTCGCATGAAGCACTCGATGCGCTGGCCACCTGGCTCCGCTCAAAATACGATCGCTCGCGCCTGCTTGGGGTGGGCCATCGTGTGGTCCATGGCGGCGCGCGGTTCACTGGCCCAACTATTTTGAATGCAGACGTGTTGCGCGAGCTGCACCACCTCGTTCCACTCGCACCTCTTCATCAACCCTACAACCTCGCGGCAATAGAAGCAGTCTTCGAGCGATTACCGGGAACACCTCAAGTCGCGTGCTTCGATACCAGTTTTCATCGTGGCCAACCCGCAGTTGCCGAACTGATTCCGCTGCCACGCGAGCTGCGCCAACAAGGCCTGCAAAGATACGGCTTCCACGGACTGTCGTACGAATACATTGCTTCGGTTTTGCCGCAGGTTGCTCCGGAGATCGCTGACGGCCGTGTGATTGTTGCTCATCTGGGAAGTGGATCGAGTTTATGCGCTCTGAAAAAGCGGAAGAGCGTAGACAGCACACTTGGTTTTACTGCACTCGATGGTCTGTGCATGGGGACACGTCCCGGCGCGATTGATCCCGGCGTGATCCTTCATCTCTTTCAAAGTCTGAACTACTCGGCGAAAGAAGTCGAAGCACTGCTCTACAAGAAATCGGGTCTGCTTGGCATCTCCGGCATCAGCAACGACATGCGCGACCTCCTGGGACGGAACGAGTCTCCAGCGCGTTTGGCAGTGAATTATTTCGTCTATCGCGCTGCGAAGGAGATCGGAGCTTTAGCCGCTGTCCTGGGTGGAATTGATGCACTCGTTTTCACCGCCGGAATCGGGGAGAACTCACCGGAAATACGCAAACGAATCTGTGAATCGTCCGCGTGGCTTGGAGTCGAGCTCGACGAGGCGGCCAATGCGAAGTGTCTCTCAAAGATTACTACCACCAACAGCAAGACTTCCGTCTGGGTAATTCCAACGAACGAAGAGTTGATGATCGCTCGACACACAGGCTTGCTCCTGGGGCTTGCAAAAGCTGCTTGAACGACGACAACGGAGACTAACGATGGCCAGCGCCGCACCACAGGAAATCACTGGAAAGAAAATCTACCCCCAATGGGAAGGGTTCAATACTGGTTTCTGGCAAACGGAGATCAACGTCCGCGACTTCATTCAACAGAACTACGAACCATATGAAGGAGACGAATCGTTTCTCGCGCCGGCTACAGCACGGACGACGAAGATCTGGGAGCAATTGAATCAGCTCTTTGTGGAAGAGCGAAAAAAGGGAGTACTCGACGTCTCGCAAATTCCGAGTTCGATCACCGCCCACGCTCCTGGTTACATCGATCGCGAGAACGAAGTGATCGTCGGACTGCAAACCGATGCGCCGCTCAAGCGCGCCATCATGCCCAACGGCGGCTTCCGCATGGTGCTCAATGGGCTGCAGACATACGGCTACGAACCCGATCCGCAGGTAGTCGAGACTTTCACCAAATATAGAAAGACACATAACGAAGGCGTTTTCGATGCTTACACCTCCGATGTGAGGCGTTGTCGTAGTTCACACATCCTGACCGGATTGCCCGATGCGTATGGGCGCGGGCGCATCATCGGCGATTACAGGCGAGTGGCACTCTATGGAGTTGCGCGGCTGGTTGCGGAGAAGGAAGGAGAGAAGCGCAGTCTCGACGTGGTCATGTCGACTGATGAAATTATTCGCGATCGCGAGGAGCTTAGCGAACAAATTCGCGCTCTCAAAGAACTGCAACAGATGGCGACGAACTATGGGTTCGACGTCTCCACTCCGGCTCGCAGTGCTCGCGAGGCGGTACAGTGGCTTTACTTCGGATATCTCGCCGCGGTGAAGGAGCAAAACGGTGCGGCAATGTCGCTTGGTCGGACCTCAACCTTTCTCGATATCTACTTCCAGCGCGATTTGCAAGCAGGAGCGCTAACCGAACAGCAAGCACAGGAGATCGTCGACGACTTCGTCATCAAACTTCGTATCGTTCGTTTTCTGCGCACGCCGGAATACGACGATCTCTTCGCCGGAGATCCGACCTGGGTCACTGAATCCATCGGCGGCATGGGAGACGACGGCCGCCCGCTCGTCACCAAAACAAGCTTTCGCTTTTTGCAGACACTTTATAATCTTGGACCAGCGCCGGAGCCCAACCTCACGATCTGGTATTCGCCGCGTTTGCCTGACGGCTTCCGCAGTTTCGCTTCAAAAGTAGCGATCGACACCAGCTCCATCCAATTTGAAAGCGACGAGATCATGCGTAGTGCGTGGGGCGATGATGGAGCCATCGCGTGCTGTGTTTCGCCAATGCTTGTCGGCAAGCAGATGCAGTTCTTCGGCGCGCGCGCAAACCTCGCCAAGTGTCTGCTATACGCCATCAACGGAGGCCGAGACGAACTCACGGGTAAACCGGTAGGAATGGCGATGTCGCCACTCACAGGCGAGTACCTCAACTTTGAAGATGTCCTGATGCGCTTTGAAAAAATGATGGATTGGCTGGCCGGCGTGTATGTGAATGCAATGAACATCATTCACTACATGCACGACAAGTATGCCTATGAGCGCATTGAGATGGCGCTTCACGACTATGCGCCTCTGCGGACGATGGCGTTTGGCGTAGCCGGCTTATCCGTCGTGACTGACAGTCTCTCGGCGATTCGTTATGCAAAGGTCCGAGTTATGCGGGATGAAACCGGTCTCATCACGGATTACCAAACCGAAGGAGAGTTTCCGAAGTTTGGGAACAATGACAATCGAGTAGATCAATTTGCTTCGTGGCTGGTGTCGACTTTCATGAGCAAGCTGAGGAAGTATCCGACATACCGGCACGCTTATCACACGCAATCGGTGCTGACGATCACCTCGAACGTCGTTTACGGTAAAAATACCGGCAACACTCCTGACGGCCGGCGTCATGGAGAGCCTTTCGCTCCCGGCGCCAATCCGATGCATGGTCGTGACGTGCACGGCATTCAGGCGTCTGCTGCATCAGTTGCAAAGATCCCATATCGCGATGCGGCCGATGGAATTTCGCTGACTTCTTCCCTCGTACCGGAAGGTCTTGGCCGAGCTGACGTAGATCGCGTCACAAATCTGCGAGGCATACTCGACGCATTTTTCAGCGGCACGGGTTACCACATGAATGTCAACGTGCTGAATCGCGAGATGCTGATCGACGCGATGGACCATCCGGAAAAGTATCCAAACTTGACGATACGCGTGTCCGGATATGCAGTGAACTTCGTACGGCTGTCGCGCGAGCAGCAGATGGACGTGATTAATCGAACATTTCATGGGGCGTAATAATGAATGAGCTAAAGGAAGCGGTTTCGCTGACGGGGACGAGCCCTTTTGAGCTTCGGGTTGAATTCAGTAAGGGTGTCTCGGACTCTGTAGTCAAACGGGCTCTCGATACGGGTGAACTCGGCTTTCTCCACTCATTCACCACCGGTTCTGCCGTCGATGGACCAGGCATGCGATTAGTGGCGTGGACAGCAGGGTGTCAGTTTCGCTGTAGGTACTGTCACAACCCCGACACCTGGAACATGATGAACGGAATGGCGATACCACTTGAGCGGGCAATCACCACACTCACCAGGTATCGTCACGGTCTCAAGATCATGGCCGGAGGCTTTACGTTGAGTGGTGGTGAGCCGCTCATGCAGGACCGGTTTGTAGTCAGACTCCTGACTGCTGCCAGGGGAATGGGAATCCACACAGCGCTCGATACGAACGGATACCTTGGGCAACGGCTGTCAAACGAAGAGCTGGAGCAAATCGATCTCGTCCTGCTGGATATCAAAACGTGGGGTCGAGCACGCCATAGACATTTGACCGGAAAAGAGCCTGGTCCAACATTGGACTTTGCCCGACGCCTCGCCCAGCGCGGGAGGACGATCTGGTTGCGCTACGTGTTAATCCCGGAATTAACTGACGACGAAAACGATATCAGGCAGATCGCGGAGTTTGCAGCAGGCCTGGGAAACGTCGAGCGAGTGGATGTGCTGCCATTTCATCAGTTGGGACGTTACAAATGGCAGAAGCTTGGCATCAATTACCCGCTCAAGGATCTGGAACCGCCGGCGCACGAATTATTAAAGCGCGTTTGCGACCAATTTCGCGCCGCCGGGTTGAAGACCTATTAGCCACGGATCACACGGATTAAAGCAGGAGACCATCGATGATCCATAAAAGAACTCACATCGCACTGGCGTTACTGCTGACTCTGGCAGCGTCGCAATACGCTGTTGCCCAAAAGAAATCGAACATTGTCATCCTTGCCACTGGCGGAACGATTGCGGGTGCAGCGGCGTCAGGCACGCAAGCGGCATATACGTCAGGCGCCGTGACCATTGATGCCATGATTGCCGCCGTTCCCGGTATCAAGGACATGGCCACTATCAAGGGCGAGCAGATTTCGAATGTCGGATCGCAGGATATGTCGTTTGAGATCATGCTCAAGCTGGCCAGGCGCATCAACGAGCTGATGAACAGGAGTGATGTAGACGGCATCGTCATAACACACGGTACTGACACGATGGAAGAGACCGCGTTCTTTTTGAATCTGGTAGTGAAAGGAGATAAGCCAGTCGTGATGGTGGGTTCAATGAGACCTTCAACCGCGGTCAGTGCTGATGGACCATTGAATTTGTATAACGCAGTTGGCGTGGCTGTCGATCCTGACGCCAGAGGTCGCGGCGTCCTGGTAGTGATGAACGATTGGATTCACGCTGCTCATTCACTAACTAAAACAAGCACGACGGCGATTCAAACCTTTATGTCGCCGCTGCGTGGGGTGGTGGGCGTTGCGAATTATGGCAAGAACGACTTCTACAACACGCCGCAATGGAAACACACCAGCGCGAGCGAGTTTGATGTGAACGGCGTCGACAAACTGCCGCGCGTCGACATTGTGTTCGCCTGTGCTGATATGCCTGCCGACCTGATTGATGCCTCTGTTACGAATGGTGCGAAAGGCATCGTCATCGCCGGAGTCGGCAATGGCAACATGAATAAGGCCTCGCTCGACGCGGCGGCAAGTGCCGTAAAGAAAGGTGTGATCGTTGTCAGAAGCACTCGCGTACCGACGGGAGTCGTCGGCAGGAACGTCGAAGTCAATGACGACGATTTCGGATTCATTGCCTCAGACGAACTAAATCCCCAGAAAGCTCGACTGCTCTTGTCGTTGGCATTGCTGAAATCCCGATCGAAGGCTGAGATGCAGAACTTGTTTGCAACTTACTGAGGCGCCGTCTCCCTGACTATGATCTGGATCGAGCTAATAATTCTCCTGGCCTGCATTGTTCTCGGTGCGCGTCTTGGCGGGATTGGGTTGGGGGCAATGGCGGGAGTCGGTTTACTTGTCTTCGTATTCCTCTTTGGCCTTCCTCCTGGTGGTCCACCGCAGTCTGTTTTGGGAATGATCATCGCCGTCATTACAGCCCTTGCGACGATGCAGGCTGCCGGCGGGCTCGACTATCTCGTATCGCTTGCAGAAAAAATCATGCGGAAACGGCCGCAGTACATCACGTTTGTGGCTCCGATCGTGACGTATCTGCTGGTTTTAGCCTCTGGCACGGCCCACGTCATCTATGCATTGCTGCCCGTGATCGCTGAGGTCTCCCGCATCGGCAAGGTCAGACCCGAGCGTCCACTCTCCATCAGCGTCATCGCCGGATTCCAAGGCGTAATCGCTTCGCCAATCTCTGCCGCCACGGTTGCCATGCTGGGGTTCTTACTGGTCCAGGGAGTTTCGTTGCCGCGTTTGTTGGCCATCACGATTCCGTCCACATTTCTCGGTGTCGTGATTGGGTCGCTGTCGGTCGCGTGGCGTGGAAGAGATCTGGACGACGATGAGGAATATCAGAAACGACTTGCGAGCGGGGCAGTAAGAACACCACCACAGTCGACTCCAATCGAACCAGCGAACGTTTTTCGCGCTCGCGGCTCGATGTTGCTTTTTCTGCTGGGTATCGTGGTCGTTGTGCTGATCGGGATTTTCCCGAGCTTGCGGCCCGCTTACGAAGTTGTCGGAACCGGCGTTACCGAAACCGATCAAGTGAGCATGGGTATGGCGATCATGATCGTCATGATCGCGATCGCCGGACTGATCATGATCGTCTGCAAAGCTTCTCCCGAAGCGGCCTTAAAGGGAACAATCATGCGCAGTGGTATCACTGCGATCATTTGCATACTCGGTATTTCCTGGCTCGGCTCGTCGTTTTTTGAAGGCAATCGAAACTTCATCGTCGGTGGCATCTCGGGGCTTTTGCAGGTGTATCCCTGGACGTTCGCGATCGGGATGTTTGTGTTGTCGACAATGCTCTTCAGCCAGGCTGCGACGGTCGCCATCCTCATGCCCGTGGCTGTGTCGCTGAATATTCCCGCGTTTACGCTGGCAGCACTGTATCCAGCTGCTAACGGGATCTTTTTCCTGCCAACCTACGGTACGTTGCTGGCGGCCGTGTCTTTCGATCAGACCGGGACGACGAAGATCGGAAAGTATTTGCTCAATCACAGCTTCATGTTGCCGGGCCTGGTGACGACTACCTCAACGATCATCATCGCACTGTTGCTGAGTAGATTAATGAAGTAGCCACAAAAAGGCACAAAAAGCACAAACAGGAATCTTCATTTTGTGCTTTTTGTGCCTTTTGTGGCTAAGCAAGAAACCGTGAGACGCGCGAGCCGACAGGGACTGTCAGAAGTGGCGCCGCGCAGTTACGCAGTACTCTTTCACTGTGACTGCCGCGTAAGCCGTCGAGGAAACCGTTGCGCCCGTCGGTTGACATCACAATCAAGTCAGCGTCAATGCTCTTCGCTGCATTGACTATGCTAACTATCACTTCGCCCGTTCGTAGTTCTTTCTTCCACGTCCATCCCGCTACTTCGGGATAGCGCAACGCCGGCATCGAATTTGAATCGCCGACATGCAGGACAGTGAAAGTTCCGGCCGGACAGTTCAATTTGCGAACAAATCGCGCCGCCGCTTTCAATGCCGGCTCTGGTCCAGGTGTGCTCGCAATCGGGATCAGTATATTGTTCAACTTAACTGAACCGTCTTCGGCGGATACAAACCCGCGGGCATCACCCGGGATCAATAAGGTTATTTGTCCAGCTTTGCGCGTAACCGGCGCCGACACCGATTTGCTGAGCCAGGGAACGTAGCTGCCACGCCCGCTGGTAGCCAGCACAATTAAGTCAGCCGGATGCTTTTCCAAAAAGCGGAGCACCGCTTCAACTGGCGCTCCTTCGTTAGCAACGACTTTACTCGCAGCGATGCCAAGCTCGCCCACCGCAGATCTCGGACTTCCCGCGGATAACACGCCCCAACGCTCCAGCGTCTCTCGTATTCCCGGAAACCTGGACCATTCGGCCTCACTGGCAACGTGTAATAGCGTTAACCTGGATTTAGCCGACATGGCCGCCTTGAGTGCATGGTGAAAGGCGACCAGGCTGCTCTCTGAAAAATCAGTGGGATGGAGCACGCTTCCGATTATCGGAAACTCTGTTCCGATTGTTTCTGTCATGACTTCTTCTCGTTAATCATTGAAACTACTGAAACATTCGTCTGAAGTTCTCGCGTTCGTAAACAGCCGGGTTGGGAATTCTTTGGAAGCTCATGTTGCCACGCATTTCTTCCAGCGAGGTCCATTCATTGGCTAGCATCCATGCTTCCACTTCAGTTCTCAGCGATCGTAAATGTCGTGGTCCATTGCGCATAAGTGCTGAAACCAGTTGCACCGCATGCGCTCCTGCCATCGTCGCCTTGATTACGTCGAGGGCGGTGTGAACTCCGCCGGTGATCGCGAGCGACACTTTGACGCGTCCGGCCAGCACAGCGGTTCCACGTAAACGCAGATCCAGATCCGACGAACTGGACAGCTGCACCATTCGCATTACGTTAAGCTCGATTACATCAAAGTCGACCTTATGAAAGCGCGTGAATAAGACCAGCGCATTTGCCCCGGCCCCGTCGATTCGCAATGCAAAGTTGGCAAAGGCGGTAAAAAGAGGCGACAACTTAACGGCCACCGGAATACCCAGTTCTCCTTTTACTTCCCAGACTATTTGCAGCATCTGAGACTCAACCTGGGCGGCAGTCGTATCGGGATCACTGGCGGCATGATAGAGGTGAAGTTCGACGGCATCAGCTCCAGCTTCTTCCATCAGGTGCGCGTAATTTATCCAGCCGCCCGGAGTGCTTCCGTTGAGAGACGCAATTACGGGAATACTGACGGCCTGCTTAACACGACGCAGGTGTTCGAGATATTCATCTGGTCCAGGACCAGACTCCGGCTCGGGGCTATAACTGCTCGCCTCGGGAAACGAGTCGCCATAGATTTCGGAAGAAAAGAAGTCGGCCATCTGCTCTCGGGTGATCTCCTCTTCGTAAAGAGAAGGGAGCACAAGCGCCGCGGCTCCTTCATCCTCGAGCCGCCGCACCAAATCGAGATCTTCAGTCAGCGGGCTGGAGCCGACGATCAAGGGATTATTCAACTGCATTCCCATGTAAGTGGTCGCGAGATTCATTTGCTCCCCTCTCCATCGAGGTTTCCATTTCCATCTTTTTTATCGAAGGCAGGGACTTTGATTTCCGCCAGTTGCTGGTAGACGAGGTAACGCCGTTCGGCGGCCGCCTGAGATTCTTCGAGGAAGCCTTTGAAGCGCGCGGGATCGGAACGTTCAATCATGCGAAAGCGCGACTCGTTACGCATGTAATCAGCAACTTTGGCCTTAGGTGGTCCATAGTCGAGGTTCAACGGTGGTTCTCCGTTTGCAATTCGACGAGGATCGAACCGGTAGAGCGGCCAGACTCCCGATTCAACTGCGAGTTTCTGCTGCGCCGCACCCTGGGCCATGTCGTAACCATGCGCAATGCAATGACTATACGCAATAATCAACGACGGCCCGTGATAAGCCTCTGCCTCACGAAAAGCCTGGACCGTCTGAAGCATCTTTGCTCCAAAAGCCACGCGCGCGACGTACACGTGTCCGTACATATTGGCCAGCAGTCCCAGGTCTTTCTTACCGACAGCTTTTCCGGAAGCGGCGAACTTGGCCGCGGCCCCGAGAGGTGTCGCCTTGGATTGTTGTCCTCCGGTGTTTGAGTAGACTTCGGTGTCCAGCACCAGCACATTCACGTCGCGCCGGTTTGCGAGCACATGATCGAGTCCGCCATAACCGATGTCATAAGCCCAGCCGTCACCTCCGACCAGCCACACGCTTTTCTTTACGAGGTAATCAGCTAACGTTTCGAGGCGTCGCGCTTCTACCGATTGCAGGCCCGCCAGCTTACTACGCAAGACATCCACTCGTTCGCGTTGGGCGATGATTCCGGCCTCGGTTTCCTGGTCCGCTTCGAGCAATTCACTCGCAAGTGTTTCCCCGACACCTGCTGCGAGTTGTTGGACGAGCACTCGAACCGCTGCAGTGTGAGCATCGAGTGCGAGCCGGAAACCGAAGCCGAACTCGGCGTTGTCTTCAAATAAAGAGTTGGACCATGCCGGTCCGCGTCCGTCGCGATTGGTTGTGTAGGGTGTAGTAGGAAGATTTCCACCATAGATCGAAGAGCATCCGGTGGCGTTCGCAATGAGCAGGCGATCTCCGAATAGCTGAGTGAGCAGTTTCAGATAAGGAGTCTCGCCACAGCCGGCACAGGCGCCGGAATACTCAAACAACGGCTCGAGAAACTGAGAGCCTTTATGGTCCAACCGAACGACGTCGGCCCGAGCCAGCTCTGGTAAATTGAGAAAGAAGTCGTAATTGGTGCGTTCAGCATCGCGCAACGGCGCCTGAAGCTCCATGTTGATCGCCTTGTGCCTGGGATTTGTTCTGTCTTTGGCGGGGCAGACGTTAACGCACAGATTGCAACCGGTACAGTCTTCCGGCGCCACCTGGATGGTGAACATCTTTCCCTTGTATTCGGCGCCTCTGTAAGCTGTTGACTTGAACGTAGAGGGTGCATCAGCAAGCGTGGAATCTTCATACACTTTTGCGCGTATTGCGGCATGTGGACAAACAAGAGCGCACTGGTTGCACTGAATACAAACCTTCGCATCCCATACGGGAATCTCGAGTGCAAGATTGCGCTTCTCCCACTTCGCCGTTCCCACCGGCCATGTGCCATCCACGGGAAACGCACTCACCGGAAGCAGATCGCCCTTTCCCGCCATCATCACGGCGCTGACTTTCTGCACGAAATCCGGTGCACGTTCCGAGACCAGGGGCGGCCGCAACTTCGTGGCAGTGATCGTTTTCAGCACCGGGACTTCGTTCAGGTAGGTGAGCGCCTGGTCCACTACTTCGCAATTTCTACGCACCACTTCAGGGCCACGTTTACCGTAAGTTTTCTCGATCGATTTCTTGATGTGCGCGATGGCTTCTTCACGCGGCAGGATGCCGGAAATACCAAAGAAGCAGGTTTGCATAATGGTGTTGATGCGTCCGCCCATTCCAACTTGTTTCGCCAGGGCATAAGCATCGATAACAAAAAAGCGAATGCGCTTTTCGATCATCTGCTGCTGCATCTCGCGTGGCAGTCGATCCCAAACTGTTGCCGGATCACCGGGCGCGTTGAGCAGGAAGACTGCGCCCTCGGCGGCGTATTCCAGCACGTCAATCTTGTCTACAAACTCGAACTGATGACAGGCCACAAAACCGGCGCGGTCCAGGAGATAGGCGGAGCGGATCGGCCGCGGACTGGTGCGCAGGTGAGAAACCGTGATGGCTCCGGACTTTTTGGAATCGTAAACAAAGTAACCCTGCACAAACCGGTCAGTTTCGTGCCCGATGATCTTGATCGAATTTTTGTTTGCGCCGACTGTTCCGTCAGCACCGAGTCCGTAGAACAGAGAGGTGGAAACGTCGTCGCGCTCAGTGCGAAAAGAAGCATCCCAGGTGAGGGAGGTGTGGGTTACATCGTCAATGATTCCGATCGTGAAGTGACGGCGTGGAGTGGGATTCTGAAGTTCCTCAAAAACAGCCTTCACCATTGCCGGAGTAAACTCTTTCGACGAGAGGCCGTAGCGACCAGCGATCACGTTTATCTCCGTCTGGAAATTTGACTCTCCTTCTGCGCGCGCTTCGGCGAGGGCGGTAATGACGTCGAGATAGAGAGGATCGCCGGGCGCGCCTGGTTCCTTGGTCCTGTCGAGCACGGCAATGCTCTTCGTGCCCTTCGGCAGCGCGTCGATAAAAGCCTTGCGCAGGAAGGGGCGATAGAGGCGCACTTTAACCAGCCCGACTTTTTCGTCTCGACCAGCCAGATACTCTACTGTCTCATGTGCTGTTTCCGCCCCGGATCCCATGATGACAATGATCCGTTCGGCTTGTGGGTGGCCAACGTATTCAAATAACCCATATTGACGCCCCGTGCGTTGCGCGAGTTTCGCCATCAAACGATCTACGATTCCCGGAGTCGCGTCGTAATAACTGTTCGCAGCTTCGCGTGCTTGGAAAAACACATCAGGATTCTGAGCTGTGCCCCGAAGGACTGGCCGGTCCGGTGTGAGTGCTCGTTGGCGATGAGCGTAGATCGCTTCCTCTGAGATCAAACTGCGCAGATCGTCGTCACTCAGTTCTTTGATCTTTGAGACCTCGTGTGACGTGCGAAACCCATCGAAGAAATGAAGAAACGGAATTCGTGACTCGAGTGTTGCAGCGTGTGCAATCGCCGCCATGTCGTGGGCTTCCTGGACCGAATTGGAACAGAGCAGCGCAAATCCGGTCTGGCGACACGCCATCACATCGGAGTGATCGCCGAATATCGAAAGAGCGTGTGTTGCCAGAGTCCGCGCGGTCACGTGCATGGTGAACGGCGACAACTCACCGGCGATCTTGTACATATTCGGGATCATCAGGAGCAGGCCCTGAGAGGCGGTGAAGGTAGTGGCCTGCGACCCGGCCTGGACGGCGCCATGCAACGCTCCGGCCGCGCCACCCTCGGATTGCATCTCCGCTATCTCCGGAATCACGCCCCAAAGATTCGTCTTGCCGCGGCTGGCCCATTCATCACAAAACTCAGCCATTGGTGAACTGGGTGTGATGGGAAAGATGGCAATCGTTTCACTTACTCGGAATGCCACGGAGGCGGCTGCTTCATTAGCGTCAACCGTGATGAGGTTCTTCAGCATGATTCACCTCTGCTTTGTGATCGCACACTACCGGGGAAGAGGAGCTTAACTTCCCTTCATTTCACGAACTACTGTCAGAATTGCCAGTACCCAGTGTGTGAGGCGGCGGCTACCATTCTGGCCTTTGAAGTGCCGCGGCCTGATGTTGCTTTGCACGGCTTGCGCGTAGAGGGACAAGGCGGCGCCGGGTCGCGCGCTTCTAGGAAAGTCATAAGATGTGGCACTGGCACCGGGAACAAGAAAGTACTCACCCCAAGGCCTCTCTGCGCCTGGGTGCGAACCATTTCTTTAGAGTGGTGCTGATCATTGCTTTATTCGCGCTTGTCTTTTGGGCCATCGCCGGTACTCCAACTAGAGCCAGGGACGATGAGTATGTAGGAAGCGAAGCGTGTAAGGACTGCCACGAAGATCAATTCAAGAATTTTGTTCCGACTTCCCATGCCAAATTGGTCAATCTCGGTAGCTGGAAAAACAAAGTAACCGGGTGTGAATCGTGTCATGGACCAGGCAAGGCGCACTCGGCCGAAGGTGATCCGGCAAAGATCATTTCGTTCAAGAACAAATCCTCGAAGCAGATTTCCGAAACTTGTCTGACCTGTCATGCGGGAAGAGAGGAGCACAACAACTTTCGCCGTGGTGAACATTGGCGCAATGATATCGGCTGTACCGATTGTCATTCTTCACACGGAACGATAACGGGCAGAAATGTCGCCGCCTCCAACACTTTCATCACCCCGGCAAATTCAGAAAAACCGGGTTTCTCGACGATTAAGTTATTAAAAATCAGTGAACCAAAGCTGTGCCTGAGTTGTCACAGTGAAGTCAAACATCAGTTCACTATGCCTTCCCATCACAAGGTTCTCGAAGGAGCCATGCGATGCAGTGACTGCCACAATCCCCACGGTGGTTTCGAATTAAAACAAACGAGGCTCGCGGTTGGCGCTGATGCGGCATGTGTCAAATGCCACGCCGATAAGCAAGGTCCATTTACCTTCGAACACGCTCCCGTTAAGACTGACGGCTGCGTGGCGTGCCACGTGCCGCATGGATCGCCTAATCCCAGGATGCTGAAGTTCAGCGCCGTGAATCACCTGTGCCTGACGTGCCACAGCGTGGACCATGGTGTTGGTGCGGATGAGCCGGCAGGCCCGACGCACAATCAGAACGCGCAATACGCGAGTTGCACTGCATGTCACGTAAAGATTCACGGTTCGCGTACGAGTCCGGTCTTTTTTAGATGATGAAAAATCTGCGTAATCTGTGGATAGTTTTCCTGGTGTGTGCGATGGCGTTGATCGTGCTGATCGACGTCCACGCACAGCAACCGGCGGCAACTCCCGCCAACAGCAACGGCGACACACTGGGTGATTACTCAGTTGTTTCCAGTATTGAACTTGGTTATCGCGGTATCAGCGTTGACGGCGATCACAACAAGTATCGCAGCGATCTCAACTACAGTGCCGGGCCTCGCTTGTTCGATACGAGCTTTCTCTTAAAGGCCAGGGATGGTCACAACGGAGGACTGTTTGACAGCTTTCTTGTTACTTCGACCGGTTGGGGTGCAGATCCCCATGGACAAATGCGTCTCAGCGTCGAGAACCCCAGGTGGTATCGGTTTGATGCCTCCTATCGCAGGTTCAAATACTTCCGATTTCTCAACACGCTCGCGAATCCAAACTGGGTTTTCAATCCTCCGGAGTTCAGCGTTCCGCCCAATCCGGTAACAGGCGAGCATGGTTTCGACACGAAACAGCAGTTGGGTGATTTCGATCTCACGATCTTACCCAAAAACGAACTCGTCAGATTCAATGTGGGTTTCTCACCCGAGCGTTACAGCGGGCCTGCCTTCACTAATTACCACGTCGGGGGGAACGAATTTAACCTGCTCTCTCAGTTGCGCTCACGCGCCAATGACTTTCGGTTTGGAGTCGACGGCAAGCTTGGACCAATCGATTATTCTTTCCTGCAGGGATTCCGCCGTTTCCGGGACGACAGCTTTATCGATCTCGGGAACACGCCGGGCATTAACATCAATCCCACCACCGCCAGCTTGAACAGTATCCATCGTGACGAGCCCACTCGCGGCAAGGTCAACTACACGCGTTTGAGTTTGCACAGTCTGGTGGCCCAAAAACTCGATCTGACAGCGCGATACATCTACAGCAAAGCGACGTCGAATTCACTCTTTAGTGAAGGTTCCACCGGCGTCAATTGGAACGCGCGAGTCTCAGGCTTTCCGCCCAGTCCACCGAATTCAACACCCAATACTCTGAATCTCGGGACCTACAACATCACGCAGGATGTTGAACGGCCAAATACGATCGCCGACTTTGGCGCAACCTGGTTGGCGACAAATAAGCTAAGAATTTCCAACACGTTTCGCGTGGAAGACTTTGAGATCAACGGACTGGGCTCATTCAGCGACTTCTTCTCGATCACTCGGCCCATAACAGGTGGTACCAGAACTGACACCGTCGCTTTCAATAATCTCCCTGCGAACGTCGTCACTGAATACCGCAAATACCAGAACACGTTTGAAGGCGATTACGCGTTCAACGCGAAGCATTCGATTCATCTTGGTTATCGTTACGGGCATCGCCGGATCGAGGAATTCTTTAGTGGTTTCGATTTCGGTTCCAACGGTTCATTACCCGCGCCTGCTACTTCGACGAGTCAGTCAGAACAGGTAAACAATACTCACGCGATATTGGGAGGATTCAAGTCGCGGCTCGCCAGTAACTGGACCATCTGGTTTGACGGCGAGCGTGGCACGGCTGACAACGTCTTCTCGCGTCTCGGCAATTACGATTACACTTACATCCGCGCCAAGACCAGGTATTCGTTAACCAACAAAGCCTCTATCAGCCTCGCCCTGATCACGAGGGACAATGCAAACCCATCAGAGATTGCGGGAGTTTCACTCGCAGATTTCGGTGTCAGTATCAAGTCGAGAGTGTTCACCTCCGCGTTTGACTGGACCGTCAATCCGCGACTCTCGCTCAATGCGGGCTACAACTACAACTGGGTCAACAGCAACGCCGTCGTAGATTACTTCTTCAACGGCGTCAGGCATCCGGAAGGTCGCAGTCTGTACTTCATGAGGAACAACTTCTTCTATGTCGATACTGTCAGCCAGGTGGCCCCGCGCGCAACGCTCTTCATCGGGTATCGGATAAACAAAGACAACGGTCAGGGTTCGCGCCTTTCCGATCCCACGGGTAACCCCGGCTTTCTGGTTACTTCATACCCGATGAGCTTTCAGTCTCCGGAAGGACGGCTGGCAATAAAACTGCACCGGCGGCTGGATTGGAATGTCGGGTATCAATACTACAACTACAACGAAAGTGTGCTTGTTGGTCCACGAGCCCAGAATTATCACGCGCACTTGCCCTACACATCATTGCGTATTTATTTCGGGCGTCAGGAATGAAGCAGCACTACAAAACGGCACACACGATCTTGAAAAGCCACTTGTGCTTCTTATGCCTTCTGGCTGCTTGCGAGGCGATTGCCCAAACTCGTATCGATTATTCCCGATTCTCACACCGCAACGAGAACCACGAGCTGGAGTGTGATACCTGTCACAAATTTCCGTCGTCGAATTGGAAACTCGTTCGCAAAGAGAGTGAAGCTTTCCCTGATATTACCGAGTTTCCCGATCATCAATCGTGCCTCGAGTGTCATCGCGCGCAATTCTTCGCACGCGAAAGACCCGCACCACGGATCTGTTCCAACTGTCACGTCAAGGTAAGTCCTCGGGATACGTCGCGCTTTCCGTTTCCCAGCCTGGGCGAGCAGTTTCTTGCCTCAGCAAAAGGGAAAAAATTTGTTTCTGAGTTCAAGGTCTTCTTCCCGCAGGACAAACATGAGGACGGCGAACTGCCACGAGCTCATAGTACTTGTTTCACTTGCCACAACCAGGAAAGCGAACTTGCTCCCTTGCCGCAGAGCTGCGCCACTTGTCACCAGCCGCCGGCATTGCCGAAGTCATCGACTCAATGATGTTTTCAGATGAGGACGTATAGACACTTGGGAACTGCTCTCATTGCCATTGCCTGGATCGCGGCCGGCTCAAACTCGGGCGGTCCGTTAAAGCATGAAGTTGTGTTCGCGCAGGGTAGCGACTATTCAGAGTTCCAACACAGTAATCCGAATCACTCTCGCTTGCCTTGTTTGCTATGTCACAGACGAGAAAACAATGCCGCGCAGCCAACCTTACCGGGAAAAGATGGGCACACGCCGTGTGCCGGCTGTCATGCGCCACTCTTTGCCAATCAGTCGGGCGAGATTTGCACGATCTGTCATTCCGAGGCGGGGGCCAAAACGCTGCAGGCATTTCCGCCACTGCGAAGTTTCGGCAGCAAATTCGATCATGCTCTGCACGTCACCGCCGGGGCAAAGTGCGGTAGTTGTCATCGACCGGCTAATCGTGGCGTGGCTCTCACCATTCCCATCGGAGTAAATGCGCACAACGTGTGTTTCGGCTGCCACACGCCGCAAGCAAAGGTGAATGGCCGAGACATTTCTTCATGCGGAGTTTGCCACCGTCTCGAGCCGTTAGTGAGATCCTCGATGCAAACGATCGCGTATCGACGAGGATTCAGTCACGCACGTCATGACAGTTCAGAATCCTTGCAGTGTCTTGATTGTCATAGAGTTCGTGCCGGCCAACCGCAACGCAAACAGGTGACTGCCCCCATTCCGCTGAATCATCACGCACCGGCTCGCGGTTTTAGTTGCATGACGTGCCACAACGGCACGAAGGCATTTGGCGGCGACGACTTTTCGGTGTGTACGCGTTGTCACAAAGGCTCGGCCTGGCGCTTTTGAGATTTGATTTTAGGGAGGTGTTCAAGATGAAAGGATTAATAGCGACAGTTGCAACCGCGATGGCCGTTGGAGTGTTCGTGGTGGTGGTGGCCCAAAGCACAGCCCAACCTTCGGACACTGCTGCTTACTACAAAGCGAAATGCGTTATGTGCCACGGTAAGAAAGCGGAGAAGAAGTTCGAAACTCCTTTGACTGACGACCAGCTTGTCGAGATCGTGTTGAAGGGCAAGAAAGCTCCGAAGCCACCGCATATGCCCGCGTATGCAGAAAAGGGTGTGACTGCGGAGCAGGCCAAAGCGCTGATCGAGCACATGAAACAACTAAAAGCAGCGCCGTAGTATGTACTTTCATCTCGGTGCAGCCTCTGTGTTTCTCCGTGTCTCTGTGGTTAATGATTCACTGTAAAAAACCACCGAGACACAGAGAACACAAAGGCCGCACAGAGAAACTGACAGCAAAAAAAGATGACCGATGAGGAAAGGCGAGCGCAGAGCGTTCCCAGCCTGATTAAAAACTACGTGAGTTTCGCCGGCCTGGTGATCACTTTCACCAGTCTTGCGTGCATTATGCTGCTGTTTTTGATCGACCTCACTCAGCGCTCTGAAAACCCATACTTCGGCATCGTCACCTACATACTCCTACCGGGCTTTCTAATTCTTGGGTTGATTGTGATCGTGATTGGAATGATCCGTGAGCGGCGCCGGCGCCGCCGCTCGCCATCCTCCGAGATCAGTACCTACCCGAAGATCGATTTTAACGATCGACGCCAGCGTCGCATTGCACTGGTCCTGCTGGGAGCTACTTTCTTATTCGTATCGATGAGCGCCTTTGGCAGTTATAAAGCGTATGAATATACCGAGTCAGTATCCTTTTGTGGCGAGGCCTGTCATACGGTGATGAACCCGGAATTTGTCACGTTTCAAGTTGCGCCACATGCGAAACTAAGGTGTGTTGATTGTCATGTTGGTTCCGGAGCAGAGTGGTATGCACGATCGAAGCTGGCAGGCACACGGCAACTGTTCGCTCTCATTCGTGGCAATTACTCGCGGCCCATTTCAACTCCCGTACACAATCTGCGTCCGGCCGATCAAACCTGTGGGCACTGTCACTGGCCCGAGAAGTTTCACGGCGCAAAACTCAAGACCTTCAACCATTATGCGTACGACGAGCAGAACTCTCTTCGACAACTGCGGATGCTGATAAGCGTGGGTGGCGGAAGTCCTGAAACGGGAGTTGTTGCCGGCATTCACTGGCACATGAATCTCGCGAACGAGATCAGCTACATTTCAAGGCAAGACGAGCGGCAGATCATTCCCTGGATTCGGGTGCAGGATGGCCAGGGAAATGTGACTGAATACTTCGACCGTAATCGTCCTCTCACCCCGGACCAGATCCAGAGTGCAAACAAACGGCGCATGGACTGCGTTGACTGTCACAATCGGCCGGCCCACAGATATTTGCCGCCCGATCAGGCAGTAGATCAAGCGTTTGCATCGGCACGGCTCGATCGCTCCTTGCCATACCTGAAACGAGAGGCAGTAACAGCACTCGGCAAGCAATACAACACTACCGCTGAAGCTGTTGACGGTATTGCTTCTCAGTTGGATCAGTTTTATCGGACAAACTATGCCGAGCTGTATGCCGGCAAGAGCGGCGCGATCAAATCCGCCGTCGGTGAAGTGCAGCGAATTTTCCGGACTTATTCTTTTCCTGAAATGAAGACTGATTGGCAGGCGCATCCGGATAACATCGGACACTTTTATTTCACGGGTTGTTTCCGCTGTCACGACGGCGAACACGTGAGTAATTCCGGAAAGGTAATACGCAACGACTGTAATCTCTGTCACACCGTTCTGGCTGACTCAGCCAATCCCGCTCCGTCTGTGAAGACCCAGTCGTTTCAGCATCCTGTCGATCTGGGCGGCCTGGCAGATCGGAAATGTGAGACCTGCCATAAGGGCAATCAGCCCTTCAAACATCCAATCAATCTGGGTGATATCAGCGACTTTCAGTGCGTCGAATGTCACGCCCGTAACTGAGCCGCAAAAAGGCACAAAAGGAGAGGATATGTCTACAGCCGGCCAGGCAGTTTCTGACTTAACCGATGTCGGATCGCCGATCCCCAGAACACCGCTCAGCAGCTTCCTGCGCAGTCCGATGAACTGGTTGCTTCTGTTCATCCCGATCACTGTTGGACTCGAGCATCTGGCCCATGTCTCGGCGCCGGTGCTGTTTTTCATGGCGGCGGTGGCAATCATTCCGATTGCCGCGCAGATAGTAAATGCTACCGAGCAACTGGCCACTCGCACCGGCGACGCGATCGGAGGCCTGCTCAACGCAACCTTCGGCAACGCTCCCGAATTGATCATTGCTTTCGTCGCTTTGAAAGCAGGTTTACTGGAGATGGTGCGGGCATCGCTGATTGGCGCCATACTCGCCAATCTCATGCTCGCTCTGGGAGTGGCTTTTCTATTGGGTGGCCTACGCTTTCACGAGCAGCGTTTTAATGCAACGGCAGCGCGCGCCTATAGCACGATGATGTTTTTGGCTGCCGTAAGCATGACGGTGCCAAGCGCTTTTAGTCGCGTAATTGCGCCCAATGAAGTCATCCGCCAGGAACAGTTACTCAATATCGGAATCGCGATACTGTTGTTGATTGCCTACGGCCTGTACATCCTGTTTTCACTACGAACACACACGTCTGCGTTCGCCAGCGTCCACTCCGAACATGATGCTCATCACGAAGAACAATGGTCCGTACCGCGTGCAGTTATCACTTTGCTTGCCGCGTCAGTGTTTGCGGCCTGGATGAGTGAGATTCTCGTTGGTGCTGCTGAAGAGACGGGCAAGGCGCTGGGCATGTCGCAGTTGTTCATTGGTATTGTTTTCGTGGCCATCGTCGGCGGCGCCGCCGAAAGTGGATCCGCAATCGCAATGGCCCGCAAGAACAAGATGGACTTATCCGTCGGGATTGCTTCAGGAAGCTGCATACAAATCGCGCTGTTTGTAGCTCCGATTCTTGTCCTCGCAAGTTATTTTGTGGCCCCGCAACCATTGGAACTCGCATTCGGCCGGGCCGAGCTGGGTTCATTATTCATCGCCGTAATGATTGGAGCACTGGTCAGCGGCGATGGAGAGTCGAACTGGTACAAGGGCGTCCAACTGATCACGGTTTACTCGATCATTGCGCTGATGTTCTATCTAATGCCACAACTACCCGGTTAGACCACATGGTCCATGTTTGTGTTTCTTTGTGGCTAAACCTGGGTCTCATATCGTGGACGCTCGATTCCCAGCTTACGCATCTTCGAGCGCAACGTGCTTGGGTGAAGGTTCAGCAATTCCGCGGCGCCGCCTGGACCTTCCAGTTTCCAGTGGACGTTCTTAAGCGTGTGCAGTATCAGGTTGTACTCGGTTTGTTCCAGCGTTTTGCTTCCGAGGCCTGCGTCAGAAATCACGCCCATCGTGACAGCCTGTTTTTGAAGATCCACCTCTAAAGCCTGAGGATCGAGATCGTCGAGCAACCGTAGGATTGATCCCGGGCTAATGATTACTGCTCGCTCGATCACGTTTCGCAGTTCACGCACGTTACCAGGCCAGGGATAATTTCTCAGTTTGGTCATCGTGTCCTGCGGGATCGTCTCGATTGTTTTGCCCAGTTTCTGGCTCAACTGCTTTACGAGATGAGTTACCAGTATCCGTATATCTTCCTTTCGTTCGCGCAGCGGCGGCATCGTAATCGGAAAGATATTGAGCCGGTAGTACAAGTCGGAACGAAACACGCCTTCTCGAACAGCCTCTTCCAGGTTGCGGTTAGTGGCCGCGATCACCCGAACATCGACTTTAATCGTGTGACTTCCTCCGACTCGTTCAAACTCACCTTCTTCGAGTACGCGCAATAACTTCGCTTGTAAATCAAATGGGAGTTCGCCGACTTCATCGAGAAAGATGGTTCCACCGTTGGCTATCTCGAACCGTCCGCTACGGCGGGCATCGGCTCCGGTGAAGGCTCCTTTCTCGTGACCAAACAACTCGCTCTCAATGAGTGATCCCGGTAACGCAGCACAATTCACTTTGACAAGCGTATGATTCGCGCGCTGGCTAAGTTTATGGATAGCGTGGGCCAATAGTTCCTTGCCAGTGCCCGTCTCACCAAATATTGAGACGGTAGTGTCGAGGGGAGCTACTTGTTCGGCCTTGCTTAGAACGCGTCGCAGCAGTTCACTCTTGCCGATAATCGCGCCGAAGTTGCTGGCGACGCGGATCTCCTCCTGTAGATAGATGTTTTCCTCGTGCAGTTGATCCTTCAGGCGTTGCACTTCAGCCAACGCATTTTTCAGCGATTCCGCCGCCTCTCTTCGTTCGGTAATGTCGCGCACAATGGTGAGGATCTTGTCTCGGTCGCATTTCACCATCGAGGCTTCAAAAGTGCGCAGGCCGTGAGGCATTAGCAGCCTGTATTCCATGAGGACCGGTTCATTGGATTGAAACACCTCACTGAAACGACGTGAGAAAGCGGCGGCGAGTTCCGGCGGGAGCGTGTCTGATTGCTTCTTGCCCAAAAATTCACTGGGAGGCTTCCACAGCATTTCTTCATTACGGGCGTGGTAATCCAGATATGTACCTTCGCGATCCAGTACGAACATAAGGTCCGGTATGGCATTGAGGATGGCGCGGTTACGTTCCTCGCTGGCATTGAGAGCCGCTTCGCGAGCCTGTAAATCTGCGCGAGCGTGTGCTTGCTCCAGCTCCCACGACAATTGATGAAGATAACCAGGGCGCTTGACGAGGTAGGCTGAAGCCCCCAGTCTCAATCCTTGCCGGGCTGAGTCTTCGTCCGCTTCATTACAGACCAACACGATAGGCGTAGCCTGCTTATCATTCATGAGTAATTCACGCATCAGGTTAAGCGCGTGGGGTTCGGACAGATGAAAGTCCATCAGGAGTACATCGAAGCGTTCCGCACCAACTAGTAGAGTGGAAACCGTTTCCTGTTCGGTTGACACAACTTTCAGATGAATGTGATCCGCGTGCACGGACAGGTGGCGGCGCGTGTTATCGACGTCCACAGAATTGTTTTCTGCGTAAAGGATTCTTAACTGCTTAGCGCGTCGTGCGGCGTCAGCACGGTAGTGATTGAAGGCACTCTCGAGTATTAGCGGCAGCCTGTCGAGATAGCCCTCGCGTTTGACTACGTAATCATTAGCTCTGGCCTTTAGCGCGGCTACGGCTGTCTCTTCGTCGCCCATGCCGGTAACAATCACAACCGCGACCGGCAAAGGAAATTCGCGGATGTAGGTGAGCAGATCCAGTCCGTCGCCGTCCCGCAACTGCATGTCAGTGAGCACCAGATCGATCGGCGCTGAAACAATTCGCGCCAAACGTGCATGTGCCTCACCAATGCTGGAAACAGTTTCAAGACCGAGTTGAGGCGCGGTCCTGCTTAGCGTTCGCAAGGTGAGGTCGGCATCTTTTGGATTGTCCTCTACGTAAAGAACTCTCATTTCACAACCCGTAAAGGCATGTTAAAGAGCGGCTGATTGTATTAGCCGTGGTTTGTTTCATCTGGGAATCTCCAGGTAGAAAGTCGCACCATGGCCAGGCTCGCTTTTCGCCCACGCACGGCCACCCATGCGTTCCATGGCTTTGCGCACGATCGCCAAACCAATACCTGTGCCGGGATACTCTTCGGAAATATTGAGCCGCTGGAAGAGGTCGAAGATCCGGTCGTGATACTTCATGTCAAATCCGATTCCGTTATCTCGTACCCATACGAGACAGCTTTCAGCGCTTTCCTTCGAACCAACCTCAATGTGTGGGTCGGCAACCTGGCCGGTGAATTTGATAGCGTTGTCGAGATAGTTTCGGACTGCCTGAGCGAGACCACTGGCATCAGCCAGAACCGTGGCGCCATTGACGTCGATCACAAAATCGATTGAACGTGCCACTGATTCACGTCGCTTTTCTTCCACCAACGAATTAATGATCGGCGCCAGCTCAATCCGGTCCGTTCTCACTTCGCGGCGTTCAAGACGCGAATAGGAGAGCAGATCGTCAATCAACTGGTTCATTTCACCAGTAGAGTCGCGAATCGTTTGCAGGAAGGTGCGACCTTCGCCGTCCAGGCTGCCTGCGTATTCTTCCAACAAGAGCCGGCTGTAACCATCGATACCACGGAGCGGCGCCTTTAGGTCATGAGCCACGGAATAGGCAAAAGTCTCGAGCTCTCTACTCTTCGCATGCAAAGCGGCAGTGCGCACTTCGATACGTGTTTCAAGCTCAGCATTGAGACGATTGAGAGCTTGCCTGGCACGGCGCCGGCGGCGACGTTCTAACAACAGGGCCGTGATGATGAGAGTTTGTACAACCAGGAGCGAAGCCAGGAAAACGATCCGTCCTTTGTATTGCTCCCAGAGGGTAAACTCTTTGAAGCGAACGACAGTGCCGCTCGGCAAACTGGTCTCGCTTATTCCGAAACGTCTCAACTCGCGCCAGTCAAACATCGGAACTGACGAAGCGCTGTCTACGGGAATATCCTGCACTCGTGTATGGTTCAAAATCCGGCGAACAATTTCGGCGGCTTCCAATCCATTGCGCTCAGAATCCTGCACATAACCACCGACGAGTCCGTACCCGACATTCCGACTTCCCATCCCGTAAATAGGGACCGATGTCGTTTGTCTTATCTTTTCCAAAACGTCAAAGGTTTGCAGAGTCTTTTCCGTTTCGAGTGCGGAGCGCTGCCAGACGTAAAGGATCAGTGAGTCTTGCGGCAACTCTTTAACGCGGTTCACTAATTCGGTTATTGGCAGATCGGTAAGATAAGAGATGCGAACTTTTTTGTCGTAGCCGGCAAGTTCCTCTCGAGCGACTGTTTCGAATCGCTTATCACGTTCAACCGATCCGCTAACGATAAAAACTTCCCTGGTTTCGGGGTGTAGCTTGAGAGCCAGATCCAGAGTTTTTCTATGTGTATTAGCGCGGATTATTCCGGTCAGACCGGGACCGGCGGTAAGGATCTCTTTTGATGGGCGCCTGATACCGACAAAAACTATCGGCGATTCTGTAAACAGATCCGTGCGGTAATGAAGAAGAAAATCGAGCGCCGGATCCGGTGTGGCGACAACCACATCGATTTTTTGCCCGGCATACTTTTCGCGCAGGTAATCATGCAGCAACTCAGCTTGATGCTCACCGGGAAAGCGAGTCGAATCGAGGTATTCACTAAATAGCTCCCAATGGTTCGATGGCTCTGAATACAGACCGGCTTGAAAGCCTTTATCGAAACTGATGTTTCCCGCAAAATCCTTACTTTCCCAGTAGAGTACGAGTACCTTTTTCGCAGCATCAGAATCCTGCGCCAACGCCGCCGGCCCTAACGTCCAGGAAAAGGCAACGCACAGTAATCCCACGATGCGAATCACGGATTTAAAGCGGGTGTGCAATCGATGTCTCATCCTCAGGAAACTCAGGGCTTATGACCGCTGCTTTTTAAAACCCAAACTTCAGCGCAAACTGAATCTGACGCGACGAGCCGCTCTCGCCAGTTGGGAAACGCGTGCTGGTAATGTGACCGAAGGCCGGCGTGCCAACCGTGTTACCGGGCCTTCCGAAATTTGCGTGATTGAAGACGTCGAAGACTTCGGCTCGAAACTGAATGCGCAAGCCTTCACCGAGGTCGGTAGTCTTGATGACCGAAACATCAGTGTTGTTGAATCGGGGGCCGACGATCGTGTTTCGGCCCAAACTGCCGAAACCTGGCACTGCGGTAATCACAGAGGTGTCAAACCACTGCTCCACTTCACCAAAGATCGTGACCGGACCATGCGCATCAGGGCGGAGCGTGTTGGCGACTCCATTCACGGTGCTATTTGTCGTCACCACACTAAATGGATTGCCGCTTTGCGACTGCACTATCACGCCAACTTGCCAACCGGACACCAATCGATTTTTCCTGAAAGGCAGATCGTAGATTGAGCTAAGTACGAAACGATGGCGTGCATCGAAATCAGATGATCCGCGCTCGCCCGGCAGGTCATAACTGTTCTGTACCAGAATGCCGCCGGTACTGAATGACGTGTAGTCGATCGATTTAGACCACGTGTAAGAAGTACTAAATTGCCAGCCGTTCGTCAGTCGCCGCGTGGCTGTTAACCACAGCGCCTCATAACTTGAATTACCGGAGCTTCCGACTTCAGTGATGTTGCCCAGGGTGGCGCCGGGCAGTATCGGGCTCTTTAGAGAAAGGGACTGGTATGGACGCACTCCCTTGATGGGCTGATTAATGTTGCGGCGCGTAATCAGATGTGTGCCCTTGGAGCCAAGATACCCAATCATCAACGCGGTTCTGAAAAGTTCGCGTTGCACATTGAGATTCCACGACTGCACATAAGCATTGGCATAGTTGCGATCAATTGACGCTGGTGCGAGACCGGCAGGACCAGCGAGGCTGATTGCATCATTGAGACGGATCGTGCCGCTGAAAGTCAGAGGTGTTGCGAGTGGTGGATTTCCACCCAAGCCAGTCACGATGCTTGTCATCGGCTGATCAACGTAGATGCCGTACGCACCGCGCACGACCGTCTCACCCTGACTAAAGGGAATCCAGGCAAAACCGACGCGGGGTTGAATGTTGTGGTTGTTTTCGTCGTAGACCTTGTCGAAATGAGTTCCTACACGAAGCAATGAGTTGCTATTTGGATCAAAGACGATGAAGCGGTCGTAGCGTTCGCTCGGCGTCATGTTCCACTCATAGCGCAAACCCATTTGGAGTGTCAGACGCGGATGCGGTTTGTAGTTATCCTGAGCAAAGAACCCGAACGCGCCCTGGGCGATGCTGGTTGATTGATTGCCGCGAGTGATGGAGAAGGAGTTTGCCGTTCCTGCTAAAAAGGCAACGATGCTCGGAAAATTGAATGAACCGGTCGTGCGCCGGAAATTGTTGTTGAGAAACTGTCTGTATTCGCCGCCCAGCTTCAATGAGTGTTGACCAAAGAGCCAGTTCACGGTATTGGCTACGACAAAGGTGGTGTCGCCGCGTCCTGACGGTTGATTCGCCGGACCGCCGAGATTAAGACTGCCACCGGCAATATTGATTTGAGGTAGGCCGATTGGATCATTTACTCCGTTCTTAATACCCAGGTCGGCCGGGTTGAGTTGGGCCAGGGGAGTGCTGGATCCCGAGAAGCGGTTAAAACCAAAACGCAACTCGTTTACCATCGATTGGCTGAACGTGTGTGTTTCGTTGAACGTGAAGATCTGTCGCAAAGCTCGCACGACGAGGCCAAAGCCCGGAATCGTGTTACCTGTGCGAGTGGGCTCACGTACCTCCGAGCGCTGAATTGCGTAATAGCCGTGTACTTGATCTCTTTCGCTGTAGTTGTAGTTGATATCAGCGGTCCACTGATCAACGTCAACAGGAGCACCGGCCGAACTGACGAACCGGGACGTTCCGGAGGAATCGACAAAATTGGCGCGAGGAATGAAGCCGACGAGACTCGTTATCACTGGATCAGTGGTGGCGGCGCGTTGCTCGTCGCTAAGCACCACGCTGTTGATATCCAGTCCCTGCCGTTGCCGAAGGCCCTCGTACGAGACAAAGAAAAACACTGTGTCGTTGATAATTGGTCCACCGATGTTTCCACCAAACTGATTGCGTTTGAAAGGCGGCGGCTTATGAGATGTTAATTCGAAAAAGTTGCGTGCATCGAGAACGTCGTTACGGAAGAACTCAAATAGTTCGCCATGAAACTTATTGGCGCCGGAGCGAGACACAATATTCACCACCGCCCCTGAGCTCTGACCGTATTCTGCGGCGAAGGCTGAATTATCAGCCTTGAATTCCCGGATAGTGTTGATAGATGGCTGAAAACTGATTGAGCTGAAGGTCAGGTTGTTTAGCGTTATGCCGTTAATCTGGTAGTTGACGGTTTCCTCACGGTTTCCTGCCGTATTGAGCGCAAGTGACCCGAGACCTCTCATGGGTGAGGCCGAGAATGCTCCTTGAGGCGGTGTTACCGAGCCCGGTGCGAGCAATCCGAGATCAAGAAAGTAACGGCCGTTAAGAGGAATTTTCTGGACCGCGCTTTCATCCATCACGTACCCGACGGAACTGGAAGAGCGTTCGATACCGTCGTTTGCAGACAACACGGATACCTGTTCCGAAATGTCTCCGACCTCGAGCTGAAAGTCCTGAGTTATTCTCCGACCAATTTCAACCCTCAGTTTCTCGACTACCTGTTGCCTGAATCCGGCAGCGCTGACCTTGACTGTATAATCACCGACAGGTAATGCCGAAAATTGATATCTCCCGCTGATGTCGGATGTCGCCACCCGTTCGAAACCAGTCGCAGGGTTTATTGCTGTAATCCTCACTCGTGGAATAGCAGCATGGTGCTGATCGACTATTTGTCCTTCGATTGACGCAGTTGGTTGGGCTGAAGTTTGAGAGTTAAGGACGAAAAGCAGAGTTATAGGTAGTGTAATTCGGAAGCCGTGGGGTCGGAGAAAACACCACCAGCGCATGGGGAGAAAACCTTTTTGATTGCCGCCAAAAACCGACAGTTAGGTTGCGCTTACCGGCTGCATTAATGAAGATGTGCTACAGCTCCTGACGAAATGGCACTGCTACGCAATCTGTCTACCTTGGACTGAGATTGCAGTGAGTCGGGGGAGGACCCAGGGGATCAAACAAACTAGTCCGTTGAGTCTCATTATAGATTCAACAATCTGCAGGGGATATCCGTAATTCTACGTAGAAACAGTGTGATGAAGATCACACGGATTCAATTGAGTCCATGTTTGCCCCTTTTTGCCGCATTCGACTGCGGCACATTAACCATAATGTCGTGAATATCCGTAACTCTACGTAGAAAAGTGTGATTGGCTCGCCGATTCGAGTGAGGAGAACCATTTTCCTTTTATTAACGCTTTTGCCAATCCATCAGCCGTTTTCTTTGTACCACCGCAAAGCGAGTGAATATTTTTGCACTCGCATAATCGTTGCTGAAACTCACTACGTCATGCGCGCCGCCAAAGCGTTTGTCACCGCCGGCCAGCGCTTGCAGCTTTCCTCCTTCCAGTACTCGATAACCATCAAAGTGGGTCCACATTTCTTTTTGTCCCCAGCCTCGCTGCAGTCCCAGATGGGTATAGAGATCAGCCGGTATAACCACCAAACGGAATACCTCGGGATCCAGGTGCAGCTCGTCAAGGACCTTTAACCCATGTTCGAGCAGCGCATTCTCAATATCCGTGCGCGTAATACCCCAACGAGTTGTTAGTTTAAGCATGTTCAAAAGCTTAGAAGGTTCTTCTTCTTTAGAGTCGGGTTCAGGAAAATCCTCGAGCAACAAGTCCTCGGCAACGAGGCAGACGCGATAGCGTGTGCCCGCGGAAGTGATGAATGGGTTCAATAAAAAGAATTCTATTGCTTCTCGCGCGCCGTTTGATGTGTCTGAGGGATAGGTGAGCTTTGACAGTTTCTCCTTCGACCATTTTCGAATTTCGTCCCGCCGGAATGACGGTTGCCAACCGTGTGGGATCAGGTAAGCGAACTGACGCCGTGATTGAGTGCGAGCCGGCGCGAGGCCGAGTTTACGAGCCGTTGAAAGCGTCTCTTCAGTGAACGTGTAGAGTAAGTCGTCACCGAGTTCCGTTACTTCGGCTGGTTTCAAGTCAATTTCGTCCTGCTTCTCCTGTTTGGTTTGAGATTCCCCGGCCAAGCTCGCCAGCAACTGATCGAATTTGGAAAGATCTCCGGCATCTAAGGCGCTGAGGGCTATTTGTTGCAGTTGTCCAGCATCGATGCGTTCCTCTTGCTTGACTGTTGCAACGCTGCTGATTGTGAGTCGATTAAAGTCTGCCACGCGACTCGCATAGAACTCTCGTTTTTCGGGGTCACTTCGTTCAAGTGCGTGCAGAAGGCTAATGGCCTCAGCCCGGCTGCCCAGAGCACTCGCATTCGTGGCGCTCACGAAAATGTTCAAGCCCGATGAAAACGGGTCAATGGAAACGTTGCCGGCTCGCTCGTATACTGCTTCCGCGAACTTCGCAAAGTGAGATCCCGCGTCCGCCTTTTTCCGCAGCTCACGCAAACGTTCAGTCAACTCGCTACATCTGGTCCAATCATTTCGCTCAACGCTTACGCGCAGTTGTTTTTCGACCCAGGGAATCTCAGCCCTGTTCTCTTTAAGTTGCAGATAGCTTCCCACACTGAAGAATGTGGCCAGCAGCGCTCTTGCTCTGTGAATGTACAGGTCGCGGAAAACCGTATCGAGTTTACTTATTTCGATTAGCTGTCCGACGATAGTGAGAATCGTTTCTTTCGACGCCAAAGCCGCTTTACTCATAACTTCTCCTTCCAGACGACCGCACGCTACGTTATGTTGTTAACGCGACAAGCTCATTCTGAGCCGCTTCAACTCCAACCTTTTTGGCGACAGCCGTGGTTTTTCGCTTTATCACAAGCACTGTGAGATCGTCTTTCTGTTCGGTTCCTTCGGAAAAAATCTTTACCGCCGCGTAGAGTCTCGCAATCACTTCATTCGCCGAACAATCTCGAGCCTGGCGAATCGTGTCCTTCAGTCGCTCCAGTCCAAATTCTTCCGAGCCACGGTTCTGCCATTCATAAAAGCCATCAGTAACCAGGACTATCATGTCGCCCGCCTTCAGCCATCTGAGGCGCGAGTTTTCATAAGTCATGCCGTCAATCATTCCGAGTGGAATTCCCTGGGCTTCGAAGTTCTCCAATTTATCTGTGGCTCGCCGGTAGCAGAGAATTGGTCCATGACCCGCTGAGAGTACTTTGACTTCCGAACGGACCGGGTTGAGAAATACGACTGCAAACGTTACGAAGTGATTATCGGCAAGATCGTTAGCCAGCAGACTGTTGAGACGTTCGAGAACCTGATCGTATTCATCGACCATGAAGCTCGCGCGCGCGTACGCACGACAGAGCGCACTCACCAGGGCCGGACCTATTCCATGACCGGTTGCATCGCCAACACTGAGGGCGATCTGTCCGTCCGGCAGGCGTTGCCAGTCAAAATAGTCGCCGCCAGTTTGATTAGCGGGTTGATTCCAACCGGCGATCTCGAAATGGTCCAATTGAGGTGGACTTGCAGGCAGCAGTCCCTGTTGGATCGAGCGAGCGATATCAAGATCGTGATTGATTTGTTGCAACTCGCTTTCCAGTTTGGCTTCCCGCAGGGCGGCAGCAACGTAACCGCGAACCTGTCGTGCGACTGCGGCCGCGATAATGCCCGCCGCAAAAATCAATGCGGCGTAAGTGAGATAGACAGGGAAGGGAAATGCGGTTGAGTCTGTAAATCTGAGATGTACATATAAGACAACGACGAGATAACCGACCGCCGATAGGAAACCGGTGAGGAGGGTGAGAATCGGTCGCAATCGCAGTGTCGAAAGGGTGATGAACAAGAAGTACATCACGATTGCGGGTGCGACTAACACTTGATAAGGAGTCATCCACTCGGCCAGCACGAGAACAAATAGCGCGATCGTGGGTAGCTGGCTTTCGATCAGGACGTTGAATACCCAGAGCTCGGGTATCACAGGCTCATCAAAGCGAAGCGCCGTTTTGATTGCGTGCAAGATAACGCTTTCATGAGCGATGACGAGCGCAAGCACTGCGACCTGGCCGATCGCGAGCAGGTAGTTTTGTGTCGCAGCGCCCCGAACTATCGCTAAAACGCCAATCGCGACGAGGACACAAAGCAGCGTAACGACACGATACGTTTCACTTTTTAGAGACGCTCGCTCGAATGCACTCGATTTCAGCGCAGATGTATTTGTGCCTTTTTGTGGCATGGCAAAATTCTTTGCGGCCTCACTGCCAACCACCGCCAAGCGCCTTGTAGAGTTGGACCACGGTCAGCAGTTCATCGCGGCGTGCGAGGGCCAAACTTCGTTCCGCCTCAAAGAGTTCTCGATCGGCGTCGAGCGCATCCAGTAATGTCGCTACGCCGCCCGTGTAGCGTAAGTATGAAAGACGGGAACGATCGCGCAGGGTTTCTACCAGCAGTCCACGTTGCGTGCGAACCTCTTTAACTTTTTGATACGCAACCAACGAATCTGAGACTTCACGAAACGCGGCTTGAATCGTCTGTTGATAATCGACGAGCAGAAAATCACGTTGCGCCTGCGTGAAACGCACATTCGATTTCAAGCGGCCCCCGGTGAAGATCGGTTGTGTAGCTTGTCCCGCGAGGGTCCAAACGTTTCGGCTGCCGCTGAAGAGGCTTGTCAGTTGACCACTCTCGTAACCGAGAAAAGAAGTAAGTGAGATTCGCGGAAAGTATTCAGCCTTCGCCACTCCTATCCGCGCGTTCGCCGCCATCAGACTGTTTTCCGCTGCACGGATGTCAGGGCGACGTTCGATCAGATCGGAAGGTAATCCGGCCGGGACCGTGGGCGGCATCTGCTGGTCCGTCAAACTGACTCCTCGTTCAATCGCCGACGGGTTCCGGCCGGTTAAAAAACTGAGAAAATTTTCCGTTTGCTGTATTCCCTGCTCGAGTGCGGGTATTACTTCGCGCGCGTCGTAAACCAACTCTTCCGCCTGGCGAACTTCGAGCATCGTGGCGACGCCGCGCTGTTGGCGGAGTTGGATCAGTCGTAACGATTCTTCGCGCGAAGTGAGCGTGCGCCGAGAAATATCGAGCTCGAAATCAAGCTCACGCAAACCGAAATAAGCTGTCGCGACGTCACTGACCAGCGTCGTTATGACTGCTTTCCGTGCTTCTTCAGTCGCCAGCAAATCCAACCTTGCGGCGGCTGTTTGTTTTCGCAGTCTTCCCCAAATATCAAGCTCGAAAGTGAGCAGGTTCAGCAGCACGCTGCCGAAAGATCGATCTCGTTTTATCGGTTCAGGCAGATCAAAAGCGCTGCTTCTCGACTGTCGTTGGTTTGTGACATCAGTGCTGGCAACGATCGTGGGAAACTGTTCCGAGCGTATGATCCCAAGATTGGCCCGGGCCGCATCTATGCGCGCGACTGCTTCGCGCAGATCGTAGTTATGCGCCAGGGCTTCGTGAATCAGTTGTTGTAGCTTTTCATCTTTGAATAACTCGAACCACTTCAAGTTGGCGAGTGTTTGCGGATCAGGTTGAGGGCTCGGGTCGCTACGAAACGTGCTCGGGGTTTGCACTTGGGGTCGTTGATATTTCTGTGCGACTACGCCCGTACCAGTCACACACGTAAGCAAAAGAGCCGGCAGTAATCGCTTCATCAATGGTCACCTCCGGCATCGGCGGTAGCCGGTACCGGCGCGGGTGCAGCGACTACCTTTTCGCGTTTGCGACGACCCAGTCCCTCGATGAAGGTGAAATTTCCAGGAATGATGAAAACCCCTAAGCCAGTGGCGACGAGCATGCCGAAAAACACACCAACCCCCATTACGTTCTGTGCTCCGGCGCCCGCGCCACTGGCTTTCATCAGGGGAATCACACCCAGAATAAAGGCAAATGCCGTCATCAAAATCGGACGGAAACGCAATCGAGCAGACGTAAGCGCAGCGTCTTCGAGCGAATTGCCCTCTTTATATTTGGCGTTAGCAAACTCGACGATCAGAATTGCATTCTTTGCCGCGAGCCCGATGAGCATCACTAACCCGATCTGCACGTAGACGTTGTTGTCATAACCAAACGCCCAGACACCAAATAACGCGCCCAGCGCGACCAGGGGCGATCCCAAAAGCACGGCCCACGGCAAACGCCAACTCTCATACATTGCCGCCAGCAACAAAAACACGCAGACGATTGCCATTATGAAAGTCGGCGCAGGCGGCGGCGCAATCTTCTCCTGATAAGAGAGCGACGAGTAGGAGAAACTCATTTCCGGCGGCATGCTCTCAGCAAACACATCCTCGAGTGCTGCCAATGCCTGGCCAGACGTATAACCGGCTGCGGGCGCACCCGTGAGTTCCACCGATCGCAAGAGGTTGAAACGCGTCGTGATCTCAGTGCCCGCGATGTCGTTGATATTAACCAGGGTCGAAAGCGGAACCATCGAATTGGTAGTTTGCGAGCGGGCGTAGATTCTTCCGATGTCGCTTGCATGCAACCTATCAGTTGATTCGGCCTGGACGTAGACACGGTAAAGGCGGCCGAACCGGTTGAAGTCGTTCACGAAGGCTCCGCCCATTGCGGTGGACATTGTCTGAAAGACGTCGTTGACCGGCACTCCCAGGGTGCGCGCTTTTTCCCGATCAAGATCAACCTTCACCTGCGGGTAGTTTGGATCGAATGAAGTAAATAGATTTCCAAGTTCGGGCCGTCTCCGGCCGGCGGCCATGAACGACCTGACTTGTTCGCCGAGTTCGTCAACGGTCAGGGTTCCAGTGCGATCCTGAATCAGAAAGTTAAAACCGGAGGCAGCGCCAAATCCGCTCAGCGTCGGTATGTTGAACGCAAAGACGACACCCTCGGGAATCGTTGCAAATTGTCGTTGCAGCGAGGCCATGATTCCTTTGACGTGCAAAGCCTCACCATGACGCTCATCCCATGGTTTCAAGCGAGCAAAAAGGGAACCGTAGTTCGGCTGGTAAGTGTTGGTAACAACTCCATAGCCACCGATCGTCTGATATGACTCGATACCATCGGTCTTTCCCAGGATCTCTTCGACCTTTTTGAGCACGTCACTGGTGCGCGCCAGGGATGCGCCCGGAGGTAGTTGTACGTTGACACCGAGGATTCCCTGATCTTCGTCGGGAATGAAGCCGGTTGGAATGGCTCGTGCGAAAACGATCGTGCCCAGCACGACGATGCCCACGATGCCGATCGTCAGAACTCCACGGCGAACCAGCAGTCGCGAGACATGAACGTAGCCGTTTGTGGTAACGTCGAAGACACGATTGAAGCCGCGGAAGAAAGCGCCGAGTGGTCCCCTCATCGGTTTCGGCTCTTTCAACATCATCGCGCAAAGCGCCGGCGTCAGTGACAATGCATTGAACGCTGAGAGCAACACCGAGATCGCGATGGTCAAGGCAAACTGCTTGTACATACTGCCGACGAGACCGCCGAGCAGTGCCACGGGGACGAACACGGCCGACAGAATCAGTGCGATACCGATAACCGGTCCTGAAACTTCGCTCATGGCTTTGATCGTCGCTTCCTTTGGTGGCAGACCATGCTCGAGGTGATGAATGACTGCCTCAACCACCACAATCGCGTCGTCAACCACGATCCCGATTGCGAGGACAAGTCCAAACATCGAAAGCGTGTTGACTGAGAAACCGAGCACCGGAAAGAAGATGAAAGTGCCGACGAGAGAAACCGGAATTGTGATCAAGGGAATTATCGTGGCCCTGATATTCTGCAAAAAGACGAAGACCACGATGGTCACCAGGATCAATGCTTCGACAAATGTATGCAGTATCTCCTCAATCGAGGCTTCGACTGCCGGGGTGGTGTCGTAGACGATCTTGTAATCAACGTCCGGAGGAAAAAGCGACTTTGCATGCGCCATCGTCTCGTAGATCGTTTCCGCAGCTTTTAGTTGATCGGCGCCCGGCAGGAGATAAACGGCCATCGCTCCGCTGGGCTTTCCGTTGAGCCTGCCGAAGGAGTTGTAATCCTGCGAGCCGAGTTCGGCTCGCCCGATGTCCTTGATCCTTACGACGGCGCCTGTGTTGGTCTGGCGAACGATGATGTTTTCAAATTCTTCGGGAGTAACGAGGCGGCCGGGCGCGCTCAGGGTTTCAGTGAATTCCTGGTCCGCGGGCGTGGGCGCTCCGCCGATCTTTCCGGCCGGTGCTTGCAGATTCTGTTCTTTGATGGCAGCGATGACATCCGAAGGAGCGAGCCCCAACTTGGCAAGCCGATCAGGTTTGATCCACACGCGCATGCCGTAGTCGGTGCCGCCAAAGAGATCCACCTGAGCGATGCCGGGGATGCGAAGAATCTGGTCGCGCAAGTTGATGCCACAGTAGTTGATCAGGAAATTGGCGTCGTAAGCATCCCTTGGTGAATACAGCGAGATAACCATGAGGATGCTCGGACTCTGCTTCTTTACCGTAACGCCCTGCTGGTTGACTTCAACGGGCAGCCGGGCCTCGGCCGTGGAAACGCGATTCTGCGTCAGCACATTCGCGGTGTCCTGGTCGGTTCCAACTTCGAAGTTCACGTCGAGCAACATTCGACCGTCGCTGGTGTTTGACGACTTCATGTAGATCATGCGGTCGACACCATTGACTTCCTGCTCGATTGGAGTCGCCACGGATTGTTCGACGGCTTCGGCAGAGGCTCCCGGATAAGTGGCAGTGACACGGATGTTGGGTGGCGCCAGAAACGGATATTGCTCAATTGAAAGGCCGCGGATAACAACGACACCGATCAAAAGCGTGAGGATGGAGATAACAATCGCGACAATCGGTCTCTGGATGAAAAAGTTTGACATGAGCGATCATCCTTTGGCAGGCGGTGTCGATACACTCGCTATCTGTGGATTCACCTGGCCCCCCGGACGAACTTTCTGCATGCCTTCGACGATCACGCGCTCGCCGGCGTTGAGTCCGTCAAGTACGATCACGTTCTTGTCAACCTTGTCACCAAGTTTGATAGTGCGAACCACGACTTTGTTTTCCTGGTCCACCACCATGACTGTCTTCGCGCCCTGGAGCTCTTGAATCGCGCGCGCTGGAACCAGTATCGCGTTCTCTTTTTCAGCTACGGCAACGCGTACCCGGGCAAATTGTCCGGGGCGCAGATAGCTTCCCGGGTTTGGAAAGGTCGCTTCTACTTTCATCGTTCCAGTGGTCGGATCGACAATGCGGTCCAGGACGCGAAATGTCCCCTGGTACGGATGCACGCTTTCGTCCGAAAGAAGCAGATCGAAGCGGAGCTCCCCGGCTCGCTGTCCGGCAGTTTCGGCGTCAGTCAGTTTGAGGTATTCGATCTCGCTGACGCTGAAATTGACGAGTAGTGGATCAGACGCGGAAACGGTTGCGAGTAAAGTGGCGTCACCGCGGCCCACGAGGTTTCCTTCGTCTACTTGCAGGAACCCGATAATGCCGCTGATCGGCGAGTGAATATCACAATAGCTCAGGTCGAGCTGGGCCTGGACCACGCGCGCGTTTGCGGCGGAAACCTCTGCCTTGGCTCTTTCGATCGTGTATTTAACGGCAGCTTCGAGGTTGGTCAGGTTGGCCCTGCGCGCGTCGACTGACGCTCGCGCAGACTTTTGCGCTGCAATCGCTGCGTCGAGATCCTGTTCTGTGACCGCTTTCTCTTTAGCGAGTGGAGCCAGGCGCGCAACGTCCTGATCGGCCCGGTTCAATACGGCCTGGGCATCTGCCAACTCTGCTTGTGCCTGAAGAACGTCAACTCGCTGCTGGGCCTGGGCCTGGTCTGAAACGGCTTTGGCGGCGAGTGCTTTGGCCGACTGCAAAGCGGCTTCAAACGGACGCTTGTCTATCGTGAACAGAAGCTGGCCCTTTTTTACCGGCGCACCCTCTCGAAAATAGACCTTCTGTAGCACGCCCTCTACGCGTGCTCGTAATTCCACCGTGTTGTCTGCTCTGGTCTGTCCGACGTATTCGCTATAGATCGGCACGGTCTTCTGATCTACAGCCGCCACCACTACTGAAGGTGGCGGGGGTGGAGCCGTATTGTGCGCAGTTTTGGATTTGCATCCCATACTGGCGCTGAGTGACGCGGCGAGTATTGCTAAAACTGAAAGGACTCGCGGGTGCCGAATCTTCATCGCTACTCCTAGGTCGTCGGAGAGTCTTTACCGGTGGTGGTCTATTGGAGCGGACGCACAAAGTAGCTGCACGCTGAGCCTCCGCGTAAATAAAAGCGAATTCTATTGCGGGTGCTAAGAGTGGTGATACTGGCAGAATTGACAGTACAGGGAATTTGAAGCCGGGAATTATCGTTGGCAGATGGGCCACTGACTACTTGCGGCCTAACACGCTATGTTAGCTGAAATATCCATTGCCGCCGCGATCGTGTCAGCTTGTCTGATAATTCATGTGACGGGAATCTTACTGATGGCAGAATGGCTGTTGCGCAAGCGCGATGATTTCGAACGAAACGCGAGCACCAGACATTTCGCCGTGCTGATGGTCACGCTTTTTGCCGCCGTGATGTTCCTGCACCTGCTTCAGACGACTCTGTGGGCAGCATTTTTTTACACACAGAATCTCTTTAGCGATTTTGAGACGTCGCTTTATTTCTCGATGGTCAGCTTTGCGACGATTGGGTACGGCGACGTCTTGTTGCCACGGAGGTGGCGTTTGCTTGGGGTTATTGAGGGTTTTTCAGGTGTGTTGTTGTGTGGAATCTCTACCGCTTTCATCTTCGCGGTAATTAATGCGGTTTTTCAATTCCGATTACGGCAACGTTTAATCAAGACTGAAGAGGTTGGTCCAAAAATTAATTCGCCGAAGCCACAAACGCCGAAACGTCAATTGTGACACGGTGACTGTAAGAACTGACAGTTACTACCCAGCCTGCAGCGCGCTAGTTTCGACAAGTTGTGAGTCGTTGAAAAGGACAGCTTGATGAAATTCAAACGAATGATAGCCGTTGCTTCCATATTTGTGGTCTCGATGTTTGCTACTTCCGGCGCTACGGTTGCGCCACAGGAAGCGCCAGATCGGATGACACAAGCCAAGGGCCAGGGGACACTGAAGCTCGGTCAGGAACAGTTCAAGATCACTGCAATAATTGTAACCCTGCTCGATGACGGGAGGGCTGAGCTCAGACTTGTTTCTGACATAATCGTCTTCGTAAGCGGAACGTGGACTCAGGATCGTGAGTCGCAGGAAATTTTTGATCTCCAGATCACAGGAGGCGCGACTCCCGGTGGACTTCAATGCACCGGAAAAGTAACACTCCCTAAAGATACCAAAGACGTGCAGTTGATTCTGAAAGGTATGAGCCGAACAACGAAGAGACCTATTGAGGTTTACTTCGTAGGTAAGTAACACGAAAGTAAAGCGGTTCCGCTCACGGACGGGACGCCGACTGCATCTGAGCCCTGAGATTCTGGATTAACATGTCAGTGACCGAAACCGAGGATTGAATTCTGACTCGGTTTTGCTGCAACAACTGAAGCTGCGCTTGAATTCGACTTTGCTGGTTACTCAATTTACGGCGGGTTGACTCTCTGACTTCCTCCGGTCGCAGCGAGCCGAGCACCGGAAGCTGTTGGATATTTTCCGGACGTAATTGCTCACTGACTTCTTCTAGTTGCCCCTGAAGGTTTGATTCCTCTTTGGCAATCGAGAAGAGTTGTTCTTCGAGGTTCTCCGCTCGCTGTTCCTCCTGCGTCATACGGTCGCGAATTGACTGATTCCTTAAGCGACGCTCTAGTTCGGTAACCTTAACGCGTAAACGTTCGTTCTCAGTTGTGAGCTGCTTTATTGAGGCGCGCATTTGTTCCGGATCGCCGATGGCCTGTTTGGACTCGGCAATGGATCGTGCCGTAGTCGTTGGCTCCTGAGCCTGGCAGACAGGTGAAATGGATCCCGGGATCACCGTCAACATGGCTGTCAAAATAAATGTACGCATAACAATCTCCCTCGTTTGAGCTCCAAATAATGAGCCCGCCGGGGTGCCTCGCATACTGTAAGAATTGACAGTATTTGTTGTTTCAGCTCGGCGTTAAATGCCAGCAGGTACTTTCACCACGAGAGAGGCGGCTTTATGAACACGCTGGAAAGACTGTTGATTGTAATCCTGTTGATCCTTCTCGGTACTGCCTCGGTGCGTGCGCAAAAAGTGAATGTGGGAGCGGATCCGAGCGTGGACCTTACCAGGTATAAGACCTACGCCTGGTCCAACGGGGCGAGCGCAAATCCAGTCGCCAATCAAATTGTTGTGTCCTCGGTTGATAGCCAACTCGCCGCAAAGGGGCTGAGAAAGGTCGAAACTGATCCTGAACTGACGGTCGTGGCCTTCGGTTCCAGCATGAGTGACATTCACGTTTCAAATCCGAGTTGGTCCCCTTCATTGAATTCCATCGCCACCGGTGTCGCCGTCGGATCGCAAAGCTGGCTGGTGACAAAGGGCACGTTGGTGATTGACCTCCTTGATACGAAGACAAACAACAGCGTCTGGCGCGGAACGGCAACGGACACGCTCGAGCGTGGTCCAACCGGAGACAAGGTCAAGGATGCAAAGACAGTTGCAAAGCCGATCAGGAACGCAGTGAAGAAAATGTTCAAGCAGTTTCCTCACCCCTCGAGAAAGTAAACCTTCCAGTCCTGTTAAATCTGACAGTTTTGCTGAGTTGCATCCCACGATAAAGTGACGTCGTAATGCAGCTAAAAATTCCTGTATCGATCTCAAGCGTACTTCTGTTAGTCACATTCGTGAGTGTCGCTGCACAGGACCCTCGACCGAAAAACGAGATTGAAGTTCGTGGCGTCTTATCGGTGCCGTCGGGCGAAGCGAGTTTTTCCTCAAACGGAAATAACGGCACGGTCATTTCATTCGACCGCGACTTCGATTTTCGTAACGAGCTTGGATTCCAGTTTCAATACACTCATCGGACAGAAAACGGCAAACACAAATTGCTCGGCGAGTATTCGCAGACTTCCTGGAATCGTAGTAACACGCTCACCCGGAGCTTCACCTTCCTCGGTCAGACCTACGTGGCAAACCTTGAGACATCCTCGGATCTGAAATTGAGTACTTTTCGCGCGATGTATGCGTATCGCTGGGGTAATGAAAAGATCAGGATTGGGCCAATGGCTGACATGGGGGTTGTCAGCACCCGGCTCGACCTGTCTGGTACGACGAATAACGGAACACGATCGGATAGTGGCAAGCTCACCAAGTTCGCGGCGACGCTTGGCTACGATTTGGATTACGACCCCACCTCAACAGTGAACATCTTTAACAATCTCGGCGCGATAGCTTTTCAGGGTGAGCGTCTATTTCATGTCGAAGGAGGGGCGCGGGTTTTTGCAACGAGGCACTTCGGCTTTAGCGGCGGTTATAGAGCCCTGCGTTACAGAGTAGAGAAGAACGACAACTTTATCCTGGTAAGGGCACACGGCCCATTTTTTGGCGGCGTGTATCGATTCTGAGGTCGGATCGTGCCTACATGGATATATGAGCTTTCGCCACCAGTAGCAGCGCTAATCATGGTGGTCTTCATTGAGTGCACTGCATTGATCGGGCTCGTTCTCGCTCGGCGTCATTTAATTCCGCGGCTTCATTATGACGATGGGGCCAACGATGCTGTCAGCGGTACGGTGCAGGCAATAGGAGTATTTTATGGAATCACGGTTGGTCTGATCGCCGTCGGCGTCTGGAACACGAACTCAAGCGCTTCTGAACTCGTCTCCAGGGAAGCAGTCGCGATCGGTGCGCTTTATCGTGATGTCAGTAGTTATCCGGCTCCGTTACGAGATGAACTGCGAGCGAGACTTCGCGACTATACGGTTTTCGTGATTGATGAAGCCTGGCCGGCCCAGAAGAGAGGTCAGGGCCAAATGATCAATGGGGGGACTACGATCCTTGATGACTTTCAGTACAAACTTCATTCATTTCAACCGGCAAATATTTCTCAATCAACACTGCACAGCGAAACACTGCGAGCCTACAACACCTTGATCGAATATCGGCGGCTGCGTGTCGATGCCGTGGGAGGCGGATTATCGAGTGTCATGTGGTCTGTAATCTGGGTGGGTGCGGCTATCAGTATCGGCATTGCTTACTTCTTTAACATTCCCGACCTCAAGTTACATGCAATCCTGGTCGCCCTCATGGGCGGGCTTTTGGCAATGGTCCTTTTTATGATCATCATCAACGACAAACCGTTTTACGGTTATGTCAGTATTCCCTCGGATCCTTACAAATTGATCCTCGAGCGAGTGATCGACGTTTCGAAGTGAAGTCCGATCGCCTGTCAAAAGTGACAGTTACCCGCAACTCCTGCAATCAATAGAATTCTGAGTCATCGATTACTCGCTCAAATGAAACCCGCGAGGCTCGATATAGACCACGAAAGGTGAGCTTTGCTATGTCGTTAGCCAGTGTCCTGGTCTTTCTCTTTAGCCTCTCGTTCATTGTTCCGGGTTGGTATCAACAAACACGACAGAATCGGACGCCGTCGTCCGGAGTTGCTGCCGATCGCGGCTGGCCGCGAGGTTATAGCCTACCCAGCGAAGCGCAAATCGTGATGTATGAACCACAGATCGCAAGCTGGGACGATAAGAAACATCTGCTGGCTTACGCTGCCCTGTCTCATGTTGCGAAAGGCGAACCAAAGCCCGCCCTGGGAACCATTAAATTTGAGACTGATACAGAAGTTTCTCTTGAACAGCGACTGGTAAAATTTTCCCGGATCAAGATCCTTGAGACAAATTTTCAAACTCTCTCGAAGGAGCAGACGCAAGAGATCGTATCCGCGCTCGAAAAAAGCATACCTGAGGAAGACCGCATCATCGCCCTCGATCGTGTACTTGCCTACGTTGATAAAAGCACCATCAACCCCAGAAACGTCGTCGGCTTGAAGAGTGATCCACCCAGAATAATTATTACTCAGACGCCGTCCATCCTCGTGGGTTTCGATGGCGAACCGATCTGGAGTCCGATCAAGGACAATGAACTCAAGTTTGCCGTTAATACTAACTGGGACATCTTCGAGCATGGACCCACCGGCCTCTATTACTTGCGTTACGACAACGTCTGGCTGAGAGCAACTGACCCGAAAGGAAATTGGTCCAAGGCAGGCAAACTGCCTGAAAGTTTCAATCGACTTCCCAACGACGATAACTGGAAAGATGTGCGCGCCAATCTTCCAGGAACAAGCGCCAAACAACTGCCAAAAGTTTATGTCACGACGGACCCGACCGAACTGATCCTTATCCAGGGCGAGCCGATATATGATCCGGTTCCGAATACCGGACTGCTGTGGATCAGCAACACGGAAAGTGATCTATTTCGGATGGGGAAGGATGGACCTGTGTTTTACCTCGTGGCCGGCCGGTGGTTCACGGCTCCGGCCCTGAGTGGTCACTGGACATTCGCCACTCCGACCTTGCCGGAAGACTTCAAGAGAATCTCTCTGGAACATCCACGGTCTCGCGTATTGGCTTCAGTGCCGGGAACACAGCAGGCCGCCGAGGCTGTTCTGCTCGCGCAAATCCCGCAATTTGCCCGCGTCAATAAAAAGGAACTCACGGCTCCAGGGGTCGCATACCAGGGTGAACCGCAATACGAGGCTATCCAGGGAACGCAATTACAACGTGCGGCAAATACAGACAAGGAGATCATCAAAGTCGGCGACACCTACTACATGTGCTATCAGGGCGTATGGTTCATGGCCAACGCTCCGAAAGGTCCATGGACCATCGCAACATCGGTTCCCGAAGACATCTACAAAATTCCCCCGAGCTCACCGGCGCATAGCGTCACTTACGTCACTGTTCAGGAAGATGAAGACGCCGATGACGACTGGGTGACCTATGCCTCATACGCCGGCTACACCGGTCTGATGGTCGGCTGGGGTTGCACTGTTTGGGGAACCGGCTGGTATTACCCGCCATACTACTGGTACGGCGGTTATTACCCGATTTATTACCCATACTGGCGCACCTATGGCTATGGCGCCTGGTATAACCCGTACACAGGCGTTTACGGCACCGCGGGACGAATCTATGGACCATACGGTGGCGCCGGCTTCGGCGCTCGCTACAACCCGAGTACCGGAACTTATGCTCGCGGCGCTTTTGCATATGGACCATACGGCGCACGTGGAGCCGCGCAGGCATATAACCCGCGCACGGGAACGTATGCGGCCACGCGCCAGGGCTCCAATGTTTACGGCAGTTGGGGATCGACACATGTGCAACGGGGCGACGATTGGGTAAACACAAAGCGATTTACCAACAGTGCAGGAAATACGACCCGTGTTACGCGTGGAGATCAGGGAGGCATGATCTCTCGTCGCGGACCGGATGGCGGTGGGTTCGTCGGAGCGAGAGGTGAGAACGTTTATGCGGGTCGAGATGGAAATGTTTATCGTCGCGATCAGAGCGGTAACTGGTCCAAGTGGGAGAACGGCAGTTGGAACTCTGCGCAGAGGCCGGAGCAGCGAGATTCAGTCAGAGAAGGCATGTTGAACGATCGTGCGAGGCAGTCGGAGCGAGCGAGAGGTGAACGAATAGGTCAATCATCCGGCAGGCCGGCGCAGATGGATCGGAATACGGCAGGCACGCTCGAGCGTGATCGAGCAGCACGCAGTAACGGCGCACAACGCAGTCGCGACTATGGTTCCTACAGCCGCAGCCGGAGTAGCGGCAGCATTGGCGGCTATCGCGGTGGAGGCGGTGGCAGAGGTGGAGGTTTTCGAGGTGGTGGTCGCCGGCGCTAGCGGAACCGTGGGGCGATTCCGAAGCGGGGGTGACCTCCTGGCGCGCTGGACGCAGGCTCCGCATGGGGAGTATCGAGCCTGAGCTTGATGCTGGGAGCCTGCGGCCGGCGAAGTCGGTTTGATAAGCAGATTCCGGACGATGGTAAGAAGCGAGATAGGTCAGGTGTATGGCGCACACTCAAACTACAAACCTGCCGGGAAGGATCGAGATCTTGTCTCGATTCACCCCGGGTGTTCTGTTGAAGTGGACGCTGGCAGTTTTGCTTTTTGCAATATCGATTGTCACACCGAGTTCTACTGCTTTGGGCCAATCTGAAGGTGTTTCCGAAGATGACGAAGCCAAGGTGGTTGACAGACAGGGAGTTTTGCCCGACGACAAAAATAAGAAAGGCGAAAAACGGGGCTCATTAATTATCGCTCCCATCCCGATCTCCAGCCCCGCATTTGGATCCGGCCTGCTAATCATTTCCGGTTACGTATTCAAGTTCAATGAAGATGATCAAATATCACCGCCGTCCTGGCTCGGTGGAGCCGGCGTTTTCACCAACAATGGATCTCGCGGCCTGGCGCTAGGCGGCCGGTTATATCTACAGGAAAACAAATATCAGGCAACCTTTGCCGGCATTAAAGGCCGTGCAAATCTTGACTTCTTCGGCATCGGAAGAATTCCGGGCAGAAGCCCGATTGCGGTTCCGTTGCGCATGGAAGGGACGATCTTCTTCGGCGAGCTGATGCGCAACGTGGGTCGTAACATCTTCATTGGACCACGGTATCAATTTCGGAAGCTCACTGCCGGTATTGACGGTCCGGTCTCGCCCGGCGGCTTTGAAGTTCCGCAGATCGATCTAAAGTCCAACTCGGCAGCGCTTGGGTTTCACCTGCAAAGGGATCGCCGTAATAGTACGTTCTATCCCACGAAAGGAAATTTATTTGACTTCACCGCCGATTTTTTCGATCAGGTGTGGGGCAGTCGTCGCGAGTACCAGACTTATAAAATTGGCTATAACGGATTTCGCGCGCTAACGAATAAGCAGGTTTTTGCTTATCGAGCGATGGCGTGCTCAGCCAATGGTAGTGTTCCGTTCTACGATCTCTGCCTGTACGGATTCAACAGTGATCTCCGCGGATACACAACGGGAGAGTTTCAGAATCGTCGCATGTTTGCGACTCAAGCGGAGTATCGCATCGAGCTTCCCAAGAGATTAGGTTTGGTTGCGTTTGGAGGCGTTGGCGGAACTGCGAGACAGTGGAATGAATTTCGTTCGGATCAATTTCTGCCAGCCGCTGGTGCTGGTCTAAGGTTCAAGCTCGACAAGAAAAATCACATCAACTATCGAATCGATCTTGCTTTCGGTCGCGAGGGACGCACGATCTCGATCGGGCTGGGCGAGGCATTCTGATACTGTAGAGATGTCAATAATTTCGACAAAGTGATTTCGTACACTGCCAAAAATAGGTAGACTAATACCACTCTCCCCGACGAGGTGTTCTCCCCCAAGCACTCAAGACGTAGAGAGAGATGTAGCTAAACAACGTCGAGAGTGTAGTAATGCTACTCTTTATCTCCCCAAAGGTGCTCTGGGCATTGACCCAGGGGCAAGTAATCCTCTTTTTGGCGGCCATCGTTCTGCCGGCATTCCTTATTCTGAGCTTACTAATCACGCGGGTGAAAAAACGAAAGGCTGAGCTGGAGTGCAAACGCCTCATACGTCTTGCCCAAACTGAAACCCAACGTCTGAACGATCTGATTACAAACGTACCCGGAATCGTCTGGGAAACGCAGATAGATCCTGTCTCGCATCAGCACCTGACAACTTTCGTAAGCCCGCAGGCTGAGAAGATGCTGGGTTACACGACGGAAGAGTGGTTATCGACTCCTGACTTCTGTCTCCGGATTTTGTACGAAGCAGATAGAGAAAGAGTAGAGCGCGAGCTCGCGGAAATACTCTCCCAAGCGAAACCGGGCATTCTTCAATTTCGCTGGATCGCGAAGGACAAACGGACTGTTTGGGTAAAAGCACAGGCGACGGCTGTAATCGACGATGCCGGAAAGATCTTTGGCTGTCATGGCGTTACGGTGGACGTAACTGAACAGGAGCTGGCCGAAAGCGCACGTCTACAGACAATAGAAAACAATCGCACAATTTTGGAGGCCAGCGAAGATCGGTTTGCCAAGGCGTTCCGTGCCAGCCAGCAACCAATGTCGCTGACTACAGTTGCGACGGGACTCTACATCGACGTGAATGAGAGCTTTCTCGCGATGTGCGGTTACACGCGTGATGAAATTATCGGTCATACGTCTCTGGAGCTGCGGTTTTGGGAAACAGCGGATGTCCGCGCTGACTTTATTCGACAACTGAATAAACAAGGATCACTGGTTAACTACGAGACTAAAATTCGGGCGAAGGATGGTTCGTTCAGAGTCCTTCTTTCTTCCGCAGAAAAATTGGAGCTTGGGGGCGAGGACTGCTTACTGGTGGCTTCGAGCGACATTACTGAGCGCGTCGCCACGCAACGGGCTTTACGAGAAAGTGAAGAACGTTTCCGGAGCATGGCGGATACAGCGCCCGTCATAATCTGGATTGTCGATGCGGACAGGCGGTGTACTTACGTTAACAACCGGTGGCTTGATTTTACGGGACGCACTAACGAAGAGGAACTGGGTGAAGGTTGGATGCAGGGCATACATCCCGAAGATTACGAGGGTTGTTTTGATACTTACACCAGCAGTTTTGAAGAAAGACAACCTTTTGAAATGGAATACCGGATGCGCCGTTATGATGGGGAGTATCGTTGGATATACGACACCGGCATTCCACGCTTTTCATCTGATGGGACCTTTCTCGGTTACATCGGTTCTTCTATCGACATCACTGAGCGCAAAGAGTCGGAAGTCGCGCTACAGATTGCGCACGAAGAACTGCACCAGTTAAAGAATCAGTTAGAGGCGGAAAATATTTCGCTCCAACAAGAACTGCAACTGGATGAAAAGTTTGGGGAAATCATAGGTCATAGCGATGCGATCAAGTACGTACTCTTCAAGATCGCTCAGGTCGCGCCTACTAATTCGACTGTTCTTCTTACCGGTGAGACGGGAACCGGAAAAGAACTGGCGGCCCGCGCGATTCATGGGACGAGCTCTCGTAAAGACAGACCTTTAATAAAGGTAAACTGTGGAGCCTTGTCTCCTACCTTAATTGAAAGTGAACTGTTTGGACATGAGAAAGGGGCGTTCACTGGCGCTGTCGGAAGGAAGCAAGGTCGCTTCGAACTGGCAAATGGCGGCACGCTTTTTCTGGATGAGATTGGAGAGCTGCCTCCGGAATTACAAGTGAAGTTGTTGCGGGTCATACAGGAAAACGAGTTTGAGAGGCTGGGCGGAAGTAAAACGATCAAAGTTGATGTACGAATCATCGCGGCTACTAATCGTAATTTGAAGCTGGAAGTGGAGCAGGGAACGTTCCGAGAGGATCTCTGGTATCGATTGAACGTCTATCCGATAACAATGCCTCCACTGCGACAGCGAAAGGAAGACATTCCGCTACTGGTCGAACATTTTGTCAATACTTACGCGAGGAAATTCGGCAAAACGATCTCATCGGTTGCGCCACGGACCATGCAGAATTTGCAGGACCATTCGTGGCCGGGAAATATCCGGGAGCTGGCAAATGTGATCGAGCGAGCCGTGATACATAGCCAGGGCAGTGTTCTTCAGGTGGTGGACAATTTTGAATTGGTAGTCAACGAGTCAGCTACCCCGCAAACTCTGGAAGAAGTCGAACGCGACTACATCATCCGCATTCTCGAAAATACCGGCTGGCGAATCGAGGGAAGGTATGGAGCGGCAAGAATTCTGGGCCTGAATCCGAGCACTCTTCGTACCCGGATGCTTAAGCACGGAATACAGCGGCGCCCTGCAAGCATGGTTGCAAGCAATAGCAATAGGACCACGTGATGCCGTGATGTCAGTCAATGAAGTTCTTTACCCTCCGCGCATTATCACAGTTCCCGCGATATACAACGGCGCACCCTTGTTCGCCCGTAAGTTACGGGCTGTACGGTAGAGTACTTAAACTGTTCATAGTAAAGACCTAAAAGGCTTTAAATCGCTCACCGGTGCTTTTGTGCACGCCTTTTGCAACGTAATCTGCACGAAAGGTTAATAATCCGCCCCCTCGTAACTCAAAAAATTCGCGTCCGATGTGCGGAGTGCGGCCTGTTATCTAATTGTGTCTGTTGCGGTCCCGAGATGATTGTGAATACAACCAGGATTACTGTGCAACCAGAGAAACGGACCGAGTTCTTTCAAACTGTTGGCCGTTTACTTGTTCCAATCAAGAGGGCCAAAGGCTGTCGGACGTTTGATTTTTATCTCGATGCGTCAGACGAAAACTCTACCTTGCTGGTGAGCGAATGGGAGACTGAAAGGGATCTGAAAAATTACCTCGAGTCGGATGACGTTGCTGTTCTCAGGGGTGCGATAACCGTGTTGGGCATTCGCAGTATCGATTCGAAAGCGAATGTGACTTCGCGCCTGTCCAAACCGTGAAGCGAGCTTGGCTAAGACGATGTTTTTGAATCCGGTTAAAGAAATGGTCCATTCTGCGATTCAGGAAGTCAGCGATTCGCCAGACAATGTTTTGAGGGCGATTATCGATGCCTGCGTTTCCAACGTCGCTGTTCTTGACGAGTCAGGAGCGATTATTTACGCGAGCAAAGCGTGGAGCCTGCTGGAGCGGAACTCGCAGGAGAGAACAGATGCTGCGCCTTCCTACTTTGAAAGTTTTAGCAGATACGCGCAGTCAGAGTTGGACGAAGAGGCAAACATCACTCTGGCCCATGATCTTCAGCACATACTGATTGGAAGTGAAAAGGAATTCCATCGCAAGTATTACTGCCATGCAGCGATCGAGTCGCAGCCCTTTCTTATACATGCTGCACGCGTGAATCTGCCCGGACTAACTTTCAGAGTTTTGATAACTCGTGAGGAGCTGCCGTTTGTTCGAGAAGACTTCAGGGACAGTAAAGAGCATTTGCTTGAACTCCTGGGGACAAAAATCCTGGCCTGGGAAGGTGAAGTTCGAGGGCAACGATTCAGTTACGTCAGCGAGCACGCGGTGGAGATGCTGGGCTATCCGGTATCGGAATGGTATGAACCGAATTTCCTCGCCTCGCATATCCATGTGGACGATTTGCACTGGGTGCTGGCGGCTTATGAGAAGCAAACGCAAATTACCGAGCATTTCGATCTCACCTTTCGCATGTGGGCGGATGATGGCAGGTTAGTTTGGATACAGAATCTGATCAGCCTTAGCCCCGACAGCAAGGGAATTATAAGACTGCATGGATTCATGGTTGACGTCTCCGAAAGAAAACGTGCGGAAGAAGCTTTAAAAGATCTGGGTGGTCGCTTGATAGCAGCTCAGGAGGAAGAACGACGAAGAGTTGCGCGTGAATTACATGACGACTTCAATCAGAGACTGGCGGTCCTGTCGCTCGAATTGGAGCAACTCTTACAAAAAATCCAAAAACCGATTGTTCTCCGCGAAAGCGTCAAACGTCTCCAGGCGCAGGCGCAGGAAATAGCGGCTGAAATACACCGGCTTTCGTACAAACTTCACCCCTCGAAGCTGGACCACGTCGGACTCGCGGTGGCAGTCAAGAGTCTGTGCACAGAGTTGACTGGAAGCGGAAAGCTTAAAGTGGATTTTCATCAAACCGGATTCCCGGCCGCACTTAATCGAGATGTAACTCTGTGTGTGTTTCGCATCGCGCAGGAAAGTTTGCGCAACTGTGTCAAGCATAGTGGCGCAGAATCCACGCAAGTAGTGTTGACCAGGACTCGAAATGCTGTTCGCCTCGTGGTTTCGGACAATGGCTGCGGGTTCAACGCGAAAACAGCTTTGATGGAGAAAGGTCTTGGTTTCATCAGCATGAAAGAGCGATTACACGTACTCGGCGGTCAGATGAACGTTTACTCGAGACCTTTGCGCGGCACTCGTATCGAAATTTCGGTTCCGTTGCAGTTAGAAACCGACACCCACAAGATCCTGACTTACTCAAGAACATAGACGAACGACCTCGTCGGAAGTAAAGGGAGGAAACTATGAAACGCCCCCGTGTCGTACTCGCAGATGACCACACTATGATCCTGGATGCACTGAAGAACCTGCTCGAGCCCGAGTTTGAGGTTGTTGGCATGTTCGCCGATGGGCGTGCCCTCATGGAGGGCGCGTTTGGGCTTAATCCCAATGTCATCGTGCTCGACATTGGCATGCCAACGATGAACGGCCTCAATGCAGGGGAACGGCTTAAACAGGCAATGCCCCTCGTGAAACTCGTCTACCTGACTATGAACCACGATCCTGACATGGCCGGCGAAGCCTTCCGGTTAGGCGCGTCTGCCTACCTTCTTAAAAACTCCGCGGCGGCGGAGCTGCAAAACGCAATTCGTGAAGTGGTGCGTGGTGGATTTTACATAACGCCGCTGATGACTAAGGGAATGGACGGTTCATTCGTGCAGAACTTCAAGCTGCGAAAGAATACCACTCCGCTGACACTCCGCCAGAAAGAAGTCTTACAGCTTTTAGCGGAGGGATGTTCAATGAAAGAGGTTGCTTTTGTATTGAAGGTCTCTCCCCGAACGGTTGCTTTTCACAAGTACACGATGATGGAACATCTCCACATCAGAAGCAACGCCGAGTTAATCGAGTATGCAATGCGAAGTTCGATAGTCGCGGCGGCATAGGACTCGAGCTCTTATTGACCTGTTACTTTTGCCAGTTCTGTTTTGACGCGAACTCCATACGATAGTCAGCGGTATTTTAACTATGCCAGGGGCTGTCGATCCCTTCCACAAGGAGTTCGACGTGGCGCACGCGCGTATTTTAGTAGCTGATGACCATGAGGAAGTACGCAACACGATTGTTCGTTTGTTGAGGCGGCGATTTGAAGTACTCGCGGCCCTGGACGATGGGCCAATCTTCCTGGAAGCGGTCGCACGATTAAAACCCGATCTTTGCGTCCTCGATATATCAATGCCGAACATGAGCGGGATAGAAGTCGCACGCCGGATCAAACGGGATGACCCGCGGATCAGAATAGTTTTCCTGACGCTTCACGACGATTTCGACTTCAGGGCCGCCGCACTTGAGACAGGCGCAGAGGGATATGTAACCAAAGCAAAAATGGGTGGCGACTTGCTGTTAGCGGTAAGAGAGGTTTTGGCCGGTCGTCGGTGGTTTTCAAGGGGGGAACGGTGTGATGTAACGGAGACGCACACCGACTGAGGTAGCGCAGCGCTACTCGATCAGGAGGAGAGCAGCGCTGTCGCCTCAGACTGGTTGGGCCGGGGCGCATTGCGAGGGAAGTTTCGGCCCTCCAGGTATTCAGAATTGCGAAGGGACAAGCTATGAACGAATTCTCGCTTTCACAAAGACTGACCGCGGAGTTTTTGGGAACGCTCTGGCTGGTCCTCGGTGGTTGTGGCAGTGCGGTACTGGCTGCGGCCTTTCCTCAGGTGGGCATCGGATTACTTGGAGTTTCGCTGGCTTTTGGTCTTTCGGTGTTGACCATGGCATACGCGGTGGGCCATGTTTCGGGAGGACATTTCAATCCGGCGGTGACGGTTGGTCTTTGCGCCGCGCGTCGCTTCCTCGCCAAAGACGTCATTCCTTACGTTCTCGCACAACTTGCCGGAGCCATCGTCGGCGCCGCCATCCTGTACTTCATCGCCAGCGGCAAGGCCGGGTTCGATGCTACTTCCGGCTTTGCGGCGAATGGCTACGACGCCTATTCACCTGGGGGGTACTCATTAATGGCGGCTCTGGTTGCAGAGTTGATAATGACCTTCTTTTTTCTGATTGTGATTCTTGGGGCCACCAACAAGCATGCTCCGCAGATGTTAGCGGGTGTAGCCATCGGCCTGGCTTTAACACTGATACATCTGGTCACGATTCCAGTAACCAACACGTCCGTAAATCCTGCTCGCAGCACTGGCCCCGCCATCTTTGTTGGCGGTTGGGCGCTGAAGCAGCTATGGCTGTTCTGGTTAGCGCCGCTAGTCGGCGCGGCACTCGCCGGTCTTGCTTATCGTTTTCTAGCCGAAGAAAGGAAAGTGGTGGAACCTGCTTTGGCGCAGACAGTATCACCGTGAAGAAACAAGGCGGCGATTCAAAGCGGAATATCGTCTCGTGCTATAATCACGCTCTCAACTGGAAACAGCCGAAAGCTAAAAAGCCTCTTCGACTAAACTCCTAAAAGATCGCTCCCACGGAGGCACGACGAATGTCCCATCTCGTCGTGAGTACAATCCAACCAATTGGTGATTATCTAAAAGTCCGCCGCGAAGAATTGCTACGCTCGGTTCTTGCAGGGCTGTTGGTTGGCAGTAGCTATTATATCGGCGCCAGAATCGGTTTTGCATTAACGTTCCAGTCTTATCCCGTCTCGACTCTTTGGCCACCAAATTCAATCCTGCTTGCCGCCTTGTTGCTCTCTCGAACCGGTTCGTGGTGGTACCTGCTTCTTGCCGCGTTCCCGGCACACCTTTTAGTACAGCTAAACGCCAATACACCGATGACGATGATCTTGTGTTGGTTCGTCAGCAACTGTAGTGAAGCTCTGATCGGTGCGTCTATCCTTCGATACCTCGCAGGATCTGAAGTACGGTTTGATATTACACACCATGTCTCAAGGTTCATCCTCATAGCTTTGCTCGGCCCCTTCTTGTCGTCATTCAGTGATGCCGGCTTTGTGATGCTGAACCAGTTTAAAAACAGCTCTTACTGGACGGTTTTTCGCATGCGTTTTTTCTCGAATATGCTTGCGACATTAACGTTGGTACCTTTGATAATTACCTGGCGACGTTTTGAGTTTGCGTCCTTACGAAACAACTCGTGGAAACGTTATCTCGAAGCTGGTTTGCTCGTGGCCGGCTTCCTGGCAGTGCAGTTAGTGAGCTTCAGTTCACAAACCACTGAGCCCAACATTCGGCCGGAGATCCTTTATCTACCATTGCCTCTATTGCTCTGGGCGGCCATTAGGTTTGGTCCGAGAGGATCTAGTCTGGCGCTTGTGGTGGTCAGTGTCTTTGAGATTTGGGCAGCAATACATGGGCTTGGACCATTTGCAACCCAGTCAGCCGAGAAGAATGCGCTTTCGGTCCAACTGTTCCTGATTCTTACTTCGCTGCCGCTCATGTTGCTCGCCGCGTCTATTAAAGAGCGCGAGCTTGCGCAAGAAGCCGCGTCTCAGAAAGAGGTACGACTCGAACAGGCTCTCGACGTTGCCCAACAGGCCTCACAGGCACTAACTGAAAGTCAGGAAAAGCTGCACCAAAGTCACAACCAGATCCGGAAGTTGCTGGGCAGACTGATTGATGTTCAGGAAGCTGAGCGTCGCCGCATCTCGCGTGAGCTTCACGATGATCTGAATCAAAAGATTGCTACGCTGTCGATGGGTATCAGCCGGCTTAAGAAAAACGTTCCGATGCAGGATCGGGAACTGATTGCCGAACTGGATCGACTGCGCCAAACTGCAAACACTCTTACCAATGAGGTGCGCCGATTGTCGCATCAACTACATCCGGCCGTTTTGGAGCACCTCGGACTGGTAACGGCACTCGAGTCGTATATTGTCGGTTTCACTGATGAGGAGCGGATCGACGTACAGCTCACAGCGGACGTCGGCGAGGAACGCATACCGTTCCAAACGTCCATTTGTCTTTATCGCATCGCGGTTGAGGCGTTGCGAAATGTGGCTCGACATTCGGGCGCTGAATCGGCGGCAGTTTCTCTGACCAGAAGTTCCGGCAACTGGGAACTGCGAGTGTCTGATTCCGGAAAGGGCTTTGACGTGGAAACGTCGGCGCAAAGTGGCGGGTTGGGATTGATAAGTGTTGAAGAACGATTGCGCCTGCTCCAGGGAAGTTGCGAGATTAGCTCGACTTCGGAACATGGCACAACGCTCGTTGTGCGAGTGCCGCTGGCGGCATAAAGATTAAGATGAAACGCATACGGCTGTTAATCGCCGACGATCACGTCATGTTCGCGCAAGGGCTGGAGAGTTTGTTGCGTGATGAGTTTGAGTTGCTCGGCACGGCAGGAAATGGGGAAGAACTCGTAGAAGCAACTCTTCGTTTGAACCCCGATGTCATTCTGGTAGATATCTCGATGCCTGTTCTTAACGGCTTCGATGCGGTACGACGCATTAGAGCCAGCGGCAGCGAGACCAGGATCGTCTTTTTAACGATGCACGACGATGCAACGCTCCTGTCAGAGGCCTTTCGTTGTGGCGCATCGGGTTATATCTTGAAACAAGCTGCCGGCGAAGAACTGGCGAACGCAATCAGAGAGGTCGCCCAGGGAAACAATTACGTCTCACCACTGGTAACAGTCCTGCCGAGCGAACTCCAGACCCTGCATCCGCAGAAGACTACCATTACTCCACGTCAGCATGAGGTGCTTGAGTTGATTAGTCGCGGTTTGACGATGAAGGAGATTGCCTCCCAGCTCAACATCTCCACCAGGACTGCCGAATCGCATAAATACGAAATGATGCAGACGCTCCGCGTTGAAACGACAGCCGAGCTGATCAGGTATTCATTGCGGCTTGGTTTGATTTCGTAACCCCTCACACTCCGTCATTACCTGTCACTTTTACCAGTAATTCTTCAGTACGAAATTCTCTACGATACCGCCGGTATAGATTGAAGTCCCTCTGGCGGAGTGAAGTAATGAGATCGAGGCTGATTACAATGGCGATGGTGATCTGCGTGTCGACACTTTCGATTTCCGCTGTACCGCGCACAACGAAGTCGACTCCCGCACGGCAACAAAAAGCACTCGTAAAACGAATCAATCAAGGAGCAGTACGTGTTTACAAAGCGTTTGTCAGGCAAAGTGGAAGTACCATTACCTTTGACTGTGAATTGAATGAACTGTTTGAAGATCTTCTGCTCGCCGCGGATGGACTCACCGATTCTCGTTATCTGCGTCACAATCTTGTGATTGTGATGCAAATAGCATCGGATATCGAGCAGGAACTGTTAGCGGTGGACGTCTCTGCGGACATGATACTGACATGGAGTCATTTGCACGCAGATCTTGATCGACTCGCAAAGTTGAATGGGATCAAGTGGAGCGAAGCCGTTATTACGGATCAATTAATAGCAACTCTGGCCAGTGACGCAGACACCATTTCAACGAAAGTGAAGGCCGAGCTTTCACCGCTTCAACCTGTCTCAGCGGAGAGTTCTACCGATTTGTTTGGATTGCTATCAAGTTTCCGGAGTTCAGCTCGGGAACTCAGCAACAGTTCCGGGACGAACCTTCACAACCGAATTGAAACAGTCAGGCACCACGCGCGGGCAATTAATGCTTCTCTGGAGAAATATGTGATCAGCACGGCACTGCAGCACAACTGGAGGCACGTTACCTCACGATTGGAAGAGCTGGTCCGGTTATATAGTCTGGATTCGATCGAGTTGGAGCCCAGCGGCACAACAAAAGTGCCGTCAATCGATGTGTCTAAACCTTGCTTGCCGTGATGTTACCATTCGCACTACAACGCTTCGATCACACGTTCGGTACGATAGCCCCGGTTTCATCTTCAATCGGCTTACCTCGTTCATCAGTCTGGCTGCGACCATGCGACACTTGTTCCTCTGCACACTGCTATGTACTTTAGCGATACCAGTCCTCTCGCAAACCAGCCGTTCAGTTCCTCAACCGCTCCCAGCTAAGCGTTCGGATCAAGACAGGCACACTGCCGAGGTGATTGACTGGGAAAATCGGGCGATGTCCAAAGACCCGAAGGTCCAGGCGATCGCCGCCGCGGCCCTGGTCCAGGGGGCGGGGCGTTCGCTACCTTTGCTGAGACGATTCCTCAAACACCACAATGAAGACCTGCATCACCAAACTTTTGAGATCATCCGGCGAATCGGTCCTCCGGCCATTCCGCTGCTGGTCGAACTGCTTCGGCATGAGCAGGTCACCTTCCGGCGCTTTGCCGCAGATGCCTTGATTGACCTGGCGCCCGATACAGAATGGATTCAACCGGCGTTAAGACAGGCACTGCGAGACGAGGATTCGATGGTCGCAGGCGATGCCGCACGTGCCCTGGGCGCTTTGCGCCAGAAGGCTAGTCCTTCGGTACGCTCTCTAGTTAAGACTCTCTCTCACGAGAACCCTTACGTCCGCGTTTACGCGGCGGAGGCCCTGGCGTCTATCGGTCCGAAGGCGAGCGTGGCGACCAGCGATCTCGAAAGAGCTTTGGACGATCCGATTCCGGGTGTCCGATGGGCGGCGGCTGAAGCGCTCGGAAGCATCGGCCCGGCCGCGCAATCCGCTGTGCCGCAGTTGATCGAAGCACTGAACGATGAATTCCTCTATGTGCGCATCTGCGCGGCCGGTGCGCTTGGAAGCATCGGGCCGAAGGCACAGAAAGCCCGGAAGGCGCTGAGAGCGTTCGCAAACGATCCCACCATGCGTTCCGAAGCTGAGTGGGCGTTGAATCGAATCGACGGCATCGAGTCTGGAGAGTCGGTCGTCTCGCCTCGTCTGTCTGCGGCTTCGGTCGCGCCCCAACCTCAGATAACGGTGGCTCAAACAGGCAATCCCCCGGTTAGCTGGGATACAGCCACTGGCCGGAACATCGTCTGGAGTGTTGAGTTGGGCAATGAAGTGTATGGCCGTCCCGTGGTTGCCGGCGATGTGGTCTATGTAGGTACCGACAATACCCGACATATGAATCCCGCCTTTTCGGAAGATTCAGGCGTGCTCAAAGCCTTTCGGGTGACGGATGGCGTGTTCCTTTGGCAGGATGTTGCCCCGCGGGTGGAGCGCGGTCTCAGGGAGTTTCTGTTGCCTTCGACCACAAGTGCTCCTTATGTTGAAGGCGACCGGTTGTACTATGTCACCGCCGAGTGTCAACTTCGTTGCCTCGACATACAGGGTTTCAGCGATGGTGAGAACGATGGTCCATATCGAGAAGAGGTCTTCCAGGACAAGGCTGCAGCAGATATCATCTGGCAACTGGACCTGCCTGCCTTGGGTGTCTTTCCACATGAAGCCTGCAATAGCGACGTGTTGCGTCTGGGTGATTTGCTCTTTTTGGGTACCTCCAACGGCCAGAATGAAGGCCACACTAGCGTCCCATCGCCACGCGCTCCAAGTTTGATTGCGGTGAACAAGGACTCGGGCGAAGTGGTCTGGCGCGTCAATGGACCAGGAGATCGGGTGCTGCATGGCGACTGGTCCAGCCCGGTGGCGGCCAACGTCAACGGGCGCATGCAGGTGCTCTTCGGCGGCGGAGATGGCTGGCTGCGTGCTTACGACTTGGCCTCGGGTCAGGAAATCTGGCGAGTTGACGGCAACCCGAAAGATGCCCGCTGGCTTCCGCGCCCCGGTGTCCTTTCGCGCAGCTCTATTATTGCTTCACCGGTCTTCGCCGACAGCCGCGTCTTTATTGCCATGGGGCAGTCTCCCGGCCACGGCAACGCTCCTTCATTGATTTATGCCATCAGTCCCGACGGTCAGGGAGACGTTACGATGACCCGGCTCCTGTGGACTTCGCGTGAGGTCGGTCGCGTAGTGGGAACGCCCATCGTAAAGGACGGTCTGCTGTACATCGGAGACCTTGGCGGAACCGTTCATTGCTTGGACGCGGCGACCGGTGCCCACCTATGGAAACACGAAACGAATGATGCTATCTGGGGATGTCTCCTGCTGGCTGGCGACCGGCTTTACGTTGGGAACGCTGGAGGTCTGATGACCGTTTTTCGTATTGGACGGCGAAAGGAATTGTTGGCGGAGATTCAGATGGATGCTCCGCTTTATACACGTCCGGCTGTGATCGGCGATGCCCTTTGTCTGGCCACCGCCCGTAGGTTGTACCTGCTAGCGGCAAAGTCTTAATCCTAAAACGGCACTACGAAGATTGAATCAAGTTAGACAATCAGCCTACCTCTCCCCTTTAAAGGACGCCCGCATCCTGAAGCTGGAACTGGACGTTGAGAGACTGGAGTTCAAGATCTCCAACAAAGAGACGGCCCTCGGCGAAAATGGGACTCTTTGTAAGTGATTGATAGTTTTGGCGTCCCGTACGGGAATCGAACCCGTGTCGCCACCGTGAAAGAGAAGCGATTTACATGAATTCAAAGGAACCCTGCGGCATGGATAGTACTGTGAGGTAGTCAAAGGTACTCTAAGGAATCGTTATTGGACGCTAATGGATGCACGTTGAGCGTCTCTTTCTCTTTGAAGGCCGAATGATTCCCCCCACATGTACAGCCATTCCAAGAAACCTGTTGAGGAAATGTTGTTTTCTAACCTGAATAATCTGATCACCGGACCTCGATCAATCGATTGTCGTGAATGAGGAGTTGAACGACAGAAGACCAACGCGGTTCCAGCCATTCGAGAAGGGCACGGTTCGTAGCGTTTCCGATTCGAAGCCAGACGATTACCGGCCCAACGGCTGTTCGTGCGGTCCGTTCGGCAAAGTCCTCGTCTTTTGTGACGATGATGGCGTCGACGCCAAGCGCGTGATTCCAGATCATGGAATCTTCGGCACCGGCCAGACCGACGTCACTAATGTGTTGGGCTGAGTGTCCTTGGTCGGCCAGCCACCGAGCCAATCCGGGAGGCAGTTGAGCATCGACCAGGAAATTCACTACGAGACCATGACCACTGCGTGATCGATCTGGGCGGCGGCGTATTCGAGAGACGCTCGAATATCCTCAGGTTCAAGGTAGGGAAAATCGGCCAGTATCTCTTCTTCCGAAGCACCGCCGGCGAGCATGTCAAGAACGTCTTTGACGCGGATTCGCATCCCGCGAATGCACGGACGGCCGCCACACTGACGCGGGTTTGAGGTGATCCGATTTATCAGTTCGGTACTCATTGGTGCGGATTTTAACACAGATATAAAGACTTCGGCTTCGACCGTCGCTACGCGATGAAATTTCAAGCAGGTATTACTTTTGGCGTCCCGTACGGGAATCGAACCCGTGTCGCCGCCGTGAAAGAGAAGCGATTTATACGAATTCAAGGGAAACCTGCGGCATGGATAGCACCGTAAGGTAGTCAAGGGTACTCTAAGGAATCGTTATTGGACCCTTAATGGACGCGCGTTGAGCGTCTCTTTCTATCTCAAGACCGGATGATTTCCCCGCACACGTATACAACCATTCCACGAAACCTGTTGAGGAAATGTTGTTTCTAATCTGAATAATCGATCACCGGACCTCGATTAATCGATTGTCGTCAATCAGGAGTTGAACGACAGACGACCAACGCGGTTCTAGCCATTCAAAAAGGGCGCGGTTCGTAGCGTTTCCGATTCGAAGCCAGACGATCACCGGCCCAACGGCTGTTCGTGCGGTCCGTTCGGCGAAGTCCTCGTCTTTTGTGACGATGATGGCATCGACGCGAATTGCATGATTCCAGATCACGGAATCTTCGGCACCGGCCAGACCGACGTCATTGACGTGTTGGGCTGAGTATCCCTGATCGGACAGCCACCGAGCCAATCCGGGAGGCAGTTGAGCATCGACCAGGAAGTTCACTACGGGACCATGACCACCGCGTGATCGATCTGGGCGGCGGCGTATTCGAGAGACGCTCGAATATCGTCAGGTTCAAGGTATGGAAAATCAGCGAGTATCTCTTCTTCCGAAGCACCGCCAGCGAGCATGTCGAGGATGTCTTTGACGCGTATGCGCATCCCGCGAATGCACGGACGGCCGCCACACTGACGCGGGTTCGAGGTAATCCGATTTAACAGTTCGGTACTCATTGGCACGGATTTTAACACAGATATAAAGACTTCGGCTTCGACCGTCGCTACGTGATGAAAACATCAAGCAAGGGTTACTTTGGCGTCCCGTACGGGAATCGAACCCGTGTCGCCGTCGTTAAGCGATTTATAGGAATTCAGGAAATCTGCGGTATGGATAGCACCGTAAGGTAGTCAAAGGAACTCTCAGGACTTGTTATTGGACCCTTAATGGACGCGCGGAGACCCCATAGTCTTTGAGGCTATCATACTTGGGAGATATGCGGCTATTGGGGCACTCTCACTGCGATTACTCGCGTCTGTTTCATAGTGCTGCCCGCAATCGCTCTTAAACAACTTGCCATATCCGTTAGACGTGCGGCCTTCCCACACATCGGTTCCCGTGGTTTGTGGGCTTGAATACGAGATAGAGGAAAGCCAAATCTATTCTGTCGAATCCTTCCCAGTAGTCAATTGAATGAACCGCGGGTCGTGCCGCAAATCGTGAAAGGCCGGGCAGAAGGGCGCGTTTCGTACATGATTTGGCGTCTCGGAGATGGCCTCGGCCAGATTTGAAATTGCCTGGTCCGCTGATCCAAATACCGCCAACCACTGCGCCCTATGGAATGGATCAGGATCATTTTCCAGTTTCTTCACAGACTCAATCCACCCAGCATCAATGGGCCGGGCAAGTAAGCGATTCACAACTATTAACGAAAGCAAATTAGGTCGAAAAGTTGGCTCAAATGGTGAATCTAACTTCAAAGCGTAAATCAGTTTTTCCGCGCACAATTCTAACTCGTTTTCACGATACAAGATGCGAGCCCAATACTGATACGGGGATGGAAACTCTTCACCAGAGGCAATTGAAGCCTGGAAAGCATTGACGGCTTCATTTCGCCTGCCTCTCATCATGTGCAACATACCTACAACACGCAAAGTTATGTGATTATTTGGTTCTAACTCAACGGAACGCTTTATGTATACATCAGCTTCACTATCTCGAGTCAACAAAGTCATAAGTAACGCTAGTTGTCTCCATGGACCAGGGTTGTCGTGTTCGAGCCCAATTGCTTTTAGGTGATACTCAATCGCTATGTCGTACTGTCGCAGGAATGTGTGGGCATGTGCCATTTGAATCCACGGTCTTTGATCGTCAGCCCTTAGCTCGATAGCTTTCTTGTAATACTCGATTGCCATCTCATACTGCGACAACCATGCATGATCATTTCCCAGTGAAACCCAGGCTTCAGGATCCTCAGGTCTCAGCTCGCTCGCTTGATTGTGACACTCGATTGCCTTTTCATACTGCCGAAGCCAGGTGAGGTTATTTCCTCGAGACAACCAATACACATAACTATTTGATTCCATCTTTGTGGTGCGCGCAAAAAATTCTTCAGCCTCTTCATAGCGTTTGACAGAGCCGAGAAGTAAGCCCATCGAGCCCCAGTTATCAGTATTGCCGGGCTCAACCTTGATTGCTAATTTCAGTGCTTGCTCTACTAATTCAGGTTCTTCATTAGCCCGCCACCTCATGCTCCGAGCCGCGACGGCAATTCTCTTACTTATCGCGGGCGATATCTCGCCAACTGCCGCTTGACTCATGGATTCAAGCGCAGCCTTACTATCACCGGCGAGCACAAAACTGTCAGCTGCAAACAAGAGCCGTATTTTCTCTCGTTCCTGCTCATGGCGATTATCAATTAATGTATCCGTTAGCCACCCGCGCTTGGCGTCCCCTTCAAGAAGTTTCCGTCTGGCCTTATGTTCCTCTAAACGCCACGTATACTTTTCACTTCGCTCAAGTACCAAGAGACTCCTACGCAGAATAGCGGTGAGGTATGGACGCCAATCACCAAGGACGTCAAGCAGTCCTTCACGCAAAGGTGTACTGTACGCCAGACCTTCAACGTAACGAGCAGCAACCCAGGCCATCCCTCTGTTCGGGTCAAGCCAAAAGAGATAATTGGCAACCTTAATACACGCCGTGACATAGTCTTCGTCTTCGCAAAGCTCCTGTAGCGATCGATGATAATTGATTAGCTCATTGATTCTATTGCAAAGACACGTAATAGCCTTTTGGTTAAATGACTTCACCCATGCCTGACTCCTCTTATCTTCGAACCGCAAACGTTCGCTGAAGAAACGCGCAGGATGGTCATGCAACCTCGGTTCTCGGACGCTGAGGCGTTGTACCGCAGAATAACGATGGCGAATATAGCTTATGTGTTCCTCGTACCGATCTTCGTTTCCATCAAGCTCCGGAAGAAGCATGGCTTTTAAGATCTGTGGATCACCGTCAGCCATAGCCAAGGCGGCAAGAGTACGACGATCCAGTTCGAGGTCGACGCAGTGCTGTTCGTAGCGACCTACCATTTCGTCGACGATCACATCCTCAGTCAGACCCTCTGAAGTGATGATGTCTTCGATGTTCCCAGTCGTCTTCCAAATATCGGCTGCCAACTTAATCGCCAGAGGAATAGCGGAGGTCGCCAGGTCGACACGACGAACTTTCTCGTCATCAAGAACTGGACGCTCTGGAGCGGCAAGCCTGAAATACTGACGAATATCTTCAAGCGCCAATGCTCTAAGATCGACTGTCGTCACTAAGTACGACTCCCGATTCTCTTCCCGGTAACCATCGAGCCTGCGGGCGGAGGTATTTGAACGCGTGTCAAAAAGATCGTGCCGGCCGACGATGACCCACGCTACCCGTGCTCCCGCCTTCTTGATAAGAACGCGAACCAGAGGATCGAGTTCGTCGATGATCTCATAAGTATCAAAGGTCACAAGTAGGTGGCGTTTAGCGGACACCTGCCGAAACGCTTCACCCAGAGCCCGAGCGATATAATTGTTCGAGTCCAACAACAATTCAATTTCGTGTTCATGTCTCTTCTTGATGTGAGGAATCATCGCCTCCATCAATCGCGGAGTAACTTCAGAAAATCCATACCTGATCAGTTCCTTCGTGAGGGGTTCAACCATTTTTGCCAGTGGTCCCAACGCTGCTGGAACTACTGAACTGACCACATTGGCTGCTTCAACGGACAAATCGTCTTCTGGCAAGGGGGCAGTTCTCGTAGACTCGTTTCCTTTTGAAGATAACTTGGCTAAAGTACGCGCCGCTTCATGTATCTTCCTGGTTGCCGTAACGTATTCGTTGGAATCTGTTTTCCATCGGTCGATGCTATCCCCAGCACGTTGGTTCAACGTATGGAAAAGCACTCTAGGATCTATCTTAGAAGCATCACTGGAAAAGGCTTGACGAAGCTGTTGCCTTTCCAATTGCCAATCTATCGATAAGAGGTGGTATTCGCCAGAATAGTTACGCTGAGCTAAGGCTTTGTATTCACGTAGCAGCGTTGATTTACCGATGCCACCCAGTCCATGAATCAACATCACTGGAGGTTTGTCCTCTGCTGAATTCCCCTCAAAAAACCTCTTCAACAGTGCGAGAAAATCACTTAGCTGTTGTTCGCGACCCAGAAAGATTTCATCGGCTTCATTAATCATCGTTTAGGTTCCCTCAGTGGAATCCGCTTTGGGGCGGTGAAGATCCATTGCTGCGATACGGACCACGTGATCATTGATTGTGAAGAAGGTGGGTTGTATTTCAGCGCATTAGCCCTGTACTTCGCCAACAGATGAAGCGCTGCCTTCATAGAACTGTTGTTTACGAAATTGCCATTAGCAATACCAATTGCTCAATTTGAGAGAGCGTTATGGAGTCTTAAAAGCGTTGGTAGACCTACTCGCGAGAATGCGTGAGAAAGCTGGCATGTGGGAGTGAGCCTAGCTACGACGCATCCTTAGGTTACACTGGGGTGATTCATCCGTAAAGTCTATTTCAGCGCTAGGCATTCTAGGCGGCCGGCAGCACTGTCACTACCGTTTCACATTCGAAATAGCCTTTATCGACGCAAGCCATTATCAAACCCATCGGTTCGAGGATTTATTACACTTAAATCGAAATGCCAGGAAGTGTTCCGCACCTGAATAAGATACACATTACTCCGCGCCACTGGGTTGTCGCGCTACGTTATTACTCGTGCGTTTACATCGTTTACTTCTCAAAGTGGGTATTTGCGAACTAGCCTTCCTATATCTTTCGTTCTCGGCCCTTGCTAGTGCAAGATCTTGCATCTTACGAGCGAGAAGTGCAGGCTACTAAAGCATTCAGTAAGGACGGTCGTCTGATAAGACTGGATTATGTTCTCCCCAAAGCCCCGAACATAATCAGTCTTATCAGGACGCCTCGCCTTCTATTCCTTTCTTTTGATTTCCATGGCGCTGCATTTACCTAAACGAACGTGTTGCTAATGGCGCTGCACTCGCCTGCGGCTCGTGTCTCAGGTCCGCAAAGCTGGAGTCTTCGAACTAATTAGAGATTGCCCGCTTCATACTTTCCGATTGGGATGAAAGGATCGACTTGAAGACGTCAGAGCGCTGTCTGTCGACTTTAAAGTGGACTTTAATTGAGCGGACAGGATAGAGAGCTTTTTCAGACCACCAAAAGAAGACTCAAACTATTGGTCCATAGACCTTTAAAGTCTTAAGGTTTTTAAGAAATTTTCTTAAGAACTCTAAGAATCCGTGCAAGACCATTTACCTTCAGCAATTTAGACCTTAGAGAAAGCTGGCGCTTTGGAATGATGCTTGCCAGTGAATACCGCATGAGCAAAAGAAGAGTGAGGGCGAAATCCAAAGTCTATGGCTTCGGTCCCTGGGTGGATCAAGTCGATGCGATCAATCAAATAATGAAAGACACCGGTGAACGGAACGAGTCGGCCCTACTTCGGAAACTTGTTGACGAAGCTCTCGACGCGCGGCGGAGGAAGAGCCAATCAGCTCCACTCACCGAAGAACCAGATCATGCCGGCGTAAGACTGACAACGATTGAAAGTCTACTGATGCGTCTCGTTCGTCAGGGAGATGTGTCGTTTCGTATCGACGACGTCTGTTTGGCGCTTTTACAGGATGTTCTTGCTGAAGCTTATGCGACTCGCAGGCTCTTATGGGAGTCGTTCGTCGTACCTCAACTCCGCGACGCAGGGATTGGCGTGAACGAGTTGGAGCGTCGATTTGTTCGACAGTTAGACTCCGGCAAAGTCTTTGCCTATGGACTAGCTGCAAGAGTCAAGGAGTCGCAAGATTCGTAGAAATAAGATCGCTCTAGCGCAATCGTCGAGGACCACGTTCACCACGCCTCACGCCTAATGCCGCGGGCTCATATGGGCCCTGACGCATGCGAAAAGACTGCCGATCTAGCTACCAAACTCCATCTTCAACACGCTAAAAAGTGCCCAAAATCTTGAGCAGTCGTTGCCACTGTTCCCGGCAAACGCGAAGGAGGCATTTGGCAAACTAGCTGATAACCGCAGCAATCAGAAAAATTTTTTAACGGCACAGATATTGATGATTGTTGACGCATGCAGGATGTAGAAATACCTAACTCGCCACGCCTCCTGAAGGTTGCTGAACTTGCCGAATTACTGCAGATCAAACCGCGCACGACCACGATGGTTGCCGCCCCGGCGCATTGATTCTTAAAGACGAACTTCTTACCCGATGAGGTTCTAGCCATGAGTACAGACTATGCGTCACAACCATCTACGACGATCTGGAATAGCATTGAAGCTGCTGAATATCTCCGCATTCATCCTCGCACATTAAGACGGATGGCTCGGAACGGTGAAATCCCTTCTATTCAGATCGGCAGACTCTGGAGATTTCGTCAGAGTGACCTCGATGCATGGTTGACGCGTAAGGTAAACTCAGGGCCGCTATCCATGCCGCCTCAACGTTAGGAGACGAAGCAATGAGGCGTGCACGTTATCAACGAGGCAGTCTAAGTCTTATCAAGCGCAAGGACGGCGTCAGGGCTTGGAAATATCGATGGAGAGAAATTCAAGCCGATGGCACTCGCAAACGCCGAGCGACGATAGTTGGAACTCTTGAGGAATATCCAACTGAGTCGGACGCTCAAGCTGCGGCAGATGGCTTGCGCTTAAACATCAACGATCC
>DASSFI010000086.1:0-65830 GCA_035694465.1 Pyrinomonadaceae bacterium | reverse complement strand
TCCACCTCTAGTGTACGAGTTATGGCGCCAGCCGTAGCGCTCGGTAGCTAAGTGGAGCATGGATAAACGCTGAATGCATCTAAGCGTGAAGCCAGACCCAAGATTAGACCTGCCAGTGAGACTCCTTGTAGACCACGAGGTTAATAGGGTGGATATGTAAGCGCGTATATCTAAAGGCGCTCAGTTGACCACTACTAATCAGTCCCTTGGCTTGACCATAAAATTTACTCAAGCAACAAACGCTGCGCTTGCGCAGATCCAACTTGCCTTCGTCACTATTCGATTTTTGGTCTTAGGACTTTGGTCTTTGATACTCAAAATTGTCGAAGACCAAAAACCCAAGACCAAAGACCAAACCAAGTTTTCCGGTGATTTTGTCGACAGGGTCACACCCGTTCCCATCCCGAACACGGAAGTTAAGCCTGCTGGAGCCGATGGTACTGCGCGGGAAACTGCGTGGGAGAGTAGGAAGTCGCCGGGATTATTTCGAAAAGCCCGCGAGAGCAATTTTGTTCTCGCGGGCTTTCACTTTTTCTGGCTCACGCTGGCTGAGTTTTAGCCGGCTGATATGTCCCGGGAACAGTTCGCGCAGCAATGCTCAGTCGATTCCAGGAGTTGATAGCCGTCACTGCCACAGTCAGGTCGGCGAGTTCCTTGTCGTTGAAGAAATTCCTGACGTGCTCAAAAACTGCGTCCGGAACGTGGCCGTCGTGAAGATTGGTTACCGATTCCGCCCAGGCAAGTGCAGCGCGTTCTCGATCCGTGTAGTAAGTCGATTCTTCCCAGGCGTCAAGGCCGTAAAGTCGCTGTTCTGATTCGCCGGCCGCTTTCAGATCCTTCCAGTGCATGTCGATGCAGTAGGCACAGCCGTTGATCTGCGAAACTCGTAACTTGATCAAGTTTTGCAGCGACTCGTCCAAGCCGCACTGCTGCAGATAATGTTCGATGCCCAACAACGCGTGATACGCGCCACGAGCAGACTTTAAGTAATCAATTCTCGGTTCCATCTTCAGTTCTCCTTCCTGGCGACATCAGGACGCCTTGGAAGAGTATCGATCCAGAGCGCGGAACACTCAAGTGAAGCAAGCTCCTAATCACCGAGATTTATTCGTATCTGAGTGCGATCAACGGATCGACCTTCAGCGCGCGCCGCGCAGGAATCAAACACGCTAGGCCTGCCGCCAGGATCAGCAATGCCGGCACGGCTATGAATGTTAATGGATCGGTTTGCGCGACGCCGAAGAGCAAACTGCGAACAAACCGCATCAGCAGTAACGAACCAAGCACTCCGATAACGATGCCTACCGCCGTCATTCGCAATCCTTTTCCCAACACCATCCTTAACACTGCGCTGCGATCCGCTCCGAGCGCTATCCGCACTCCAATCTCGCGTGTTTGTTGCGCGACGTTCCAACTGATCACGCCGTAGATTCCCAGCATCGCCAGCAGCAGTGAAGACGCCGCAAAGAGTGAAACAACCAGGGCATTAAACCACCGTAACGAAAGTGATTGGTCCACTACTTCGCTCATCGTTCTGATTGCAAACGACGGTTGATCCGGATCGATCGATTTGATACTGCTGAGGACAGGCGTTACCAGCAAATGAGGATCACTCGAAGTCCGCACGACCAAAGACATGCGATCCCGAGCGCGCTGCAAGTAGTTCCAATAGATCTGCCAACGCTCATCCGTTTCCAATTTCTCGTGTCTAACATGCCCTACGACGCCGACAACCTCTGCCCATGGACTCGATGGAGCACTGCGGACGCGCCTCCCGATCGGATTCTCGCCGGGCCACGCTCGCTGTGCAACTTGCTCGTCGAGAATGACAACCAGTGGCGAGTCAGCCGTGTCAGAGTCAGTAAAATACCGGCCGCGCAGCAACGGAATATCCATCGCCCGAAGATAATCGGGTGTGATGGTGGTGTCGTCTGTGGCGCTCAATGCTCCCGGGGCTTCGCCGGGCCGTTCAAACTCGATCGTCGATAAGCCACTGGGACCACTAAGCGGCAGTCGATTTCCCATTCCTGCTACTTCAACCTGCGGCAACGCACGAACCTTCTGTAAAATTTCCCGGCAGAAGGCTGCGACTTTCTGATCCGATTTGTATTTATTGCGTGGGATTGCCAATCGCACACTCAGCACTCCCTGCGTTCGGAAACCCGGATCGACTTCTTTCAGGGCCACGAATGTTCGAATCAACAAACCTGCGCCGGTTAACAGGATCACCGTCATCGCCACCTGGCTGATCACGAGCAGATTTCGTAGTCTGGTCCGTCCGTGTGTTGAGGTCCTTGTATCTTCGCGCAGAGTCGCAGCCAGATCGAAGCGCTTCATAGATCCCATCGAAATAACGACTACAACCGCCCCGGTAAACAGCAGCAATGCGACGCTGAACAATAACACCGGCAGATTCAGTCCAATCTCATCGACTCTTGGCAGCGATGCCGGCAACAACGGTAGCAGAAGACGAATGCCGGCCTGCGCCGCAAGCAAACCGAGAACTGCTCCGATACTCAGGAGTGGTAACAACTCCGCCGCCGTATGCAGCAACAACTGATTCCTGCTGGCGCCGAGCGCAGTGCGCACCGCAATTTCGCGGTTTCGACTAAGCGTTCTCGTGAGCAGCAAATTTGCAAGATTGCAACAGCCGATTAGAACTAAACCAATCGAAGCAGCCAGCAGCGTTAACAGCGGTTTAGTTGCTGGTCCAGCGACATCGTCACGCAGGGGATAAATGTTGAAACGCACATTTGTATTGACGGCGGGATACTGTTGGGCCAACCGGGTGGCAATGATGTTGAGCTCGTTCTGAGCCTGCGCCACAGTGGCGCCGGGTTTGAGACGCGCAATGGTAGCGTGACCAAATCCCGTGCGAGTTTGAGAGTCGGCCGGATTGACGGTTAGCGGAGTCCATAATTGCGTCTCACGGGTTGGATAACGGAAAGTGGGATCCATCACACCGACGACGGTGAACGGCACGTTCTCCAGTCGAATTGTTCTGCCGACGATGTTGACGTCACTGCCATAACGGCGTTGCCAGAGCGCGTGACTCAGTATTACGACGTGATCGTTTCCGGGTTGATTCTCTGCGGTCGTAAAGCCTCGACCGAGTGCCGGCTCAACTCGCAACAATGAGAACAGGTTGGAGGGAATGCCGGCGCCCTGTAGCCACTCCGGATCACCGTCACCGGTCAGATTGTAATTCGCGGTCGCACGTAGGATGGCCACATCTTCGAACACAGTGCTTTGCTCTTTAATATCGCGATAGTTAGCGGCGGCCATCGCCAGCCGATCCACCTGTGGCGTTTGTGTCCAAATTGCGACCAGGCGTTCCGGATCCTGAAAGGGAAGGGGACGCAATACAACACCGTACACGACACTGAAGATCGTCGTTGTCGCTGCGATGCCAAACGCGATAGTGAGGATGACGACGGCACAAAATCCCGGGCTCTTCTTTAGCGTGCGTAGTCCAAATCGCAGGTCGTGAACTAAACGCTCCAGCGACGACCATCGCCACATACTGCGTGTTACCTCTTTGACGAGCAGCACATTACCGAATTCACTGAGGACTTTAGAACGGGCTTCGCTAAGCGATTCGCCACGATCGATCCGATCTTGAATTGCCTGATCGATGTGACCACGAATTTCTGCCTCGAGTTCGCCATCCCGGTTGCGTCGTTGCCAAAACTTATTCATGTGCCTGCCCCGCGGGATGAAGGACGCCCGCCATTGCTGCAGCCAGTTTGTCCCAGTGGGAACGTTCTTTAAGGAGTTGTTTTTTTCCTGCTGTAGTTAGCTGGTATGTTTTGACCTGCTGGTTGTTATCCGACGTGGTCCATTCAGCCTTGATCCATTTCTTGCGCTCGAGCCGGTGAAGCGCGGGATAAAGGGAACCGGTATCGACGTGCAGCACTTCACCTGAGCCCGTCAGAATTGCCTGGCTGATCCCGTAGCCATGTCTTGGTCCCCATTGCAGGGTCTGTAGTATCAAAAGGTCGAGCGTGCCCTGCAGTAGCTCGATCCTGTTTTCGTAGCCTCTCTTGGTTTTCACCGGCAGCTCCTGAGCAAATAGGAATAAGGGTGTAGAGAATCTACAGCATGGCCCTGTAGATTGTCTACACCCTCTGTATAAATCATCTTCTTCCAATCCGCGTTCATCTGTGGCTAAAAACTCGTTTGGACTTCCGTTATTGACCGTTTTGGGTCAATAATACGCGTTATCAGATATGAAGACTGCGGTTTGGATCAAACGACTCGGTTTCTGGGGCTTCATGTTCTTCCTGGTGAAGGGGTTGCTCTGGCTGCTCGTTCCGGCGCTGGCGGTCTATCTGGCTAATTAATCCACAGATTTCACCACAACTAAATGAAACGCATCAACCAGTCCTACGCTGTTGTTGTTCTTTGTCTTCTTGTTTCGGTCTCGGTTTTTGCGCAGAAGTCTGCCTCACTGCCGCGCAGCAGTCCCGAGCAACAGGGCATCTCGTCCGCCGATCTGCTCGCGTTTATCGAAGCGGCGGATAAAGACGTCGACACGATGAACAGCTTCATGCTTGTTCGTCATGGACACGTGGTGGCCGAAGGTTGGTGGACTCCTTACGATCGCGACACGCCTCACGTGCTCTATTCCTTGAGTAAGAGTTTCACTTCAACTGCAGTTGGGCTCGCGATCGCCGAGGGGAAACTGAACCTCGACGATCAAGTGATCAAGTTTTTCCCGGACGAAACGCCGGCCGATCCGTCAATCAATCTGCGTGCGATGCGCGTGCGCGATCTGCTGCGCATGAACACGGGTAATCAGCTCGAGGCGCCGATTCGTGTCGACGATCCGAGTAAACAAACCGACACCTGGGTGAAGACTTTCCTCACGCACTCCGTCCCGTTCAAACCGGGCACGCACTTTCTCTACAACTCGCCGGCGACTTACATGCTTTCGGCGATCGTTCAGAAAGTCACCGGCATGACCGTGCTCGACTACCTACGCCCGCGACTCTTCGATCCCCTCGGCTTCAAAGATCCGGCTTGGGTCAGCAGTCCGCAGGGAATCACCGCCGGCGCGTATGGTTTGTCTGTGCGCACGGAAGAGATCGCGCGCTTCGGCGAACTCTATCTCCATAAAGGTGTGTGGAATGGCAAACAGCTAATACCAGCTACTTGGGTGGAGCAGGCTACAGCGATCCAAACTTCGAACGGATCGGCGCCGACGAGCGATTGGGATCAGGGTTACGGTTATCAATTCTGGCGTTCGCGTCACAACTCATTCCGCGGTGACGGCGCCTTTGGACAGTATTGCATGGTGATTCCCGAACTAGACGCTGTAGTCGCGATCACGAGCGGCGTTCGCAACATGCAGCAGGTGATGAATCTCGTTTGGGACAAGCTGCTGCCGGCGATGAAGCCGGGACGTCTGCCGGAGAATCCGGCCGCGCGAAAACAACTTGAAGCGCGACTAACAGCTCTGAGAGTTAAGTTCGCGAGCGGCGCAGCGACGTCTTCGATGTCGGCGAGCGTTTCTGGGAAATGGTTCGAGTTCGCGGATAACGATCGCGGTATCAAGGCCATTTCGTTCGACTTTAACTCAGCCTCGCCGGCACTCATCGTGCGAACTGCAGCCGGCGAAACACGCGTGTCGATTGGAAAAGAGAAGTGGACCAGCAGTCGCGGGCAGTTTAGCAACGGCCTCGAGCGTGCACTCAGCGTTCCGGCAAATCCTCTCGTCGCCGCCACCGGTGCGTGGAGTTCTGACAACACCTTTACCGTAAAGCTCGTCCTCGCCGAAACTCCTTATTATTCCACGCTGAATTTCAAGTTTGACGGCGACCGGCTGCTGTTTGACGCCGAGCACAACGTCTGGTTTGGACCAACCAAACTACCGCAGCTCGTCGGCCAGGTCCGCGCGACGGAATAGTTTGCTTCTCTGTGGAATCCCTGAGTTATCTGTGTCTCTGTGGTGTGTTCTTCTATGAGTTCCAATAAACCACAGAGACACAGATAACTCAGAGGTTGCACAGAGAAGAATTGTGCTGACCTGTCATACAATCTCACCGCTCAAGCGACTAATACTCAGAAACAGGTTCGTGCCGGTGGAGATCTCAGAACTCAAAGCGGAACTCGAAAAGCTACATCCAGCCAGTTTTGGCTGGGCGTTGAGTTGTTGCCGGCAGAACCACGCCGAAGCCGAAGAAGTATTGCAGACGGTTTATTTGAAGATTCTGCAAGGCAAGGCTGTCTTTCGTGGCGAATCAAAGCTGCAAACATGGCTGTTTGCCGTCATTCGAAAGACGGCCATTAGCGAACGTCGCAAGCAGATATTTAGGCTCGTTAGTTCCAACCAGACTTCGGAAGTAAGAGTCGAGGTCGAGTTTGAACGTTCTGAGATGCAGCGACGATTCCAGGAAGCGCTGGTTCATCTACCCGCGCGTCAACGCGAAACACTGCATCTGGTGTTCTATCAGGATCTGAGTTTGAGCGAAGCCGCTGCGGTGATGAACGTTTCCGTCGGCAGCGCGCGCCGTCACTACGAACGCGGCAAGAAACGAATGCGCGAGGCATTGGATCGAGAGGGAGTTGATTATGGAGTTGGGTGGAGACGAAAAGAGAATTCAGGCGCTGTTCTCTGAACTGTCGCTCGCAGACCAAGCTCACACGCCCGAATTCGGTCGCCTGTGGATTGGCGCGACCCGCGAATTTGCCATGCGTCAGGCCGTTGCGCCGTTACGTGAGAAAACTTCTCTTAGACCAATCGCCATCTTCGTCTCATTGCTTATTACTGCCGCAGTGTGCTCGCTCGCAGTGTGGGCCTGGTCCAACTCTTCAAACTCAACCAGTGCGAGCAATATCCCGCCACAACCAGCAACTGAAATCAATTACACATCAGTCAGCGTAGCCCCCCAACCTAAAAGCGCCGATAAACCACGTCGGAAACACGTCCGACGACAGCTCGAGCGCCGCACTAAGTCAGATGTGGCACTTCTTTCAAGCTGGCAGTCACCAACGCAAGCCTTGCTGGAGTCGCCCACCAGCCTGGTATTGAACGCCATCCCGGAATTGGATCAATCAGTCAAAGATCTCAAATCATTTCTTCCGAAGAATAACGAACTCATAAAGGAGTCGAATCAATGAAAAAGCTGATCGCTGTCATGTTTGCCGCCGCCTTCCTGTTCGCAACCGTAGTTTTTGCCCAACAGGAGCCACGGTCACCGCATCCACCGAATGGTCCGGGCGCTGACAATATGCCCAACCATCCACATCCTCCGGGTCCTCCCGATCCTTTGGCGCACCTGATGTTTCCGCCAGACATGATCATGGGCCATGCGCGCGAACTCAATCTCACCGAAGAACAAAAGACTTTCATGCGCGGTGAGATTCAAAAAACGATGACCAGCTTTCAGGATCTACAGTGGAAACTTCAGGATCAGATGGAACTGCTACACGAGGCGATGAAATCGCCGACAGTGAACGAACAGCAGGCACTGGCCCAACTCGAGAAAGTGCTCGACATCGAGCGCGACATCAAACGCCTGCATTTTGGTCTCGCCGTGCGTCTCAAAAACCGGCTTACACCCGATCAGCAGGAACAGTTAAACAAAATGCGGATGGAACATCATCCGGGAATGCCGGGCAATCCTGATCGTCGGCCGGAGCAGATCCAGTAACGAGTATTACTGGAGCGGACCCATATCGAGGGCAGCTTGTTTGAGTTTAGGATTCTTGGCCCAGGGGAGACCGGAGACGAAGGAGACTTTGTCGTAGACCAGAACGATCGTTCCGCGCGGTGTTAGCTCGCTGACTTTGCGAGCGGCGAACATCGGAATGCGAATGCAACCATGACTCGCCGGTTGCGCCGGCACGCTGAGATAACCGTGAATCGCCACGCCGCCGCTGATGTAGTTGGCGTAATAAACAGTTCCGATTTGGCCGTCTTCCCAGCCGAAGGTTTTGTTGTAGACGACGAAACGACCGCGAGGCGTGTAGGAGATGCTGGGTTCTCCCTGTTCGATAAACTCTTTGCCGCTACCGGTGGAGACGGGAAGAACTCGCACGCGGTCGTCGTCGCTGACGAGCATTAAGATTTGATGGTCGATGTCGACTTCAATGTGTTCGTATCCGAGATCTCTTGCCTGTGGCGCGGTGCCCTGTTGAATCGCCTCGAGCTCTTCGCGCGTGAGCTTGCCGGTGATTGGTCGGTCTTCCCATTTCTGAAACGCGATTAACGCCTGCTTGGTCGCAGTGTCCAGCACTCCGTCTACTGGCCCAGTCCAGTAACCTAATTCGCTGAGTTTCCCTTCAGCCGCTTTGATCTCTGCACGGGTCAACGTCACACGCTTCTGCGCGCTCACAGTTGAGCCGAGCAAAACCAGCATGACAAAAACAACCAATTTCATCGCCATTTATTTTACAACGTTCCGAATCAAATAACGGCTTTTTTGCGAAACTGACGCAGGCCCAACATCAGAAAAAACGTATCAAAGCCCACGAGCGCTACGAACACCGCCAACACCGGCAAATGCGGATATTGCGGCACGAGCGCTCCACGCAGCCCTTCACTCGCATACACCAGCGGATTCACGAGCACAACCTTTTGCAGGATCGGAAAACTCTCGAGCGCGCTCCACGGATAATACGTGCAACCGAAGAAGATCATCGGCGTCAGCACCATGCTGAACATCAACCCGATCTGCGTTTGACTAACGCTGCAACCAAGCGCCAGACCACCAGTCGCCGACAGCAGCGCCACGAGCACTGTGATCCCGATAAATGCAACTGGCGAGAACAGGTGCAACTCTACGGGCCGCAACAACAACCACGCCGCCGGTATCACCGCTAGTCCCGCCACCACCGCCTGCGCAGCGCCAAACAAAACTTTCTCGATCGCGAGCCACGAGTTCTCGATCGGCGCCAGCAGTCGATCTTCAATCTCGTGCGTAAATTGAAACTCACCAATCAACGGCATCGCAACGGCCCACACACCTGTGAAGATCATGCTGATCGCCATGATGCCCGGTAACAACAAACTCTTGTATGCGGTCGGCATGTAACCGCTGCGCACCATTACGCGTCCGAAGATAAACACAAACATCATCGGCTGCAGAAACGTCTGTAGCAGGAGTGGAACAAAATTGCGTCGCGCGACATGCGCATCGCGCGCGAACAGGGCCCAAAAAGTTTTCCAATTCATAAAATGTGTCTTATGTGCTTCTTTGCGGCCAGCTTTAATCGCGCAAGCTGCGTCCGGTGTGGTGCAGAAACAGATTCTCGAGACTCGGCTCCGAGATATTTACATCCGTCAACTCAACCGACGACTGTGCCGCAAGACTTGCAATCTCGGAAACCAGTGACCCACCACGATCGGCGTAGATATCTGCGCCACTGTCTCCGTCGTCGAACGTTTGCGTGCGCACTTCTCTCACGCCATTCAAAGTCTTGAGTCGTTCGAACAGTTCCTCTGACTGTGAACCAAAACGAACGCGTACGAGATAACCGCCGGGAACCGACGCCTTCAATTCCGCAGGCGTTCCAAGCGCGATGTTGCGACCGTGATCGATGATGGCGAGCCGCTGGCACAAAGCATCGGCTTCTTCCATGTTGTGCGTCGTCAGCAGAATCGTTTTACCACTGCGGTTGTACTCACGAATGATTTCCCACAACAGCAGACGCGTTTGCGGATCGAGACCGGCGCTCGGCTCGTCGAGAAAGAGCACTTGCGGATCGTGCATCATCGCACGTGCGATCGAGAGACGCTGCATCATGCCGCCCGAAAAGCCGCGCGCGAGCTGGTCGGCACGATCGGTTAGTTTGAATCGATCGAGCAACTCCGCTGCGCGAGTAGATCGAGTGCGCTTGTCGATCCCGAAGTAAGCACCGTGGAAGAGCAGAATCTCGCGCGCCGTGAGCGTGAAGTCGAGATTCGGACGTTGTCCAACGACGCCGATGAGTCGCTTCACATCGACCTGTTGTCCCCACACGTCGAAATCGCCGATCCACGCCTGACCATTCGTCGGCCTTACGCGTGTGGTAAGAATGCCGACGGTCGTCGACTTCCCGGCGCCGTTTGGACCAAGCAGTCCAAAGATCTCGCCCCCCTCCACGTCAAGCGACAAACCATCGAGCGCCACCACTTCACGCGCCGGTTGATCCTTACCTTTGCGCATGGCGCCAAACGCGCCCGCGGCGCCCATCGGCGGCGGTGTTGTGAAGACCTTACGCAGTTCTTGTGTGCGAATTCCAGCAGGCATGGCCCAATTCTAGCCGATCCGCGTTCATCCGCGTAAATCCGCGGCTTGCACTTTCTGACACTTCTCACAAAAGTAAACGATCCGTGTCCGCTCTTCCTCGTCATCCTCATTCCGGATCGTCTTCTGCCTGAGTTGTCGAATCTTCTCCCCGCACCGCAAACACGGGAGATTCGTACGCCGAAAGACCATGTGCCGCGTCCCGTATTCGCGTCCCGGCTGATATACCAGCGACGGATCACTCGCCATTCGTTTACGATCCGCTTCTGATGCCGTTGCGCCACGCTCATATGCATCGCGTGTCAGCCGCGGAATTGTCTTCGACAAACAACTCAGATTCCGTTGCGTGAGTTCGCCAACCGTGCGCCACGGGTTTAGCTTGCAGTCGAAGAGGACCTCAGCCCGCAAGTAGTTTCCGAGTCCTGCAACGATGCGTTGGTTCAATAGTGCTGCGCCGATCGCTTCGTGCTCGTGTTCATGTAGTCGACGTAGAAACTCCGCGCGATCGAAGCGACCACGATATGGCAACGCGTCTGGTCCAAGCGTGTCGAGTATCTCAATCTTCTCGTATGGATCACCTTCGCCGACATTGAATATCGGCGCGGACAACAGGATCGCCGCACCACCTTCAACGACGATGCGCGCGCGTTCGCGTCGATCTCGTTCCGGCAACTCGTTGCCAAACGTCTGCCACCGACCCCACATCATGAGATGTGAGTGAAAGAAGAAGTCGCCTTCGATATAACCGAGCAGGTGTTTGCCATGTGAGACGACGCGCTTGACACACCGGCCTTTCAAGCGCTGTTCGTTCTCATGTAGCCACTTTCGCGCATCCTTCGTTCGCGCTTCGAATGAAACGATCGCACGCCCGGCTAACGCCGAGTCAAGCGCGTCCGCATACTTCCTAACCTCCGGACCTTCAGGCATTTATTCGAAGGGAATCGTCGGCCTTGATCCCGGCACTACCACACCACCGCGATCGCCTGGCGCGATCGAGCCAAACCGCTCCGCGTAAACCTCTGGAAGAGGGCGCGCACTCAGCGGAGCTAGCCACAATCGCAACAGGTGACGCTTGCGTTCAGGTTCGGGATAATCCTCGAACGCTGTGCGATCGTGCAGAATCGTGTGATTGTGGACGAGCTGAATGTCACCTGGTTGCAACTCCATCGTCAGGTTCAGTTGCGGATCGTTTGCCAGTTCGTCAAACAGATTGAGGGCTTCGATGTAAGAGGGCGTAAGTGGCGCGACACGGGGGAAGCGTCGCGCGGATTCGATGTATTGTCGTTGATAGATCGCGGAGACGAGACCCGCGTGATAGTTGAAAACGGGGATGTTGAAATAAGGCTTGCCACCTTCGGGAACTTCACCACGTCGATCGGTCTCAATCGGCTCCAGCAGGAGTTTGAGCAGATCCGGCCGGCGACGCCGCATCTCGTTGAAGATTGTTGTCGAAGAAACAAGACTCGACAGTCCACCCGCTTTCGCCGTCTGCAAACATAGAAGACCAACAACATCACACGAGTCAGTGTGAAAAGTCTGCCGTTCGCGCGTCTGATAAATCCGCGTGTTCGGATCGTCGCTCGATCTTCCCAAGTCTCTAACATGCCCGAGCAAATGCCCCGCGGCATTCTGCATCCGCAAGTTGCCGAGCTGTGCGCTAATGATCAGAAACGCGATCGCAGTTTGCTTCCTGGTCCAACGCTCAACCGGCAGACGTCTGATCAAAACAAACCCACGCCCATTGAGCACCAAATCGAGTAGTTGTTGTAGTTCCGGCCTGAGTGTAGGAAGTGAGACGTCCGCAAAATCAACCCCTGATTGCTGCAATCGTTCGAATTTGTGAACCGCGGACTCGACTTCGGCAATCACAATTTCCGTCAGAGTCTCTTTCCAGTCATTTTGTCGCGCAAGCTCAGGCCCATACCAGACTGAGGAATCACGAACTTCGGGCGGCAAAGTAGAGTCCGGCGATGGCATCAACTTTGTAGATTCTGTCAAATTCATTGGCCCTTTTTGATTTAAGCCATACATGGCATAATGCGCGTGCGGTAATCCAAATCAGCTCCCCCGACCGGCTGATTGTCACATAAGTAATAAACTTTTCTGCAAGTCTACCAACTCATTATGTCCTCGCGAACACTTACTATCACAGTATTCTTGTGCGTATCTCTTCTTTTCATGTGTGGGTCGAACGTGTTCGCCCAAAAACCGACGCTCATCAGTGTCCAGGCTGCTGACGTTGCGAGCGGTTCCGGAACCAGCGAGGATCCGGTCGTTAGCGCAAACGGACGATTCGTGGCTTTTGAGAGTTTTGCTTTCAATATCCTGCCCGACGGAAGTAACGGAAGAAAGGACGTCTTCTATCGTGATTTGCAGACAGGCGTAACGTCCTTCGTCAGCATAAACCTGGCCGGCACGGGCGGCGGTAATGGTGATTCACTAAACCCGGCCATTAGCGCCGACGGGCGTTTTGTGGCCTTCGAGAGCGATGCCAGTAACCTTGTTGCTAACGACGGTAATACCGTTCCGGACATCTTTGTCCGCGATATGCAAACCGGTATCACAACTCTGGTTAGTGTAAACAGCAACGGTACCGGCGGCGGCAATCAGGAGTCGCGTAGTCCGACCATAAGCGCCAACGGTCGAGTAGTCGCGTTTCAAAGCTTTGCCTCAAACCTCATCAGTATTGATACAAACAATCAGACCGATGTTTTTGCCCGCGACCTCCAAACCGGAACGACCCATCTGTTGAGCTGCAATGTCGGCTGCACGGCTTCCGGCAATGGCCCTTCTTTCATGTCGAACGTACCCAAAGACAAGGCGCCACGGGCAAACATAAGTAATGACGGCCGAATTATTGTTTTCGAGAGTCGTGCGACAAATCTTGTGACGATACCCATGGCCCCAAACGGGTTCACCGAAGTATTCGCGCGCGATTTACAGACTGGAACAACGACGCTCCTGAGCGTCAACATGCAGGGCACGATGAGTGTGGGAGGTGAAGTTCCGGTCATCAGCGGTGACGGAAGATTCGCAGTCTTTCAGAGTTCTGCTCCAGACATAACTGCTGACGACTCTGGTAGTGGCCTCGATCTGTTCCGGCGAGATCTTCAAACCGGCACCACCGAAATGGTGAGCGTAACTATCGCAAACATCGGCAGCGATGGTCCAACGAACTCCGGGTACAACCCGGTTCTCAGCACTGATGGTCGTTACATCACATTCCAAAGCAACGCGCAGGGCTATGTTGGGAACGACGTTAATAACGGCTACGACGCATTCCGAAGGGATATGCAAACAAATACGACTGTATTGCTCTCTGGACCAATTGGTGGCGGCCCGGGATCTACAAATGACACATTGGGGGCAGTGATGAGTAGTGACGGGCGGTACGTCGCATTCATCGGTTTCGGCGACAATTTTGTTTCAACGTCCGATACGAATAACGTTGGAGACGTTTTTCTTCGCGACATTAATGCCGGGACAACGATCTTACTTAGTGCAAACCTGGCCGGTAGTGCCGCCGGTAATAACGGGGCGACTTATCCAGTAATTAGCGCCGATGGTCGTTTTGTTTTTTTCGAGAGTAGTTCAACAGACATCGTCCCTAATACTGTTACCGGGGAAAATATTTTCGGCGTGGCTATCAAGGGTCGAGCCAAGTTTGATCTTACCAGTCTCACTGTCAATGAGCCGGATTTAACTGCAACGGTCGGTATCACTCGCACGGGCGATACCAGCGGTTCGCTCACTGTTCAGTATGCAGTGAGCAACGGCACTGCGACACCGGGAGTCGATTACTCAGGAGCAACGGGTTCAGTTGTTTTTGCCGGTGGTGAAACGACGAAGAATATTGTGATTCCGTTGACTAATGACGCTATCGATGAATTCAACGAGACCGCTTTATTGACCCTGAGCGATTTCAACGCGACCGGCGAGTCAGCCGGCAGCTTAAGTGCAAGCATTCTGACTATTACAGATGAAGATCCGCCGCCTGCAATCTCGATCAGCGACGCAACGGTTGTCGAGGGCAATAGCGGACTTACGCTGCACAGCTTAACGTTGACGCTCTCCGCGGTTAGTGGCAAACCAATCAGTGTGAATCTGAGCGCGTTGGGCGGAACGGCGGGTCCGACAACAGATTTTGTCTTTTCCCCCAGCATAGGAAATATCGCAGCCGGCGCCACTTCGGGGCCGGTCTTTTTCCAGGTACAGGGCGAAACGATATTTGAGGATGACGAGACGTTCACCGTCAGCTTGAGCAATCCCGGTAACGCCACTATCGATCGAGGTACGGCTACGATAACAATCCAAAATGATGATCCGGTTCCGGGAATCAGGATCAACGATGTGACTCTCGCCGAAACCAACAGTGGCACACTTTCATTCAACTTCCTGGTAAGCCTGACAAACGCAAGCAGTAAACAAATTACAGTTCAGTTCGAGACCGTCGATGGCAGCGCCAAGTCCACTTCAGACTATGGTGCAGGTCAGGGCACTCTCCTGTGGGCCCCTGGGATAATCAATAGGGTTGTTTCGGTGCCGGTAGCTGGCGATGTTCTGGTTGAGCCCGACGAAAACTTTTTCGTCAATCTGACAAATCCCACCGGGGCTACTATCGCTGACTCGCAAGGAGTAGGGACCATTCAGAATGATGATTTTCCGGTATTGGTGCTGGAAGAGAACTCACAAAGAGCGGCGGCGCTTGAGCTCAATACATTGCTGCGTGATCCGTTTCCACTGCTCAGCGCATTCAACTTTGGACCAGACCTTCGCACGCGAATCTCATTGTATGCTCTGAATCTGACGTTGCTTGCCGGCGAGGATGCATCGGCAGTAGTAGTGACTGCCGAAGACGACCTGGGCTTTGTGCAATCACTTCAGGTGGAGTCGGTCAGCGTCGTGGCAAACGAACCCACGTTGTCGCAAATCGTGGTGAGGTTGCCGGAGAGTGTCAACAACTCTGCCCAGTTGAACCTGAAGGTAACGTTGCGCGGGCAAACGAGCAACATAGGCGTCATCCGAATCGCATCGCCGTGATTGTTTAAGTGAGGTGCGAGGGAGGGTGGTTTATCGCTCGAACTCAACTCGACGCGCTTCAAGCTGATCAATAATTTCGGGAGCTTCCTTTAATTCCGCGAGTGGTCCAAGTTGTTCGCGAATGTAGTCCCAATCGAGCAGGCCTGTCTGTCGCACAATTGTTCGTTCGACATCAACCCAGTCTTGCGCACGTCCAGCGAATGCTTTGAGCACGATCAAGTCCTCAGCTGAACAGGTTCGTAGGGAGAGTCCTGGTCGATAGTCAAAGTACGATGAACGTTGAATCATCAGCTCTTCAAAGGGGAGGGCAGCGAGCGCGACGTCCAGGCCTACGCCTTTGGTCGAACGAAGCAGCAACACGCGTCGCTGTTGAGCAAAGTCAACGGCATTCGAAATCCGTGGCTCGAAGTGTTTGAGGAGCACCTCGCTGAACTGCTCTTCACGACCGAATCCAGCCAGCAACGAAAGATCGACGTCAACTGTTTCGCGAGGTTCACCCCAGCGCTGCAGGGCGAGACCGCCTATGAAGCAAAACTGCCAGCCTTGCGACTGGCAAACATCTTGCACCTCAGCTGCAGCTTGAAAAATCTTATTCACGACCCGCTGCCTTCTTGAACAATCGCTGTTGTTCGATTAGTCCTGACCATGGCTTTGGCGCATAAGGAGGTTTGGTGTAATCGGCGTCGCCACAAAGAAGAGCAATAGTTTCGTAAGTATCCAGTTCTCGGATCTCCTTGCGCTTTATGCGCTCGAGATCTTCGGCGGCGAGCTTCCACGTCTCAACCCACCGTTTACCGAGCGCGATCTGTTCGGGAGTCCAGTCAGCCAATGCGGAAGCTTTTTTCATGTATGCAATCTTAACACGTTCGGTAGGTAGCCGGTGGGGGCCTTCCGGCTAGCTGTTACTCGCCGAGCAGTTCGCTTTCAAGTAGTTGAATCTGAGCGTCAACCATCCCGCCGAAGTTCAACTCTCCGCAGCGAGTAAAAGCGAAACTCTTCAAGATGCGGTGAACACTGGCGGTGTGTCATTGATTCAACCATTTATTTGCAGACCAGACACAACGCTGAAAGATGTAATCACCAACTGTGAGCATCATCCTGCGCTTGTGGTGTCGCCCGACAATCAGCAACTTCTTGGCATAGCAACTCCGTTTGATATCTTGTGATCAGCGACTGTTCGCGGAATAGCGAACAAATACTTCTGTTCGATGATATTCAAGGAAGGACCGATGTTGTTTTGAAAGCGCGCGAAGCCTATCGTTCACGTCAATTCCTAGTTTTCGGGGCTCGAGTCGTTTTATTGCTCGAGAACGGATGAGTGTACCTCTATCGTCGAAAGAGATCAGTCCCTTATCAAACAGTTGATCATACTGAGGCAGCAATAATAAGCCGTTGTACGGATCTAATCGTTCAGAATTATTACTGAATCGCCAAGGTTTTATGTGTGACGCGCGGAGAACATTTTGTAGCCTTATGTCGGTGACTGCACATCCTTGCCACATCTCAAGCAATTGCTGTCGAAACATTCCTTGTCCAACTCGCGCTTTCGTGATCGCCTGTCTCTCTGTCGCTGAAAGTCTAACTATTTCTTTCTGGTGTGTCAGGATGTCGTCTTGCGCACTCAGATCGTGAATTAATCGAAAGACAAACTGCATGGGTTTACCAGGAACGGTTGCAGTCTTCACAAGTGTTACCACTCCTCTATACTCAAATGGAGAGTGATGAATTTCTCGATAGAACAGATGTATCACGTCACCATTTGAACTAGAGTTTGCAATCCTCTCGTCGTGTCGATGCCCTTTCTCGCCCTCCCAGAATAAGTACTCTCCGCTGATGTAATCGTTGTACTGCTCGAGACTCTTCTGCTTGATTCTCGTGACAAATAGAATTATTTGTTTGGACTTGCTCGGGCAAAATACTCCTTTCGAGAACGCTTGATAGCCGCGATAGCCCCATTCCTTCGCGAGCCACGGTCTTTCATACTTCTTGCCAATCTCGATGTTCGTGAAGTTGATCATCTCTAGGAGTCTATGTCAGCCGGTGAGCTCCAAACATTGAATCTCGAAAGAAAGTTGTGGGAGTCATAGCACGTCCGAATAATAATCCTATCGCACCAGTCGATCCAGTGTTTGGTTGACCGTGCTTATCCCTTAATACGCCTTGCCCAACATCACCTTCAACGCATTCGGAAACCGTTTGGCCCAGTCGGCTTCGGAGTGTTTGGCGGTGGGGTCGAGGAGGAAGAGGAAGTCGCGGCCGTCGATGTAGCCTTTTGATTTGAGTGCTGCCAGCATGGCGTCGATGCCGGGTTGGAGTTGGGAGTCGAGGCCGAGGGCGCCGTTGTCGAGGTAGAGGAAGATGGGGTTCGTGGGGCGGGGAGATCTTTGAACAGTGAGGGTGTAGTCCCAGCCGCCGGGTGAGAGCGATCTAAATGCCGGTGACATGCAGATGGCTTTCGAGAAGACGTCGGAGTGTTCCCAGGCGAGCATGAAGGAGATGATGCCGCCTGCTGACGAGCCGCCGACAATTGTGTTCTTTCGATCAGGCTTGGTGCGATAGGTGGAGTCGATTAGCGGTTTGACGGTGTTAACGACGAAGTTCATGTAGGCAGTGCCTTTGTTGCCGGGCGTGTATTCCTTCATCCGATCGCTCGTGTTGTAGATACCGACGACGATTACGGGCACGATGACCCTCTTGTTGATCAGATCGGTTGCGGTTTCGTCGATCGACCAATCGACGCCGAAAGCAGAAGTGGCAGGATCGATGATGTTCTGCCCATCGTGCATGTAGACGACTGGATAACGTCGCCGCTTGTCAGTTTCGTAACCCGGTGGCAGCCAGACGATGAGGTCGCGATCCTGAAGGCCGGCGCCTTTCAAGCCGCGGTGATAGCGCACGGTGCCGGTGATCTGTCCGTAATTGACTCGCTGACGTGGACCCTTGGTCCAGAAGAGCACGCTATCTTTGATCGTTTTGTCCTGTGACGCGTCTACGATGAAATTCGAGAGCGGAGATCCATCAGCCTGCGCGCCTTCACGCTCCCACGTTCCCAACGTGTATTTGTATTCGATCGAGAGCGGACCGTCGATCGTGATCTCTTTGGTCCAGGTGTGATTTCCCTGCGAGTCCATTTTTACTTTGCCCGGATTCCATGAGCCGAGTTGCTCGACGCTGCCGGTAATGTAGACCGGCGTGTCGTTAGGCAAGTCGGGTGAAGTAAGGATGAACGTGATACGGATACCGGGCCGGCTCTGAGTGAGTAAGAAGAGCAGGCTTAATAGAAAAATGGCGGCAAACTTTTTCATGCTGTATCCACAGATTACACAGATTATAAAAAACCCGCGAGACCATTAAGATCTCGCGGGCTTTCTGTCGAATGCAACTTCCTGTTTTACTGCTTTCGGATTACTCCCTCGAACCACACTTGCGACGGTGGTGTGAGACCGTTGCACGGCGTCAGGTTGCTGGTGATGTGGAAGCGGCCGTTGCCGGTTGCGCCGGCGTAAGCTCCGGTGCCGCCGGCGACGCGGAACGGAACTCCGTGTGCGTTCGCAGCGGCGCAGATGGCCGGATTCGGAACGAGGACGAACGGATCGCCTTCGATATTCACCGAATCTCCAGATCCCGCGTACGTGTCAGTCACCTTCAGATCAAAGACGAGATTGGTGGTCGTATTAGTGCACGCGGAAAAGACTGCCGTGTTGTAGCCGCCTTCCGTGTCGATGCCCGCGCCCGTGAAACTCAGCTCGACGTTTTCCGGAAATGCTCCGCAACGAGCCACGTTTGGTCCCGCTCCGGCGAGATTGAACGACGAACCGCCTTTGTAGTGTGGGTTGACTTTATCGTTATCGACCGCCGCGGCTGCCGAATTTCCGCTCAGCGCGTAGCCCGCGCAAACCATTAGTGCTGCTAGAACCAGTGATGTCAATATGAGTTTGATTCTCATTACTATTTCGTCTCCTTAGGATTGAGGTTATGGGTTGATCGTTACTGTGCTCCCTTCACAATCACTAAGGCGTAGCGGTTGCGCAAAAACTATCATCACTGATCGAAAAAAGTTTTGGCCACAGATGAACGCGGATTAAGGACAGATCCGCGTTCTTAATCGTTTGAGGATTGGAGTCGCTTGCGCTGGAGGTTGGTTTTGTAGGCTTCTTCGAGATACTCGGCGCCGTCGGCCGTCAAATACATGCGTGAGTCGTCGTTGTTGATCAACTTTTTCTGAGTGAGATACCAGAGCGTGAACTCCAGATGTTCGCGCGGGCGACCGATCATGCGCTCCAACTCGCGCAGATAAATGCCCGGAGTCGCCGGGTTGACGCGGCGCTGCGTGTAAAGAACTTCCAGCACCGTCAGACGCACCGCCTGCTCGAGTTCAAAATTGTTCTCCGACGCCGGACCTTCCGACACGACTCGCCACCGATCACGGCGCCGTTTTTCACTCGTTGCGTCGTACTTCGCACGCCGCTCCGGATTCGAGAGGACGTGGTAGGCCTCGGTTATTTCACGGAAACGGGCGTCATTTCCCGTCTCCTTGTTGTCAGGGTGATAACGCTGCGCGAAGATTCGATAGACTCGATTGATAGTCTCCGGTTCAGCGGTGTCACTTACCTGAAGCACTTCGTAAAGATCGATCTCTTCCGCCATCGGGCTGCACCTTTCTCCAGAAACTCCCGCTACATAATACCGCAGCGCCCGCACCGCACTTAAAAAAATCTAAATAATGGTCAAACTCACCTAACTTTTCCCTCGTAACATGTCTCTATAACAATGATGACACGGTCTGAATCGCCCGATGAAGTGCTCGTATTCGCGGCGATTCTCGGGAACCTGGAGGCGTTTGAAGAGCTCGTAGTGCGCTATCGGCCTGCCGTGGTGCGACTGGCCAGAACGATCGTCGGCGCCGATCACGCAGAAGACGTCGCGCAGGATTCGCTGCTGCTCGCCTTCAAGGCACTGCCCGGCATCGAAGAGCCGCGCAAGTTTCCGGCGTGGCTTTCGGCGATAACGCGTCATCGGGCGTTGCGGTTTAGTAAGAGCGAAACGGCGCAGATGAGTAAGCGAGTGGCACTCGACGTGGCGCTGCTCGAACAGATCGAAGCACTTGCGAAGCCGCTGGCCGAGAAGGAACGTGACGAGGAAATGATCAGGGCGCTCGACAGTCTGCCGGCCGATTACGCAATGCCGTTGCGGTTGCGCTTTCTGGACGAAATGCCGTTGAACCGTATCGCGGCTTTTATGGGAGTGCCGTTATCGACGGTGAAGTGGAGAATTCATCACGGCAAGAAACTGTTGCGAGCAAAAGTGGAAAGTTAAAAGGAGAACAAGATGGAAAAAGAAACTGTGAAACTGCTTAACGTGCTGCGACGAATCTCGCGGGCGGCGGGTTATGCGGCATGGACCAAGGCGGGACCGGATGCGACGCAGTTTTGTGTGGCGCAATACAACCGCGTGCTGGCGCGACTCTCGGAGCTCGAGCCGGCGGTCAAACCGCTGTTCACGCCGTTGAGTGAGTCGGCGTCGCCTGAAGTGACGCGGATCGCCGTGCGTGAGTTGCTGGCTTACTTCGAAGCGGACGAGCCGGAGTTTGTGCGTGGATTCGGAAGAGGATTTTATTTTCGCGGATGTGGGCCAAGACGGCATGCGAGAGTGCGATGCGTACCTTTATCCGTGAGTTGTGAGTAAAGACAGGATTAACAAGATCGACAAGATGGGAGTGTGTATGGAGAGAGAGAAGGAGTTGTTGAAGCTGATCAATGTGCTGCGACGCACGTCGCGTATGGCACTGCAATCAGAGTGGACTGGTGGTAAAGAAGACGCAGCGGCGTTCTGCACCGAACAGTATAATCGCGTGCTCGTACGTCTCAAGGAGATCGATCCGAATGTCGGTGTGGTGTTTGACGCGTTGCCGGCGGGCAGTTCGTTGACAGTCGTGGCCATGGCATCGCGTCAACTCGCGGCTTACTACGAGGATGAGCTTGGACCAACGAAGGGGTTTGGACGCGGTTATGGTTTCGCCTTTGACTCGAACAAGTTTCGCGAGTTCTGGGAGAAGTCAGCGCGCGAGTTCGAAGATATGGGAGAGTTCATTCGCGAGAGCATCGACGAGTGGCTCAAACACAAAAAGGCGGAGCACCGCACCGAGAAGGAGAAGACGCAATAATCCACAGATTACACAGATTATGTTTATTCAATCTGTGTATCTGTGGTTAGAAGTTACAGGGACTAAGCAGTGCCGGCACTTTAGCCGGCACTGTATCGCGGAAGCTGCGTGATGACCGTCGCATTGCGGTCACCGCAGCTTCAACTTGTTGTGGCGTCAGCGCGGTGTTCGCCTGAAAAAACACCCAGTCGATGTCTTCCTCATAGGCGCGCCGTTCAGTCGACTTCGTCATCCCGTCGCGAATAAACCAGAGATTGAAGTTGATCGACATAGTGTCTTCGGGATAGTACTCATCACCGTGTTCCGCAAATAAATTCCCATCGACGTAATAACGAACTTTCTTGTCCATCACCTGCGTGATGAGCGTGTGCCAGCCGGCCTGGCTGCCGTTCGCCGTTTTGAAGACGTTGTCTTTTTTCCAGTTTGGTTCGGGACTGAACGTTTCCCAGGTGGTGGAATAGAGCGTTGGTCCATCGATGCCCCAGCCGCCATTCGGCAGGTATTCATAATCGAGCTCGCTGTAGTCGAGATCCATCGGCGCCTTCAGTGGGGCGATCGTGTAGAAGCTTTCAACGATTTGGTCGCCGCCTGGTCCGGAGACTGGCGCGTCAGTGAAGCGCACGCGTGCAGCGTATGTGCCTTCAAAATATTTGCGCTGATGACAGATCTGAGTCTGTCGTGTCGTCTCGCCCGTGCCCGCGGTAGAAGACGTCATACGCAGAAATTGAAGTCCGGATTCTTTGTGGAGAGTCACGCCATCTTCAGACCACGTTGCTCCGGGCACGCCGGGCCAACCGGCTTCAGTACGAATGATCCAGCCGTTCTTCTTTAGCTGATTCTTGTTGGGGTAGCTAAAATCATCGAAGAGTGTCGCGACTGGAGCTGCGGCTTGCAGACTCGAACCGGAACTAATGACTGTCGCGACAACGATTGCAGCAACGACGAACGCAAACAAGATCTTCATTGATGGCCTCTGGGATTTCGTAAACGAGATGACACAAAGTAACACAACGTCAACGCAAACGGCATTTCTCTTCGACCTCGACGGAACACTTGTCGACAGCGTCTATCAACACGTGCTCGCGTGGCGCGAAGCGCTTGAATCGAACGGTATGCAGCTCGCGGTTTGGCGTATTCACCGGCAGATCGGTATGAGTGGCGGGCTTTTCGTCAATGCACTGTTGCGCGAGACAGGACACACGGTTTCGAAGGAAGAAGCTCTGCGACTACAAACCGCGCATGCTGATGCGTTCACGAAGTATGCGTCGCAGGTCCGGCCGCTGCCCGGCGCAGCGGAGTTGTTGTCGTATCTGACGGAGAAAAAAGTGCCGTGGGCGATTGCGACGAGTGGTCATCTGAGAAGCGCGAGTTTGTCGCTGCAACTCCTGGGGATTAGTGAAGACGTGCCGATTATCACGCGGGATCTCGTGACCCATGCGAAGCCCGATCCGGATCTGTTTATCGCAGCGGCTGAAAAGCTTGGGGTTGATTGCAGTGACTCGGTTGTGATTGGCGACAGTATCTGGGACATGCTGGCCGCGCGACGCGCTCGTGCGCTCGGGGTTGGGTTATTGTCGGGTGGTTATGGCCGCGAAGAACTCGAACGTGCGGGTGCTTACCGGGTTTATAACGATCCTGCCGATCTGCTTGACCACCTGGATGAAGTTGGCGTGCGTCGTTCCGAATAATCCGTGTAATCTGTGGATTGCCTTGTCATCTTAGGTATCGTGCGCTAGTATGCCTAAAACGTTTAGGTGTGAGGCTGCATGACTAATCCCAAAGCAGATCTATTACAGGGCACGCTCGACATGCTCATCCTCAAAGCCCTCTCACTCGGCCCGTTACACGGCTACGGCATCATCCAGCGCATCCGCAGAATGTCTGACGAAATGCTCAGCGTCGAACAGGGCGCACTCTACCCTGCGCTTTATCGCATCGAGCTGAAGGGTTGGGTCAGCGGCAAGTGGGGCGAGAATGAAACGGGCCGCAAAGCAAAGTTTTACAAACTCACCCGCGCGGGACAGAAACAACTCCGCGTTGAAGAAGAGAGCTGGGACCGCCTCGTCTTAGTCGTCGCCAAAATGCGCGCCGCCACCTGAGGATTATCGCAATGAGATGGCTCAACGTTTTTGTAGCACGACTTCGCGCACTGCTCTGGCGCGACAAGGTTATCCACGACATCGACGAAGAACTCCGTGTTCACCTCGAGATGGAAGCGGAAGCCAATCGCGAAATGGGCATGACGCTGGAAGCCGCACGTCTCTCTGCCGCGAAGAGTTTTGGAAATGTGACGAGCATCAAAGACCTTGCTTACGAGGTAAAGGGAGGAGGATTTATGGAATCCGTCTGGCAGGATCTGCGTTACAGCACTCGCATGCTCTTCAAACATCCGGGCTTCACGCTCATCGCGGTGTTGACACTTAGCCTCGGCATCGGCGCGAACACCGCGATCTTCAGCATCGTCAACGCCGTTCTGCTGCGCCCGTTTCCATATCAGTCTCCGGAACAACTCGTCATCGTTGGTGAATTTGTTCCCGGTGGCTCAGTGTCGTATCCGAACTTTGTCGACTGGCGCGACGACCGAAATGTTTTCGAAGCAACGTCGGCAGTACGTTCGAATGAGAGTTACAACTTCAGCGGCGCGGGTGAACCGGAACGGTTGCAGGGTCGACTCGTGTCCGCCGGTTTTCTCAGTTTGCTCGGCGTCAAGCCGCTACTCGGACGCGACTTTCTTCCCGAAGACGATCGCCAGGGTGCGACGCCGGCAGTAATGCTCAGTTATGGATTCTGGAGTCGCACATTTGGCAGCGATTCGAACATCATCGGAAAAACGATCACACTCAATAATCAGAGTTACACAGTCACTGCGATTACGCCGCCGGATTTCCAGTTTGGTTTGCCCGCCGACGTCACGATTCCCATCGGTCTTTCGGCAGATCGTTTCAAAGTACGCGGCGGCGATCCGGGAATCAGCGTGGTTGCGCGTTTGAAACCGAACTCGTCGCAACAGCGATCAGAATCTGAGCTCAACGTCGTCTACAACCGACTGGAGCGGCAGTATCCGGATACAAACACTGGCCGCCGTGCCGTTCTGATGCCGGTGCACGAGAGCTTTGTTGGTAGTGTGCGACAACCGCTGCTGATATTGCTCGGCGCGGTCGGGCTCGTCTTATTGATCGCGTGCGCAAACGTCGCGAATCTTCTGCTCGTTCGTGCATCAACACGCAAAAGAGAAATGTCGGTGCGTGTAGCGCTCGGCGCGAATCGTTGGCGCATCATTCGTCAGCTACTGACCGAGAGCCTCATGCTCGCGTCTGTTGGCGCAGTGCTGGGAATTCTCTTCGCACACTGGGGCACAAGTTTCATCGCCAGCCGGCTGCCTGATGGTATTCCGCGACTCGCTGAAGCGAATGTCGATCTGCGTGTGTTGTTGTTCACACTCGGCGTCTCGCTTATCACGGGCTTGTTATTCGGACTCGCGCCGGCGTTACAAGCTTCGCGTCTGAATCTCACTGACACTTTGAAAGAAGGGGACCGTGGTTCGGTTGGTCGTCAGCATCTGCGCAATGTCTTGGTTGTTTGTGAAGTGGCACTGACGCTGACATTGCTCGTCGGCGCCGGTTTACTGATTCAGAGTTTCCGCCGCGTGCTGCAAGTCGATCCGGGTTTCGAGTCGCAGAATCTGCTGACGATGCAGGTGTCGGTTAACAATCCTGACGGAAATCAGGTGGCGTCGTTCTTCAAACAGTTGCAGGAGAATGTGCGTGGTCTGCCGGGTGTTAAGTCGGTTGCGATCTCGAATGGGCTTCCGCTTGGCGTTGCGAATCGTCCCGTGTTTTTTATCCAGGGACGTCCGCTGCCCGAAGCGGGAAAGGCGCCGGGCGCGATTCGTTACACGGTCAGTCCGGATTATTTTCAAACGATGGGAATCGATCTGGTCAAAGGTCGCCTCTTCAACGGACAGGACACGGCCTCAACACCACTCGTCGTCGTCATTGATGAAGCGCTCGCGCAACACTTCCCGAATGAAGATCCGATTGGGCAACATCTGTCGCAAACTCCTTCGGGACCGTATTTCGAGATTGTGGGCGTCGTGCGACATGTCGAGCAGGACAATCTCGACGGTCAGGCAGCACGCACTCCACAACTCTATCTCGACTTTAATCAGATTCCCGCAGATCGCTGGCCTGGTTTTGTGCGGCGCGTGAATCTGTTGACGCGTACGGACGTTGAGCCGGCGAGTCTCGCTGCTTCGGTGCGTGGCCAGATCGCGGCGTTGAATAAGGATCAGGCGGTCTTTAACGTGCGCACGATGGAACAGATTGTTTCGCAGTCAGTTGCGCCGCGACGTTTCTCGATGCTGTTGTTGGCAGTATTCGCGGTGGTTGCGCTCGCGCTGGCAGTGATCGGAATTTATGGGATGTTGTCGTATGCAGTCGCACAACGTACGCGTGAGATCGGGTTGCGCATGACGCTCGGCGCGCAACGCACTGACGTGATGAGGCTTGTGATCGGGCATGGGATGAAACTGGCGGCCGCGGGAGTGGGGTTGGGACTGATCTCGTCGTTCGTATTGACTCGGACGATGAAGAATTTATTGTTTGGGGTGAGTGCGACGGATCCTTTGACGTTTGGCTTAATTACACTGTTGTTAAGTGTGGTGGCGTTGTTGGCGTGTTGGATTCCGGCACGCAGGGCTACCAAGGTCGATCCGATCGTGGCGCTCAGGTATGAATGAACGCGGATTGGCGCGGATTATTTGAACGGATTTCGTTCGGGTGGTTCTTCGTGATCGTGGATTGTGTGAAGCAGACCGCGGACGATCAGGTTCAGCATCGGGATGCGGTGACGAATCCAAACGCGCATTGGCTCGGGATGAGCGCCGAGACGCGCTTTGGGTTCGAGCGCTGTGCGGCCGAGTGAGAGTCGCTGGCAGTTGAGTGCAATCGCGTGACCGATGACTGACTGCAGCAGGCGAAAGTAGATGGGAATATCAGCGTTTGCTTTGCGATCGAAGCCGATGTAATAACCGACGGCCGTGTCACCATCCTTCACTGTGGTGACAAATCCCAACAACTCGCCGTCTTTCTTCAGCACTGTGAAGCGCATGTCGTCGCCGAGTCGCTCAGCAAGCGTGGGCAGAAAAGTAACAGGCAGCGTCACGAGTCGCAGACGTGCGTTCTTGTGTGTTTGCAGGTAAAGCGCGTGAAGTTTTTCGGCGTCGCGTGCTATGTCTGCGGTCTTGATCTCTTCGACTACGGCGCCGGCGTTCGCAACTTCCTTCTCGATCTGTTTCGACTGTTTGCGATACTTCGAGGTCAGACTCGCGAGATAGTCGTCGTAACTCTTCCACTTCTCAGAAATGTCGAGCACCATGTTTGGTTCAGTCTCGAGCTCGCGATACGAGAAACGCGAGAGCGCTGACGCGTGTGGTGCATAATCGTCGGGAATGTCTTTGACCATCACGAATGCTGTGTCGCCAAAGAGCTTATTGACGCGCCGCAAACGATAGATTGCTTCCGCCACCGCAGGCCAGAGAGGTTTCTGCTCTACGTCCGGTGCGAACGAGATGCCGTGCATGCCCCACGAAAGCAGATTGCCGCAAACCAGCATTTTTTCTTCGTGCCGGCTGAGTGGAACGTTTACGGCTGACGACTTGCGCAACCGAGCCATCGACACAGCAACACTCTGAGCCGCAATCGCCGCCACCGGCTCTTTGCCCTGAAAGATGAGCGCGTAACAAGGTCGCAGGTTGTCTGGTCCGGCGTCTTCGAGCACGCGTAGATAACGTGGCGAGAGGAACATCGAATTGTGCTCCGTCACTTTGGCCCAGTGGTTCTGGTCGAGATAGTCGATGCTGTCGGCGAGTGCAAACGCGAAACCGCTGGGCTCATGGCGCGCACGGTGATCGTCGCGGATGGTTCGTGCTTTCGTAACGAGTTTGCGGAGTGGTTTAATGTTCGGCATTCTGGGTGCGCAATTTTACTCTAATCCGTGAAATCTGTGACTAAGAACTTCTTGAACTGGCAGCCACCTGAACACTGGACGCGCATCACCACTATCGACATGCACACGGGCGGTGAGCCACTGCGCGTGATCGTCGATGGATTGCCGCCGATCGAAGGGCGGAACGTGCTCGAGAAGCGGCGTTACTTTCGTGAGCATTACGATCATCTGCGCACCGGATTGATGTGGGAGCCACGCGGGCATGCGGATATGTACGGTGCTGTTGTGACCACGTCTGAGGACGCGGATTTCGATGTCTTCTTTCTGCACAACGAGGGTTACAGCACGATGTGTGGACACGCGATAATCGCGCTCACAAAGCTCGTTGTCGAAACGGGTTTGGTGACGAAGAATGAGGTGATCTTTAACGTGCCGGCGGGCCGAATTCAAGCTCGCACGACGGTTGTAGACGGCCAGGTGTTGGAAACGTCGTTTCAGAACGTGCCGTCGTTTCTTTATCTGCGCGAGCAACAGGTTGAAGTACCCGAAATCGGTCTGGTCCAATTCGACGTTGCTTATGGTGGAGCGTTCTATGCGTTCGTCGAGTCTGAATCTGTTGGCTTAGCGCTTGAACCTGAACATTTCAATCGCATCGTTGATTACGGCCGTCGGATCAAACATGCGGTGATGGCTGCGTCTACGATCACGCACCCATTTGAACCTGACCTGAGCTTTCTCTACGGAACGATCTTCACTGGTCCACCGCACGATCCATCGCATCATAGCCGCAACGTTTGCATCTTCGCTGACGGCGAACTCGATCGATCGGCGACGGGCAGCGGCGTGAGTGCGCGTGCAGCGTTGCATTTTGCGAAAGGTGAACTTGCTGCGAACGAAAAGATCACGATCGAGAGTATCCTGGGGAGCACGATGTCCGTGAGAGTTGTTGACGTCGTTAAATTCGGCCCTCACGACGCCATCATCCCCGAAGTCAGCGGCACCGCCTCAATCATCTGCCGCAACGAGTTCTACTTCGATCCAGAAGACCCGTTCCGTGCGGGATTTATTTTCAGATAAGCACTGGACTATTAGTTGCTTTCTGATTCTGCTTTCCTCAACATTTCTTGAGCTTCCTGGATTGCTTCGAGTTCAGGAAGTGCTATTAAGTCTTTGGATCGGCCGGCAGCTCGTTTCGCAGCAATTAACTTCCCAATATCAATCACGGCAAAGTGATACCCAAACAACTCGAAGGTTATCGAACCGTCAAGCACGTTTTTGTAAGTACCGACGCCGCGAATCTCACCGAGCAAATCAAGATCGCCAACGTCCGTGCTGAACGTGAAATTCAAACCTCGCGCCAAAGTCTCGGCATCCAGAATGAAAGGTAGTCCTTCAGGAACGTTTCGCAAGCGAGCGTTAACGGATACTAATGCATCGGCTAATCGCTTGAGGTTATTGGAATCTCGTGCGTAGCAAACATCGACATCATTTGTGAGGAGCGATGAGCCATGAAGTGCGGCAGCTATGCCACCGACAATTACACATTCCACATTGAATTTAGCCAGCAGTCTGAGAGGCGCCTCAACGATTTTGGTTGGGAGTGGCATTAGTAGGCTTGATTATTCGCGCGGAGTTCCTAAGTTCTCGAACTCCCTGGATGAAGTTGTCCAGTTTTCGAATGCGTTCCTCCGGCGTGAGTCGCAGGTTCTCCAGCGTCAGCGTGAGGTCTATTCCGAATTCAGATGCCCGTAAAGCAGCCGAACCCGCTGGAGGATTCAAGAAATGATTTTCGATCTCGGCGCGCATGACGCGATTAGTATACCACTTTGGATAATCGAAACCCTGCTAGAATGCAGCGTATGCAGTGTCCACGGTGCAAGAGTGAACGGATTCAACGCGATTATGATGATGCGGTCTTTTTTTTACGAGCGGTCGGATTGCATAAGTTGTTGTGCAATAACTGTGGGCTCGTTTTCAAACGCTTCAACCCGCTGGCAAAACACCAGCGTGAACCGTCTGAAAAACCAAAACAGGTACGCAATCGCAGGCGTGGTCCACGGTTCTACGCCCACCTGCCGGCCGCGATTTCTTTGATTGAGGGACAAGCCCAAACCGGTAAGGTTTCCTATTCGCAACCCTCACGCGGTCACTGCGAGACGATCAGCAAGTTTGGTTTCGGACTCTCGCTCACCGGCACACGCTTTTCCGAAGCTGACTTGTCGGGCAAAGGGCGATTGCTGTTTGTACGAATAGACTTGCCAGAAGGACCAGTTGAAGCGGTCGTGAAGATCGTTACGTCAAATCGTACGGGCGAAGAAAGCAAGAAACGGTGGCTACTGGGCGCGAATATCCAGCAGATGTCTAACGACGATCGAGAGCGTCTGGACTTATATCTCGAGAAGCGTCGTCGTGGCGAGCCGCTGATCATTTCTGAATAAAGCCACAAGAGGCACAAAAATAAGTTGCAACATGATTGGCGATTGAAATTGGTGGTTTTCGTGTCGGGCGCTGTTTTGATGGGGCTCGAAATGACGGGCAGCCGGATTCTCGCGATTCATTTCGGCTCGTCGATCTACGTTTGGGGCGCGATTATCGGCGTGTTTCTGGCGGCGTTGTCGATTGGTTATTACAGCGGTGGCATGCTGGCTGATCGTCGCCCGAGTTTTTATCCACTCAATGCGCTGCTGTTGTTTGCGGGTGGCTGGTTGATGCTGATTCCGTTTTATGCGAATCCCGTTTGCCGCCTGCTGTTGCGATTCAATCCCGGTGAACGCCTTGGTCCATTACTCGCGACGTTGATTTTGTTCGGTGGTCCAAGCGTGTTGCTGGGAATGGTTTCACCTTACGCCGTGCGACTCGCAGCGCAGACGGTAGAACGCATCGGAAATGTTTCGGGTAGTTTGTATGCGTTATCGACCTTTGGGAGTATTGCGGGAACGCTGCTGGTTGCGTTTTGGCTCGTGCCTGCACTTGGTGTGCGAACCTTGTTACAAATCCTGGGATTGTGTTTGCTGTTGTTGCCACTGGTCGTCGTTCCTTGGTCACGAAGAAAGTTAGCGGTCACAACCGGGATGACGCTGTTTGTTTCGTTATTACTTTTAGCGAGTTACGTCAGAAACGCTCCGGCCGCGGGCGTGATTTACGAAGGCGACTCCGCTTACCATTACATCAAGGTTGTTGACGACCAACAGCGGAACATTCGCTTCCTGCAATTCAATAACTACGTCGAAGGCGCGATCGATCTGAATCCGCCGTACGACACGCGCGTGAGTTATACGAACGCATTCCAACTCGCGCGGATCTTCAAACCGACACTGAGGAACATTCTGATTATCGGCGGCGGTGGCGGCATCGGCGCGCGAAAGTTTGTCACTGAAGATCCAAATGTCACAGTCGATCTGGTCGAGATAGACCAACGCGTGGTTGATTTGGGATTGGAGTATTTTCACCTCGAACGAGGCGAGCGCCTGCGTATTCACACCGAAGACGGGCGTAGTTTTATCCGTCGCTCGCAGACGAAATACGATCTCGTGATCCTCGACGCGTTCACGATCGGCGGTCAGATTCCGTTTCACTTGACCACCAGAGAATTCTTTGACGAAGTCAAACAGACACTCTCGCCGGACGGAGTCGTGCTCGCAAATATCAACGGGACGATGCGCGGCAGGCGCAGTCGCATCATGCGCGCTGAATACAAGACGCTCGCGACAGTTTTCGAGAATGTTTACCTGTTTCCACACTTGCACGAAACGGAACGCACGGCAGGCGGTGCTTTGGACCAGGACCGTCCGCGCAACATTATTTTAGTTGCCTTCAATGGCGCTCGATGGACCAAAGAATCAGTTGTGGCGATGGCAACGCAGCTTGTGAACGTTGCACGCACGCCAACGTTCCTTCAAGATGCAAATCAGTTTTTCGCATCGCCACTGCCGACCGGCGATGTACCCTTGCTAACTGACGATTATGCCCCAGTCGACACGATGGTGTTTTAGTCTCCTCGTCGCGTTGGTGCTGATGGCTTGTGTTAAGCCGGCGCCACCGCCATTCAAGCCACCGCGATTCAATCAGGAGCGCGCTTTTCAACGTCTTCGCGATCTCTGTGCGTTTGGACCACGCAATCATGGCAGTGAAGGGAAGTCGAAGGCGGAAGAGTGGATCAAGCAAACGCTACGCGACGCCGGCGCTGAAGTGGTTGTTCATTCTTTTCAGCACACGCCGAAAGACGCGACCGCACCGGAGACCTTTCGAAATATCGTCGCCCGCATCAATCCAAAACAAACACGTCGAGTGCTAATCGCCACTCACTACGACACACGCTCCACGGCCGACAAAGATCCCGACGCGAGCCGTCGAAACGAACCGATCTTAGGCGCGAATGACGGCGGGTCCGGTGTTGCAGTGTTGCTCGAGATGGCGGCCTTGTGGAAAGAACAGCCGCCACCCGTGGGCGTGGATCTGATTTTTTTTGACGGCGAAGATTTTGGACGCGGCCCGGAGCTTGATGATTACTTCCTCGGCTCAAAAGCCTGGCTGCGAGACTTTCCCGATTATCGGGTTGAATGGGGTGTGGTGCTCGACATGGTTGGTGATGCCGATCTCGCGATTCGACAGGAGCGAGCCTCGCTGGCGAGACAACCGGCGGTCGTGGAGCGAATCTGGAGCGCCGCGGCCCGTGTAAAGTCAAACGGCTTTCTCGATCAACGTGGCGGGCTCGTCTACGACGATCACACTGCTTTTTTGGACAAAGGCATTCCCGTCGTCCTGATGATTGATTTCAGCTACAAGTGGTTTCACACCACGGCCGACACACCTGACAAGTGTTCAGCCGAAAGCCTCGGACAAGTCGGCCGCACCGTCATGGAAGCGGTTGAATCGCCACAATAAGGCACAAAAAGCACTAAATGAAGGTCTAACGAAGGTTGTGGCTGCTTTTGTCTTTTTGGGGGCGGTCGCGCACAATGCGAGTATGTCACTCATACTGAAAATCCGGCTCGCCGTCGTGCTGGGTTTGGCACTGTCGTGTTTCCAGTGTCAGACAGGTGCGAACGGCGATTTGCCGCCAAAAAAGCCTGAAACCCCGGCCAATACCGTTCCTGCTAAATACGGCTATCAAATCGTCAATATTCATCCACACGACAGCAACGCTTTCACGCAGGGACTAATCGTAAGTGACGGAAAATTTCTTGAGAGCACCGGCCAGGAAGGTTTTTCCAGCCTGCGACGCGTGGAAATCGAGACCGGAAAAGTTTTGAAAAAAGTCGACGTGCCGGTGCCTTATTTTGCCGAAGGCATCACTCTGCTGAACGGAAAGATTTATCAACTCACCTGGCAGCACCAGGTTGGTTTTATCTACGACGCGCAGAGTTTTGAAAAGGTGGGACAGTTCAACTACTCACTAGAGGGTTGGGGACTGGCGACCGACGGCAAGTCGTTGATTCTGAGCGATGGGTCGAACCGGCTCAGGTTTCTTGACCCATCGGATTTCCACGTCACGAAAACGATTACCGTTCTCGATGGCCAAACCCCGATCACGGAACTGAACGAGCTCGAGTTTGTGCAGGGTGAGATTTACGCCAACATCTGGCACGACAATCGGATTGCGACGATCGATCCGCAGAGTGGACGCGTGACTGCATGGATCGATCTGAACGGGTTGATGCCGGAAGGCGAATTGCACAACGAGGAAGCGGTGCTGAATGGCATTGCTTACGATCAGGCGAACGACAAGCTTTACGTGACCGGCAAGCTGTGGCCGCGAGTTTTTGAGATCAAAGTGAAGAAGTGACGCGGATAAACGCGGATCGAAAGAACGATTGAATTTTTTAACTTATTTTCGAGCATTTTCTTACGCCATGATTGCGGTGGCGATGCTGGCGCTGCTCCTGGCGGGAGGGCTCAGTATTGGTCTGGCCCTGATCTTTCTGCTGGTGATGATCGGGAGCTGGATGCTCGAGAAAACGAAGTGGCAATTACCCGAACGTTACGGTCTCGGAATCGTCCTGCTCTCAATCCCGCTGTTTTATCTCGACTGGCAAGTACAGAAAGAATTCGGTGAACCGACAGAACGTCTCGGTGTCACTGCGCTCGCACACCTGATCGTCTTTCTTTCCGCCGTAAAGTTGCTACAGGTCAAAAAGGATCGCGACTGGGTTTTTCTTTATCTGATCTCATTCTTCGAAGTACTACTCGCAGCGGGTTTGAGTTTCAGTCCGGTCTTTCTCGGCACGCTTACGCTTTACCTGTTGTGCGGTTTGTGTGCGGTGACGGCGTTTGAAATTCAGAAAGCGCGACGTTCGCTCGCTTTCACTGAAACACGTCTGCTCGTTCCTCCGGATTCGCGCGTCTTCAAAAAATCCGGACGGCGTTCGTGGCGAACCACTGAAGCCGCGCGCTTGCCGTTCGTAGCCGTGGCTTTACTGCTTCTGATCTTTGTAACCGCACTGCCATTGTTTTTGATTGCGCCAAGGTCAGGCGCTGCCGCGCTGACGCGAAGTGGTGGCGTGACTTCAAACCTTACCGGTTTTTCTGAAAGCGTTACTCTTGGCCAGATCGGCACGCTCAAGAAAAACGAAGGCCTGGTCATGCGCGTGCGTGTGGAAGACACGCAGACCCCGCGTGATTTGCGCTGGCGTGGCGTCGCGCTCGACGAATTCACCGGCCGGGGTTGGAAAAAATCAGCTCAGGCGCGTCAGTTGGACGTGGTCAACGAACGTGGCGGGCTCTTTCAGTTTGGCACGACTGAAGCCATCAATCGTCTGACGACACAAACGTTCTTCCTCGAGCCGTTGGATTCGGCCGTGCTGTTCGCTGCACCGCGGGTAGTTGCCGTCCAGGGAGATCTGCCATTTGTTCGCGTTGACGAAGAAGGGTCGGTGCAATCGCGCCGGCATGACTTCGAACGCCTCATGTACAAGGCGCTGTCTGATATCAATGAGCCACGCCTGGATCTGCTGCGCGAAGATCTGCGTCCGCTCCCGCTCTCTCATTATCGTTACCTGCAGACGCCTGACAACCTGGACCCGCGAATCAGCACGCTCGCGGCCTCGATCGTCGTCCAGGCAAATGCGAGCAATCGTTACGACGCAGCGAAAGCGATCGAATCGTATCTTCAGAATGCGTACGGCTATTCGATGGAAATGAAAGCTGGTGGATCGGATCCGCTGGCTGATTTCCTCTTCAATGTTAAAGCCGGGCATTGTGAATATTTCGCGACCGCGATGACGATCATGTTGCGGACGCGCGGCGTAGCGGCGCGACTGGTAAATGGTTTTACGGCCGGTGAGTACAACGAAGCCGCTGGCGCGTACACGGTACGGAACAGTAACGCACATTCGTGGGTCGAAGTTTACTTTCCCGCGACCCGTTCGTGGGTGACCTTCGATCCGACACCGCCGGCTGGTCGCAGTGACCCGGTTCGCACTGGACTCGCCGCACAGTTGGAAAAATACGGTGAGGCAATCGAGCTGCTCTGGTTTCAGTATGTGGTGGGTTACGACAAGCAGGAGCAGCGTTCGCTGGCTGCGTCGATACACAATCAGGTGTTTGACTACGGCCGCACGATTACGAATGTGCTGGTCATGATTCAGGATTTCGTTACGAAGAATATCGCGCCCCTGACGGTCGGCTTGATTGCCTTTGCCCTCGCGGTATTTCTGGCGTTTTTCGGAAAGCGGATCTGGAGTTGGACGCAAGGCGGGCTGGTGTCTGCTACTGCTGATGGTAGAGCGCTTTCAAGTGTTCAGTTTTACGAGCGGTTGATGGCGGCGATGGAGCAACGGGGTGTGCTACGCGACAAGCATCTAACACCGCTCGAATTTGCAGACACAGTCAAGTCGAACGAAGTACTTTTGATCACGCGCGCTTACAATCGCGTTCGGTTTGGGAAAGAAAAACTCTCAGCTTCCGAAACGAAAGAAGTTGAACGCGCTTTGTTTACGTTGGAAGAATTAGCTACGGATAAACACGGATAAGATACGGATGAAGAAAGTCGGATTTATTAGTCTTGGTTGTCCCAAGAATCTCGTCGATAGCGAGGTGATGATGGGCCAACTCAAGCAGAGTGGTTATCAGATTACGTCGGATGCCGCCGATGCGGACACGATTGTCGTCAACACGTGTGGGTTTATCGATTCAGCCAAGCAGGAATCGATCGACACGATTCTGGAGGCGGCACAATTAAAGGTTAATGGACAGGCAAAGAGATTAATCGTTGCAGGTTGTCTGGTGGAACGTTATCGCGATGAGTTGAAAGCGGAAATTCCCGAAGTCGACGCTTTCATCGGTACCAGCCAGATAAACGACATTCTCACCGTTTGCGATCCGAAGACGAACACGCGTTCACTGCCGGTCATTCCGCTCGGCAATCAAACCGCGACTTATCTCTACGATGAGTCAACTCCACGCGTGCTCGCGACGCCATCGCACTACGCGTTTGTGAAGATCGCCGAAGGTTGCGATCGTCCGTGTGCGTTTTGCTTTATTCCGCAAATGCGCGGCCACTTCCGCAGTCGACGCTTCGGATCGATCGTCGCGGAAGCGCATCAACTCGCCGAAGAAGGCGTTAAGGAGTTGATCCTCGTGGCGCAGGACTCGTCGCGTTATGGCGAAGATCTCGGCAAACAGGATGCGCTCGCGCGACTGCTGCGCGAACTCTCGCATGTCGACGGCATCGAGTGGGTGCGCGTGATGTATACCTATCCGACGCATATCAGCGACGCGTTTCTCGACGTACTCGCCGAAGAACCGAAGGCAGTGAAGTATCTTGATATGCCTTTACAACACGCTTCACAGAATGTTTTGAAACTGATGAAACGTGGCGGCAATCGTAAAAGCCTGGAGCGACTGATCGAACGTGTTCGCAAGCGCGTGCCGGGGATTGGGGTGCGCACGACGTTCATTTCAGGTTTTCCGGGTGAGACTGAAGACGACTATAAGGAGTTGCTCGGGTTCATCAAGAGTGTGGAATTCGATCGCGTCGGAGTTTTTACTTACTCGGATGAAGAGGGCACACCCGCTTTTGACTTGTCTGACAAAGTTCCAGGCCGCACTGCGGCGCGACGGCGCAACAGTTTGATGAAAGAGCAGGCGAAGATTTCGCGGCGCAAGAATAAGGCTCGTGTCGGTGAAGTAGTCCCGGTGCTGTTTGAAGGTGAATCAAAGGAAAGCGAGTTGTTATGGCAGGGACGGATGGAGACGCAGGCGCCGGACATCGATGGTTGTGTGCTGATCAATGATGTTCCTGACGGTGTGTTGCCGGCGACGGGCGAGATGGTGAGTGTCGAGATCACCGAAGCACATGAATATGACTTAATCGGAAGAATTGTTAACCACGGATGACACGGATGAAGCCCACCGATTACCTGGCGCTGGTAATTGCGACATGTGGTGTTGGTTATTTGCCGTTGATGCCGGGGACGTTTGGGTCGCTCGTGGGTGTCGGGATCTTTTGGGGTCTTACTCAGGTTTTTAAAGGGAATGCGTTGAGCGCGGTGGTCCTGATCGCGATTGTCGTGGTCACCTTCGCCGGCATCTGGGCCGCTTCCCGGACGGAAGAATTGTCGGGGCGAAAAGATCCCGGCAAGGTGGTGGTGGATGAAGTTGCGGGCCAGTTGATCTCACTGTTTCCGCTCACGCTCTTTGCCCACTGGTCCATCGTTGCAGTAATCATTTCGTTTATTCTTTTCCGCTTTTTCGACATCGTTAAGCCATATCCTGCCCGCAAACTCGAAGCACTCAAAGGCGGCTTCGGCATCATGTGCGATGATCTGGTGGCCGGAGTCTATGGCGCGGCGATCACGGCGATCGTAGTAGCCGTTTTTTAGGAGCGACCTATGGAAAGAAAAGAATCAATCGGAAAAGACGCGACGAGCAAAGAGACTCTCGAAGATCTCGAAAAGAAAGAATCAATCAGTGATCAGTCTGATGAGGCAAACCTGCCAAGTCCGGATGGTGCGTTTGACGAGCCGGATGAGTTTAAGAATGCGGATCCGGTGTGATTAATCTTTCGGTGTTTCCCGTTCGTCTGAGCCCCCGATCCAGCCCCGCCGTCTGAAGAAAAGCAGCATTGCGATTGCCACCACAATCATCAATCCCCAGGCACCGTAGTAGCCATACCGTGAATGAAGCTCGGGCATGTTTTCGAAGTTCATGCCGTAAACGCCCGCGATGAATGTCAGCGGCAGCATGACGGCTGAGAAGATCGTCAACACCTTCATGATCTCGTTGAGACGGTTCGACACCACGGACAAGTAAGCTTCCAACGAACCGCTGATCAGATCGCGATAACTGTCCGCCAGATCGACGACGCGCACCAGGTGATCGTAAACGTCACGATAGAACGGGCGCATCTCCTGTGGAATCAACGAAAACTCGCCTCGACTCATGCGATGGAGAATGTCCATCTGTTTTCCGGAAATACGGCGGAGTCGCAACACGCTGCGCTTCAGATCCATGATCTCTGAGAGAATCTCGTTGTTTGGTCGCCTCAACCTGAAGATGTCGTCTTCGAGACGGTCGATGCGTTCATCAAAGTCGTCGAGCACGGGAGAGTAGTAATCAACCACCTGGTCCAGGATCTGATGTAAAAGATAAGCCGGACCACGCTGGCAGGCGATAGGCGTCGTGCGCAGTTGTTGTTTCACGTTATTGATGCTGCGAAACATGTCGTGGTGATAAGTGATGACGTAGTTTGGACCAAGGAAACCATCGAGTTCGATCGTGTTGAAGCGATCCGGGCTGGTGTCGGCGGTCACGCCGTGTACGATGAAATAAATGTAATCCTCAAACTCTTCGATCTTCGGATAATGGCGATTCTCGCGACAGTCTTCCACCGTCAATGGGTGAAACTTAAAAACGTCAAGCAACACCTGCTCATCGTCTCCGGTAGGCTGTTCCATATCGACCCAGACAACTGACGAGAGATCCTTTAGCAGCTCAGGCAGGTCGTTGGCCGTAAAATTCTCCTGAATCTTCGGAACACCTCTCTTGTAAACAAGAATCTCCATCTATTTACCTCGCCACAAAAAGGCACAAAAAGCACAAAAAGAGATTTGTTATTAAACCCTGAGGTTTATCTTAGCCTCATTTTTGTGCTTTTTGTGCCTTTTTGTGGCGAAAATTTTTTTGTGGCACAATCCAGAAAACATGATGACAAAAATTTTCGTGGCGGATGATGTGAGTGAAAGTGGCCTTGGACCACTGCGCAGCGCGGGTTTCGAGGTTGAGAAACGTCCCGGACTTAACCCGCCCGAACTGCAGCAAGCCCTGCGAGGCTGCGAGGGTCTCATCGTTCGCAGTGAGACAAAAGTCACTGCCGATATTCTTGACGCCGCGAATAGTTTGCGCGTTATTGGCCGCGCCGGTGTCGGTGTCGACAACATCGACGTGTCTGCCGCCACGATTCGTGGCATGGTCGTGATGAATGCTCCCGACGGCAACACGATCACGACCGCCGAACACACGATCGCAATGCTCATCTCGCTGGCCCGCTCGATCCCGCAAGCCAACAGCAGTCTCAAAGCCGGCCGCTGGGACCGCAAGCAGTTTATCGGTGTCGAACTCCAGGGAAAGACGCTCGGTATCGTCGGGCTCGGTCGTATCGGCCGTGTGGTTGCTTCACGCGCCCGCGCGATGGACATGCAAATCGTCGCTTACGATCCGTTCATCGCTCCCGAGCAGGCACGCGACCTCGAGATTGAGCTCGCTCCGCTGGATGAAGTTTATGCTCGCGCAGACTTTCTCACCGTGCACACTCCGTTGACTCCGGAAACGCGTGGCCTCGTCGATCGTGAAGCGATCGGCAAGATGAAAAGAGGCGCACGGATCATCAACTGTGCTCGTGGTGGACTGGTCGATGAAGATGCGTTGTATGAAGCGCTCACGAGCGGTGCCATCGCAGGCGCGGCCCTCGATGTTTTCACCCAGGAACCGCCGCCTGCCGATCACAAGTTGCTGCAACTCGATCAGGTGATCATCACTCCTCATCTCGGAGCCTCGACTAAGGAGGCGCAGGAAGGCGTCGCGTTCACGGTGGCGGAACAGATGCGTGATTATTTGCTCACGGGTGTGTTGCGTGGCGCAGTGAACGTCCCCGCAATCGGAATCAAAGAGTTCAATCTGGTCCAGCCATACGTGAAACTCGCGGAGAGTTTGGGCCGGTTTCAGGCTCAGCTTGTCGACAAGCCCGTCAGTGAAGTCAGGATCGAGTACGCGGGCGAGATTGTCGACATCGATGCGGCGCCGGTGACTCGCGCATTTCTCGCCGGTCTACTGCGCGACGTCAGTGCGCGTGTGAACGTCGTAAACGCGTTTTTGATTGCTGAAGAACGTGGGATCAAAGTAACGACAACTTACATTCGCGCGTCAGGCGAACGTGTGCCTGCTATCCACACTGAGATCAGCGCCGGCGCTTCGACGCAGAGTCTTGCGGGAACGCTCTTCGGCTATGGCGGCCAGCAGCGTGAAGGGCGTATAACTGAGATCGACGGTTTTCATCTCGAAGCGACACCGCATGGTCACATGCTCGTGACTCGCAATCACGACGTTCCGGGTGTGATCGGCGGCATCGGTACGATCCTCGGGCAGGGCGGCGTCAACATCAGTCGCTTTCATCTCGGGCGCCGCGAGCGTGGTGGTGAAGCGATGGCGGTGATTGAAGTCGACGCGCCGCTTAGTAAAGAGACGTTGCAATCGCTGCGTTCGCTCGAACAAGTCATTTCTGCACAACCGATCGAATTATGAATCTTGTAAATTCTACAAATCTTGTAATCCTGTAAAAAAGTTAGACAGGATTACAGGATTTACAGGATTAACTGGATGATCGAAAGGCGATGCCAAAGCTCCCCTTATTGGTACTGGCACTGATCTCGCTCTTCCTTCAGGGCGACACGGGACAACTTAGCGGCAGAGTGGTTGACCTCAATGGCGCGGTGGTGCCGGCGGCGACAGTCAGGCTGACCAGCCAATCAACCTCACAAGTGCGCGAAATCATAACCAAAGACTCAGGCGACTTCTCCTTCACCCTCTTGCCACCCGGCGTTTACAGTCTCGAGGTAACCGCAAGTGGGTTCGGCAAAGCCAGGATCGAAGAAGTTCGCATCAACATCACGCAAACAACTTCGGTAGTGGTCTCTGTCTCGCCAGAAACAGTGACTGCAATCGTCGACATCGAGTCGGTAGCGCCACTGGTCCAACAGGAATCATCGCAAATGGGCCGCGTGATCGAAGGCCAGACGATTCGACAGTTGCCGCTGCCCACACGCAATTTCCAGCAATTACTGACGCTCTCGCCCGGCACGTCGGCCAGCGTTTCAAACAACACCGAACTCGGTCGCGGCGACGCGATAATTTCCGTAAACGGCCAACGCACTACCGCCAATAATGTACGTATCAACGGCATCGACGCCAACGCTGTCGGTACGAATGCGACGCCGAACATCGCAGTGCCTGCAACTGACAGCTTGCAGGAGTTTATCGTGCAGACGAGTCTCTACGACGCATCGCAGGGGCGTAACGCGGGCGGCAACGTCGAAGCCGTCACGCGTTCGGGCGGAAACGACTGGCACGGCAATGCGTACTACTTCATTCGCAATAAGGCACTAAACGAAAACGACTTCTTTCTCGAATCGGCAGGACAACCGACGCCGGTGCTGACACGCCACCAATTTGGCGGCACGCTTGGTGGTCCAATCATCCGCGAACGCGCTTTCTTCTTCGGTTCTTATCAGGGAACGAGAGAGACGAATGGTGCGTCGCTAAACAACAGCTTGCTGTTTCCGGTGATGCCGGCCCAGTTGCGCGACAACAATCGGAGCGCGGCGGCATTGCAAACGACGTTTGGCGTTGCGCCGAACCCGATTGCGGTCACGATCCTCAATCTCAAATTGCCGAATGGCCAATTTGCAATTCCATCTGCTGCGACACCTTCGGGACTCACGCCAATCTCCGCGATTTCTCGTTTTCGCGAGAATCAGTTCAATGCGAACTTCGACGTCAGACTGAGCGACAATCACACCATTTCAGCGAAGACCTTTGCGGCGCGGAATCCGACGTTTCAGTCAAACTTCAACTTTGCCGGCCTGGGCAATGGACCAAGTCAGTTGCCGGGTCACGGCACTCCGCTCGTAATCATTCAAACGCTCGACTCAATTACTGACACGTACGTCATCAATTCCAATGTCGTGAACCAGGCGCGTTTTGGTTATGCGCGTTTGCGCAACACGTCCACGCCTGACGAACCGTTCACTGCGGCGGAACTCGGTATCACGAGTCCGTTGCGGGAACGATTTCCCGGCATGCCGACTCTCGTCGTGACGGGTTTGTTTGCCTTCGGTGAATCGCCGTTTGCCGATCAATCGTCGCGAATCAATGCCTTTACTGTTGGTGACACGCTGTCGATCGTCAGAGGCAGTCATCAAATTCGCGCCGGCGGTGAGTACCGGCGATCGCAGCTCAACTTCTTCTTCAACGCTTTCTCACGCGGTCAGATTACGTTTGCGAGTTTCAACGATTTTCTCGCGGGCAACGGCGTGTCGATTATCGGTTCGGGTGTTTTCGATCGCGCGGTGCGCATAAATGATTTGAGCGGCTTTGTTCAGGATGATTGGAAGTTCAGTCGCAGGCTGACACTCAACCTCGGTCTGCGTTACGACTTCTTCGGATTTCCGAGCGACATTCGCGGGCGCTTTGTAAATTTTTTGCCGGAGCAGTTTAGGCAGGGAACGGTGGCGGTTCCTGCTGGTCCACCAAACGGTTTTGTGCAGGCAGAAGGCGGAAGTCTTGCGGACGTTCCTGAGGTTGATTCGACACTCGTGCCGAGCGACAAAAACAACTTCTCGCCACGCATCGGTTTTGCACTTCGTCTGAACCGCGCGGGCTCGGTGGTTCTGCGCGGTGGCTACGGTATCTATTACGATCGCTTTTCCGCGCGTTTTGCAAACACGCAGTTGTTGAACTATCCATACTTCGCGCTCGCCGTTGGTTTGCCGGGGCTGCTGCGAACGTTTGCCGACCCGTTTATACCAGTCCCGCAGCCCGGCGCGTTCCCACTCAATCCAACTATTCCGTCGCCGCTCGCGCCGCTTGCGCCGATCGTTGGGGTTCCAATCAGCGGTTTGTTTGTCGATCCTGAATTGAGCACGCCGTACGTGCAGCAATACAACACAAACATTCAGTGGGAGATTTTCAAAGACTACTTGCTCGAAGTCGGGTATGTCGGCTCGAAGGGCACGAAGTTGTTGCAGGTCGTGAGTTTGACTCAGCCGGTTTACAACCGCGCGGCCAACGTCTTTGTAGCGCCGTTTGGACCTGCGCTCTCGACGCAGAAAATGGTGGCCAACGGCATTCAGCAAACGCAGACGTCTGCTAATTCAAGATACAACTCGTTACAGATCAGCATGACAAAGCGTTTTAGCCGCGGGTTGCAGTTTCTCGCGGCTTACACGCTTGGTAAATCCAACGATTACTACTCCGGCGGCACGATCAACGAGTTGTTTGCCATGCCCGGCGATCAGCTCAACTGGAAACTGAACTATGGACCATCCGATTTCGATCGACGGCATCGACTCGTGACCAGTTTTGTTTTTGAATTGCCGAAGTTGTCGAGCGACAATCGCGCGGCAAAGGCATTGCTGAATAACTGGCAGGTTAACGGAATTCTCACCTTACAAACCGGGCTGCCATTCACGATTATCGACTCTCCAAATCTCGCTATTATTCAACGTGCCAACTTTGCTTCAGGCGCCAACAATCTGCTGACCGGTGGCGACATCGAATCGAGGTTGAATCAGTATTTCAATACCTCGGCGTTTGTGTTGTCGCGACCGCTACTCGGCGGTGGGAATCTCGGGACGCCAAACAATCCGACGTTCGATCCCAACCATCCATTCGGCAACACGCCGCGTAACTTTCTTTATGGACCAGGACAGAAGAATCTCGACTTTTCCGTGGTAAAGTTTATTCCGGTTAAAGAATCGCTGCGGGCAGAATTGCGGGCGGAGTTCTTCAATCTGTTCAACTGGACCAACTTTGCAAATCCAAACACCAACATCGCTGTGCCGGCAACGTTTGGACGTATCACCGCGACCAGTTCCGGGCCACGTGTGATCCAACTTGCGATCAAAGTTAGCCATTAAAAAGAGTTGCCACAAAAAAGCACAAAAGGCACAAATGAAATCAGTGAAAGTATCACTTTTAATGGTGGTCCATACGCTTGGTATGCGTTGGGGTTGCTCGCTACCGTCAATTTACTCAACTACGTTGACCGAACGCTGATCTACATTCTCTTTGCGCCGATCAAGAAGGAGATGGCGTTCACGGATTTTGAGCTGGCGTTGTTGGGAACGACGTCGTTCGTCATCTTTTTTACCCTCCTTGGGGTGCCTTTCGGACGACTTGCCGATCGAAGCTCTCGAAAAAATCTGATTGCCGCGGGACTGGCGGTGTGGAGTCTCTTCTCCGGTCTGACGGGATTGGCAACTGGCTTTTGGTCGTTGTTTTTCTGTCGCGTGATGGTCGGTGTGGGTGAAGCGACGCTGGCTCCGGCCGCGCTCTCGTTGTTGGGTGATTACTTCCCACCGCAGAAACGTGCGACGGTGCAGTCGGTCTACGCTTCAGGAATTACAGTCGGCGCTGGTCTGGCTTTCTTTCTCGGCGGTTGGTTAGGTTTCAAATATGGTTGGCGGCCGGCATTTCTATTCCTGGGTTTTCCGGGATTGTTGTTTGCGGTGCTGGTCTATTTGTTGAAAGAACCGAGGCGCGGTCGCACTGAAATCATAGCGCCGAAATACACGAGCGAAGACTGGAAACTGCTCTTTCGATTGCGACCTTTGCGCTATCACTTCGCGGGCTACGCCTTCTTTGCTTTGGCCGCGAATAGTCTCTCGATCTGGGGTCCGACTTTTTTCACGCGTGCTCACGGATATAGCCTCATTACGCTTGGCGTCGTTGCTGGTCTCACGTCATTGACGTTCGGAATTTCCGGCACTGTGCTGGGCGGTTTTCTCGCCGACAGACTGCGCCGGACCGGTCGCGGCGGACGCATGCGTCTTGGCGCGATCGCGGCGTTGTTCGCCATTCCATTTTGGATCGCGTTGTTGTTTTCCTACAGCGTGCCTTTGTTGCTGGTGGCGCAAGCGATCCTGCTATCGCTCTCGCTGATCTGGATCGCTCCTTCGATGGCGGACGTTCACGATCTAGCTGGTCCACACTTGCGCGGACTCGGCGCCGGCGTCTTCCTGTGCGTCGTGATGATTACTGCTTACGGTATCGGCTCACCGTTGATCGGTAAACTCAACGATCTGTTTGGAGCCGCGACAAATCCCGGCATGATGAGATACGGATTTCTGGTTAGTCCAATTTCCTGTATCTTCGCGGCGATTTTCCTCTGGCGCGGCAGTAAAGTGCTCGAAAAATTTCACGAATGAGCGTAATCTGTCGGGCTAAATCGTATGGCAGTAAACCCCCAACCCAGTCGACACGAAACTCCGTTCATCGCGGCTGACTATCTGCCGAATCCCACTGAACCATCGCGCCGTCGCATAGACTCGATCGATCTACTCCGCGGCATCGTGATGGTCGTGATGATGTTGGACCACACGCGTGACTTTGTTCACAACGCGGCACTGGCCTTTGATGCGACCGATCTGTCACGCACGAATGTGGCGTTGTTCTTCACTCGTTGGATCACACATTACTGTGCACCGGTGTTTGTGTTTTTGGCCGGAACGAGCGTGTATCTGCAATGGGCGCGTGGCAAAAGTAAAAAAGACTTATCGTGGTTTCTGGTGACACGCGGCCTCTGGCTGATCGTGCTCGAAATTACGGTCGTAAAGTTTGGTGTCACTTTCAATCCTGACTTTCGCTTCGTGGGATTCCTCCAGGTGATCTGGGTAATCGGCGTCTCGATGATCGTACTGGCGGCGCTGATCCACTTGCCAAAGAGTGTCATCGCTGTTTTTGGTCTGTTAATGATCGCGCTGCACAATCGTTACGACGACATTCGTCTCGAAGGCTGGAATGGGCCAGGCACTCCGGTTCCAGGCCTGGGCACAAAGCTCCTCATCCTGTTGCATCAGCCATTTTCCGGGTTTCCGATTCTAGGTTGGCCGAGTCCGGTTGTGTTTGAGATTTATCCACTGATTCCCTGGGTTGGCGTGATGGCGGTTGGGTATGTTTTCGGCGCGCTCTATCGACAACATCCACAACCACGCCGGCGTTTGTTACTGATCATCGGCAGTTCGGCCACCATCCTGTTCATTATTCTGCGCGCCTTCGATCGCTACGGCGATCCTAACGAATGGTCGTCACAGAAGAACATCGTTTACACGGTGCTTTCGTTTGTGAATACGACCAAGTATCCACCGTCGCTGCTCTTCCTGCTGATGACGCTCGGACCAGCGATCATCGCGCTCGCGTTATTTGAATCGGAAGGGCCGCGAGGTTGGATCAGGAACTTCTTCGTTACGTTTGGCCGCGTGCCGTTGTTCTTCTATCTGTTGCAGTGGTACACGGCGCATCTCATCTCGCTGTTGTTGCACTTCGTCTTCGGCAAGCCGACGAGTTTCTTGTTTCAGGCGCCATTAAACTTCGGCCCACCGCCTGAGGGAATCGGTTTCAATCTCGGGGTGGTTTATCTCTCGTGGATCGCGGGTGTGTTGTTGCTCTATCCGCTGTGTAAATGGTTTGCGGGAGTTAAGGCGAGACGAAAAGATTGGTGGCTATCATACTTATAGCCACGGATTACACGGATTCTTTTAACTCTCGAAACAGGCGCGCAAGATCCGGTGCCTGGTAGTTAGCATTCAATCCACTCGGATTTGGTAATACCCAGAGGATGGTTTGTCCGAGCTGATCTTCCTGGCGACCCAACTTTGCCTTCGGTTTATTAAACGCCGTGCGGTACGCGCCCATCCCAAGGATCGCCAATACCTTTGGACGATAGCGCAGCACCTTTGCTCGCAATCGTTCGCCTCCAGCAATAATCTCGTTTTTTGTTAGCTGATCTGCGGTCGCGGTGGTGCGTGAAACAACATTCGTGATGCCATAACCGCTCTTCAATAACTCACGTTCATCAAACGGCGACAGTAGTCGCTCGGTGAATCCGCCGGCATAAAGCGCGGGCCAGAAGCGATTTCCCGGACGCGCAAAATGATGGCCCACGGCGGCTGTGTACAACCCCGGATTGATGCCACAGAAAAGAACGCGCAAGTCCGGCGCGATCACATCGCGAACCGTCTTTTCCGTTGCGGCGAACAGTTGCTCTTTAGTCGGTTTCCAGGGTTTTGGCACGAAGAGAAGTTCAGTAGACGTCGAAGTGAGTCTGGCGTGAAGTGCTTTGTTTTGAAACTCGATCGATTACGGTGACCTTCAATAGATAACGCCCAGCCGCCAACTCGCTTAACGGAACCTCGGCGGCATAGGGCATACGTGTCAGATCGAGAACCCCATCAGTGCTTACTTTTCGCAATGCGGTTGTAAGCACGGGTTGATCGTCACGGATCACCTGAACCTGCACGACAACATCCGGTTTGTGATCCTCCGGCGACATCAACGTGTTGTAAGTGAAGATCAGAAAGCGCAACGTTGATTCGCGCTGGAAGCGATGGCTCGCACTCAGCGCGACCGGATTCGTACCCGCGCTGTCCGAGACGTTTGTCATCATCGCCTGCGTGCGTTCACCCAAAAGCAAACTGCTCATGGCGAGTTTTTTGTCGGCGAGATTAGGAATCTCAACCCAGGCATGTGCGCTTCCGATTTTACCGCTCTTCTCTTCGCGAGCTGCGACGCGCACCTGGTATAGCCCCGGCGGAAGGCTTGCGGGGTAAGTAAAGGTGATGTCGTTGCGATATGTCTTCGCCTGCTCCAGACTCGGCGCCGTGGTAACGATCCGTTCTACAAAACTGGTCTTGGCGATTCCTTTTTCGTCGAAGTAAGCCGCACTCAAATCGATAGCCGCCTGAATCTTTCCGTCCGGCCGTTCATAAAAGAGGAGAAACTCGCCGGGCAGTTGAATTGCAGTGGAGATCGTTGGGCCTTTGTTTGGTAAATCGTAGTAATCGGCACTGAGCAGAATCGGCAGATCTCGAGTGGGATATGGCGCAGCGATTGACTCGCGCAGTTGCGCCGGCGCCGGTTTGGGCTGTGCTGGTTGCGTGTTTGCTTTTGCAGTTTTGGGCGCGGGAGTCGGATCGAGATCGAAGTATCCTTTACGGACTCGAACGGTGAGATCGGATTTTCCGATCAACTTGATCTCGATAGTCCTAAACCGGCTTTGTTTTTCCGACTCTGCATCGGGCTTCCACGCCAGCAAATAGTAATTTGAAGTTTCCTTAATCGCGGGTGCGAGTCCCTTGCGCAAATCGTTTGTATTGAAAGTCGCCTTGCCGCCGGTATCGGCTGCAAGCGCATTTAATCCGTCTTGCGACGCCGACAGTTCACCATGATCAGAAAGACTCAGTTGCCCGTACGGATCGAAATTCTGTGACACTGAAATATCCTGAAGAGTAGCGACGAGCCCGCGAGTATCCATGGAATAAATGACAACGCCGCTTTTCGCCGCTGCACTCGTGATGTCGCGCATCTTGTTGATGGCATCGCCGCGGCGGTTCTCGATGAAAAAACCTCCCGACAAAAAGAACAGCACCTTTCGTCCCGGAAGGGTCTTCGCCGATTTGACCAGCGTCTCGAGACCGCCGAGCGTGTTTTGATTCAGCCGTGCGGATTGTGCCTGTATTTGCATGGCGCGGCCACGAACGATGCCTGCGGCCGTATCGATCCTCATGCCCGGATTCAGTCGCACTGTTTCGGCGACGAAGTAATCGAACACCTGGCGATCGAGCCGGTCGATCAACATCGCCTGGTAGTCGTTCATCGTCGGCATCTCGGGATCGCGAACCGAGTAGATGTGCGGAGTGAGCCGGTCCAATGCTCGTTGCAGTATCATGCGATCGGTGGTGAGTTGTTGTAAGAATCCGATCTGACCGGTCGCTGATGCAATCGCCGCCTGGTCGTTTTGGCCCATGTCTTTTTCGATGAACTGCGTGATGACTTTCTTCGCGGAATTCAGACCGTTGAGGTCCATGTGAAAGTCGTCGATATAGAAAAAGACAATGCGGCCGCGATCGAGGGGCGCGGGCCGTTTGAGGTTGATCGTCGTGGCGCCGCGCGCGGCTGCGAGTTGGGTTTCTTCGTCGCTGCCGGCGGTGATTTGTTCAAAAGCCTGAATCGGGCGGGACTTTCCGTCGACGCGTAACTCGAAATTATCTTTTGTCAGCCCGTTGATGAATTTTCCCTGCTTGTCAAACACCATCACGTCGGTCTGGACGAGTTCGGTGTAGACACGAATGACGTCATCTTGCGGCTTCGGCTCGGGCGACGCTTGCGGCGTCTGAGCCTGTGACGCTGACCAGGTGGTCAGGAGTAAGAGCAACAGAAGCCTGGGCATATTTCGGGACATAAGGTTCCGATTCCGACGTGCAGGGGTGACGTGGTGTAAATATGTATCAGATTGCTTATTTGTGGCAATCAAAATCCATCATCTGTTAGGCTTAGCCACAAAAAAGCACAAAAGGCAAAAAAAGAGCGAAATGGCGGCTAACGAGATCACGGTAAAGCTGGACGGCGTCAACAAGAGTTTTGGGGAGTTCAGAGCGGTTCGGGATCTTAGTCTGACGGTGCGTGCCGGGCGGGTTTTTGGATTACTTGGTCCAAATGGCGCTGGAAAGACCACGACGATTCGAATGATCGTCAACATCACGGCGCCCGATTCGGGAAGCGTCTTGTTGTTTGGACGTAAGATCGATGCGAGCGTGCAGGATCGCATCGGCTATCTTCCGGAAGAACGAGGGCTTTATCGTCGCATGCGCGTTGGGGATCAGTTGCGATTCTTTGCCGAACTCAAGAATGTTCGCGGCAAGGTGATCGACGCGAAGATTGATGAGTGGCTGGCGCGTGTAAAACTTCCGGAATGGAAAAACAAGAAGTCGATGGACCTGTCAAAAGGCATGCAACAGAAAATTCAGTTCATCACGGCGGCCATTCACGACCCTGACCTGTTGATTCTCGACGAACCATTCTCCGGTCTCGATCCGATCAACGTAGAGTTATTGAAAGAGATCGTGCTCGATCTCAAACGTGCCGGCAAGACGATCATCTTCTCGACGCACCAGATGGAAGTGGCGGAAAAGATCTGCGACGACATTTGTCTGCTCAATAAATCACAAAAATTGTTTGAAGGAAGCTTGCGCGAAATCAAAAGCAGCTTCGGACGCAATTCAATCGCAGTGCGTTGCGAAGGCGGCGACGGCGTGTTCGACGATCCTTCGCTCGTGAGTAAAGTCGTACGCCATGTTGACGAGACTCAGGCACTGCTCGCCCCGGGAGCCGATTCCCAGATCCTGTTGAAACGTTTGATCGACTCCGGCGCAGTTATCGGCAAGTTTGAGATGGTAGAACCAAGTCTCAACGATATTTTCATCACGAAAGTGACCGAAGCGGCATGAAAAAGTTTCTGGCAATCGTCAAGCGCGAGTACATTCAGCGTGTGCGCGCGAAGATGTTCATCGTCTCCACCGTTTTGCTTCCCGCCGTCATGTCGCTTTTCGGAATCGTGCCCGCGATCATTTTTAGTATTGAAACGCCGCCGATGCGGATCGCGATCGTGGACCAGACGGGCCGGATGTATACCCCCGTGAGACAGGCGCTCTTCAATGAAGACTCAAATCCGGAGGCGCGACAAAATAATCTCGTCGAACGTCGTGGCGGCAGACCCATTACGAATTATACCCTCGAGGAAATAAAGCCTTCAGGCCAACCGCTCGAACAGATCCGCGCGGGCCTGGACCAGCGTCTGCGTTCGCGCGATCTCGAAGCCTACATCATCCTGCCGCCGGATTTTCTCAGTGACGGCGAGGCTGAATTCGTCAACCGTAATCCCGGTGATCCGTTCTCGTTAGGACCATTGCGATCGGCCATCAACCGAGCCGTCAGAGATCAGCGGATGATCGACGCCAAAGTTGATGCGGAAACGCGGCAGGAGCTCTTCCGACCCATTGAGCTGAGGAACGGAAGGTTGGGTGAGGTGGGTTCGGAACGCGATGCGGGCGGCAGTTTTGCGCTCGTGTTTGTGATCGGCTTCGTGATGTATCTCGCGATCCTGATGTATGGACAGATAGTTTTGGGCGCCGTCATCGAAGAGAAAGAGACGCGCATTGCCGAGATTCTCTTTTCGTCGATCCGGCCGTTTACGTTGATGATGGGTAAGCTGGTTGGTGTGTCGCTGGTGGCGCTGACGCAACTGGGAATCTGGGCCATCGCGTTCAGCGCGTTTGCCATGTACGGGATCAACCTGCTCGCTTCGCGAGGCATCAGTCCGAACATCCCCGGTGTGCGTCTGTCACATTACATTTACTTCGGACTTTTCTTCCTGCTCGGCTATTTCACGTACGCCACGATCTACGCCCTCGTCGGATCGATGGTCACGACGGCACAAGAAGGTGGGCAACTGGCGATGCCCATCATTCTCATCCTTGTGATCAGTTTTTATCTGTTTTGGCCGGTGAGTCGTAGTCCTGATTCGCCGTTTGCATTCTGGGTTTCCATATTTCCACTCTCCGCGCCGATTGCGATGATGGTGCGCATCGTGACGCAGACACCGCCGTTCTGGCAGATCGCGCTCTCGTTAGGGATTGGGTTTGGCAGTGTGCTGGTGGTCATGTGGATTGCGTCGCGCATTTATCGCGTCGGTATGTTGATGTACGGCAAGCGCGCTTCGATTCCCGAAGCGATTCGTTGGGCCAGACAGTCATGATTGAGGTTGAGAAGAAATTCCGCTTAACGAAACGACAGCGCGATGCGGTGTTGAAGCGTTTGCCGGAACTCGGCGCGAGCCTCGAAGGCGAGGACTTTGAAGAGAATACGCTTTACAGTGGCGAAGCCTTGCGTGACGGTTCGTCTGTGTTGAGGCTTCGTCGGGTTGGGAGTAAAGCGACGCTGACTTATAAAAAACGCCTGCCGTCGTCGTCTCCGATCAAACAACAGCGCGAAGAGGAAACCGGTGTCGCAGATCCGGAGGCAATGGAAGCAATCCTGGAGTCGCTCGGGTTGACGCCTACGCTAGTCTATGAAAAGCGCCGGCAAACGTGGACGCTTGGGAAGGCCGAGATCGTCATCGATGTGTTGCCGTTCGGGTTGTTTATGGAAATTGAAGGCCGCGCCAGCGACATCAAGACAGTGGAACGAAAACTCGCCTTGAAGGGTTTACGCGCGGAGCACGCGACCTATCCACAACTCACTGCGAAGCACGGGAAAGTGTATGACGGCTTGATCGAAGCCAGGTTCTAATCCGCGTTTATCCGCGTTCATCTGCGGCTAAAAGATATCTGTTTTGATGAAACCCTCGAACAATGAAGCCCTGCTGCAAAGCACGCGTGAAAGCCTCTCTTGTGGCCATGCGCCAGAGCTTGTGATGTTCGTTGAGTTCGCGGGGAATCTCGATGACGACTTGTGAGCCGCTGATTGGATCTTGGCTAATCGGTTCGTGGTTCTCACCGACACGCACGAGATGCGGCAATGCTTCAAGATCAGAAACCTCATCTCGTTCATTATCCAGTAACCACGTCACCCAGAGCCGGTCAGTCCCAAACCGGTGCAGAAAGCTCGTCGTCACACCGTAGTAATCGATGTAATAACGATCCGCGATCACGCCAAGCTTGCTGAAGTTGAAATGCGCATTGCGCGACTGCAACGGATCGAATGTCCACGTGATCCGTTTCACTCCGAGCGCGAGCGCCGCATCGCGCTGAGCCTGCTTCAACAAATAACCGAGATTGTTCGAGCGATACGCCGGACTAATCCCGAGCATGTCTGAATGAATGATCGTCTCGCCATCCAGGATTCCCGGAAACCCAAACACAAAACCAACCATGCGACCTTCCGCAAACGCACCGATCAGCGTCGCCCCAACTTCCTTTTGCGGTTTTAACGCCAGCGCCGGATAGATCTCGAGATCTTCTACACCCCAGATTTCGCGTTGTAGTTGTTCGACCTCGTGCATCTCATCGAGAGTTTCGATGTCACGGATTACGATGGTGGTCATGAAGGTTAGGTCAGAAGGCCGGCGATCAATTCCTTGAGCCAATTCGCGTCGATGGGTTTGGTGACGTACGCGTCAAAGCCTGAAGCTTTGGCATCGGAGCGGAAGTCGTCTTCCTGATGCGCAGTGACGGCGATGATGGGTACGTTTTTCAGTTCTTCATTCTGGCGGATCAACTTTGTAGCCGTAAAACCATCCATCAGTGGCAGGGTGAGGTCCATTAGAATCACGTCCGGATGCTCGCGAATGGCTGTGTCAACGGCGATCTGGCCATTCTCGGCTTCGAACACGATAAAGCCCTGTTCTTCGAGTTCGAGACGCATAAACAGGCGCGTGTCCTCAAAATCTTCGACCAAAAGCACCTTTAAATCCCTTGAGTCTCGCACTCCCATGTTCGCCGACTCTATGTCCCGGCTAAACTCGCTGTCAAGGGCCGTCCACAGATTCCACAGATTAGGGAAACAAATTACGGACGAATGTCGTTAAAGAGCCCGAGTATCTAATTTCCCTAATTTTGAGGCCGGAATTTATGAAACGCATAGTGATTCTTGTCGTTCTGGTGGCGATTGCCGGCGTTGCTGGTGTGGTTCGCTCGTCAGTTGGATCTGTGTCGGAACTTCGCAATATCGTGTCGCACGACAAAGCGAGCGACGTACGCCAGGAGATACGCGAAACCTATCAACTCTCGCCGGGCGCACGAATTGAACTGACGGGACTGAATGGCGCCGTCAAGATTGAGACCTCCGACAGCAAGACCGCCGAGGTTTATATCGAACGAACTGCGCCGTCGCAAGAAGCTATGGACCGTCGCAAGGTCACTATCGAAGCGGATGCGAATAGTCTCACTATCCGTGGTGACAAGAACGAGAATGCCGGATTCTTTTCACGGTTCTTCGGTTCGTCTGCAGGTGAACGCACCACACTAAAACTGCCGCGGCAAATAACCCTCGTGGCGAAGGGTGTGAATGGAGCGTTTGTGACCGGTGATATAGACGGCCCGGTTGATGCGGCAGGAATTAATGGTCGCGTACAGATTGGCAGTGCGGTTGGCAAAGCCACGTTCAAAGGCATCAACGGCAACATGGTTGTCGGTCTGACGAAGATCGACATGGATGGCGTGACGTTGAGCGGCATCAACGGGAATATCGAGTTGCAGCTTGGCGCCGATGTGAACGCCGATTTCGATGCGAGCGGAATGAATGGCCGGTTGGTTACGGACCTGCCGAACGTGTCGATCGACAAGAGCAAACACGGCAAGTACTCGGCGCGGATCGGCAATGGCGGCGCGGGGATTTCGGCAAAGGGAATTAACGGAAACATTCGCTTCACCCGCAGCGCGATGGATGCAGCGCCAGCAGCTCAAACCAACGGAAACTAAGTACAAAGCTTATCCACAGATTACACAGATTTTTCTGCGTAATCTGTGGATATGTGTTTAGAACGGCTGTCTCGTCGTTAGGGTTGGGGCGTTCCAGGCGCGTAGTTTCTCGTTCCAGCTCGGCAACGTTTCCCGCAGAAACTTGTTCACCTCGTCAACACGCGTGCGATACATAGGTTGAATTTCGCCGAAGAATTGCTTCTGCCCAAGCGTTGGTCCAAAGTTCGTATCAAGCGAGAAGAAAAGGTTACCGATGTTGTCCGCGACCTGATCGCGACCCGCAAACCCAAGTCCCTCGTTACGTGAGGAAAGTCGATCCTCCATGTTGTCCAGCTCTTTAATCCAATCTTCGAGAGCCTTCATCATGTCTTTGTCCGGTTCCTTCTGCAACGTCTTCATCGTCGTTTGCGTCTGCTTGAGCTGAGTCTCCAGACTGTCGAGAAATCGCAACGACAAATTGATCGTCGACTGCATATCACGCAGCTTGACTTGCATGTCGAGCACTTCCTGAAGCGCAGCGACCGGAGTATTGACCGTTGGATCAAGTTTCACTTCCACACGCTCTTCGAAGACTTTGTCGTTAACCGTGAGCTTCACAGTGTAAGTACCAGGCAACACCTGTGGACCACGTGAGCCGCCGCCAAATGCAAGCTGCTCTTCCGTCGGTGGACGGCGCACTTCCGGTCCACCCAGCCTCAGATTCCACGCGACTCGATTCAATCCCTTCTCCTTTGACGGTCGCTCGATGTCCTGCACGAGCTTGCCGTCGCGATCGAAGATTTGAAGCTTGAACGTTGCCTTTTCGTCGGGTTTGTCTTTCAGGTAGTAAGTTATCAGCGCGCCTGCGGGCGGATTTGGACCAAGGAACTGTTTGTCTCCGATGCCGTAACGCGTAAAGCTGCCCGCATATCGCAGCGCCGGACGTACGGAAAACAAGTAAGCGTTGCTGCTGAGAATCTGAGGCGTCATCTGCTGAATCGCCGTCGCGTCATCGAAGATCCAGATGCTGCGACCGTGGGTGGCGAGAATCAGATCGTTCTCACGCGGATGAACGAGAATGTCGTGCACTGAGACATTCGGAAGATTCTTCAGATTTAACGGTATCCATTCTTTGCCGCCGTTATAAGAAGCAAACAAGCCGAGCTCGGTGCCGGCATACAGCAAGTTTCTGTTCTTCGGATCTTCGCGAACTACCTGCACGTAAGCCTTGGCCGGCAAGTTGCCGGAAATGTTGGTCCACGATTTTCCTGAGTCAGTAGTTTTGAAGATGTAAGGGCGGAAGTCGTCGAGCATGTGACGATCGAATGAGACGTACGCTGTGCTTGCTCCGGTTCGCGAAGGCTCAACATGCGAAACCGGAGAATTGGCGCCGACACCGGAGACATTCTTGACCAGGTTGGCCCAGTTCTTACCACCGTCAGTTGTGAGCTGGAGGTTGCCGTCGTCAGTGCCCACCCAGATCTGGCCTTTCTGAACCGGCGATTCGGCAATGCTGATGATTGTGCAGTGATATTCCGCCGTTGAATTCTCAATCGCGATTGGACCACCCGCATCCTTCAGCTTCGCTGGATCGTTGGTTGTCAGGTCTGGACTGATCTGTTCCCATGTCTTGCCAAAATCAGGACTCTTGAAGACGACGTTGCCGGCGAGATAAACCGTAGTTTTCTCATTTGGTGACAAAACGATCGGCGAGTTCCAGTTGAAACGATATTTCTGACCTTCTGCCGGACCGCCACCACTGCCACGTCCCCACGGATTAACTAGCTGTTGCTCCTTCGTATCGAAATCCGTCCAGAGAATATTTGCGCCCTGTGATTCTGAAAGATATTGATTGGGATTGTCCGGATTATTGATGACGTAGAAACCGTCGCCAAAACTGACCATCCGCCAATCGTCGTTCATGATGCCGGCCCCTTCGCGCGTGCGTCCTGGACCAGTCCACGAACCATTGTCCTGCAAGCCGCCCATCACTTTGTAGAACGGTTGACTGTTGTCAGCGTGAACCTGGTAGAACTGGCCGAGAGGAATGTTGTAGACCGCTTCCCACGTCTCACCGCCGTCGTATGTAACCGCGATGCCGCCGTCCTGGCCGTGCCACATTCGTTTCGGGTTCTTCGGATCGAGCCAGAGCGCGTGATAGTCGATGTGTGTGCGTCCGGTGATTGAGCGAAACGTCTTGCCGCCGTCGACGGAAGTGAACAAGGTCGAGGCAACGGCAAAGATGTGGTTCTCATTCGTCGGATCGACACGCACGCGGGTGTAATAGAAACCGCGCGAGACGATGTCAGTGTTCTTTGTTACCAGCCGGAAGTTTTCACCACGATCGTCCGAGCGATAGAGTGTTCCGTCTTTAGATTCCACGATCACGTAAACGACGTTGGGATTGCTGGGCGCGACCCGAACGCCGATCCGTCCCATCAGTTTCGGCAAGCCGTTGGTGAGTTTGTTCCAGGTGCGACCACCGTCAATCGACTTGTAGACGCCGCCTTTCTCGCTGCCACTGCGATGAGTCCATGGCTTGCGTTCGAAGCTCCACATACCCGCGTAGAGAATGTTTGGATTGGTCGAATCGATCTCGAGATCAGCGACACCGTGTTGGTTGTCGATGTAGAGCGTCTTGGTCCAGGTCTTACCTCCGTCCGTAGTCATAAACACACCGCGTTCGTCGTTTGGACCAAAAGCATGTCCGAGGGCGCCGATGTAAACGATGTCGGGATTCTGCGGATTGATGGCGATGGCAGAAATGTGTTCTGTTTCTTTGAGACCCATGTGCTGCCAGGTCTTGCCGCCGTCAGTCGATTTGTAAACACCGTCGCCGAACGAAACGCTGTTGCGCACGTTTGACTCGCCGGTGCCGACCCAGACTACGTCAGGATTACTGGGTGCGAGGGCGATGTCGCCGATTGAGAACGTTCCCTGACGTTCGAAGATCGGCTTCCATGTAACTCCACCGTTCGTCGTCTTCCACAATCCGCCCGATGCGCTTGCGACATAGACCACATTCGCATCGCCCGGCACGCCTTCAACATCGGCGATGCGGCCGCCCATGATCGCCGGGCCAATACTCCGATACTCGAGTCGCGAGAATGCTTCCTCGAAAGGTGTTTTCGTCGTGCTGCCGTTTTGAGCGAGAGCGCTGGACGCGAGCAGACAGATAACGAGCAGAGGGATTTGAAAGCGCATGGTGTTCTCCTTAAGACAAAGACTAACGCGGATAATACCGATCTGTGGCATATTTACAACATGACTTTTACGCAAACCGAGCGCACGAAACTGAAGCGACTACCTAAGCGCGGGCACTTCGACCGCGAGACTGTCTACGGAATTTTGGATGAGGGATTTATTTGCCACGTCGGCTTCGCGCCGCAAGGCCAGCCTTTCGTAATACCTACCGGGTATGCGCGTGTTGACGACACGATCTACATTCATGGATCGCAGGCAAGCCGGATGTTGCGAACGCTCGCCGATGGTGTCGATGCGTGTGTGACGGTGACGATTGTTGACGGCCTCGTGCTGGCGCGTTCGGCGTTTCATCACTCGATGAACTATCGATCCGTAGTCATTCTTGGACGCGCTACGTTGGTTGAAGATCCGCAAGAGAAAAACGCGGCTTTATTAGCGCTCTCGGAACACATCATTCGCGGACGCTGGGCCGACGTGCGTGAGCCTACCGAGCTGGAGATGAAAGCGACGACGGTGCTGCGCGTGCCCCTAGTGGAAGCGTCGGCAAAAATTCGTACGGGTCCGCCGATTGATGACGAAGAAGATTATGAGATGAACGTCTGGGCAGGTGTTGTGCCGTTGAAACTCGTGGCTGGTGAGCCGATCAACGATCCGCGTTTACCGGAAGGGATTGAGGTACCGGAGTATGCGCACAGCTACAAACGTTAGTTATCCACAGATTACGCAGACTATTTCCTGTAATCTGTGCAATCTGTGGACTATTTCCGAAGTGCTTCAATCAGCACGCGCCCGGTTGAATTACTCGGCGCTGTGATTCGAAGTAAAGCGGCCAAAGTCGGAGCAATGTCATTGGGTGCAGCGGGTTCGAGGTAGCGGCCGGGATTCACCCCCGCGCCCATGATGATCGTCGGTACGTTCGTGTCGTAGGAATATGGCGAGCCGTGAGTGGCAATGATTGTCTCGGCGATATATTTGAACGGCTCAGCCACCATTACCACATCACCACTGCGCGACGGATAAAAACCATGCAACGCGCGCCGCTCGATCGGATCTGTAATTGACGTCGCGCCACGCAACAGTTGCAGACGAGAAAAAGCCCGCGCAATGCCAGGAACGGTCAACACCGCCGCGACTACGACGTTCGAAAACTCCTCGACATTAACGCCATCACGCCGCAGCGCGTCGTAGTTGAAATAGAGATTATTGTTAATGAACCATTCGCGCCAGGTGTTTGCTTCGGGAAACCGCAAAAGATAATCGGCAGTCGGATCAGGCGACTTTTTCTGTGGGTTGTAACGAGCGCTGATTGCCGCCTGTATTTTCCCCATCACATCCGCAAACGGAATTCGGCCGCCACCCAAACCCATTGCCGCAGCGTGTTCCGGGATCGGCGAAACACCGTGATCGGCAGTAAATGCGATGAGTGTGTTTGCGAGTCCCACACGGGCGTCGACGAAATCGAGCAAGGTCGCGATGTTGCGATCGGTGCGCAGCGTGACGTCCATCACTTCCTGGCTGTATGGTCCAAAACGATGACCGACGTAATCATTCGCGGAGAAGCTAACCGTCAATACGTCGGTATCGTCGTCCTGGCCGAGTTGTTCGTTGACGATCGCCTGTTGTGCAAACGAAACAAGGATGTCGTTGGTGAAGGGTGAATAATCGAGCGCGGTGTAAAAATTCCGATTGGGAGCGGTAGCGCCGCCCGTAATCGTGTGCGGAAAGGAATTCGTATCATTCCAGCTAGGCGGGATATTTTCCCAACTCGGATTATCCGGGCCCGCACGTTTGATGTATTCCGCTTCGGGCAGCAGCCGTTCCCATTTTGCTCCGAAGTATTTGTCAGCCGGTTTGGCGGCATTGAATGAAGTAACCCAGGCGGGCAACTGGTTGAAGTAGTAAGTCGACGAGACCATCGTGCCTGAGGTCCAATTAAACCAGTAAGCCGCGTTTGCGTGCCGGCCTGCGGGCAGGATGGCTGATCGATCCTTGACGGAAATGCCGATGACTTTCGCGCGATCGTTAGTGACCATTCGAAGTTCGTCGCCGACAGTTGAAGCCATCAATCGCGACGGGCTCGACGCTGGGTCGCCCGGCAAACCACCGAGCAGTTTTACTGACTCATCTGAAACGCTAGTGATTCGTTTGCCGCTGGCGCGGTCCAACCACTCGTTACCGATAATGCCTGACTCGGCCGGATAGGCGCCGGTCATCATTGTGCCGTGACCGGGAGCGGTGTACGTCGGCATGTGATCGTAGTTTGACTGCGACCACGAGGCCCCATCGCGCATCAATCGTCGAAAACCATTCGGACCAAACAGATCTCCGAAGCGCTCGAGATAGTCGTAACGAAACTGGTCTACTACGATCAGTAGAACGAGTTTCGGACGTTTTTGAAGAGATGGTTGGGTTCGTCTCTGTGCGGGAACAACGGAGCTAAGCAGAATGATAACTGCCAGCCCAAAGGCGACCGAGTTTCGTTGGCGCATGGCCGCATGTTAACACGGATGAACGCGGATTTAATCCGGATCCATCCGTGTAATCTGTGGCCCGTTTTACTCGTAACGGAGCGCTTCTATTGGATCTAATGACGCTGCTTTGCGCGCTGGATAGTAGCCAAAGAAAATCCCCACTGCGGCAGAGAAGAGAACTGAGCCGACGATCGCCATCATCGAAACCAGCGTAGGCCAACCGAGAAATGCCGGGATCGCCAGCGAGAGTACGATGCCGAGAATAATTCCGATCGCGCCACCCGTCAGACTCAGCACGATCGACTCGATCAGGAACTGGCTCCGAACAGCGGATGAACGCGCGCCAATCGCCATACGAATTCCGATCTCCCGCGTGCGTTCCGTAACCGACACGAGCATGATGTTCATGATGCCGATACCGCCGACGAGCAACGACACGCCTGCTATACACGCGAGCAGGATCGTCATCGTCTTGCTCGTCTCATTCGCTGCTTCGGCAATGTCAGTCATGTTACGAACCGTGAAATCACTCGGCTCATTGTCACTCAGTTTGTGACGTTGACGCAGCAAGTCAGTGATTTGCGATTGCGCTGTGTAAGTGGCGTCCTGCGTGATCGCGGAAACATAAGCAATCTGAATGCGATCTCGACCGAGAAGTTTCTTCTGCACGGTCGTGTAGGGCGCAAATGCTACGTCGTCCTGGTCTCGACCCTGCGCGTCCTGTCCTTTCGCATTCATCACACCGACAACTCGAAACGGCAGGTTCATAACGCGAATGTCCTGACCGATTGGATCAGCGCCGGGATAAAGATTGTCTGCGAGCGTTTGGCCAATCACGATCACGCGCGCGGCAGTTCGTATGTCTGCGTCGGTAAAGAATGAGCCAGTGGCGATCGGCCACTTGCGGATTTCTGGGTACTGTTCGCTAACGCCGGTAACGTTGGTGTTCCAGTTCATGTTGCCGGCGACGAGTTGCGATCGCGCGTTGACGGACGGGGTCACCATGGAAACGCTCGGAACCTCCCGCTTGATCGCGTCGAGATCGTCAACCGTCAGGTTTTGGTTACCGGTGTCCTGGGTGCCACTACGCACGCCGCCAACGTTCTGCGCGCCCGCGCTCACGAAAAGCAGATTAGTACCGATACTCTCGATCTGAGCCTGCACAGACGCCGATGCGCCCTGGCCAATACTCACCATCGCAATCACCGCCGAAACGCCGATGATGATACCGAGCATAGTCAGGGCCGCACGCATCTTGTTTCGAACAAGAGCACGAAAGGCGACGCGAATAATCATCAGTAATGTCATAGTATTTATTTTGCCGCGGATGAACGCGGATCTGCGTTAATCCGCGTTCATCCGCGGCTTACTCATCTTCCTCGTCGTCATCAACGACGGGCAAATTCTTCAACTCTTCCGCTGCATTGCGTGGATGCTCAACCTGATGGTCCGACTTGATCTTCCCATCCTTAAAAACAATCACGCGGCCGGCGTACTCAGCGATATCAGGCTCGTGTGTAACCAGCACCAGCGTGATGCCGCGTTCGCGATTCAGTCGCTGGAAAATTTCCATCACTTCAACTGACGTGCGCGAGTCCAGATTACCGGTCGGTTCGTCAGCCAGAATCAACGCCGGATGATTCACGAGAGATCGCGCAACTGCGACACGCTGTTGTTGTCCACCCGATAACTGGTTCGGATGATTCTGTTCGCGCCCTTGCAGCCCGACAGCGTTCAGTGCCTCGATTGCACGTTCATGACGTGTCGCCGCATCGACGCCCAGATAGAGCATCGGCAACTCGACATTCTCGAGTGCTGAAGTTCGCGAAAGCAGGTTGAACCCCTGGAAAACGAATCCAATCTTCTTACAGCGAATGTCGGCGCGCTCGTCCTTCGACATCTCGGAAACGTCTTCGCCGTCGAGGATGTACGTGCCACGCGTCGGACGATCCAGACAACCAAGAATATTCATCGTGGTTGATTTTCCCGATCCGGAGGCGCCCATGATGGCGACAAACTCGCCCTCATTGATCGTCAGCGAAACACCGCGGAGTGCGTGCACTTCGACATCGCCCATCGTGTAGGTCTTGTGAATGTGATCCAGCTGAATCACCGGCCGAGCTTCAGGAATCGGAGTCGCAAGGGCGACTTCCGGTTGTAATTCCTGTGGCTCAACTGCGAACGTGGTAGACATCTTTGCTCCTAAGTTTCCTCGGGGGCGGCCACGGAGGGCCGCCCCTACAAATGCCCAAGCATCGGGCTCATTACTTAACGACGTGGACCACCGCCACCGCCACCTGCGCCACGCGGTGCGCCACCAAATCCTGGCGGTGTCGATTGCGTTGACGTACGGCTCGCGCCGGCGATCTGCTGTCCGGTAATTACCATGTCACCTTCTTTCAGATCACCATCGACAACTTCAGTCGCCGAGCCATCACTTAGACCCGTCGTGATTCTGCGACGTTCCGGTTTGCCGTCCTGGCCGAGCACCCAAACAACACGTACCTGACCGGGAAGCACTGGCGCTGAAGCCGGTGCAAACTGGGTCTGCGCGCTGTTATCTCCAGCAGCGTTGTCGCCCTGTTGCTGACGTCTGCGTCCCTGGCCCTGGCCTTGTCCCTGACCGGTACCAGCGCCGGCGCCTGAACGCTGTCTGTTTGCATCCTGTGGTGTGAACCGAAGCGCTGCATTCGCAACCTTCAACACGTTGTTCCGTTCGTCGATCGTAATCGTCAAATTAGCCGTCATACCCGGCTTTAATGTCTGCTCCGGATTCGCGACGTCGATCACTACGTTGTAAGTGACAACGTTCTGCACGTTCACCGGATTGAGACGCATCTGTTCGATCTTGCCGTCAAACTCCTTGCCCGGAAATGCATCGACATTGAACTTCACTGACTTCGCCTGTTCCACCAGACCAATGTCAGCCTGGTCGATATTTGCAATCACCTGCATCTGCGTCAGGTCATTCGCGATCGTGAAAAGCGTCGGCGCCGACAAGCTCGCTGCTACCGTTTGGCCCACGTTCACGTCACGCGAAACCACCACACCGTCGATTGGCGACGTGATCGTCGTATGACTGAGATTTACTTCGGCTAGACTCAGTGCCGCCTGCGCCTGTTGAACTTGCGCTGCAGCCTGCTGCACCTGGGCCTGAGACTGAGCTACCTGAGCCTGCGATTGCTCAACCGTCGCCTGTGACTGTGCAATGCCGGCGCTTGAGGCCGACTGCTCGGTAAGTTTCGCTTGATTCAACTGCGCCACGGCCTGGTTGTAACGAGCTTCAGCGGTCTTGTATGCCGTCTGCGCGACGTCGTAATCGCGTTGTGCAATCACACCTGCTTTGAGTAACGACTCCTGCTGCTTTAGCAAACTCATGGCGTCGTCCTGTTGTGCTTTGAGCACAGTGACATTCGCTTCCGCGGCCGAAACACCAGCGGCGTTGTTTTGCACGGTCGATTTCGCGGCGAGATTGCGGGCCTGCGCGTCGCTGACACCAGCGCGAGAATTCACCACGGCGGCTCGTGCCTGCACCAGTCCTGCTTTGGCGTTTTCAAGATTTGCGCGCGCCTGATCCACCTGAGCTTTCGCCGTTGACGGATCGAGTTGTGCGACAACCTGGCCCTTCTTCACAGTTGAATTGAAGTCGGCATACAGCGCGGAAATCGTGCCTGATGCCTGGCTGCCGACCTGAACTGTGGTCACCGCTTGAAGTGCACCGGTGGCAGTGACAGTGTTGCGGAGATTGCCTCGCTCAACACGCGCGGTCATATACTGCGGCGTGCTCGCGCTGTCGTTCCAAAAATAAAGGCCAGCCAGCACGACAGCAGCCATGAAGCCGCCGCCAATTAACAGTTTTTTCCAGCCAAGTAGCAACTTGGCCCAAACTTGTTTAAGCCAGCCAACGACCCCACCCGTACTGATTCCGCCCACTATCGGTTGTTTTATTGTTTGAGTCGACATTGATTCCTCTGTTAATGCCAATTTTCAATTACTACTTGCAATTGCGATGCACATGTTCGTAGACACCCTCGATCCGCTATCGGTTACAAAAAGCCTCACCTTATTATTCGTAACATTCCGTGTAAGCCGTGGCTGTAACCATCTTTGAAGTTGAGGTGTCTTACTGGTCGGAACACTCCCCTGGAATTAACAGACTTAGGAGTTAGGAGTTAGGAATTAAAGATGAACATAGGACGGTTTAAGACACTTGCAATAGCCTCTATCTCGGCAATTGCTTTGGCTGGCTCGATTGCAGTAGCACAGACGGTTACCACCGATCAGAGCACGCAACAGGGCCAACGAATGGAGCACCGTGGCGGTAGAGGTAAACACGGTGGACGCGGCTGGGGTGGAATGCGCCAGGGCGGATTCTTCCGACAGCTCAATCTAACTGAGGACCAGAAAGCGAAGATGAAACAGATCCATCAGAGCTTCGCCGAAAGAAATAAGCCCCTGCGCGACCAGCTTCGAGCCAAGCGACAGGAGTTGCGTCAGGCGAGCGAAGGCGGTACGTTCAACGAAGCACTGGCTACTCAGAAACTGACGGAAATGGCGAGCCTTGAGGCAAAAATGATGGGCGAGCGATCCAAGCTGCATCAGGAAACACTTTCCGTTTTGACGACTGAGCAAAAAGCCCAGTTGGAACAGTCGAAAGCGCAGTTCAAAGCAAGACGTGAGCAGCGCAAAAACGACAACAATCAGTAAGCGTTTCCCCCACGGTGTGGCGGATTCGAATTTGAAGAGTCCGCCAGCCGTTAAACCGATGAGGACCGCAACTGACGAGTGGGCTGGAACAAGCCTTGGACCTCGACCTGGTGCGACAAGCGCAGGGAGGAGACGAGTCTGCCTTTGCGGAGATAGTTAGACGTTACAGCCCGCGCGTGTTTAGTGTAGCGAGCCGGTTCTTCCGGCAGCGAAGTGTGGTTGAAGAGGCGGCGCAGGAAGTTTTTTTGAAAGCTTACACGCAGCTCGGGAGTTTTGAAGGTCGCGGATCGCTGGAAGGTTGGTTGACGCGAATCGCGACGAACACTTGTTTGAATATGGTGAGAAGTGCGAAACGGCGACCTGAGTCTACTGTTTCCGATCTCACTGATGACGAGCAGAGCTGGTTTGACCAGCACGCGGCGGGCGACGGTGGTGAACAACCTTCCGTCGAGAATAGTTTGGTGGCAACGGATCTCGCCGATCGTTTGTTGTCGGTGTTGCCGCCGGAAGATCAGCAGACGCTGTTGATGATCGATGGTGAAAACGCGTCGATCAAGGAAGTGGCCGAGGCGACGGGATGGTCCGAGTCGAAAGTAAAAGTGAGAGCATTCCGCGCGCGTAAGAAAGTTCGTGAGGCGATGGAGAAGCTGTTGGGCCACAAGAAGGAATTGAATTCAGCAGCCGATTGAACGGGTGATCACAATGAACAAGCACATCACTGAGATTCTGGACAATGCCTCGATAGCAGCTCTTTCGGAGAGCGAGCTTAACGCGGTGCGAGCACATGCACTCGAGTGTGGACCGTGTCGCAGTGCTTACGAAGCGGCTCGACTTTCGGCGGTGGTTATGAAGAGTCGTGCGCAGGCTACGATTGAGCCGTCGCCGTTTTTTCAGACTCGTGTGATGGCAGCGATCCGGGAACAGCGTGAAGTGGAGAGCGTGCCGGCAATTTTCCGTTTGTGGAAATCGGCAAAGCTGCTCGTTTCTTCGATGGCCCTTGCGACGGTAGCGCTCGGAGTGCTGAGTTTTGCGTTGCCGGGAACGACGGCTGACGATCAATCACTGTCGGCTTATTCTGCTGAGTCGGTAATCATGGGCCAGAATACAGACGACCAGATAACTTACGAGCAGGTGCTCAGCACGATCTATGAAGCTGACGATGAGGCGAGGTAATTATGGATAACGTCACAAGAAATCGGTGGCAGGTACGCGTTGCAGCAGTGATCATCTTCGTGCTCGGTTTCACTGCGGGAATACTGGCGCTCAATGTGTATCGCGGTGTATTGCGCGGCGGTGGGCCTGGTAATCGGTTCGACAATCTGGCCGAACGGCTCAATCTTAATGCCGATCAGAAAACCAAAATGCAGGAGATCTTAAGCGACACGCGCGAACAGTTACGCGCCGTGCGTCGTGAAACAGAACCGCGTATGGATGAGATTCGCCGCCAGGCGGATGGTCGTTTGCAGACCGTGTTGACGCCGGAGCAGTGGCAACAGTTTCAAAAGATGCGTGACGATCGACAACGTCGCGGTCGTGGCCCAAGGGGACCCGGTCAAGATTAGGTTCGATTGTAGGGGCGGCCCTCCGTGGCCGCCCCCTCTTGAGTCTCCGCAGGGGGCGGCC
>DASSFI010000085.1:0-26635 GCA_035694465.1 Pyrinomonadaceae bacterium | reverse complement strand
GTGTAAAGACGAAGGATGTCCTGTCCCTGGCGTGAGCGTGGATCGATTGTGCGCAGGTGCTTGCGTCCCTGCATTTCCCAAATGGCCGTGACTACTCCATCTTTCTCCACTGCATGATACGTAATCTCTTCGTTGCTCGCTGGCGGCGCGGGCTCGGTGGCTTGGGCCGCGCCCTCGCTTATTGCGGTTTCATTCTCAGACATACAAACTCAAACACTCTCCAATCTTTGTGCGGTAGGTTTTTGTAGGTGCCGCGAATTGTTGCACACGCGCACTAGGTGCGCAAGCGCAGTGCTACCTGTACGGCTTTTCTGGGCGCCACCACGCCCCAGCCCTGTCGATCCACCTCGACGCCCTCGACCCGTTCCGCCGTCTCGATCAAAATGCGTTTCACCTGTTGCGGCGTCAACTTCGGATTTGCCTCGAGCATACACGCAACGATCGATGAAACGATCGGCGCCGCGAACGATGTCCCGTCTACAAACTTATAATGCTGGTTGATCACATTGCCTTCACGCAGCTTGATCGTGATCAACTGTCGCAGCAGTGACACTGACAGATCACGCGCTTCATAAATGTCCTTGTCGACAGTTTCGTTTGCCAGAATGATCTCGCGCAGTTCGTCGTCGGCAGCAGCATCAAGCTCCGCGTAGAATTTCGCCGCTTCGGCAGTCGGCGTGTGCGGCAGGATCGGGCCAGCCACCCAGATGCCGGGCGCGATGACTTCCGGCTTTTGCAGACCATCGATTGTTGGCCCATACGACGAGCGATACATGCCGCGTCGGGCACGATCGAGCGAGTTCTGATCGTCAAGTCCACCAACTGCGATCGAGGACGGCGCACTGGCAGGCGGCAAAACCGGATGCCCGGGCGCGAGTCCCGCATTGCCAACCGCACAAACCACCGTCAATCCTGCTGTCACAACCTTTTCTACTAACTGGCAAAGCGGATTCGTTAGATAAGACTGTTCGAAGTCGCCACCGGCTGAAATGTTGACGATGCGAATGGCGTACTTGTCCTTGTTCTCAAACACCCAACGCAAACCGGTTTCGATATTGCTTTCGGGAATGCGTCCGGTCTTTCCGATCTTGACGAGCACCACTTTTGCTTCGGGGGAAATGCTGCGATAGAGACCGTCAGAGAGATGACCATTTCCGGCAGCGACAACGGACGTCATCATACCGTGCCAGCTCGCCACATCGGCCGTTTCAAGGGCTGACACGTCGTCTTTCGGCTCAAAAATATTGTGATAAGCCGCGATGCGATTGACCGGCTCTGTCAGGTCTGTGTGAGCGTAAAAACCGGAGTCGAGAAAGGCGATGGTGATGCCACGACCGGTGTACCGTTCATCCGCATCCATCCTGACCGGCACCGACAGTGCCTGCTCGAATATTTCGGTTGCGCTATCCACAGATTGCACAGATTACACCGATTCCTGCAAATTGCGTTATCTCTCTTATCTGTGTAATCTGTGGATTCACAACCTAGTCGCGTTAAAGGAGATTTTAGTAGATGAAGACGAGGAATTTGTCGATCCTGTTGGCGTCGCTTTTCGTGATTGCGGGCGCCGTTTTTTCTGCTGGTGCGCGAGCCGAAGGTGAAGTGCCGGCGCCACCCGCGATTGGATCCACGATCGAAGACTTTACGCTCCCCGACGTTGATAATAAGGACCGCTCGCTGAAATCGCTGGCCGGGAAAAACGGCACCGTGTTGCTGTTCATCGCGGTGCAGTGTCCGGTTTCCAATGCCTACAACGAGCGCATGGAAAAACTTGCCGAGGACTACAAAGCCAAAGGCATCGCCGTCATCGGTATCAATTCAAACGTCGCTGAAGATGCCGCGGCAGTGAAAGCTCATGCGACCGAACACAAACTCTCCTTCCCGATCCTGAAAGATCCCGGCAACAAAATTGCCGACCGATTCGGCGCGTCTGTGACACCGGAAGCTTATTTCATCGACATGAACAACAAGCTTCTCTATCACGGCCGCATCGACAACTCTCGCAACGCCGCCCAAGTCGAGACCAGCGACCTGCGTAATGCTTTGGACGCGGCCCTGGGCGGTAAAGGTGTTGAAAAGACAGAAGCGAAGGCATTTGGTTGCAGTATTAAGAGAGCGTAAGCAATGCGTTTTACGAAAGCGATCATTCCGATCACGTTGTGTATTTTGCTCGCGAGTCTCGCGACGCCGGCCCAAAAAAAGACCGGCGCCGCGAAACCGCGTAAACCGGTCGCGGTGGTTTCACCGATTGATACTGATGCGCTTAAAGGGTTGATTACCCAACAACGTCAGGGCCCGTTGCTCGTCAACTTCTGGGCCACGTTCTGCGATCCGTGTCGTGATGAGTTTCCCGATCTCGTAAAGATTGATAAGGATTTCCGTTCACGTTCGCTAGAGTTTGTGACCGTTTCCCTCGACGATTTCGAGGAAATCAAAACCAGCGTGCCGCAGTTTCTCGATTCGATGAAGGCCACGATGCCGGCGTATCTGCTGCACGTCGCGGATCCGGAGCCGGCAATCAACCTGGTGGATCAGAGATGGCAGGGAGATCTACCGGCTACTTTTCTCTACAACGAGAAAGGCGAAGTTGTTTACAAACACATCGGCCGAGTGAACACCGCTGAACTCCGCGCGGCGATCGAAAAAGTGGTTTCTAAGAAAGGCGATGGACAATAGAAATGTTTAGCCACGGATTACACGGATATTCACGGTTTAGTTTTTATCTGTGTTCATCCGTGTAATCCGTGGCTAAAACCAATTCCAATGATCACTCCCGAAGTTATCTCCGCCCATAACCTCACCCAGCAAGAATACGAGCGAATAAAAGAACTGCTTGGCCGTGAACCCAGTTTCGCCGAACTCGGGATCTTCTCGGTCATGTGGTCCGAACACTGCTCATATAAATCGTCGCGCATTCATCTGAAACGTTTGCCGACTACCGGCTCACGCGTGATCGTGCCGCCTGGCGAAAACGCCGGCGTCGTCGATCTCGGCGACGGCTGGTGCGCGGCGTTCAAGATCGAGTCGCACAATCATCCTTCGTTCATTGAACCGTTTCAGGGCGCGGCCACCGGCGTCGGCGGAATTCTGCGCGACATCTTCACGATGGGCGCGCGTCCAGTCGCATCGATGAACAGCTTGCGCTTTGGTTCGCTGGACAATCCGCAGCACGGTCGTCGCAATCGATCATTGCTGGCGGGCGTGGTTGCCGGAATCGCGCATTACGGAAACGCCTTTGGCGTCGCGACGGTCGGCGGCGAGGTCGCATTTGACGATGCTTACGCACTGAATCCTCTCGTCAATGCATTTGCGCTCGGACTCGTCCGTCACGATCAGATCTTCTTTGGCAAAGCGACCGGCATTGGCAATCCGGTGCTTTACGTCGGCGCGAAAACGGGACGCGACGGAATTCACGGCGCTACGATGGCCTCGGCCGAATTTGACGAAGAAGCCCTCGAGAAACGTCCGACAGTTCAGGTCGGCGACCCGTTTCTCGAGAAGCTTTTGCTAGAAGCGTGTCTTGAGGCGATGCGCAGTGGTGCAGTTGCCGGAATCCAGGACATGGGCGCTGCAGGTCTAACGTCTTCCTCGTGTGAAATGGCCGCGCGTGCCGGCACGGGGATCGAACTCGACCTGTCGCTCGTGCCGCAACGCGAGCAGAACATGACGGCTTACGAGATGCTGCTGTCAGAATCCCAGGAGCGCATGTTGATCGTGGCGCACTCGGGTCGCGAACGCGAAGTGGTCGACATCTTTCGCAAATGGGATCTCGATGCAGTCGTCATCGGACGCGTCCGCGACACCGGACGCATGCAGGTAGTTCACAACGGCGAGATGGTCGCCGACATTCCGGTCGAAGCGCTTACCGATGAAGCTCCGAAATACGAGCGGCCGATGTCTGCGCCCGCAAAGAACGGCACGCCGAGCGCGACACTCGAGAGCAAAGATCCCGGCGCGGATCTGTTGAAGCTGTTGTCGTCCGGCAACATTGCTTCCAAAAACTGGGTCTATCGCCAGTACGACCACATGGTGCGTACCAACACCGCGATTCTGCCCGGCGCCGATGCGGCGATGGTGCGAATCAAAGAAACGCGACGCGCACTCGCCATGACACTCGACGGCAACGGACGTTACAGCGCAGCGAATCCTCGCGAAGGCGCGAAGCTGGTCGTCGCTGAAGCAGCGCGCAACGTCGTTTGTGTCGGCGCGCGACCGATCGCGATCACAAACTGTCTTAACTTCGCATCGCCGGAGCGGCCGGAAGTGATGTGGTCGTTTTCGGAAACAATCGACGGCATGGCCGAAGCATGTCGCGCATTCGAAACGCCAGTCGTTTCTGGCAATGTCTCGTTCTACAACGAGACTGAAGGCCGCGGTATTCTGCCGACACCGGTGATCGGAATGGTCGGACTGATTGAAGACGTTCGCCGCGCAATCCAGCCAGGTTTCAAAAATGATGGCGATGTGATAGCGCTGCTCGGCACGACGCAGGACGATCTGGGAACGAGCGAGTTTGCGGTGAGCATTGCGGGAGTTTCGACGGCGGACATCGCTGCATCGGGCAAAGTGCCGGCACTCGATCTCGATCGCGAGGTGGCCGTGCAGAAAGTTTGTCTCGCCGCTGCTGAATCCGGACTGCTTGTTTCCGCGCACGACTGTTCTGATGGTGGATTAGCAGTCGCGATGGCTGAGTTGTGTTTCTCCTCGCTGGGACGTGATGCGATTGGCGCCGAGGTAAACCTCGAAGGAACGCTTGGTCCAACCACACTGCTATTCAGCGAATCGCCGTCGCGCATCATCATAAGCTTCAAGACAACTGACGCGAACTCAGTCCAGGAAATTGCCGTACACAACAGTGTTCCTTTCACGATACTCGGACGAGTTGGCGGCACACGTTTGACGATCGATGTAAATGGAAATGAAACTGTTTCAGCGGAAGTTTCTGAACTCGAAGCAGCCTGGAGAGGCGCACTATCCGGCAAGCTACAGGCTGAAGTAGTGAGCGCTTAATGCATCCCGTCATCTACCTCAACAAATCCATGGTTGAGGCAACGAAAGCGCGCGTGGCGCCGGTCTCCTCGGCCATGCTCTACGGGCGCGGCGTCTTCACCACTCTCGCCATTTACAATTCCCAACCGTTTCTCTGGGACAAACACTGGCAACGTCTCGCCACCCATGCCAAAAAGCTCGACATCGATCATACCGGTTGCACGGAAAAGAATGTCGGCGAAGCGCTGCAGAAGTTGATCGCCGTCAACCAGGTAAAGGACGGTCGCGCGCGCGTGATTCTGCTGGCCCGACATGGACGCGATGTCTGGAAGACGCGAGTTCCCGGCGCGAAAAAAACCGATCTGCTGATCATGACCGGCGAGACACAGAAGATTCCGCAAACCGGTTTATCGCTGGCCGTCTCACCTTACAGAACCAACACTGTCTCACCTTTGACCGGCATCAAGAGCTTGAACTATCTCGAGCACGTGCTCGCGTGGGAAGAAGCGCAGAGCCGCGACTTCGATGAGGCTGTCGTATTGAATGAGCGTGGTGAAATCGCCTCGGCTACGACGTCAAACTTGTTTTGGGCGAAGAATGGCACGTTGCACACGCCGTCGTTGAGTTCGGGCGCGCTCGCCGGGATCACGCGCGAGTGCGTAATTGAGATCGCAAACAAACATTTCATCCCGCTGCTCGAGGGAATTTACGAGATGAACGATCTGACTGATGCGGATGAGATATTTTTGACGTCGTCGAGTTTGGGTGTAGCGGGCGTGACGACTTTCGATTTTCGGCGCTATATCGAAGGTGGCTTGACGAAATCGATCGTGCAGGCTTTCAGGGAATTGAGCCACGGATAACACGGACAAAAATCCGGATTTAAATTCGCGTCATCCGCGGTTAACTATACCTTCGGGTGCAAGCGGCAAAGACCGAATCCTAATTCCCGTCAGATCGAGGATCGCATTTCCAACTGCGGGTGCAAGACCAACAATCGGTGTCTCACCCGCGCCCGCCGACGGCAGATCCTTTCGATCCAGCAACACGATCTCAATCGATGGCACGTCGCTGAAGCGCGGCAGTCGATAGCGTGAAAACTTCCCGTTAAGAATCTGCCCGTCCTTAAACTGAATATTCTCAAACAACGCACCGCCAATCGCCTGCACCACTGCACCCTCAACCTGATTGTGCAAATGCATCTTGTTGACGATCGCGCCACACTCGAACACCGCCACCACTCTCTCAATCTTCACACGTCCGGTCTTCGCGTCAGTCGAGATCTCAGCCGCAGTTGCTATGTAACTGCCCTTCTCGAAACCACACGCAATGCCACGACCGCGTCCCTCGGTCTTCTTCCGCTCCCAACCAAACTTGCTCGCAGCCGCTTCCAGCACCGCTTTCAAACGCTCGTCCTTGATGTTTTTCAAACGAAAAGCCACCGGGTCCATTTTGACGAGCTGGGCCAACTCATCCATATGAACTTCACGCGCAAAGTGATTCGCCGTCGCCGCGAGTCCGCGATACGACCCTTGTCGCAGCGGCGACTTGGTGTTGTGAAACTGAATGTTCTGATTCGGAAAGTCGTACTTGACCTGGATCGCCGAAGCACCGGAATTGTAGTTGTGAAACTCCCACGCCGTCACCGCGCCATCGTTCTTCACACCCGTGGTGACCTCAATCACACCGGCGGGACGGAAGTATGCCCACTGAAATTCCTCTTCACGTGTCCAAACTAATTTCACCGGTTTCGAGCTGGCGCGTGCGAGTCGCGCAGCCTCGACCGCGCACTCACCCGTATGCTTGCCGCCGTATCCCGAACCGGTGTCGGGAACGATCACGCGCACCTTCTCTTCGGGAATGTGAAACGCTTCGGCCAATTCTGATCTGACGCCGAACGGTCGCTGCGTTCCGGTCCAAACCGTGAGTTTATCGTCCTTCCACTCAGCCACGGCGGCACGCGGCTCCAGTGGTGCGTGGGCAATGTAAGCAATCGTGTACTTCTGCGAGAGTTGCTGATCCGCCGTCTTCATGCCGTCGACAACCGAACCGACTGGCCGGCCAGAAACGCGCTCACCCGCTGCATTCTTCTTTAGATAGTCAAACAAAACGTCGTTGCCCGGCTGTCCGGGAGCTTGCCAGTGAACAGCGATCACTTTCTCGGCGCGCATCGCGGTTTGCAGATCCTTCGCCGCAATGCCGATAAAGTCGCCATCACGTACAACTACGACACCCGGAATCGCTTCGGCAGACTTCGTATCGCTGGAAACAAGCTTCGCGTCCAGTGCCGATGGTCTGACTATGCGACCGTACAACATGCCATCGCGCTTCAGGTCAGACGTATATTGATGTTTCCCGCTGACGAAATCGCGACCATTAACTTTAGGAACAGACGTTCCCGCCACAGTCCAATTGCTCACCGGCGTGATCGCGACGTCGGGAGGAATTGTTTTGACGAGTTTCTGACCTTTAGCAACTTGCGCAAGCGTCAAAGACTTCGACGCATCCCCATTGACGAAACGCGCATTCTCGATGCGAACCGCGCTCGGTTCCACCTTCCACTGTTCAGCCGCAAGCGCAACCAATGTTTCGCGTGCCGCGGCGGCGGCTTTGCGTAACTGCGGCGCCATTCGTGGCGTAGTCAAACTACCAAAGGTGCCGAGATCAAACGGCGTCAGATCCGTGTCGGCCATCACCATGCGAACCGTTGCGAGCGGAACATGCAACTCTTCTGCAACCGCCTGCGTCAGCGACGTGCGAATGTTCTGTCCCAATTCGACTTTGCCCGTGAAGACTGACACCGTGCCGCTCTCATCGATGTGAATCCACGCGCCGATATCGTTCGGAATACGCTGATTGCCACGACCGCCGCCTGATTCACCCTGCTCCTGTTGTAACGTGCGCGCTACCAAATTCGACATCGGCACGATTAGCGCGATGCCGCCACTGAACGCTTTGAGAAACTGGCGTCGATTGAAGTTGAAGTTGTAAGTCGGACCTGCGAAGAGTTCGTATCGCTCGACTTCGAATTCGAGCTCAAGATCTGGATCGTCACTCATTCCGCCACCTCCTTCGCTGTGCCGGCTGCGATCTCGATCGCATTGACGATCCGCAGGTACGTGCCGCAACGACAAACGTTGGCGTCCATATGTTTGACGATCTCATCGCGCGAAGGCTTCGGGTTTTTCTTTAGCAGGCTCGCCGCAGCCATGATCATTCCGGAAGTGCAATAGCCACACTGCAATGCGTCGGCTTTGAGGAACGCTTCCTGGAGCGGATGCAGCTTCCCATCTTTTTCCATGCCCTCGATCGTGGTTATTTGCTTGCCGCTGACGCGCGCGACGGGCGTCACGCACGAACGCATCACCACGCCCTCGACGAGCACGCTGCACGCGCCGCATTTCGATTCGCCACAGCCATATTTTGTTCCGGTCAGGTTCAGATGATCCCGCAGAACGTAGAGCAAAGGCGTTTCCGAATCGACCTCGACGCGCAGTTTCTTCCCGTTCACATTCAGATCGGTTACTTTGCCCATAACGCCTTAAGTTTAGCCTTATTCAGCCACAGATCACACGGATGACTTCCATAAGTTAGGGAAATGCGATAATTTGCAATCATGAGTACTGCTACTGAAGAAACCCCACAAACAACTGAAACCACAACGCATAAATGGGTCTATCTCTTCGACGAGGGACCCGGTGACGATAAGTCTTTGCTCGGCGGCAAGGGCGCCGGACTATGCGAGATGACTCGCGCCGGACTGCCTGTTCCCCCGGGACTCATCGTCACGACTGAAGCCTGCAACGCCTTCTTCGACAACGACAAGAATTTCCCCGACGGTATGTGGGAACAGGTCAAAGAAGGCTTGAAGAAGATCGAGGAGAAGGTCGGCAAGCGTTTCGGCGATCCGAAGAATCCGCTCCTGGTTTCGGTTCGATCCGGCGCGGCGTTCTCGATGCCGGGCATGATGGATACGGTGCTGAACCTCGGTCTGAATGAAGAGACAGTGCAGGGTTTGGCGGAACAGACCGGCGATCTGCGTTTTGCCCTCGATGCGTACCGGCGGTTTGCGTCGTTGTTTGGTGAGATCGTGATGGGTGTGGCTCATGAGAAGTTTGAGCGCGTGCTCGATCGTTACAAAGCGCAAACACAAGGTGGACGCGACACTGATCTTAAAGCGGATCACCTGCGCGATATCATCGCCGCGGAAAAGCAGATCATCATGACCGAACAGTCTGCGATTCCTGAAGATCCTTACGAACAGCTTCGCGTCGCTATCGCGGCCGTGTTCAACTCCTGGATGGGCCGTCGTGCGATCGACTACCGGCGCATCAATCGCATTCCCGATACGCTCGGCACCGCAGTGAATGTGCAGGCGATGGTGTTTGGAAACATGGGAGCTGGTAGTGGCACTGGTGTCGCCTTTACGCGTGATCCGTCGAACGGCAAGAAAGAACTTTACGGCGAGTATCTGCTGAACGCGCAGGGCGAAGACGTTGTCGCCGGTATTCGCACTCCCAATCCGATCAATCAACTGAAAAAGGAGTTGCCGGAAGTTTACGACCAGTTCGCGTCCATCGCAGAGTTGCTTGAAAAACATTACCACGACATGCAGGACTGCGAGTTCACCATCGAGCGCGGTAAACTCTGGATGTTGCAAACACGCACCGGCAAACGCAGTGGCGCTGCTGCCGTGCGTATCGCAGTCGAGATGGTTTACGAAAAACTGATCGACAAAGCGACTGCCGTAAAGCGCGTTACACCCGAACAGCTCGATCAATTGCTGCACCCGACTGTCGATCCAAAAACAAGCGCGTCTGTGTTAGCCACCGGCCTGCCGGCAAGTCCCGGCGCGGCTCAGGGCCAGGTTGTTTTCAGCCCGGACGAAGCCGAAGAAATGGCGCGCGACGGGATGAAAGTCGTGCTCGTACGACAGGAAACAAGTCCTGACGATTTTCACGGCATGGTTGCCGCCCAGGCTATCGTCACCGCGCGTGGTGGTATGACGAGTCACGCCGCCGTGGTTGCGCGTGGCATGGGCAAAACCTGCGTCAGCGGCGCCCAGGCGTTAAATATCGACTACAGCCAACAGCAATTTACGGTTGAGGGTACTGTGGTTACTAAAGGCGAGTGGATCACCGTCGACGGTTCAACCGGACGCGTTTTTCTTGGCCAGGTGCCGACCATTCAACCAACCCTCGGAAATGATTTTTACAAACTGATGACGTGGGCCGATCAGTTCCGACGCCTGCGCGTGAGAGCAAATGCCGATACGCCGCTCGATGCCAAGACTGCACGACAGTTTGGCGCTGAAGGAATCGGACTCTGCCGCACTGAGCACATGTTCTTTGGCGACAAACGTCTGGCCGCGATGCGCGAGATGATCCTCTCCGAGGGGGTCGGTGCGCGTGAGAAAGCACTCGAGAAACTGTTACCACTTCAGCGTGGCGATTTTATCGGCATCTTCCGCGAAATGACCGGACTGCCCGTGACAATTCGTCTACTCGATCCGCCGTTACACGAGTTTCTGCCGAACGCGGAAGAGCTGGGCGCCGAACTCGCCGAGTTGAAGCTGAAGTTGAAGGGCGTGGGCACATTGCTCGATATGGACCACGTGCTCGACGAGATCGATCACAAGCGCGCCCTGCTGCGACAGGTCAACCGTATTCGTGAAGCTAACCCGATGCTCGGTTTTCGTGGTTGTCGTCTTGGTCTGCTGTTTCCCGAAGTCACGCGCATGCAGTGTCGCGCGATCTTCGAGGCTGCCTGCGAAGTGCAGGGTGAGCGGAAAAAGGTCGAGCTCGAGATCATGGTGCCGCTGGTGTCTCTCAGTGAAGAACTGCGGCAGCAGTCGGAGTTAATTCACGAAGTCGCGCGACAAGTGATGGGTGAGCACGGCATGACGATCGAGTACATGGTGGGAACCATGATCGAGTTGCCGCGCGCGGCGCTTGTGGCCGATCGCATCGCGCGACATGCGCAGTTTTTCTCGTTTGGAACCAACGACCTTACGCAAACGACTTTCGGTTTGAGTCGTGACGATTCGAGTCGCTTTCTACCGAATTACATCGAGCGCAAGATCGTCTTTGACGATCCGTTCCAGGTGCTCGACCGCGATGGCGTGGGCCAACTGGTGCGCATGGGCACTGAGCGCGGTCGCGGGGTGAAGCCGGACTTGAAAGTCGGTATTTGCGGCGAGCACGGCGGCGATCCGCAATCGATCGCGTTTTGTAACGAGATCGGTCTCGATTACGTGAGTTGTTCGCCGTTCCGAGTTCCGGTCGCGCGGCTTGCGGCGGCGCAGGCGGAGTTGAACTCGGGTTCGGAAGAATCGATCAGTTCTCAGGTCTGAACCACAGATTACACAGATTTTTAACTATAGATTTCACAGATTTAGGCAGATGCCCCCATGCCGACCACTAAAGATCTGCAAGAGCTATTGGAACGCATTCAGTTTCGGCTGGATGAGAGCTTTGTCGGCATTGGTTCCGAAGTTTCCGACCTGCCGCCGGAGGATTTAGCCGAGTTACTCAATCAACTGAACCTCGCCGAAGCGGCCGTAATCGTTTCGATGCTGCCACTCCCGCGTTGCATCGAGCTCTGCGATCAGCCGACGATGCGGCGTCGGGCGGCGATTCTCGAACAACTCGAACCGGCTCGCGTCGCTGCCATCCTCGAAGGTCTCTCCGCCGACGAACGCACTGACATCATTCAGAAAATGGGGATTCACGAACGGCATCGACTGATGCCGAAGTTCAGTGCCGAAGTGCGTTCCGAGCTCGAAGATCTTTTGCAGTATCCAGACCATACGGCGGGCGGGATCATGACGACTGAGTTTGTGCGACTCGACCCGAAGATGACTGTCGGCGACGCGCTCAAACACATTCGCTCGGTAGCTCGTGAAAAAGAATCGATCTACGCGTGCTACCTCATGGATCCGGAAACGGATCGACTGATCGGCGCGGTCTCGTTGCGGGATCTCGTGATGGCGGAACTCGATCGACCGCTGCTCAAGGTTTGTCGTCGTAAGCCGGTGACGGTGAATGTGCTCGACGATCAGGAACTGGTCGCGCAGAAGATCGGAAAGTACAACTTGCTGGCCGTTCCCGTGGTGGAACAGGACGGCAGTGTCGTTGGATTTGTGACTGTCGACGACGTGATCGACGTGCTGATCGAAGAGCAGACTGAAGACTTGTTGCGTATGGCGGCGGTCGAGCCTGGCGCGATGGATAAACCGTATTTCGACAATCCGATTTTCCGCGTGGTGCGGAAACGGATTGGCTGGCTAATGCTATTGTTTGTCGCGGGGACGCTGACGAGTGCCGTGTTGCACCGATTTGAGAATGAGTTGGCGGCGGTGGTGGCGCTTGCGTTTTTCATTCCGCTCCTGATTGGTACGGGTGGGAATGCGGGTGCGCAGACCGTGATGACGGTAATACGCAGTCTCGCGCTTGGCGAGGTTGGGGTGCGTCACGCGTGGCGCGTGGCGCTGCGTGAAGCGACCACGGGGATGCTCGTTGGATTGATGGTGGCGCCGATAGCGTTTGGGCAGGCGCTGCTCTGGAAAGCGCCGATGGAGCTTGCGCTTACTGTTTCGGTGACGATGTTTGCGATCTGTGTGTGGTCGACGACGGTCGGCGCGCTCATTCCGATTGCGGCGCAGCGTGTGGGTGTCGATCCGGCGGTGCTTTCGGCGCCGTTGATCACGACGCTGGTTGATGCGACGGGGCTGATTATTTATTTCACGATCGCGAAGGCAATCCTCGGGGTATGAAACGCGGATAAACGCGGATCTTATTTGATCCGTTTAAATGCAAACGACATTGATTTTGTGCCCTCACCGGCGTCGATGGTCGCGGTGAGCCCGTCCTCGGTTTTGCGGTAGATAACCCTTTTCGGAAAATCGTGTTGCGGGTTTTCGAAGACGGCTTCCGTGGCGGAGGCGCGGGTTAGTTTGAAGTCTGTGCCAGGGCAACGGGCTTTGGGATGGGCCACGTAATATATTCCGTCGGCGCGTTGCTCGATGCGAAGGTATTCAAATTCGACGGTTTTCTCGCCTGCGACCGTGCGACTCATTCCCATCATCGTCGCGCCCGCAACTTGCGTCCAATGTTCCTCAATCTGGGCTCGGCCACCGGGCGCTGTTTGCCAATCACCGGAGATCCACGCGATGTCGGCAAGCGTGGGAGTGGCGCTGGTCACTAAAAGGAATATCATTGCGATAAGCATTTTGTAGTCTCCTGAGGCGCGATCCTACTTCGAACTCAAAAACTCGTATTGTAAAAATCCGACCTTCTCGATTTGCGTGTGAACCACTCCGTAAACGCACTTTGATTCGAGAACAACACCCCCGGCGTTTGCCGCGCAAACTGATTGAAGTCGCGAATCAAATGCGCCTGGTCGTAGTAACCACAGTCAATCGCGATCTCGGCCCACGCGGAGTTGCATTGCTCGACCGCCCGAAAGACATGTTGAAAACGAATGATGCGTCCGAGCAGTTTTGGACCGAGTCCGACTTCGCGGAGGAAACGTCGTTCCAACTGCCGGCTGCTGATACCCGCGTCGCTCGCCAGTTGATCGACCACGACGAGCCCGTTCGTTTCCACGATTCGGGCGGCGAGCGTCATGAGCCACGAGTTTTCTTTCGTGTTTAAGAGTTGATTGGTGAGAAACGCTTCGACGGCTGTGACTTTCTCCGCCAGCAACGGCGATTGAGAAGTCGCGCTGAGCAACTCTCGCTCGAGCCGGCTCGACAGACCGCCGAGGTCCACAACCTCGTCCGTGATCTCGTGTAGCGGTAAACGCAGGAAAGGCAACGTGCCGCCGGGATGAAAACGAATTCCGAGCAACTGCACCGGCCCGGTGGGTGAGATAAGAATAGGACCAGTCATCTGCCCCACGAGAAAACTTCGCGGTTGCAGCGTGAGCTGGTCCTGATCGTGCTGCGAGAACCGGGCGCCGAAGTTGAGTATCAACTCCACACAACCATCCGGAAGAATCCGCTCCGGTTGCGTAGACGCCACCTCACTCTCCAGCGTCCAGAAGCATTCCACAAAACTACTTAGCGGTGGTTGTGGTCTGCGCTCGCGATATTCCATTCGCGAGCATTATAGATGAATGCGGATGAAGAACGGGTGAGATCCGCGCTTCATCCGCGTTAATCCGCGTCCTAAAACACGTACCGCACACCGACGACTATGCGCCGATTACCACCATCAGTCCCCCATTGATTGAGGAAATTCGCCGACGTAACCGTCGAATCGGGAATACCGAAATCGCGCGAATTAGTGAAGTTGAAGAAGTCAGCACGAAGCTGCAAGCGTTGATTCTCGCCGATCCGCGTGTTCTTCAAAATTCCGAAATCGATGTTGTTGATTCCGTCCGAACGCAGGATGTTGCGTCCCGCATTGCCGACTCGCTGCGCCGCCGTAATCGTACTGAACAACGAACGACCACCGGCCTGGAGTATTTCCTCAACGCTCATCCCCGACAGATCGAGGTTTGTATTCAGATTCGGTCTGATCGCGTTGCCGACGAGCGATGAAATGCTCGCCAGCGCAATTGCCGGATCCGATCCATTCAACGGCGTGAACGGCGAACCACTCTGGAGGGTGAACTGCGAGTTGAGTTGCCAGCCACCAAGCACCAGGCCGGTCATGCCTTTCTGCTCGCGGAAGTAAGGCAGCTCGTAAACAAAGTTTCCCGCCAGACGATGCGGACGATCGAAACTCGATCGAGCGCGATCGGCGCGGCGGTTGTACGAGTCCTGCGCCACTGCAATCTCACCCGACGACACGTTGAAGATCTCCGACATCGTGTCGATAAACGTGCTGTAGGTGTAATGCAAGCCGGCGCTGAATCCACCGCTCAAACGTTTCTCGAGACTCGTTTGCAGCGAATGGTAGATCGACGAACCCGAGTTTGTACGCAAGCGCGTCGGACCCTGGTTCGGGATCGACCGGCAGAAGTTGTTCGCGGCGTTCGCGACCGTGCAGCCGATCAGCGTCGGGTTCGCGTCAACTGATTCAAAGAGCCCGGTGCCTTTCGTGCCCACGTAGCCCACTCGCAACACGAGGTCGCGCGTGAATTCGCGTTGCACTTCGAAACTCAGCGAATCGTAAACCGGCATGTGGAAATTTCCATCGACGATCGTTCGATTCACTGTGTTCGGATTGAACGGTGGATTCTGAAGTGTTGTGAACGCGTTCGCGATCACGTTTGCCTGTTGGCCCTGGAGGTTCGTTGCAGCGATGGTCGGGAACGACGAGACCGCCGCTACGAACGGAAACGAGCTCCAGATGTTGAGCAGAATGTTTGTGTAAGCGTAATCGTGAGTGCGCGTGTAACCGCCACGCAACACGAGTTTATCGCCGCCCGTAAACCAGCCGATGACGCCGTTGTTGCGGGTCCGCGGATTCCAGTTGAATCCGATTCGTGGCTGGAAGTTGTTGTTGTCGCGACCCGGAACCGGCGTCAGTCTGAAACGCGGATCGTTGTTGGCCGCAGCCAGCACCGGAGCATTGAAATCAACCAGATCTCCGATTGGTTGACCCGCGTTTTCGTAACGCAGTCCGAGAGTCAACGTGAAGTTTGGCCTGAGTCTCCATTCATCCTGGCCGTAGAAGAAGAAGTCGTGCCAGTCGTTGTGAAGCACTTGGGCTGTGCCCGGCAAGTCTTTGTTGATGTTGGCGCGCGTCGCCAGATCCTTCACGAGAAAGTCGAGCGAAGCATACTCGAGCAAACCGCGGGTGGTGGGTTTGAAGAGCTGATGAAGCTGGTTACGACGAATGTCGACACCAAACTTCCAGGCGTGATTGCCGTTTGCGTAAGAAATGTTGTCCTGAAGTTGGTAGGTGTTTCGGACCTGATTCTGCGGCAGGTTCACGCCGAGCCCGATCGCCGTCCGCGTTGGACCAGCATTAAAACCGCGCAGTCCGAGTTCGACAACTTCGATCGACGGAATAGTTTGTGAACTTGGATCGAGTGCGATCGTGGACGAAGCACTACGAAGGAACGCGGCGCGCACTTCGTTGATCCATTTCGGCGTCAACACGCTCGTGAACTGAAGATTCACGCCCTGTGTTCGCGCCGGAACGATCGATGAGAAACCCGGCGGAGTGATCTGTGAAGCCGCGACTCCCGGGATACTGCCGAGTGCGCCGGCGTCCTGGTAGAGATAGCGACCATTCAGCGTGTGCTTGTCTCCAAAACGATGATCGATGCGAATCGAGGTCTGCCAGTCGTCGTAAGTGGAAGACTGTGAACCGGTCAACGAGCCGACCGGTACGGCGAATGTTTGTCCGTTGCGCACAAACCTGACCGTCTGATTGAGTGGCGTGGCGGCGGCGGGCAGGAAGTCGAGCAGTGCGCGCACTTGCGGCAGGTCGCCGGCGGCTTGTCGAATGATTTCCTTGCCTGCGGCAGTTGGCGCGCCGTTGAGCGCCTGGCCGATGCCGAGTTGTCGATCCCACCAACGTTGAATCGCAAAGAAGAAGAATGTTCGATCCTTGCCATTGATCAGGGCTGGGCCACCTTCGCCGAAGCGCGGCAGATGAAGTGGACCACCTAGCGTGCCGCCGAGTTGGTTCTCGATACGGAATGGTGCTTTTCGGCGCAAAGGATCGCTCGCGTTGGGATTGCAGAAACCGTTAGCGCCGGCCTTCTGCACGTTGCTACAGGCGTTCAGCGCGTTGTCGTTGTGAAACCAGAATCCCGAACCGTGATACTGATTGCCGCCGCTGCGCATGATCGCATTGAACACGGCGCTGGAATTCCGGCCGTATTCGGCGCTGAACTGGTTTGTGACTAGTCTCACTTCCTGAATAGCATCAGGATTGTTCAACGGGATCGTCGATCCGGCAACGCCGAAGTTGTTGTTGTCCTGGCCGTCGATCATGAAGTTGTTGGAGCGTGTTCGACCGCCGTTGGACGAAAAATTCGTGCCGCCGGCAAAGGCGCTCTGACCGGAGTTCAATTGGCTTACGCCGGGGGCTGAGAGCGCGATGTTGTAGACGCTGCGCGTGGTCGCAAGCGGCAATTCTGACAGTCGCTTCTCGTCGAATCGTGTGCCGACTTCGGCCGTCGATGTATTTAGCATCGACGCGTTTTCGACAACGTTCACGACTTCCTGCACCGCACCGGGTTTCAACGTGACGTCGACTACGGCGCTCTGATTCAGAGCGAGTGTGATGCCTGACTGCTGATGTTTCGCGAAGCCGGTACTCTCAACCGTGATCTCATAGTCACCGACCGGAACACTCGCGAAGTGATAGCGACCATCGCTATTCGTTTGTGCGGTTCTTGACTCGTTCGTCTGGATGTTACGCATCGTCACGGTGGCGGCCGTGATGACGGCTTGTTTCTCATCTCTTACTTCACCCGAGATCGAACCCGATGTTTGGGCCAGGGCGGGACAGCAAAGACAGACGAGCAGTGCTGTCGCTAGCGTGATTAGTCTCGTTGCATTTCTCATAGCATTCTCCCTTATCTCTTCGAAACGACTGAGTTTTGTACGGAAGTGCAAAACTTTGTAGACGAGTTGGGTCGTGAATGATCTAAAGCAACGAGTATTCCAAGTGCGGTGATGAGTTGTTAACAGTGCGGCACTGTGGAACTTAAGTTTTTTGTGAGTGGTCCAGGCGGAATGAAATTCTATAGTCTATTCAAATTCGTGAAAAAGTTTTGCCACGGATCACACGGATTGAAAAAACCGATCTGTATCCATCCGTGTGAATCCGTGGCTAAGTTTTTGTCTCAAGGTGCAGATGCGAAAGCAACGTCAGTGATCAGAACGCCACCTTGCAATCGTTCGTTGAAAGTGAACTGCACTGATCTAACGTTGTTGAGATTCACGCCCGTGAACGCAGTCAACGGCACGCGCACGGTATTCAATACTACCCTCGGTACTGGTCCAACCTCGCCCGGCGGGAAGAACAACGCAGACGAAACATCACTCACGCGCACCGATGTCGCCGAACCCGACGCGTCCGTCAACACGACGCGAAAGTCCTGCGCCAGATCCGCGAGGTTTCGCACGTCGGCAAAGTTCACGCTGACGCGAAACTGAATTGCCTGAAAGTTCGAAACATTGCCCAGCGCCGGCGGCACGTTGTTGGTGTAATTGCCGGTGAAGTTGTTCCAACCCGTAATGAGTTGACTCAAGCCGCGTAATGCTGAGCGCGCGCTCGGCGTCGTGTGCGGCTGACGTGCACTAGATTGACCGGGAAGACATTGCTGCGGCTGTGGGGCGTCTCCGCCACACAGTGCATACGGCGTCAAACCAGTTTGAGTTGCGGCGCCACCGGCAGTGTTTACAGTGAGGTTGGTGTCGGTCAGTAACCTGTTTATGTCTCGTCGCAAATTGGCAGGCGCGTGATACGACACAAACAGATTGTTCGTCTGCGCCGAAGGCGGCGGCGGCGCATCGCCGGTCAAAATCGGAATAAACTGCGTTTCACCACCGACATACGTGCGGAAGAATGCGCTCATGTAAGCGAGGCCGGTGCCGCGTTGCTGCGCTTCGGTCAAACGCTGGTTCGTCTTCCCTTTGCCGCAGTGACTATCGTTGTTACCACCCTGCACAAAGGCAAGCCAATCATTCGCCGCGCCCGGAAACGGACTCGAAGGAGACCAGATCGTGTTGTAAAAATTGTGATTCGCGCCCATCACGAGCTCGTAATGCTTCGGAGCGGTGTCGCCGGGAACGTTGTAACGCGCGTCGTCGTAGAAGTGCACACCTTGCAGATCGCTCACGTCTCCGTCGCAATAAGGCAACAACACGTTAAGCGCCGCATTGTTTACGACGAAGCGATTGAAGTCGACCGGCGCCAGCGGGAACACCGCTTTGATGCCGTACGGCGCACCGAGATCGTTATTCAGGACGTAGTGCCGCACGACGCCCTCACCACCACGCGAATGGCCCATCGTACCAACGCGCGTCAGATCAAACTTGCCGATGAACTTGTTTCCGAAAGGAGCGCCGCCGGTGGTGTTGAAGCCCTTCAGGATATCAAGGTGTTTTTGCATCAACTCAGCTCGCGCGAGCGCGCCGAGATCGAAGACGAGATTGTCGACGGCGTTAACGCCGTTAGCGCTGACGGAAACTACCACGTAACCGTTACTGGCGAGAGCTTCAGCCACGTAATCGTATCCCTGAAAACTCGGAATCGGCTGGCTACCGTTGGTAGTGCATGGCCATTGCAGTAATGCACTGCCGCCTTTGAAGCACGTCGCATGACGGCCGTGTAGCAACACGATCACCGGGTATGGTCCAGCGAGAACGGTTGGATAATGAATCGAAGCTCGCAGCTCAACCGGACCCGGGAAGTCACTCGGTTGAAACGCAGTATCTCCGAAGTTGTACTCTTCGCGTGTTACGGCCAGCGATCCCGGTGTTCCCGGATCGGGCACTTGAGCTATGGCTGTGTTGATTGCGACAGTGGCGAGAAATAAAAGCGCAAGGATGCGACTGGTTTTCATTGGTTTCCTCCTTCACGCTTCAGTTGGAGTCGCGGAGAAACTTTTACACGGGCGGTTTTATCTTCACCGTAAGAAACCGAGATCACGCTTCCAGCGCGAATCAAGGCGCCGTCGAACGTGATGGCAGTGATCTGCGACAGTGTTTCATTCTCAACACCAATACCTACAATCTCATCATCGATCCAGATCGTGGCCGGCATGGCGCGCACTGGAAATGGACCACCCTGCACGGTGACTCGCCACGCTTTGTCCACGACCGCCTGTTCACCACGCAATTGCACAGTTTGATTGCTCGGCAACTGCACTTCCTCGACGCGATAGCCAGTCAACTTCAACGCTCCGGAGGGTTGTGCAGACTTCGCTTCGCCAATCAGCTTGCCAGGTAGTGACATCAACTTTTTCAAATTCAGAGTTCCTTGTGCAAGGGCACTTGCAAACAGAAGAGGTAAGACAACGATTGCGATCGCCAGACAGCGATGCCTAAACTCACGCTTCATAGTGGGTCTCCTTTCGCAAACCTCTAAGAGAGAGGCGCACGGGGGAAGTTGGTTTGGTACGACTCTGAGCTGGGAGGGTGACACTGCCGGGTTGGAGCAGCGATAAATTAAATCGCAATTGAGAGTGCTGTCAAATCGTATCCACAGATTACGCCGATTCTGCTCTACTAATCTGCGTATTCTGTGTAATCTGTGGCCATGCACCCAGTAACGCTGCGCGACAAACTTTACGGTGTGATCGCTTTTCCGATTACGCCGTTCAAGGAAGATCTTTCACTCGATCTTCCCGGTCTCCATCACAACATCTCAAAGTTGATTGAACATCCGGTTTGCGGGCTCGTGGTGGCGGGCGGCACTGGTGAGATGTATTCGCTCACGCCGGCTGAATACACTCGCGTGGTCGAGCTAACTGCGCTTGCCGTCGAGGATCGTGTGCCGGTAATTGCGGGCGTCGGGTTCAACCAGCGAATGGGAATCGAGATGGTCCAGGCTGCTGAGAAAGCCGGTGCTGATGGCATCCTGATTTTTCCGCCTTACTACCCGCAGGCCGACGACGAAGGACTGTTTGAGTATTACCGGTCAATCGCCGCCGCAACACAACTCGGTGTGTTGATTTACAGCCGCGATTGGGCCGTGTTCAGCCCCGCAATGGTGGAGCGTTTGACTGTGATTCCGAACCTGATCGCGTGGAAGGATGGCCACGGTGACATCCGCCGGCTTCAGTCGATTATGAAACACGTTGGCGATCGTTTGCACTGGATTGGGGGCGCAGGCGACGACCTGGTTGCCGCCTATTACACCACGGGGATCCGTACGTTTACTTCGAGCATTGCAACGGTCGCACCGCGGCTGTCGCTGAAGCTGCACGAGCTAGCGGAGAGTGGACAATATGAATTGTTGACCGATTTGCTCGATCGTTGCGTCATACCGCTTTATGCGATTCGCGCGCGCCGTCGCGGCTACGAAGTGTCGACTATGAAGGCAATGATGGACATGGTTGGACTCAATGGTGGACCAGTGCGACCGCCGCTGGTCAGCGTGAAGCCGGAAGAAGAGGACGAATTGCGTGCGATTGTTTCGGAGTGGGAGAGATTCTTGTGAGAGTCAGGTGGGGATTGATCGGTTGCGGCGACATCTCGCGCAAGCGTGTCGCGCCTGCTTTGCGCGATTCCGAATTATGCGAGCTGGTCGTCGTTAGTAGAGCGCGAGCTGAACTAGCTGAATCGTTCGCGCATCAGTTTGGCGCGCGACGATGGAGTCCGGAATGGCAGGACTTGTTGATGGATTACGAGATCGACGCGATCTACATCGCTACCCCGGTTCATCTGCATGCAGAACAAACCATTGCCGCCGCGGAAAGAGGTAAACACGTGTTGTGTGAAAAACCGATGGCGCTCACAGTGGCTGAGTGCGATCGAATGATCGACGCGTGCCGCTCCAACAACGTCAAACTCGGCGTGGCTTACTACCGGCACTTCTATCCTGCCGTGCATCGTGTGAAAGAGTTGCTCGATTCGGGCGAGCTTGGTATTCCGGTTGTCGCGCAGATCAACGCATTTGAGTGGTTCAATCCTTCAGCATCCGATCCGCGCGCGTGGTTGTTAGACAAAAGTGTGGCCGGAGGTGGTCCAATGTTTGACTTTGGCTGTCACCGCATCGAAGTGCTGCTCGACGTCTTCGGCGACGTGCGCGACGTGAAAGCAACTCTCGCGAATTCAGTCTTCGATCGTGAAGTCGAAGACATCGCCACCGCCATCTTGCAATTTGAACGTGGCACTTGCGGCGTGTTAACCGTGACCCACGCTGCCCGCGAACCACAGGACACATTCGATCTGTTTTGTTCGAACGGCTCGATCCACATTCCGGTTCTCAACGAAGGAACGCTGCGCATCTCGACCGCTGACGGCGAACGCATCGAGACACAAGCCAACGCGACCAACATTCACCAACCATTGATTGAGGATTTTGCGCGCGCGGTGCTCGAAGATCGCGAACCAATTGTCACCGGCGAAATCGGCCGAGCCGTTGCCGCAGTGGAAGAGAAGATTTTTTCGAGACGTTAAGGTTTGCGAAGTTTCCTGGGTACGGGTGCGTTTGGCAGTGCGGGCATTGTTGTTTCGAGTAGTTCAACACCGGGGATCTCTTCTAACGTTCCCATGAACTCTGATAAATACCACTCGCCGTTTCTCAAAGTGGCGTCTATGTGAAGTCTGTCAGTTGTAATGTGATCCGCCCACTGCAAGGTCGCCTCACCGGCAATCTGAGAAATTCCCTGCTTGGCAGCATATGAACTCTGTAAAGGCTTGAAGCCTGTAATAAGCGGATACTGATCCTGCCGTGACCTGACATATGCTTCTTTGGTTCTGAGGTAAGAAGCTCTCAACGCGTCTTCGGAAAACATGGCGTACTGCTTTTCAAACTCACGTCTCCGCTCATACTCGGAAAACTCTTGTAGCCGCAGTGATAATGAACTTCTCAAAGCGGGCGGCACCGCCTCGAGCTCCTTGCCAAAGACATATTGGGCGTTAGCCGAGGCGGCAGCCACTACTAAAAATATCAAGCCCACTAACGCTCGGACGCCAATTACATTTTTACTTCTCAGCATAATTCTTCAACCCTGCTCGTTTCCTACGTTAATTCGACATTCAAACAAATATTAGCCGCGGCTAATATTTAAACCAACAAACCCAAGTATCACGAGTAGTCCGCGTTTCAATCCCAGATCTCGTTCGCGTGGGTCATACCATTCATCAAGACTGTGCGATGAACCGGAGCTTCCTCCGGCGCCGAGTGTGATCGCCGGAATGCCGAGGGAGATCGGAAGATTCGAATCGGTCGACGATTGATCCAATCGAGGCGCGACACCCAGCGTTCTCGTCGCTTCGAGTGCGAGTTCCACCAGTGGCGAATCAGGTCGCGTTTCTCCGGTTGGTCTCTCACCGATCAGATCGACTTTGAGACCGAGCAACGGATCGCCGGGGCGTCTGGTTGAATTTTCTTCTTCAACAGCCTCTCGCATGGCGCGACGAAAGAAAGCATCGAGCCGCTGCAATTCTCTTTCTGCCGTCGAACGGAGATCAACTTCCATACTCGCGCTACTCGGAATCGAGTTAACGCTCGTCCCACCTTCAATCCGTCCCACATTGAATGTCGTACGTGGCTCTTTCGGAGCCGGATAACCAGCCAGTCTCGAGATGGCGCGCCCGATGGCGTGCACCGGATTTGGTAAACCGAAGTCGCCCCAGGAATGACCGCCTGGTCCGGTAATCTCGACGCGATAACGGTGAGACCCGAGGGCGCGATTCGTAATGCGATCGAGTCCCGGTCCATCAAAACTCAAAAACGCGTCGATCTGCGAGGCCCAGCGATTCTTCGTGAACAGGTAGCGCACGCCACGCAGATTCCCTTCACCTTCTTCACCCACTGTGCCGACGAACAGTATTGAGCCTTCGAGCGGCACTTGTTCGGTTTTAATCGCGCGGGCCAGCGCCATGAGTGCTGCGAGTCCACATCCATCATCCGCGATTCCCGGTGCGAACAATTTATTTTCACGTTTGCTGACGGTGAAGTCTGTGCCTTTGGCAAAGACTGTATCGAGATGGGCACTCACGACCAGCAGCGGTTTTTTCGAAGTTCCTCTCAGCAGTCCGAGGCAATTTCCCTCTTCATCAATCTCGACTTCAGTTAGTCCCAGATCGCGAAACTTTTGGCTGAGATACTCGGCTCGTTCCTGTTCTGCAAACGGGCTCGCCGGAACCGAGCAGATCCGAATGTGTTCTTCGGTGATGGCTGCTGCATTTGTTTCGAAGAAACGGAGGGCTCGCGTCACGTGAGGCGACGACAAGATTTCGGCCACGGATTTACGCGGATGGAGACGGACCTGAGTCATAACAAACTCATGATCTCACTCTCTTCGAGAACGCCGCTGGCTGCTTTGGCGTGTTCATAGATGCGATTTACGCGGGTTTCATCCGGTTCAAAACCACGCTTCTCGAGCCAGTAGATGACGTTGGATTTTCCACTCATCGGTCCAATATCAATCACCTGTTCGAGGCCAAACTCTCCCGCCGGAACGCCCGAGTAAACGATGTCGGCTAAACGCTGATCGCCTTTTCGATAACTCTTGATGACGGCTGCGGCATGAACGCCGGTGGCAGTGCGAAACGCGTCACGGCCAAACACCGGATAGTTTGCCGGCACGGTCCAATTGCAAGCGCGCGCGGCAGTTTGGCAATACTCGCCGAGACGTGACAGATTGTTATCAATCCAGCCCAGCAGTTTCAGATTCACCAGCAACTGATCGAGCGGCGTGTTGCCGACGCGCTCGCCGATGCCGAGTGCCGAACCATGAACCTGATCGGCTCCGCCTTGGATAGCCGCTAGTGAGTTGATAACGCCGAGACCACGATCCTGATGACCGTGCCAGTCGAGACGGATGTTGCCGCCCTGTTCCTCGATGATGCTCTTTACGAAACGAATGACAGCGCGAGCCCCGTCGGGTGTTGAATGTCCGACTGTATCGCAAACACAAACTGCTTTCGCGCCGCAGCGAATCGCCGTCGTGTAAAGAGCGCGAATTACTTCCGGTTTGGCGCGCGTCGTGTCTTCCGTGACGTACATGACCGGAAGTCCCTGGCTCACGGCAAACGACACCGCGTCTTCAGTCATCTCCAGCAACTTTTCGAGGGTCCAGTCTTCTGCAAAAAAGCGAACTGAAGACGAGCCGATGAAGGTGCAGGCCTCGATCGGAATGCCGGCGCGTTGCGAAATTTCGACAATCGGGACGATGTCGTTGCGATGTGTTCGCGCGGCACAGTTCGGTCTGATCTTGAGTTTCTGATCCGCGATCTCGCGTGCTAATCGTTCAACTCCGGCAGCGTGTGTGCCGCCTGCGCCGGGCAAACCGATATCGGCGGTATCGATGCGCAGTGCTTCCATCAGGTGAAGCAACTCGAGTTTTTGTTCGACCGGCGGCTCCGAAACTGAAGGCGACTGCAAGCCGTCGCGCAGCGTTTCGTCGTCGATGCTGATGTGGCGATCAGGCGCGGCGAGAGACGGTTCAACTGTATTCCAATCGTAAACTAACTCATCGATCGTCACTCAACAGCACCTCCGCAAACTCGCTTTGATCATCGATTATTTAACCCGGATTACAACAACCACAGAATTGAATGTCAAGATGAGCGTTCTTGCCATCGTCCTGCTTCTGAGCTAGTTTTATGCGGGCATCACCGGCCCAGCGGCTGCACTACACACGTCTTATCGATCCCATCTTCCGAGGAACGGCTAAAGTTTGACCACGACTAAGGAACCATTTGATGCGTTGCTTGAATGGCTCGATCCCGATCGCGATAAGGCCGGTCAACGCTACGAAGCTATCCGCGCGGGATTGATTCGCATTTTCGTGGCCAAAGGCTTGAGTGATTCCGAGCACTACGCGGACGAAAGTATCGACCGAGTGATGAAGAAAGTGCCGGAGATTAGGGAGAGCTACGTAGGCGATCCGGCCCGTTATTTTCACGGTGTCGCGCGAAACATTCTTTTGGAAGCCGGCCGCCGCCGGGAAATCCCTACGGACGAATTGCCGCAAGGAACGACGCCGGAGCCTTTTCGGAGTGATACATCGGAGTGCTTGTCAAAATGCCTGGAACTGCTATCACAGGACAAGCAGGAACTTATTCTTGACTATCATCTCTACCAGGGGCGTGAAAAGATCGTGCATCACCAGCAAATGGCAAGTGAGCTCTCAATTACTGAGGGCGCATTACGCACGCGCGCGCATCACCTGCGTGTAAATCTTGAAAAATGCGTAAATCAATGTGTTGGCCACCGGGATAAGAACAAAAGCGGGCTCGAGAGTCATAGTAATTAGCGGCAAGTGGGAGGAGCCACCATCACAAAAGAACAGGAAAACGGAGTACGGCTATATCTGTTCGGGCAGTTACCGGAGGCAGACGAAGAAAGTTTTGAGCTTCGTTTGCTGACAGACCCATCGTTTGTGGAGGAATTCGATACGGTTGTTGACGAAGTGACTGATCAGTACCTCCGAGATGAACTGTCTGATAGTGAGCGTAGCGGATTCGAGAAGAATTATTTAAGGACGAGCGAGGGTCAGCAGAAGATCAGATTTGCAACTGAGTTGCTCGATCGAGCTGCTAACCGTGACCCGATACCGAAACCCGTTGAACCCGGATTACTCGATCAGTTGCGTGCATTTTGGCAGAGTCAGTCGATGCGGCTTGCGGTTACTTCGGCGGCAGTGGTGATCATTGCGGGCGGGTTCTTTCTAATTTCGAAATCGACCAGAAGCAACTCAGCGGAATATGCGCAGATCAATCTGTCGATCCGAACCTCCAATCGGGCGGAGGGTCTTGCTCCGGAGAAGGTGACGTTTAAGTCGAAACAGGCCGGACTACAAGCGAAGCTCACGATTCCTGAGTCCGAACGAGGCGCCACGAATTATCGAGTCAAGCTTGTAGGTGGCGATGGGCCAGAGCAGGATCTTGCGATCACGGAACGCGATAATAAGACGGTGACGGTCAAAATTCCGGTGTCGCTCCTACACCGCGGCAACTATGCCCTGCAAATCTCCCGCCCCGAGGGACGAATCCAAGGCAGCTATTTCTTTGATATTGAATAAGACAATTCGGAACGTACTGTAGGGGCGGCCC
>DASSFI010000084.1:0-5933 GCA_035694465.1 Pyrinomonadaceae bacterium | reverse complement strand
GGGCCGCCCCTACAGTACGTTTCAAGAACCGTGAATTAGCTAAGGTACTGCGGAGCGTACTGTAAGGGCGGCCCTCCGTGGCCGCCCTCGCGTAGAAATCAGATCAATCTATTCACTTCGGGCATGCTCATTGCTTTCAAGGAATCTTGCAACCAGAGGCATTTCACCGCCTGCCAGTCTCTCTTTATTACGTGCGAGAGATACTGCGCCCTGGTTCCGCGAGCGAGTCTATTTATGAATTAAAACTCGCGAAGAATCTGACAAATGTAATTGGGTTTCGCGCTGAAATTGGTTCCCCCAATGTGAACACTTCAAACGCGTGGGTAGTGACAGTCGCTTAGACAAAATCGGTACTCACTTAATCTCGAGTTAATCAACAACCAGGACTTGCGGAAACACCGCGCGCTCAAAACGCGTGACGGTTCACGTGTGAGCAATTATCCCAACCCAGACTGACGAAAGAAAAGAAGGAGAATCATGAAAGTAACGCCCCTGAAAAGGAAATCTAAGACAAGCTGGCTCACTCAATGCTGTCGCATTGCCATGTTTGTAACACTGTGCGCGTTCTTACTCGCCCCAAGCGGCAGAGCACAGGCTCAAACTGCGACTGCGGCCCCCATCACAGGAGAGATCGAACGTCTCACACTTACCAACCCGAACGACGTGTGGTCGGGTGGAACTGTAGTTGTGGGCGGTCAAAACATCATCATCCCGCGCAACCTGCTGATCGACCTCCCGGCAAACCGGTTGACGCTTCAACAAATTTTCGCGCAGGCGCCGCAGGAATGTGTGGGCCGTGCCGAAAGCGGTCTCGCCAAAGCCGACATCTGTAACACAAACAAGGTGGGCGGTATCGCAACAGTTCACGCCAACCGCACCAGCAATGGAAACATCATCGGCGCCGACATCTTTCTTCAAAAAGGAATTGAATCGGTCAAAGGCGTCGTTACCTACATCAATTTTACGGACGGTTACTTTCGTATTAACGGCAACACCAACGACGCAAACACAGGCGTCATGGTTCGCCTCAACGATCCCGAAAGCCGTCACACCGTGCAGCAAGGCGCCGGCTGTGCAGCGGGTGCTCCTAACTGCAGTCCGGATCCACGTTTCACACTTGATCCCGACAACTACACCAACGTTTTTTCAACCGGCGTGCCCAGTTGTTTGCCGAGCACTGTCGGACGAAGTTTTGTCGACACGATCGACGTCGACGGTGATCTGAACACAACCGAAACTCTTACCGCACAAAGCACCGCCACCGGCACGGGCGATCTGCTCTGTCCATCTACCAATCGAACAGCCAATCTGATCGTCGCCGATTCAAGACGCTTCGCTCCGATTCAGGTTGGCGACAGTATCGAGGTCGAAGGAAACTTCGAGACGATCAACGGCGTTCGCTTTGTCTCAGCGCACAGCTCGATGGTCCAGCGGGCACTAGCGACAAGAAACGTCGCCGGTCAACCGGATTACCTGTTTCTAAACGAGGTCGGAGTTGACGCGCCCGGTTTTCAGAACCAACGCGCGCGCACGCTCTTCATCGGTTTTGCCTCGCTTAATACCGACGTCATGATCTGGTCGCTTCATTACGATCGTGCAACCAATCAACCGCACGAGTTTCCACTCGCGACGGTGGTCGGCTGCGATAACGCGGCGGGTGCGGGCACGTGCGGACAGAATGGTCTCGTCGCCGGAGTTGGCGGCAACATCTGGAAGATTCGTCACGACGTAGACTTCCTCGATCCCGCGACCACGCCGAGACTCGATCCATGCGCTCACTTGCGCGCCGATCCAAGGTTCTCCGCGTCAAACCCATGCCCCGGCGGCGGAACATTCGCAGAACAATTCAGCATTATTAGCCCACTTCCGCGCGAAATTCAGGCGCGCACGGGCCGCAAGTTTGCCGATCAGGCAGACGCTCTCAAAACAATCGACATCAGAGGAAACGAAGCAACTAACGGCCAGTATCTCTTCCCGTTCGGTCTCGGTCTTGGCGGTGTAGTTACGCCGGAATTCGACGAGATCGATCTCGACGCGCTGCAAACACCATTCAGCTTCTCCGGTATTCCGTGGATGCTCGATCGACGCCTGAGTCCCGGCGGTTGTATCGGCAACTGCGAGGCAACGCAGCAACCGCTAACTCCGTTCCCGTTTGAAGGATTGGATCCGCGCACCCAGGCAGGCTTGCCAACCGGCGCGTACAACGATCCGAACTTCACCGCGAGCACGCTTTCAAATGCTTCTAATCGTGTGCTCTCGTTTGTCGATGCAACGCTCGGCAAATTCAATGGTGATAGCACTGTGTTGCCGTGGCCTCCAGCCAACCCCGCCGCACAGACCATCACGCCGACCGATCATTTCACCGCACCGACAACGTGCGATCTAACCGCGCCCACAGCGCCAACTTCATTAACGGCGACAGCCGCCAGCCCAACGACGATCAACTTGTCGTGGGTTGCAGGAACAGACAACGTCGGCGTCACCAGCTACAAGGTGTTCCGAGACAACTCGCCTTCGCCGATGGCAACAGTTGTCGGCACGACGTTCTCCGACGCAGGGCTCGCTCCATCTACGACGCATAGTTACAAGGTGATCGCGAGCGATGCGGCCGGTAATCTTTCGCCAGCCTCGAATTCGGCGAGTGCAACAACCCCGGCTGATACGGCAGCACCAACAGCTCCGACAAACCTGACCGCAACAGCACCCAACTCAACCACCGTCAATCTGTCATGGACGTCCTCGACTGATAACGTCGGCGTTGTTAGTTACAAAGTCTTCCGTGACGGTTCGGCGACGGCGTTTGCAACTGTGAGCGGAACATCTGTTTCGGATATCAACCTCGCAGTTGGATCAACTCACAGCTACATCGTGAAGGCAGTCGACGGCGCGAATAATCAATCGGCCGCTTCAAACGGAGTTGTGATAACGACGCCTGGTCCGGACATTGTTCCTCCGTCTGTTCCGACTGGACTGACTGCGACCGGCGCCGGGGCATCCGTCATCGATCTTTCGTGGACGGCATCGACCGATAACTTCGGCGTGGTCGGCTACAAGGTGTTCCGCGACGGCGCAGCGACGGAGATCGCGACGGTCACTTCAGGAACTTCGTTCTCTGATATTGGCCTCGCTGTCGGTTCGACACATAGCTACACCGTTTCGGCTTTCGACGCGGCGAATAATCAATCTGCCAAGTCGAGTACCGCATCGGCGACAACACAAATCGCGGGAGCGCTGACCGCGCTTACCATCAATCCAACCACAGTGACTGCTCCTACAAGCTCGACCGGCACAGTCACATTAAGTGGTCCCGCACCTGCAGGCGGGATCTCTATCACCCTGAGAAGCAGCGACACGCGAAAAGCCACGGTCCCGGCAACGGTAACGGTGCTGGCCGGACAAACTTCGCGAACCTTCACCATTACGACCCTGACGGGCCAACTTGGTGGAGGACAGAATCCGGTCACGATCACCGCGACTCTTGCCGGCACCGGCAGAACCGCAGTGCTCAACGTTCTCAGACCATAAACGCAATAACCACTGGGAGCAGGAGGGCCAAAAACCCTTCTGTTCCCACTTCCCCCTCTACGGTTTTAGCTGACATTTACAACCCGGCGGAGAGGATTAACCAGAATGAAACAGATTAACCCCACGCGGATTTCACTCATACGCCCGTTAGCGGCTGCGGTCATCGTTCCATTGATCGCAGTCGCCGCAGTTTTTGGACAGGCGACCAGCGGCAATTTGGATCCGACATTCGGTTCGGGAGGAATTGTGCGCACAGACTTTTCGGGAAATATCGATCGAGCTAACGCCGTCGGAATTCAAGCGGACGGCAAAATTGTCGCCGCAGGATCGAGCTTTAGTAGTGCGAAAACAGTCGAAGATTTCATTGTCGCACGCTACAACACCAACGGTTCGCTTGATAAAAGGTTTGGCAGCAACGGAAAGATCACTACTGACTTTTTTCGCAACGTCGACACGATCAACGCACTGGTGATTCAGCCTGACGGCAAGATCGTTGTCGCAGGCTTTGCACAACTCGCGGGCAGCGGCGGCACTCCGCGCGTGTTTGCGGTCGCACGCTATACGAGTGATGGCCGCCCCGATACGACTTTTGGTAACGGCGGTTCAATTACTACAAGTTTCGGCGGAACGTTTGCCGCCGCGAGTGCCATCATGCTTCAGCCCGATGGCAAGATCGTTGTCGCGGGAACCGCAGACTTCAATCCGAGAGTTCCAGGCAGTGGTCTCGACTTCGCCGTCGCGCGTTATCTTCCGAACGGCGGTCTCGATGCAAGTTTTGGCGACGCGGGACAAATCGTGTTCGACTTCTTCGGGAGTTTCGATCAAGCAAACACAGCCGCGTTGCAGCCGGACGGTAAGATCATCGTCGCCGGCAGCGCGTCGTACGATAGTTTCAATCGAGACATCGGATTCGCACTGACGCGCTTCAATGCGGACGGAACCACTGACTTTAGTTTCGCCACCGGCGGTAAACAGATCACCAGCTTCTTCGACGCCGGTGCGAAAGCAAATGGAATCGTGATTCAGCCGGATGGCAGGTTCGTCGTCGCCGGTACGGCTTCGGACAGCGCCACTCGACCAGTTGCAACTGATTTCGCGCTTGCTCGTTACAACTCAGATGGCAGTCTCGACTCGAGCTTCGGCATCGGTGGCGAAACTGCAATTCCCTTTTCCGACAGCGCTTCCGAACAGGCCAACGCTTTGGCTCTTATGTCTGACGGCAAGATCATCGTCGCCGGATCAGCTTTCAAGACCTTCGCGACGCCGCCCGACTTTGCATTACGGCGTTACAACTCGGACGGCAGTATTGATAAGAGTTTCGGTACGGATGGCTCGGTGATAACTGACCTCGCCGGTGGTACTGACAACGCACAAGCTGTGGCAATTCAAGCGGACGGGAATGCCGTCGTAGCGGGCCGCGCATTTCGCAGCAATTTTGATCTCAGCCTCGCACGTTATCTGAACGATGTCGTGACTGTGATCGATACGACGCCGCCAACGGCGCCAACCAATCTCGGCGCAACTTTCAACCCCAGTACGAGTGCGATCGATCTGTCATGGACGGCTTCAACAGATAATCTAGCTATCACCGGCTACCGGATCTTTCGCGACGGCGCGACAGTGCCGATCGCTACCGTCAACGGCACGGCGTTCTCGGATCGCGTACAAACAGGAACACACACTTACACGGTAGCCGCGATCGATGCAGCGGGCAACCAGTCAGATTTATCAAACACTGCAACTGCCACTGGTCCACTTCCTGATACAACGCCACCGTCAGTTCCCGAAGGTCTTACAGCAACTGTGACTGCGAATGTGATCAATCTTTCGTGGAGTGCTTCGACTGATGATCTTGGCGTTACCGGTTATCGAGTCTTTCGCGATGGAGGTGTTACACCGATCAGTACGGTCAATGGAACATCATTTTCTGATTCAGGCCAGTTGGGAAGTCATCAATACGCAGTGGCGGCGATCGACGCAGCGGGAAATCAGTCGGGCTTATCGAATTTCGTTATCGCTACCGTCACTGTTCCGGAGCAGGTGGAGTTGGGAAGTTTGACTCTCAATCCAACGAGGGTGACAGCTCCTGCCTCTTCGACGGGCACGATTACCTTGAGCGGCGCCGCGCCGGCAGGTGGAGTGACCGTCACCTTGCACAGCAGTGACACGAAAAAGGCTACAGTTCCGGCGAGCGTCACGGTGCCTGAAGGCGCCACATCAGCGACCTTTGCCATCAAGACTCTGACCGGTAGTTTAGGCGGCGGTGAGAATCGAGTCACAATCAGCGCCACCCTCGGCAGCGTTACCAGAAGCGCAACGCTAACTATTATCCGACCTTAGTCTCACCACAATTTTCAGAACGTACTGTAGGGGCGGCCCTCCGTGGCCGCCCCTCCGACTGAATCTAC
>DASSFI010000083.1:0-283761 GCA_035694465.1 Pyrinomonadaceae bacterium | reverse complement strand
CCAAGTTTGACTCGTGTTGCGCGCCTGAACACGCAAATTCCAATTCGCTGCGCAGCTCGATCGCTTCGGCGAACTTGGGGTCGAGGCCAATCGCGTGGTCGAGATATTCGAGCGCTCGATTTATCTGGCCCAGACCGTAGTGACAAACGGCAATGTTATAAGCAGTGCCTGGCGCTATCCCTGAGAGGTCCGCGGAACGGTGCAGGAATTCAAGAGCGTCTGCATGAAACTCCATTTCGAGCAGGAGCGTGCCCAATTCGAAAGCCAGATCGTTCTCTTCGCCGATCGGTAGATACGAGTTCCACACCTTGATGATCGTTTCGTGCAACTGCTGCTTCTGAATGTCGGAGAGATCCGGAAGATGTTGCTTAATGATGGGGACACATTCCCAGAATCGCTTGTGATCCCAGCAGCTCAATCTCAGGAAGGCAAGTATTTGCCCCAAACTCAGAGCGTCGTAAATCTGAGCGATGCCCTCCTTCAAAGTGAAGAAGTCGTCGGGTCCGAATTTTTCAATAGCCTCGGCGTAAGCCTGTCGCATTTCGACAAAACCGGAGTGAGAATCGCCAAACATGAACGCGGAGATGTTGAGACTTTCAACCTGTCGCCCAGGATGAAGCGCGTCGCCACCCAGATGCCGGCAATACTCTCCGATGATTTGGTAATCAACCATCATCGAAAAAGATCCATGCACTGCTAACGTGGGCACGCCCTTTCCTTCAAGCAATGCCTCGTCGCTGCTGTAGCCACGATCGCCGGACAAGAGCAGCATCCGGCCCCGTGAGAGGTGGTGAAGATTCCGAATGCATTGCAGTGCGGCGGTGGGAAAAAGAAATGGCGCGTCTGAGAGACGTCTTTGGTAATCGAGCAGTATCCGATTCCAGGTCGCGTCTTTGTAGTAGTTTCCCTTTACCGGATTGCTGTCATACGAGAGCTTAAGTTGAGAATGAGTCTCGTGCTCCTCGAGGTCCTGCTCTTGTTCCGGCTTGCTCAAAGTCACTAACGTCTCGAAGAGCTGACCGTCCGAGATAGAGAACGCGTCCTGCGGGACACCGTCAAACACGTAGTTCGCGATTACCACCAGCGGGTTTCTCAAGTTCTTTGCAGTGATTGTTTCGCCGGAGTCAATTAACTTCAGATTGCGATCGCGTTCTACATCGAAGCGCGCAAAATCGAGCACACCGTCTTTGATAAACGACTGAAACCACGGATGCTGGCGGCAGTACTCGAGATTCTGTTCCGCGAAATCCGTCATCACGTACTTGATCGGAGTGTCTTTCAGAACGGAATTTCGGTAACGGTCAAGAAAAGCTTTCAGGAACAAATACGAAAAGCGACCCGAGCCGGAACCGAGCTCGACGATGTACACCGGCTCGTTTCGATCGAGCGCCTGTGTAAACAAACAGTCGCGCAGGTAACCGGAAACTATGCGTGCGTACGAATCGGCGATGAACGGACTGCTGGTGATGTGATGCGGAACAGTCCCGGTGCTCCAGGCTTCAATGCCCTCGCACTCAAAGTAATTTCGCTGCAGCTTCCAGAGGATTGATTGCGAGAGACGCCGTCTCTGTTCCAGTGCAGCATTATGCTTATGTGCTATCTGCATCATGACCGTCCGATTTCACAACAACACGAGAGCCCCGCCGTCGAATCGGAAGTTTGGGGTCGAATCTTTGGTGGTGAAGATTGTCACATCCGCCTCTTTGAGTCCGGCCTTCGTTAGTGCGGGTAACACAGTCTCTTTGAACCACTCGTGACACCCCTTAACATTAGAGGAATCGCACGGAGTATCGCCGAGAATGAAACAGACCTTTCTAACAGTTCCGCTCCTTATCGACCCGCACAAAGTGTTGCCGTAAAGGTTCCACCACTTCCTCTCAGCGTGGTGGGACTTATCGTCTCCCGGATATGATCTCTGTTCCGTTCCTACGGACTTCATGCTTTCGTCTTGGTGTAGTACGTAAACCTCACAAATTACCCCCTTCGCCTTCCCTGATTTCTGCAACCACGGGGGGAACCACGGGCCAGCCAGCCTTTCGTTTTTGCTCGCCTCGGCCAACTTTTTTTCCCTATTCTTATGTTCCGCTTGTTCCTTTTTCTGCCGTTCCGCGTGCTTTGACCTCGTCAGCGCAGTCGCAGCGTCATCTCGAGCGCCCTCTTTTGTAAACGACACTCTCACCTCGCCGTCGTAGAGGAGCCAGTTTTGATCGTCGTATATTTCCCCAACCCTGGCGTGTTTCATTTTCGGGTGAGCCTTAGGGTCGGGAGGCTTCAGCCCTTCCTTTTGATCCCCATGCTGTTTCCACTGGCCATCCCCTGATAACTTCCATTTCGTACGCTGTAAGACCTTGGTGCTCACCACATGAATGGCAGCACCGTTCTGCGGTGGTGGAAGACTTGAAGGCCGCTCGCGAGAGCCAGCCCGCGCTTGAGATTTAACGCTGGACTGTACTGTCAGCAGACTCTCACCGCCGGCGCGCTTTAACTGCAGGCATTTTGAGGTGGTTTGCGCACGATAAACCGGAATCGGGACTGGCGCCTTAGCCCCATTCGTCAGAGAACGATTAGCCAGGACCCCGTATCCGAACCAAGCATGGCAGCCCCTGGTCGATATCGCCGCCTTGCGCTGCAGCACGAGCGGCGTTGCGTTCGGCGCATAAATCGGTGGTGCGGCGGGTTTATTGCGCAGGTTCACGGGCGTTGGGTGCTTCGACTGGGCGACAGCGGGCGTGAACCGACGAGTGTCCCTAGCCAGCCGCTCGGACTGGTGATCCGCGACCTGCAACTGTGGCCATTTCGTTTCCGGCGGTTTCATCGGGATGCTCTTCTAATCCTTTAACCCTTGCCTCGCGCTGAATTTGGTTTCTTTCTTGAGCTCACTTATTTCGTTACTTCCTCGCGCTGCGATTCAGGCTCGTCGCTTCTTTAGGTGTGGCCATCCGGAACAGGCAAACCCATTGCGGCAAGCTTCGCCGGAGATATGTGGCCGCGTTCCCCCTTGCTCTTTTCACCTTTGATGTGAACCAGAGAGTGCCCGTCGTACGCGCCATGCGGCAGCACGGCTCGCGGATGATAGTGAATCACCACGAACTCATTAGTACCCGGGACGCTGATCCTATGTTCACGAGTTTCCCCTGGTTTGCCCTTCTTATGGGAAAGAGTTCGGCCAGGAATTTCGACCACAGCCCCAATATTGATTAAGGTATCAAGATACACATCCGGCCACTTGAACTTGTTTATATTTGCCAGATCGGCTCGTGTCATGCCGACGGCAGGACGTGCCTCCGCTTTCGCCTCGCTTACTCCAAGGTCATGGAATTGCTCCTCTTTCTTCTTACCCCACTTCCTTCCCCTTCCCCCCTTCAGTTCTTCTTCAGCGTCGGCGACAGGCGCGGCCTCATCATTTTCCAAAAGCGGACATTTTTTCGGACTGTGGTCAGAATCGAGACCACAGCTCTTGCACATTGGGCAAAAGGCAGCTGCGGCTAGTTGGATAGCGCCGAGACGGGCTGTCGCAGGTTGAATCCGTGATCTTTGCACTGTGCCGCTCGCTGCTGTCGAACCCTCGGGCTTGGGGGAGATGGCGGCATGTGCGCGATGTTTCGGTGCATTAGGATGCTTTGAGGTTACGGCTGGCGGCAGGTTGTGAACTGGCGAAGCGCCGATACGCGGAAAAGAAGAAGCTAATCGCGCGGCCGTATCTTCTGGCCGATTCTTCGCAGGCAGTGCTTGTTGGGCCGATGAAAGCATCGTTCGCTGAGAGATAACTTCCTTTTTCTGTAACACCGTGGGCGTAGGCTGCGGACGATAGACGGACGGAGCAATCGGCACGGTTCTGATCCGGACCGAAGACGCGTCTTTCAGTTGCACTGCACGATGGCTCGGTGTTGCCTTGGTCTGCGCAACAGTTTGCTCATTTGGCTTATATACCGGAGGCGCGGTGGGACGTCTGGCGCTCTGCGCACCTGTCTTTAGTTGCGCGACCGCTGGCTTGCCTTGAGGCGGATGTGGTCCCAGCCGATTTGGTGACGGCGGAATTCCTCTCGCACCAGGCGGTTTTTTGTTTGGCCGATTCATGACAGTAGTATCAACTTCGCTTCCGCTTGTGCTCGCCCTTGATTACTTGCTGGTATGAGAAAAACTGATCCATGGGTAGGTTCGCCTGCTCGGCATCCTCTGGATACGGTTGATAATGGCCCGAGCCGTTGGACCACCATTCGAGCTGGCCGTTGTTGAAGAAGATCTCGCCCGCGTAAAGCACCTGCTTGCCTTCCGCGATCGACGGATGACGGTAGCGAGCATGCAGCAACATCTCGCCTTCGCGCGTGCGGACGAAGTTGTATTGCTGATTCGGGACGTTGACGCTGTGACTGTTGACCTTCTGCAACCGGTATTGATTCGCAAAATTGTTCAGTCGGAAAACATTTCCGTGATCGACCGGCTCAACGGCGCCGGGATGAAGATTCGGATATATCTTCACCGCCTGCACGACTCGCGAAGTGAACGCTTGCACGACGGACTGTTCTTTGGCGGGCTGCTTCACTGTCGCAACTCGCTGGGCCACATTCGCTGTTTCAGGTCGACCCTTTGCCATCTTTGATTGCAAGACTTTCGGCATCGCGTTCGGGCGATAGACCGGTGGCGCTGCGGGTGCGCCAGCCTTTTTTTGCAGGACTTTCGGAGTAGGCGGCTTGTTAAGACTTCCCATCTGACGAGGTTGCTGTGCGGGGCCACGATGCGGCACAGCGACACTTCCAGCGACGTTCCTCGGCAGCATTTTTTGCGGTTTCTTATTCAAACTGGATTCGCTTCCTCACTATTTCCAGATCTTTCCTGCACAGGGTCCCGGCAGATCTCACTAGTGAACATTAACCACCCTGAAGAACGGATTACGCTCACCACCACCGCCGTCACTCCAAATGTTGTAGTGGGTTATGCTGATGTAAAACTGATCGTTCACGTAGTCGTAGAGCAGCCTGAACGCCTTGCCCAGGCCCGACTGGGTAACGTGGAATTCCGCGTACTGCGCAACATTGCCTGCTTTATCGGTAGGTTTTGTTTGCGCATCCCGATGATAATTCTGCTGTTTTTGAGTCATCACCTGCGGCGCAGCAGTCTCCGGTATGTGCCCGCCGCGATTGCAATGGAAGTCTCCTCTGTAAGTTTCGTAACAATCGGCTGGATCATCGCCGGCTACGATTTCGCGGATGGCATCCTTGACCTTGTCTGGCAGGGCATTGAATTCGACGGTGTGAAGCCTGAACCTGCCAGCCGGTCCCATCTCCGCCGTTTCCGCAATCGACTTTTTGATCGTCTTGAAGTTTTTCTGACCTTCTCCAATGTCGCCTGCGTTTCTGTCTTCTTCGTAAGCAGCCGCAGCCATCGCCCGCTGAATAACACCGAATCGCGTTCGGCTAACAGGAACACCTTTCACCGGCGTCGCAAATTTGGCCTGAACAACAGGTCTGTTCGTTTGCATGACGAGAGGAGTCTTGTTGGGCCGATAAACAGGCGGAGACTTCGGTGCATCGGTACTCGATTTTGGAGGCGCCGTCACACTACACGCGAGTTTTCTCTGCAAGACTTTCGGCACAGGCTGCGGCCGATACACCGGCGGCGCCGCCGGAGGCTTTCTCGCCGCTTTCATTTGCACTGCCTGCGTCGCGGAAATTTTCTTTCGCTGATTCATCAGATCCTGCTACAGCTTGCGCTCCATCATCGGACTGCCACGCTGTGATTTACCGACACTCCTGAATCCCTGACGTCGATACAGGGCGACGAGCGCTTGCGGCGAGATTCCGTTGTCGGAAGGTCGCGCTTCAAGACTCGCAGCTTTGTAACCTTGCCGGCGCGCCGTGTTGACTGCGGCATCGATCAGTTTCGCCGCCACCCCACGGCGACGATGTTGCTGATCCACCTGAAGGTTCGAGATAAATGCCTTGCCGGCTCCGCCCGCGCTGATCTCGACGGAGCCCGCCACCTGCGGCGTGCCCTGAATCGTCGCCCTGATCTGGTGGCTGTGACCACCGAGAGGTAACGGCGACTGCACGGTATAGTGCGGCGCCTTCATCGTCACAGTTGACACCGGACGCGCCGGCGCGCGCGGGTTCGGAGCATTTGGTCGCGCCGGCGCGGCCGTTCTGTTAGCTGAAACAATTGCTCGAGCGTGTTGATTCATTCGCGGAGGTCTCATGATTCTTCTCCCCCCTTCTACCTGGCGCTCTTCCTGCGCGCGACTTGTGTCAAAGCAGCTTTGATTCCCATGCGATCGGCTTCAGCTTCGAGCGCATGGTCCTGGACCACGGCCACGCCGCCGCCAAAAGGATTTTTCACTCGTCCCGATTTCTGTTGCACCACATGCCACAACTCATGGCCCAGCAGTTTCTGGCCCTGCAATGTGTGCGGGTTGTACTGGCCGGGCGCAAAATGAATGTTCGAACCCCAGGTGTAGGCAATCGCGCCCAGCGACGAGGCCTCGCGTCCGATGTGTACACGCACATCAGAAAAGTCGGCACCAAAAGCAGTTTCCATTTTTGAACGCACGTCGTCGGGTAAAGGCAGTCCGCCACTCTTCTGACGAAGTGGAACTCGAAACGCTTCCACGCCATTACCAGCCTTACGTTGTATCGCTCGCGGTGTATGCGGACCTGGCGAATTCTGATCAGAAGGGATGTTGCGAACCACGCCGCGCGTCAATCGCGTGTTCCACAAACTGAGCCGCGCCTGCAGAGCATTGTTACCGCCAAGGACGTTCGCCTGGACCACTCCGCTAGACGAACAGCCAACTGAAACACTCTCCATTGCCACAGTTGGGTTGCGCATCTTTGTCATGACTTTAGTCCTCACATTCGCTGTTCTCAGGAACTCATGCCGTCGATTACGTCCCAGGCCCGACTGGCTAGCCCCTTCGTGTAGCCCCACGCGGAGCGCAACGACCAATCGGGCCTATTGAGTCGCTGTTTGCGATCGTAGTCACGGGTGAAATATTTGTTTATCAGTTTCTTTCCGGTCTTACCGTACTGCTGTTGCAGGTGCTGTTGGTAAGTCGGCGCATCTGGCACATCCAAGTGGTCCAAGTCGTAGTCGAGCATTTTGTCTTCGTTAGCCAAGTCAGATCGCCAGCGTTTTTCCAACTTGTCACCAAGAGCCTTGTACTTGTAGTAGTCCTCGACACGCATTACTCGGGTAGAACCGTCCTCAAGCACTTTTGAAGTTCCGATATTTGCCTTGACCGGCACTCTGCGGCCGTAATCGACGAGGGCATCCTGAAGCTTCGTCGCGAAGCTGTCTTCGCCACCCAAGCCTGAGCGGCAGCCATGCAAGACAATCTGGCCGCGATAGTTCAGTGGTAGCCCCATGTTGATCAGCTTGCGCGCGAGTTCGATAGGTGAATAGAAATTCTCAAGACTGAGAAAGTCATCACTGCTGTGAGCAATGACGTGAAGTTTCTCGGTGTTTCCCATCCAGCGCAGCTCAACATGAGGATTCATAATGTTGCGGCCAGGCTTATCTTTTCCCGCCAGTCGCTGCTCCCATTTCCTGACGTCGTTTCCACTATCGAGACGAAGGATCAATCGTTGAATGGTCGCTTTTGAAGCATGAGCGGTGGGCGCAACCGGATTACAACGATGAGGCGCACGAGTCGTCGATGCGTTGGCTGGACTTGTATTGGAAACAGTTCTCGCGGTTTGACGCTGCATCACTGATGGAACGAATGGTGGCCGGGCAGGCTGTCGCGGCGTGGTGGGTCGAACAACAGGCGGTGCTGGTATAGCCTTCTTGGTCATCAGGACTCGGGGCACAGGTTGTGGTCGATATACGGGTGGCGCAACGATTTTCTTGTTCGAGTTCATGCTTGTTGCTCCATCATTTGCGTCGACTAGAGCGATTCCGATGGGCGCACCACCGCCTTCATCTTTTCCTGCTTCGTGAAATTTGCCGCAGCCCTGGTGGCCTGTTCGCGATCGGAATACGTGCCGATCCGGACTGCGTACCACTGACGCGCTTCTGCATCTCGTCCGGAAAAGAAAGTGGGCGCATAACCTCTTCGTTCCATTTGTTGCAGCAAGCGACTGGCTTCTTTCTCGTCGAGAAACACGCCGACCTGGACCGTCACGTATTCAGGGTCGGCTGCTTCCGGTTTGTTCTGATCCGTTTCGGCTTCGGAAACGATTACGACGCGGTCGTCTTTCGGTGCGGTCGCTGCTGCTGTGACCGCTGCGGCTGCCTGTGAAGCGGTGGGCGGAGCAGGTGCTTGCGGTTGTGGCGGCAACTCGAGTTTCGCCGGCGCAGTCCTTGGCCTGACATCCGCTTTCGGCAGCGCAGCTTCTTCGTCGAGTACCGGTTCTTTCGGTAGCTCTGCACGTTGACCATCCGTAGCGGAAGACGGCGTTGACGCTGTCTCGCTCGTGGGCCATTGACGGCCGATAATTAACCCTGCCGCAAACAGCAAAACGCCGATCAGGATCAAACATGCGACAAGCGAAATGATTGCTTTTTTGTCTAGAGCAAATTCGTAATTCATACTCTTCACCCGCTTTAAGGAATCATTACTGTGGTCTGTCCGGCATTCACGATCTGAATCACTCCACCATACGCGCACATCAATTTGCTGGTGTTGTTGAGCGCCGGCATATTCGCGATCAAGACTGTCGGCGAGCCCGGCGCCCACGGCGCAGGGATCACGGGAACACACGGCATCGGCGTCAATGCGCCTAACGCTGCGGCCGTAGCCGAAGCGACGGTCGGATTCGCGAGGGACGAACACATACCGAACGGCATGATGTTCACCATCGGTTTGTTATCCATGATGTTCGCGTCGGGCGTTTGGGTTAGCGTTTTATTCGCCGGCAACACCGCGAGCGTGCTCGGCGCCGCACCAAAGCTGCATTGCATCGAAGCACCCATGCAAACTTGAAAAGCCACGAAGAAAATCCTTTCTAGCCACAAAAAGGCACAAAATGCACAAAATGAAAAAAACAACTAATTGATCTTTACGAGCGAACCTTTGATTGTTGTTATGCCGGTGCTTTCGACGGTTGTCGCCGATGATTTAATCGTGATGGTGCCGGTGGCTTCGATCGTTAGATTGCCGGTCACCTTCAATGAATAATTTCCGCTCACGTCCTGGGTGAAATTTGCCTTGTTTGTGTGCGTCTCGTTGCCGGTGACGGTCAGATCGCGTTTGCCTTTGACGTCGTAAGTCTCGTTGCCGGTGTCGACTTTGAACGTGCGGTTTCCTTTGGCGACGACGTAGGTGTCGTTGCCCTCCTGAATCGTCGTGGATCGATCCTGCTTGATCTCGTTGGTCTCGTTGTGCAGCACCTTCTTGGTGCGATCGTTTTCAACGACGATGTTGTGATCCTTCTGGGCGTGGAAGTAGAGCTCTTCCGAGTCTTTCTTGTCTTCGAAACGAATCTCGTTGAAGCCGCCGCCACCTTTTGAAGAATTGGTCTTGACGGTGCTCTTTGTTTGCTCGTCAGGAAGCGTGTAAGGCACTGACTGATCGCTGTTGTAAACCGCGCCGGTGATCAGCGGTCGATCCGGATCGCCTTCGAGATAACTGACGATCACTTCCTGACCGATGCGCGGTAAAAAGATTCCGCCCCACTGCTTCCCGGCCCAGCCGTAATCAACCCGAATCCAACACGAGCTGTTCTCGTCGCTCTTACCCAACTGGTCCCAGTGAAATTGGACTTTGACCCGACCATACTTGTCGGTCCAGATCTCTTCACCCGCTTTGCCGACGACGATGGCGGTCTGCGTACCGGCGATCGAAGGCTTGGGCGCCACGCGTGGTGGACGGAACGAATAGTCCGACGGGAACGCCACGAAAGAGTTGGTGTAATTCTCCTGTGTGGCCGCATGCGACACTGACTGCAACACATAAGTCTTGTTCACGTCCGGGCGATAGTGATCCTTCAACTCAAATTTATGACCGGCACAGAATGCACGCACGAATCCATCGCCACGAATCATCTTTTGTGGTTGTTCGAGTGCGTCGAGACGCAGATCCGCACGCTTCTCGCCGGCGTCTTTCTTGAGAAATCCGCCGGGATATTCGTAGATCCTGAACTTCGGCTTGTCGCTCTTCGACTCGACGAGCAGATCGCTGTTCGGAGTTTCGAAGTTGAAATCGTCGTGGGCGTATGAGCCGGTCACTACTTGTTCTTCAACGAGACAACGAGTTATCGCGAGATCCTGCGTGTGGTCCACCAGCGACTGGCGAAAGTGCACCGCCGTAGACTCCAGGCCCGGACAAATTGGATTGCCCGGCGAGTCGTCGCCGAGAACGAGCGTGTGCTTGTCGGAACCGTGTTCGAAGTAATAGAAGATTCCTTCTTCTTCCATTAATCGCGACACGAAGTTGAACGCGGTTTCGTTGTACTGCACGCAGTACTCACGTTTCTCATACGAACCTTTGAGATCGTTGCGGAAATCACTGAAGCCTAGATCGGAAAACACACTCTCGAGGATGTCGGGCACGCTCTTGTTTTGAAAGACTTTGCAATCGCTCGTTTTCGTCAACAGCCAGAGCCAGGGATGAATGTCGGCGTAGTAGCGCGTGAGACGAAGGTTTGTTTCTTCCTGGACAAAACGCGCGACAATACCGTTGATGTGATGTTGCGTGTTGTTACTGAGGTTGAGAGTGACGGTCACGGGCTTCCCGACAATCGCCTGGAAGTCGATCGCGTTGTCTTCGGAAACCATCTCGAGTGTGAAATTAAACAGCCCCGAGATTCGCTCCTCACCGCGAAAGGCACGCAACAACAACTTGTTCGGCCCCAACGGCGTCGAGATCTTCAGTTTTAAATTGTCCTGAATATACGCAGCACTCACGGATCAAATCCTTCCTTTCTGTGCCAATCCGTGGCCCATTTCTTCCGGCTCATCACAGTTCAGATAATCGTCTATCCGGCGGCGGAAGATTGGATCCTCCATCATCGCAAATGTCACGTGTTCGCTGCGCAGCACCGACACTTCACACTCCGTCAACGCGAGGGCGGTTTCGCTGTAAGGCTTGGTTCGGAGCAGCGCGCGCTCTCCGAAACAATCACCTTTGCTCAACACGCCCAGCACCGTTTCCTTGCCATGCTCCTCGCTACGCGACAACTGCACTTTGCCCCGTTGAATCACGAACATCGACACGCCGGGATTGCCCTGCAACATCAACACCGTGTTCTTCGGCACAACGCGCTTCATGCGTCCCAGCAATGAGACCTGTTTGGCGCGTGGCAAACGATCGAGAATGTGACTCTTGATCGCTCCGGTGTTGGCCTGAAGCGACTCGGGGGTGATCACGATCGACGGATTCTCGGCGACCTTTGCAGGTCGATGCCCGTTGCCGTTGGTGACGTTGCGTTGTGGACCAAGCCACGACATCCACGAAAGCGCGGGCTCCGTACTCAACGCCACACTCGGAATCTCATCGGCTTTCAAAATCAATCGCACGTTGAACTCAAACTCGTCTTTGACATAGAAGCGCACCAGATCGCAGAGCACGCCGAAGCGCCACTCGGTTGGCAGGAAACCCTCGAAGTCTTCCAGGCTGAGTGGCCCAAGCGCGATCTCGAAGCGCGCATGCTGATCCCACACACGAGTTCCCAACACACACGTATCTTTACCGAGTCGCTGGTTCGTGCCCGACTCGCCAATCCTGGTCCACTGGCTCTCTTCCAGGTCGCACCATTTGCCGACAAATTGCTTCGTCTGAACTTCGACTTGAAAGTAATCGGTGAGGATCGTTTGCAAGCCCGCTATCGATCGCGGTTCCTGGGCCAGTATGCCGGCGTAGTAAAGCAGCGCCCGATCGCGAATGTGCATGCGACCCTGCAATCGCGGCGTTCCCATTCCGATCAGCGAATACAGGTAGCGTGCGATCTGATCGTCGCCGGGCGTGGCAGAACCAAGTCCGACGCGATGATGCTTGCGAATGCGATAAAGCAGTGACACCAAACGATGATTGAAGATGTCGAGGAAATCTCTGAGCGCTTTGTCGTTGTGCGACGCGCGTTGTAACACCAGTTCCGTGCTCGGCATGTCGAGCGCGCCGAGACAGCCGGCGAGACCGAGAAAGTTGACCGACATCTCGGCCGGCGCTTTCGGCTGTTCGCGTTTGGGAATGTCTTTCGTACGTTTGACGTGGGCGACGTCGCTCGACGGAAAATCGAGATTGACGACGGATCGGAAGTGGACGATCTCCTTCGACGGATCAGCGCTCTGTCCCGGTGAGACGAGACGTTCGCCGCGCGCGGTGTTAATAAACTCGAGCAAACGCACCGCCTGAAAAAAGTCAAAACGGTGTCCTTCGGCGAAGAGCCAGTCTTCCACCGTCGAATCTTTTCCCCAGCCGTAGTTGTTTACAGCAGGACTGTTTCGCCCGCCATCGGCTCCCATTGCTTCCAGATCCCTTCGCGTTGCTTGCTCTTGACGATTAGCTGTGTGAACGAATTGACTGACGCATACGAAGCGAGAAATCGATTGAGTACCGCGCTGAAAAGAAAGCCGCCGCTGCCTTCGTAAAAGTCTTCGTCGAGGACAAGGCTCACCTCATTGCCGCGACAGAAACCGCGCCACGGATCGTTGCCGATATGGCGTACGACTTTGCGGCACGTCATCTCACGCAATCCCTCGATCAATTGATGATGAGATTCTTTGAGACAGTAGAGCCGCAGGATTTCCTTCAGCGCCGGCAGGCTGTCTTTTTCTTCAGACAGCGACAGATGATTCAGCGATAGATGTGAAATCAATCGCCACGCAGTTGAACCACGCAGAGGCGGTGGTATCGACTGCGTCGGTTTTCCAAGACACACGATCGGGCGTTCGCGATCGAGTGGCGCGTGCTGTTCCATTTGAAAGACAGCGTGAACCGGTAGTTCGGAGGCAAGCTCGCGGTTCGTGCAGAGCGTGTGTGCATAAACCGTTTGCATCGGCGGAAAACTCGGTTTGAGATCGAGATCGAGAAACGACAACATCATCTCGTGGCCGGGAAGATCTTTACGTTGCGCGGGCACGCGGCGCGCATGCCAGAACGCTTTTTGATCCGACGTCTCGAGCCGGTGATTGTAGGAATAAAATGGTTCGAGTCGTTGCGTGGCATCGCTGTCATTCGACGAAGCCGAGACTGAAAGGATCGAGTGGATTTCAGTGGTTCGTTCGCGACGCTTATCCGGTATCAACGAATACTCGAGAGTGCGATGATCGAGACGAATCGGCTCGGTCGTCTTGGGAAACAGGTTGACGATCGGCGTGCAGCCAAGACAAAACGTGTTCTCATCGACAACGAGATTATCTTTCGGTTGCCGGTTGAGCAGGATTAGTATTTCGATGCCGGTCGCTTCGTTGTTGGCAAGAAAGTCGAGCAGCGTGTTGGTCGAGTTGCGACGGTCCGGATTCGCCTGATCGAAACAAAGATCGAAAAAGAGATACTGTTTGGGAAACGCGAAGTATTCCAGCAACAGCATGTATCCCGGATGCACGTTCGGTGGATGCGGTAACAGATCGTCGTATGTTTCGAGGCCGACAGACTTGATCGTGTCCGCGCCGAGATAAATGGGTGCGGTGGCGCCCGGGATTTTAATGGCGACGTCGTGGACGTTGCAGAACAGCAGTTCGTAAAGCGTCTTGACTGACATCGGATCGCCGTTCAGATAGAAGCGCAGGCGATCGATCGGCAACTCGTTGAGTTTTCCGCCCGGCAGGCATTCCAGTTTCAACCGCAGCGAAGCGACGGCTTTGCTGTGAGCATCGATAAAACTCCAACGCCGCGTGCTTTCGAGTTCAGCGCCGGCGACTTTCAAAGGCCAGAGTGTGACCGGATACGCCGTGCGAAAGCGGCAGTACACGCCGTTATCTGCATCGGCGAAGAGCGGGGTGTGACGATCGATCGTAAAACCGGTCGTCATCTTTCCCTGATCCTGTGCAACGTTGAACTGCGCGATCGCCATCGACGGGATCGGGCTCGTCAGTTGTGGATACAGAATGTTCAGGAGGGCGCTGGTGATGTCGGGAAACTCGCTGTCGATCTCGTGCTGCAGGCGGCCGGTTAAGAACGCGAACGCCTCGATCAGTCGCTCGACGTGCGGATCGGCGCACTCGTCGCGGCCAAGCTCCAGACGCTTCGCAACCTTGGGATAGCGTTCGGCAAACACACCTCCCATGCGACGCAGGTAAGTCAGCTCCGACTTGTAGTACTGCAAAAGTTCTTCGTGACTATTCGCTATCATGCATTTCGGCCGTGCCGGTCTTGCTGTTCAGAGTTAAAGGAAACGAAACCGGTTCGGCGAACATGCCGACCACCAGTTCCGCATTGATGTTTAGCCACAACGCCGACTCGGCACTGAACGATGGTCCAGCTTCGACGCGGACGTGTCGCAAGCGTGGTTCGAATGCCGTGATGGTCTGGCCCACGATCGATGCAATTAGCACGTGATCGTCGGCATTGTGCGGGGAGAGTGACGAGAAGTCGGGGATGCCGTAGTTGATGACAGACCGTTCCTCCTCGCTGAGCCGGTGCAACGGAATGGAGCAGCGCGTGTTAAGCAGCCGCTCCAGTTCCCTGCGCACCGAGGTTTTTAATTGCTCGCGGTTAAGGACGCGCAAGGGTTGCTCTTGTTCCCAGTCAGGAGCATCGACCAGGCGATCAAAGAGCAACGCTCGCGCACCCGTAATTGGTTTTGGTTGGGCCATAGTTTTAATCCACAGATTACACAGATCGGATCTGTGTAATCTGTGGCTGACTGACCGTTATGCGTTGACGTTCTTGGAGAGATCCCACTTCGTATCGACGTGGCCCTGCTCCGCACCCTCGGCCTTCTGTGTGTGGAAGTCCCAGGTGATGTGGTTGTAGTTCAACGTCACGGTTTCGACCGGTTTATCGCCGCCGCCGCCGCCGATCGAGATCGACGAGAGCACCACGTTTTTCAACGTGTATTTGATCAGCGGGATCACCGCGCCTTTGTCGTTTCGACCAACCACCACTTCGACACTCTTGAAGTTGTCACCTTTGCAACAAGCTTCATTGAGTTTCGGCGACGACTGATCGAGATACTTGGTGACAGTAAAGTCCTGGTGATTTGGCTTGCCCGACGTTCTTTCCGTGTTGCTTATGTCGCCGGTGATTTGCATCGCCACACCATGACTGAACGACAACAGTTCGATTTGCTGTGCAAACTTATCCATCGTGCTGGTTCCGGGAATCGCCGGATCCAATTTCATCAACAATACGTCCATATGTCCTCCGTTAAGTCAGATTAGAGTTGTCACGCAGCCGCTGGCGGCGGCAGTTCGGCAACGAGGCGAATCGAAGCCGTTAGCTCATCGAGTTGGAAGTGCGGTCGCAGATAGACAACCGCCTTGTAAACACCGGGCTTGCCCACGACGTCTTCGACGTCGACGCGAGCTTCGCGCAGTGGATACGAGGCCTTCGAACTCTGCGAAGCCCTGTCGTCAAGCAACACGTAATCTGCGATCCACTTGTTGAGATAGTCAGACACGTTTTCCTTCGTCATGAAGCTGCCGACTTTGTCGCGCATCATCGCCTTGATGTAATGCGCGAATCGTGAAGCAGCCATGACGTATGGAAGTTGACTCGACAGCCGTGCATTCGCGGTCGCTTGCGGATCCTGATAGACCTTTGGCTTCTGTGCAGTCTGGCCGCCGAAGAACGCCGCGTGATCGGTGTTCTTGCGATGGACCAGCGTGATGAAGCCGAGATCGTTGAGTTCCTTCTCGCGTCGATCCGTGATGGCGACTTCAGTCGGGCACTTCAAGACAACGTCGCCTTCATCGGTGCGGAAGTTGACAGCCGGCAGACCTTCGACGAGGCCGCCGCCTTCAACACCGCGAATCGCCGCCGTCCACTTGTAGAGCGCGAACGCATTTGTGATCCGTTCGGCTAACGCGTAGGCAGCGTTACCCCAACAATAGTCTTTGGGATTGCCGTCGACTTCTTCCTGGAAATCAACTTCATCGGAAGGAATGCGTCCGGTGATGCGTTGTTTCTGATCTTCGCCTTTATCATCCGGTCGCATGTCTTTGCCGTATGGCGAGCGCAACAGGAAGTGCGGCAGACAGAGCGCGACGTAACGTGAATCTTCACTGTCGCGGAATGAACGCCACGGAACCAGCTCAGTGCTTTCGAAGATCTTGGCGAGATCGCGTGGATTGCCAAGCTCGTCAAACGAATCCATGTCGAACATTTGCGGACTCGCAGCCGCGATGAACGGCGCATGTGCGGCCGCGGCCACGTTCGACATCTTCTCGAGCCACTTGATGTCCTGCGGACTGCGTCCAAACTCATAGTCGCCGATGAGACAACTGTAAGGACTGCCGCCGAACGTTCCGTATTCTTCCTCGTAAATCTTCTTGAACTGGACGCTCTGATCGAACTCGACCGCTCGTTCCAGATCCTTCTGAATTTCGTCTTTGGTTGCGTTCAGCAGACGAAGCTTCAACATGGTTCCGGTTTCAGCACGACTAACGAGGTAGTGGAGACCACGCCACGAAGCTTCGAGCTTGCAGAAACTGTCGTGGTGCATTACCTCGTTTAGTCCTTCATCGACTTCCTGATCGAGAGCAGCGATGCGTTCGTTGATCGCGCCGATGAGATCGGAATCTTCACCGAGCGTGATCTCGTTCGCTTCGACTGCCTCGATGAGTTCGGAAACCGCATCGACCGTTTGCCTCGCTTGCGAGGGATCGCGGACCAGCTTAGTTTCCAAACTGTCGTGAAGGATTTGCAGTTTACTTAGCAGTTCAGTTTGTGGTTGAGCTGTGCTCATTATTTCTTACCTCCTTCGGGATCCTTCGGAGTCTCCGGCGTCTCTTCAACTTTCGTCTGCTCGGCCGGTTTTTCAGTCAACAGAGCCTTGAGCTCGTCCACCTTGGCTTTCATTTCTTTGCGCTTGGTTTCGTCGCGGAGCACTTCGAGGAACTTCTGTTGCAGCTTGACGTTGCCGTCGAGCTTGGCAACTGCGTCTGAAAGGCGAGTCCGCTTTTCAAAGCGGTCTTTCAGCTCGAGTTGACCCAGGACGTTGATGGGACTGAAGTCGTCGAGGCTGTCAAACTGCAAAACGGTGGACCCTCCGTTTACAGCGACCTTTGGTCCAATGGACTTCATGATGTCGTTGAAGTTGTCGCGATCGACCTCAACATATTTGCGTTCCCGCAGAGGGACGCGGTTAGGATCGTCAACGTTTCCCGAAAGGTCGGCCAGGATCCCGGCGACGAAGGGGAGTTCCATTTTGACGAATGAACCTCTGGTCTCCACGTCGTAGGTGATCTGCACCCGCGGAGGACGTATCCGATCCAGTTTGTGTTGTGTGCTTTCTGGCATCGACTCTCTCCTTTATTGGTTGGGGGGTTACGGTTACTTTCTTCTCTGTGCTATCTCTGTGTTCTCTGTGTCTCTGTGGTTAACTGGTCCACGGGTAAAGACCACCACCGAGACACAGAGAGCACAGAGATTGCACAAAGAAGAATTGACTTGTGCGACGGTTGCTTCCCTTAACTCATGTGGGCCACCTCTTTCCGGTTAGCCGTAGCAACCTGTCGATCTCACTCAATTCGCCTTCATTTCGGACGATCTGCTGGAGCAGTTCAGGCAAACTCATGCTTCCCCATTCGACGGCTCGCTGCACCAGGTACGGTGTGGGGCTATGGGGTTCGGTGCGCAGCAAAAAATCGGCAGCTTCCGACAGTCTCCGGTACGCGTCGGCGCGACTGCGGATTGGTCCACTGGACCAGAGCTCGAATTCTGATTCGTCGTGAGGCGCGGCGGATAACGGCTCCTCCTCTACTTCAGGTTCCGCAATGCGTGTTTGCAGATCCTGAAAGATGAGCTGCTGAATGGCGCTCAAAGCTTCTTTGAACTGTCGCAAGCCAGGAGCGTCACGTCCGCACTTCTGGTCCAAAATGTGTTCGACCAGTTCACACGAGTCGATCGCATCGCCGAGGTCTTCAACCAGTTCAACATATAGCTCACGATCCGTTGCGGCGACCGCAGCGCGGAAGGTGGCGACACTCGGATTGATCTTGGCGAGCGCTTCCTGAAGTGCGCGCGGATCTTTCATCGCGAGATTTTCGAAATGGCACGCGCTTTCCCAGTCGACGTATGAATAACTCTCGCCGTTTGGGCCATCCGGCATGGTGAGCGGAATTTGCTTGAGCTTGAGCGCGAGCTTGTGTTCGATCCAAACGAATGGCGCGACGCGGGCTTCGATGTCACCGGCATCGATAGCTGGGTACAAGTCGTCCCAGAACTGATCGCACAGTCCGGCCATCACTCTCAGACCTTTCGCAACACCGGCGAAACCGTAGAGATGAAGCCATGCTTCCAGTAACCAGCCGGCAATTTGCAGATCTTTGGTGCGACTTATCAGCGCCTCGACGCAGATCGATTCTGCGGCGGCCCAGTCGGCGCGTTTCAGAGAGGCTTTGTAGATGCCCTGACTGAGTGTTGGATCGTCTTCACGACGCGCTTCGGCAATGCGATCGTATGTCCCCTGGTAACGCAGCGACTCACCGGCCGGATTGGCGCCCGGAATCGGTTGCAGCCAATCGTGTAAATCGCTTTCCTGTGACAACGTTAAAACACTCATCTCATCTACTCCTTCTCAGTGACGACGGGTAACGACGGTACCGGTGGTGCTTTTCGCGGAAAGCACGGCAGCATCAATGGTTCCTGCTTGTTTGCCGTTACCAGACTGATCCGCATAAACACTTCGGCATTCGAACTCTTCAGATCTGATTGCTGCACGGGTTGGCCGGCCGGATCGGGATCTGTTCTGACGGTGAACTTCAGTGTGTAAGGCTCAGCGTCGAATCCCTGATCACACTCCGCCTTCGAACCGGCGCGTTTCAGCATGAAGCCGTGCTTCAGCAGGAACGAGAAGAGCGACCAGTGATCGTTGTATTCAAAAACTGCGACTCGATCTTTTGCTTTGACGGGTGCGGGCGTGACGCTGCTGACCGGCAACACCGGCGAGTTGTTGGCCCAACGCAGCGTCAGCCGCACCGGATCGCCAAAGATCCAGCGACCCTCAAGATCGTCGCTGAGATAGGCAAACTTCTTCTTCCCGACTTCAAACTTCCAATCCATGATCTGGTTGGCGCCAATCTCGTGATCGCGATTGACCCGAAACTGCACGCGGAAATCGAACATCGGTCCCTGTTTCTTTTCAAAAAACGGCGCAAAGAACTCACGCACGGCCACAACCTGGTCCAGAAACTCTTCGGCGTTTTGTGTCCTGGCTCCGAAGTCAGCGCTGCGCGCGAGGGCGGCGCGCGCGGCTTTCTCTTTGCTGTCGAAGAGCCGGAAGAACTTCAGCATTTCCCACGGATCGAGGTCCGGATAATCGGGCCGCGTGCTCATATCGGTGAACGGAAAACCGCCGGCCAGACTCTGGTTGAATCCATCTTCAATCTCGCGATAGTTTTCGAGCGCCGCGAGCGTGTCGTTCACAGCCTTGATGCGTGAAAGTACGGTGCAGCGATGCAGGAACTGCGCGCGCAGCGTGTTTCGAATACGCAGGAAATAATCGCGCGAAGAATCAGTTGTTAACTTGAGTGTCGCCGAACAACCGTCAACGCTGACACGGTCCATGTCAGTTACGATAAAAGTCTCGAGGGACGAGATCGGATTGCCGGGTAACTTGTTGTCGAAGGCATCGAGATCGGTCAGGATTTCATTCCAGTCAAACGAAACATCCGACTGGGTGTAGATATTCTGCGACGCGGAGAATGTCAGCAGTGGCACGGCCAGGTCGCGTGCGAGAAACGCGATGTTCTTTCGCTGTAACGCGAGGTAAGCACTCAGATCTTCAGCGCTCGCGAGGTCGTACGCGACAAACGAAATCGGTTGACTACCATTCCACCACGAGAAATCGGCGCGCTTCATCGAATAAAACTGTTGCGCTGCAAACTCGCGATAAATCCCGCGCAACAGATAGGCGACCTGATTCGACAACACGCCGCGCATTTCTCCGTCGATGCCGAGGCTGGTCGAAATCTGTAGCACGCGCGCCAGGGTTGGCTGTGCTTCCTGAAGACTTCTGATTTCCGTGATCAAACTGCTGCGCAGTGCAGATCCGTCAGTCGCCGGCGCGAGCGCCTGGTATTGACGCGCGGCTCGAAACAGCCGCGTCATCTTCGTCTTCAAACGCGTGCGGGCGGCTTGCTTGACGGAGTTGTCGAGGTATTCGGTGCGTTCGTAAGACTTCGTCTCAACGAAACTCTCGTACTGGCCGTACAGAACGATTGCCTGTCGCAGTGCGTCCTGGTCCCAAACGAGTACGCGTCGCACAAAATGTTGATACCGGGGTTGCTCGAGTGGCAGCGACCGCGACGTTTCATAATCCGCCGGCTCACGCGACATGAACTCTTCGCGTCGCAGATCCTGAAGTGCTTTCCTCAGTTCTCCGAGACCGGTTGAGAGTGTCATGCCATGGAACGGCGAGTGCGGATCGAAAACGTATGTCGAGAGCCACGTGTACTCGGGCCGGCTGAGCAATGCTTCGGTTTCGGCGATATCGTCGAGGTGCTCGTAAGTAACACCTTTCTGATTGAACGATGCGGAGTAAAAGTCTTCGATCAGCTCGCCGACTCGATTCGAGCTCTCTTTGTAGAAACGTGCGGAGTCGATTTCACGCCCCTGAGCCGTGAACATCGCCTGTTGGTAGAGATAATTATTCTTGTCGAAGTTAGACGGTAACGGCGCATGGTCCAGGTAAGTGACAAGCTGGCTCAACGTCGCAAGTGAATCAGGATCTTTGCCGACGAGCCGATTGTAGCGTTCGAGGTTGACGCGGAAATCGCCGAGTTCCTGAACATAAGCACTCAACTGAAAGTCAGCATTGACGTGACCGACTGGAGCGGTCAATTCTTCCGCCAGGGTTGGATCGTTCGTCTTAAAATCAACTTCTGTGGTCGAATGATCCGGATGTGCCCGCAGCAGACTCTTGGCACGTTGCGTCATGTCCAGCCGCAACGATTCAAAGATGACGAATTTGAAAACGACGCCGATCGAGGTTTCGAGCCGATCGTTGATACGGCTGAACCATGAGGTGGGAATGAACAGCGAACCGAACCTTCGGGCATTCATGTTGGCCATGCCGGTGAGCAGTCTGGTTTCACCGCTCTCCAGCAACTGCTCTCTGCGATTTAGCCACTCATCGGTGGAAAGATTGCCTGAACGTTTTCTGTCGGCGCGGTAAGCCTCGATTTTTTTCAGGTCACCTTCTTCTTCAGCCAAAAAGCGGTAGAGTTCGTCTTCCTGCCTCGACAGCCGGTTGTAAGTGATGACCAGCCCACTGCCACCCACTAACAGAATCAGCAACGAGAGCACCTGGGCCATGAGCACGGTGCGATTGCGCGAGAGAGCGATGCGCCGGATCGGTTGGGCCAGGGTCGACTCGATGAAAATCTTTTTCTTGAAGAGATCAGTAAGAAAGACTGGCTTTCTTTGCTCGGCGACGATCGCAGTTGTTTGCAGCGGTTCGAGTACGTTGACGGCGGGCGCGGCCGGCGCCGGCAATGCCAAAGCTTCGGGCACCGGGTCGACGGCGGCCTCTCCGCAAAAATACAGACCACGGAAGAGATACGATTCGTGATACGCACTCTGTTTGAAAAGCTGGTCGAGATAGATACTCAGCGGCTCGCGTAACGACTGCATAGCCGGCGGGAACAGGAAGAGATCGTCCACGTCCTGTATCTCGTCGCGTTCGGCGTAGATCTCAAACTGTAACCACGAAAGATGTTTGTGCAGGCTTTCGAAGGCTTCGTTAACGAGTTCGGGTTTGTAGGCAGTCTCAATCGTATCCGGGTTGGACCATCCGAACATCTGCGTGTGAAGTTTTTCAGGAAGCTGACGGCAAAAACTCGCGAAGCCCGTAATCTCATCGCACTTGGTGATGAGGACGTAAACCGGCAAGCGCATGCCCAGGATCTTTTGCGCCTGCCAGAGTCGCTTGTAGAGACAATCCGCTTTCAGCTCGAGTTTGGCTCGGCGTTCGTGGCCTAACTCACTTTCGCTCAGCAGCTCTGAACACGGAATGGTCAGGATGAGTCCATCGAGCGGACGCTGCGGCCGGTGCTTTTGCAGTAGCCGCAGGATCGTGTTCCAGCCGCGTTGATTGGCAGTGCCGTCACCGCGCAGCACGAAATCACCGGCAACATCGATGACCACTGCCTGATCGAAAAAGTACCAATTCAGGCGACGATTCTTTGCAATCAGTTCGTTGACCGGAACATCAAGACCATTGCTTTCGACGAGCGACGTCTTTCCGGATTTCGACTCACCGGCCAGCACATACCACGGCGCGCGATAGCGGTAGTTACTTCCCGTGACATAAGTCTTGAGTGTTCGCAGTGCGCGACGGAAAGAAGCGCGAAGTTCGATGTCCGATGCGTATTGCAGAAAGTCGGTATCGGTGGATTCTTTCTGCTCAGGCTCGACCTTCGCATTCGCATCGGCGGCAAACGAGATTTTGCGCGCCCGCCGGATCAGCAGGTAAAGCAATATCGCGGTACCTGCGAGCAGCAGGATAATCACGATCATTATCAATAAAGCAATGGGGGCCGACATGTTTTACCCTGGTTCAGTTAGCTGGCGGTGGTAGCGAATCCAGCCGTTTTTCTACGTCGACGATCTGTTGATTGGCGCGTTCGAGCCGCGACGTCAAACTCATCCACATTCCGTGCGACACCACCAGATAAATCGCGACCACAAAACCCAGCACCACTAACCACACGCGCGGGTTAGTGAGTTTTCTTCGCTTCTCTACTCTCAGGTTTTTGATATAGCTATCGGGAAAAGCAATTTTGGTGTCGCTCTTCAAATCCTGTGGTTGACGGAAGACGAACGCGAACAGTTCCTGTCGATAACGTCTGAGCTTTCCGTGATCGTTGAGTCCGTGATACTTGCCGCGAAATCCGAGTGACAACGCCGAGAGATAGACCGCAGCCAGACTCTTGTCGGCCGGATCACGATCGCGCAGGAGACGGTCCAACTTATCGAAGACCATCTCGCCCGCGACGTGCGACTGGAAGAGCGCCGTCTCCAGCAAGTTCGACGTCCAGGCTCGTTTCCCTTCCCAGTTCAGGTGAATGAAAACGTCGTCCGCAAACGCTGCCATCACGTATTGAGCTTCGAAATAGTTGTCAGTGGGTTTGCCGGCCACGCGCAGGATCTGAACTGCATTGCGGCGGAACAGAGCGATCAGGTTTTGCCAGACAAGGAGTGCCAGCTTCGACTGGGCGGGGGTTGGCTCGCAATCGACATCAACTGTGCCGCGCACAGCGAGCGACGTAATCTTTTCACTGCCGGACCACGTTTGCAGCAGCTTCGGATCGATGTTGGGAAGTTTGGCGGTAACTCCCGGAGCAATCGTATGACCGTTGCCCTCGGCTACGGGTTCCGGCTCCGGAGTTACGACTGCGGGGATATCGCTGTCGCGGATCAATTGCTTGAGGCGAATGATCTCCGAATAGAACTCGCGAAACTGCGCGAGCAGAAACGATTCATTTGATTGCATCACGTTCATCGTAAAATCACTTTTCTCTGTGCAACCTCAGTGTTCTCTGTGTCTCTGTGGTTAAACTCTTGTCGAGATTCCACAACCACAGAGACACAGAGAACACTGAGGTTGCACAGAGAAGACACACTCCCGTCGTACGGCCGAATGCCGTCGTTTCAAAATCAAAGCGTTTTAGTGTGAGCTAATCCGGATCCTTGAGGTGCAGCGTCTGGGCTCGATGTGCCCTGGATTCCGGTTAGTTATCCATTACATACAAGACAATCTCTGAGGGACGCGGGCCCTCACGATTGACGATCTGCAACAGCTTCTCTGGTTCGACAAAACTATCGTCGACCATCAGTGAAAAGAGGGCGACTCCTTTGGCCGTAACAATGTCGCCGACTCGCTCGGCGTGTTTTCGCACGGCGCCTCTGATGCGATTTTCTTTCAACAACCCGATTCTGTTTTGCGATCCGATCAGGCAGCTTTCGCCCCAGCGGACCACTTCGTCTTCCGACATGCCGCGTTCGCCTCTGATCCCGATCGCGAGGCGCCGCTTCATCCACGTACCTTCGAAGCGCAGTTCGTATGCGCCTTCGTGATACTTGAACGGAAATGATTTGTAGGAGACCGGCACACCCTGGTCCATCACTCGATCGATGAACTCGAGCACCGGCTGAAACGTCGCATAGAGATCGTTGTGGTTGTATGGATCGAAAGACGGTGGAACCATTTCCGTTCCCAGCACCGCCAGTTGACCGGCCATGCCACAGAGGGCGATGTAAACAAGGTATGGATGGGCGCAACTGCTTTGCAGCACTGCTTCGTATTGAGGCAGACCACCCACGAGACTCAGCATGCGAGTCCTGATTCCGGCGTCATTACCAAAGCGATCACCGTGGGCGGGAGTTCTCGCTTCATCGGCGAGATACATCGCTCGCTTGCGCACACGTTGCGCAACCTGCGAACACATGTCGCCTAAACTCTGACCCACGATGGCATCGCCGTCGATCGACTTGATCGGAACTGCAAGCAGCGGCGGGATAAACGTATCGTCGAGCGTAAATGACGCATCTCGCTGCATCACTCGGGCGATCGGAAAACCGACATAACCGTTCGGAACGTTATCGCCCACATGCAAAGTAAGTCGCGGTTTCAAGCGATGGATTGCGTATGACTTTCCGCCGGAAACGGCATCGGCCACCGGATTGTCTTTGAACGATTCGAAGCGCCCGCCATTGCCGTTTGTCCCGTTTTGTTGGGCCGCAACCGCAACGTGGACAAGTGCCCCGCGATAGCTCATCTGATCTGCATGTTTGCTGAGATCGATTTCGAGAACGTCATCACGACCGGAAGCGAACCCGTGGACGACGACCAGCCCGTCCGGCATCACCGCCTCGAGTTCCAGGATGCGGAATTTGCCCGCCGGCAGGCTGATAGCGTGATGCTTGAAGCGGCGAACACCCCACGAAAAAGGCGCAATCAGGACCGTTCCGTACTGCACCAGCGCTTCATGTCGCGAAGACAGTTGCTGGAAGTGCTGTGGCGTTAGCAACAAGCCCTCGTGCCACTGAATCGCGTCGGGTATTTCGTATGCGTTCATAAATTACTTCCTGATCATTACTTTGCTGCGGCGCAGGGTTTTGGCGACTCTTTGAGCGACTGCACGCAGAGATTGTCGTCGCCGAGAGTTATCAGTATTCCCTTGCGCGGATCGAAGCGCGCGCGATGTGATCCGGCGTTGAAGTAGTTGGCGAAAACGACTCCGCCAACAACATCCATGTTCACCGGCACGCGATCGACCTGGACCTGTTGTCCCGGTACCCATTCCCAGCGTCCGGCGTTGAGATCGCTCTCTTTCGGATAATCAAGCTCCATCTGATGACGCTTCTCAAACCACTCACTGGCTGACATCTTCATTAGTTCCGTTAACAGTTTCTTATCTTTGACAAGGACCAGATCGACGGCGACAGGGTTGTTGTTGTTCGCCTTGGGAGAGACATGGACCTTAACGTCGAGCTTACTCTCACCTGAGGCACCCGGAACTTTTGATCTCACCGCCTTGGGCACTTTGGGGCATGCGGTAAAAAGCAGCACCATGAGTAGCCCACCAAGTGAGAGCAGTAGCGATCGCCGGAATGAGTACCCGTTTCGCATGATTTATTTGAGACTTCAAGCTAGACGCGAAAATACGCGTTAACACGCGTAAAATAATTTTCGCATTGGCTATTGTGGAGAAAAGGAACGCCGCTGCGCCTTGGACAAACAAGGATCGCGAGAAACTTGGACCATGTACTCCCAAAGCCTGGCCCGTGAGCTTCCGCACGAGTTGTGGAGGTCGCGTACTCTACTCCTGAGAGATTCGTCTGTCAACAATATTTTTGCAACGAACATTGCGAGGAGTTGCAACCACAGATTACACGGATTAGATCCGGATTGGATCCGGATTCAATCCGTGTTCATCTGTGGCTAAGGTCAGTAGTTTGTAAATAACAATCGGTTAGGGGATTCCTGGCCGGGGTTTTTGATCACACCTGTGGTTGAAATGCCGACGACGGCTGAACGAACTGAAGCCGGTGATGCGGTTCGATGGTTCTGAAGATATTGCGCTACGACGCCAGCCACGTGCGGCGACGCCATCGACGTTCCCGTCGCAGTCGCGATCATCAGATCACCGCCAATCCAGGCGGACGGAATACTAACGCCGGGTGCAAAAAGATCCAGCACCGGCCCATAGTTAGAAAACTCCGCGCGAACATCAAACCGGTCCGAAGCGCCAACGGTGATCGCTTCCGAAACGCCCGCCGGCGAGTAGCCGGCAGCGTCACTATTCCCATTTCCAGCCGCTACGACGTACGTCACGCCAGCTCTGATTGAATTTCTGACTGCCGCATCAGCCGCCCTGTTGGTCTCGCCGCCGAGACTCATGTTGGCCACCGCCGGATATCCCTGTTGTGCCGGCTGTCGCGAATGCCACGTGACAAAGTTAACGCCGTCAATAACGTCCGACCACGTACCGGTACCCTGGCAGTTGAGCACACGAACACCAAGCAAGCGCACATGTTTAGCCACACCAAAAGTCTGACCGCCGATAATGCCTGCCACATGTGAACCATGTCCGTTGCAGTCGATGCCACTACCTTCACGATTAACCGCGTCGTAGATCGCGGAGGCACGTCCCTGAAATTCCCAGTGCGTAGGCAGAATGCCGGTGTCGATGACATACGCATTCACGCCGGTACCGTCGTTCTGATACGCATATTTTTCGTCGAGTGGCAGACTGCGCTGGCCGATACGGTCGAGTCCCCACGAAGCGTTGGGCTGCGGATTCTGGAACGAACCCGGATCGGGCGCCATTCCGATCGGGTCCGTGTCCGGTGTTCCGACCGCAATCGCTCCATCTTGAACCACGAAGGCAACGCGCGAGTCGTTGCTCATTGCGATCGCCTGAGGATCGTTGGAGTTCAAATAAAAGCCCTTGAGTGCGTTGCTCCACGTGGTAGAGAAACTGCCACCGTACATTGACGTTAGCGCCGTGGCTGTCGCAACCACCGACGGATCGGGCGCTGGTTCCACTGCAATAACCATCGCACTCATGTCAGGCGTCATCGCCAACGCGGCTGCAGAAATATCTCCGACAGGAACTGCCTGTTTTGGCGTAGGGGCCGGATTCGTGATGGGACTGAGATCGGTAGTCGCCAACACAACCACATAGCGACCCGGAATAGGATTGGCGACCGTGTAGAATTTTGTGGTCGCGACCATACCCTGGCTCTTCACAGACAGAGGACCGAAGGGCGCCAGGAATAAAAAAACGGCGGCGAGCAATGTAGCCAGCGTTTTCCTCATTCAACATTTCTCCTATATCTGGGCTGAACCGTGAGGGATCGGTTTATGGGTTAGCGGCGGGCATCTTACCACACGGATTCAAAAAATTGGATTCACTTTCCTTGCACTGGAAGGGAGCGTCTAAAATTCCGAAAATGCCACGGTGGTCTAACAAAGGGTGCGCTGAAATGAGCACGCGCGGCGTGCGGCGTTGCAGTTAACAGTGAACAGGGCCTCCACAGAACAGGTGCTTAACCAGGCGTATCACCTTGCCTACTTTCTCCATCAGGACAAAGGCACGGCGATGCGGATCGTCTCGGCTGCCACGCTCAAGTTGAACGTCGCGATGGCAGCACAGAGTAAGCGCTTGTACTACGTTCCGGTGGGAAGGACGTCGCCGGGAGAGCCACGCCGGACCGACGCCATCCGCAACAAAGCCCTGTTCAGTGATCTTCATTTGCTTCAGCGTCTGGTTTATGTCGAATCAGAACCTTACGAGCGCCAGAAGGAGTGTGCCGCCCAGCCCGCCACTTCAGACGTTCATGCTGCCGGTGACCCAGCCAGTGAGGAAGACCTTCTCGTTTACTTCATCAAGCACCTGGTAAGAATTACGACGAAGAGAAATTCCTTTTACGTGACGCTCGGTGTCAGCCGCCTCCTACACAGCTACAGCACCCTTGAAACCATGGAAATTTATAACGCCGTGATCGGTGAGCCTGAGCGGGTCAAGGACGATTATTACTACCGCTCGCGCAAAGCCGTTTTGATGCACGAGTTGTATCAGCGCTTTGGCAATTTGATCCGAACCTGTCGTCATCCACGAGGTGAAGAACGGTTCGAGACTCAGCCAGGCTCAAGCGAACTTCGGGCTCTCATGAGAGAGTGCCTGCAACTATTCACCCCCTGGGATACGCAATGCCATGTGCCGCATGACTTCGACCCGCTGAAGTCGGTGATTGCCTCGCTCACATCGAAGAGTAGCGCCGACGAAAACGAAGTCGAAGTCAGCCGCATTCATGCCATCTTGCACTCGGATTGTTTTAAGCGATTGGTCGCGGCCTTCGGCTACAGCCCGCCGGAGGAGCGAATGGAACTGCCGCGATTTTTCCTCGAGCAAACGGATGATCAATCACCACCGCGCCAGCGTAGTGCGGCCGCCGGGTTGAGTACGGAAGAAGTCGCTGAGCTTAGCGACATGCTTGCTGAACAGGCGGGTCGTCGTCGTCGTTCGGCGCCCGGCGCGGTCGTTCGCGTGATGGTCGATGGAGTAGAACGAGGAAGACTGAATCCGGCCGAGCAGTCGAGCCTCGTGTTTAGCGCCGCCGAGGATGCAGAAATTATCGAAGTGAAGACGACAGACTCGGGTGGTGAACTGCTGCTTGCCACGCACCTGCTCGATTCATTTAAACGAGACGACCATGCGATCGTCTCTTCGATCCGGTTAGAAGGTGGTCAGGATTTGTCACTCAGTATTACGAGGAGACAGATCGATGCCAGCGGCGGGTGGGATTTCCTCGTGACGTTTGGTTATCGTGAAACGGACCCTCGTAGAGCTGCGCGTTTGTGGTGGCAATGGCTTGGTCTTCGTCTCAGTCCGGAGCAGATCATCTCACCGCGACCAATTCTCGTTGGCAGTGTCGTGATGATTATTTGTCTGACCGGGTATCTCGCGTATGTGAGTTTGAATTCACAGCAAATTGAACCGACGCAGACGGCGAGCGTACAGCCGGCCAATCCACCGAACGTTGCAGCACCAACATCAACGGAGCCGGAGCGGAACCCGCCTAAGAAAACACGACGAATCGAGAATACTAAACCAACGAAGGCCCCTGTCGAAGATCAAACACGCAGCGGCAATGTTGTTGCTAATCTGAAACTCAGCGACGTAAAGAAGATCTATGTCGACATGCGTGGCGATGCGGCGTTACACGACAAGGTCGTCGAGAGTTTGAACTCGAGCGGCGTCGTTGCAGCGACTGGCCCGGACGAAGCAGACGCATCACTTAGGATCACAATAGGCACAAACGGAATTCAAGCAAAGTTGATCAACGCGCGTGGCGTGGTGCTTTGGTCGAAGACCGGCCGAGACACCACAGTAGTGAAAGATTTGCTATCGGGTATCAGGCTAGCGAAGTAGCAGTAATTCATTTTGTGCTTTTTGTGCCTTTTTGTCGCTATTTAGGCTCTCCCTGAAGCACAAAGCCGGCCCAGTAATAAGGCGCTTGCCAGCGTCCTTCACGCCAGGTCGCAAGTTGTGCCGCTCTAAGTGCCGCGGCCGGATTAAGCCGCTTCGGTCCGAGTAGTCCGCGATAGAAATCCGACATCAACCGCGCGGTCGCCTGGTCCTGAACGTCCCAAAGACTCACCACCACACGCTTCGATCCGGCGTACATGAACCCACGCGTCATTCCGTACAGACCTTCACCCTTCACTTCTTTGCCGAGCCCCGTGCGACAACCGCTTAACACCACCAGCTCCGCCCCTAACTTCAGATTGAAGACTTCATACGAACGCACGAAACCCTCTTGCGGTCTACCCTGACGGTCCAACATCGAAAGCGCGATACTCGAAAGCTCCGGATGCGTACTGTCCAGAAAACTATGCGTCGCAAAATGGATGATGCGATACCGGCTCAACTCCTCGCTCATCGCCGCGACGCGATTAGCTTCAAAACCAAGCGCAGCCTTTTGCGCTGTAGCAGGGACGAGCGCCAGGATCGCTTCGGCCTCCTGTCGCGTGTAAGGCAATCGCGAGAGAGGCGGAAGTTCGTCCGAAACGTTCGCCGGTGCCACGTGATGTCCGCCCGCGCTTCGGCTCAATGCTCCCGTAACTCTTTCATCAGTTTTCTCGAACACGGGGTCGGCAAACACGGCCACGACTTTCTCAGCCGCGGCACGCCCCTGAAGCTCTCGCCTCAGTATGGCGAGTGTTGATGCCGACGGAATGCTTGTCACTTCATGCTCGACCATAAGCGGCACGAACGATGTCGACTGTCGAGGAATCGTCAGCGCAGCAAACGGCAAATACTCTAATGCTCCATCGGGTACTACCAGCAATCGCTTCCCTGCTAACTGACCCGCCACTGGACCAAGCAACATCTCGCTCAAAGCTGCGGCCGCCTTCGGATACTCCGCGTCCGCGAGACGCACTCGCTCGCGTTTCTCGTCAGCCGTTTCAAACTTCACGAACTGGTTGCGTGCGGTTAACAACTCATAACAGCGTCGCGCCGCCGCCTCGATCGTAGCGCGTGCCGGGAGTTCGTAACTTGAAAAGGAAGTCGGAGTCACCGTCCAGAGATAGCTGCGCTTTTCGCCGAGCGAGTATTCCAGCAGCAATGTAGTGTTGTCAGTGACTGCGGTCTGAATTTCCGACAGCCCGAGAGGCTCTGGCTGAGTCAACGCTGCATAGCGTGGGCTGTGGGATTTCAAATCGGCCTCGATCGCGAGCAGTTGCGTCAACAGTTCATCGATCTTACGTCGCGCCGCGCTGGCCGCTTCCTCCGTGTGTTGACCATTGAATAAGCGGATCTGCCGATCGGCTTCGGCGTTGAGCATCTGCTGCAAAGATCGCTCGCGCGCAAACAGCGCCGGATCGACACCCTGACGTATGTCGGCACTGGCCTCGGCCAACATGTCGATCAGGCTCCGGGCACGTGCCTGCTCGTAAGCCTGCAAAGCCGCGACATCAAATCCGGCTGCCGGCTGACGTCGATGAAGTCGCATCAACAGATCGATGTGCAACTTGAATAAATCCTGGACCGAGGCGAAGTACGAAGCACGCAAATCGAGACTTGCGACCTTGGTGCGTAGTGTATTGATGATGGCGAGTGCGGACGCGGTCCGTTTACTGGCCTCCAGAAGATCGTCGCGATCGGATTCGGCGTTTGCCATTCCATAAAGCGCAGCAACTTCTCCGTTGCGATCACCTACGGCACGCCAGATGGGCAGAGCTTTTTCATAGTACTCGAGTGCTTTTTGAGGCTGGTTCCACAAATAGAACGCGCGTCCAAGATGATTGAGCGTTATCGCCTCGCCCTGGCGATCACTCATGGCCACTCTCAACTGGAGCGCACGTTCTAAGGTTTCGACGGCGATACCATATTGTCGTAGAAAACTGTAGGCAGTTCCTGTATTCGTGAGTGCCAACGCCTCTGACTTGCGATCGCCGTTTTCCTTCGCGATCGTGAGCGCTTGCTGGAGGTGCGGGAGCGCCTTTTCCGGCTCGTTCAATAGATTGTGAAGGTGGCCGATGTTGGAGAGCGCAACGGCTTCATTCCGTTTATCTCCGATCGCACGCGCTAGTGGGAGTACCTGCTGGAAGTAATTAAATGCCTTATCCGATTGACCCAGGAGCGTGTAGACCGTCCCCATGTTGTTAAGGACGGTCGCTTCATTTCGACGATCACCGAGAGCACGCCATAACGGGAGCGCCTGCGCGAAATAGTCGAGAGCTTTTTGCGGTTCACCTAACAATCTGTAAACCGTGCCGATCTGTGTGGACGTGCCGGCCTCGCCACTCTGATCACCAACTGCGCGCATGACTGGCAGCGCGAGACTGTATGCTTCGAGCGCCTTCTGCGGTTCGCCGAGAGCGTAGTAAACCCTGCCGTTGATCGAGAGAGTGATCGCTTCTAAATGACGATCGCCAACTGCTTGCCAGATAGCGAGGGCCTGGTTGAGTGGTTGCAGCGCATTTTGTGGCTCGGCAAGGATGTTGTAGATAATGCCGAGGTTGGTGAGCGTCATCGCTTCTCCGCGACGATCGCCCGCGTCGCGCATCAGACGCAGCGCTTCGTTGTAACGCTCGATGGCTTTGCGTCGTGATTCACCCGTTCTTTCGCCTTGTAGTTTTACCCCTGCGAAGTAAGCACGCTCGGCTGCCACGCGGGTGCGATCCGTGTCGGTAGCAGTTCTCAGATCTTCGATCCGGATCTCGTATCGTCCCGCCGTTGCGCCTTTCTCGAGCGACTGCACTTTCAACACGTAGACAGTGGTCACTTCCGCTACGAGTGAAATCACTTCCAGGCCGCGTGTACCGCTCAGGTTGTTATCTACTTCGAGGAGTGTCTTTCCATCCGCCACCGCCAATACAACATCGATGCCCTTCTGCTCTATCACCACGCGCGCATGCTCGCCGGCGCTCAGTGTTACTTGATACGTGTGCTGTTCGCCGCCGCGCATCTCGCGCACGACCGGCGATCCAACAGTGAGAGCGCTTGGCTGTTCCTGAGTGCGAGCGGAAGTTGCGCCGCTCACGATAAAACAAAGCACGACTGCACATCGCAGACGCGTGGCCGAACGAAACGATTTGTGTAGTTGGATGATTTCCGACATAGGGGATCCCCGAGTTCTGATTACTTGTGGGTGGGGGAATGTAAATCCTCACCCTCGACTCCGAATCGAAGTCGAGGGTGAGGGCAGTTGCTCAGGGCATTCCGGGAGGAGTACTCGATCGAACGGATACGGCGGCGTCTGACACGGTCAAATTAGAAAACTGATAAGCGGCCGACCCGGTGGAGCCATTATACCTGAGTTTGCCGGCATCGCCGCCGAAGCTAAGCGATGCCGACTCCTCATGAAGTAATTACTCGGCGATAGCGCCGCCTTTAATGGTTCCTCTTGGTCCCGGTCTATGGCGTGCCCATCGTTCCTCTTCGGTGATCGGAACGAAAATGCAGAAGCCGCCACCGGCGCAGTTACCCCACGGTGAGTTGAGGGAACTCAGCGTGACCGGTGCGCAGTTGCTGGCCGCCGCTGTAGCAAATGCCGAATCGGCAGTTGCTAATTTGGTTGTCTTCTCGGTGGGTGAAATCACGACCTGGCACGGTGCGATCGTGGCAATCGGCATCGGCGCGGGCTCGGTCCCAATTCCTTCGACCGGGGCTGCTGCGTTTGCAGTGAAACCCGGACCGCCGCCGGGAGCACCAGTGTCGAGCACCTTTGTGCCCCCACCGCCGACTTTTGTAAAAGTGAATTTCGGCCAAACCTTTAAGCTTGAGTCAAAGGTGCTGGAGTTAATTGTCATCGAGCCGGTCGAAGCCTTGTAAGCGGACAGACCTACCGTCATGTCCCAATACTCGATTGCGCCGCCGGTGTAGGTGACTTTGATCGGAGCCGTGCCTCGTAGAGAAAGCCCCGTCATCGTGAGTGCCGTACTGCCGCCTGGTCCCTGAACGGCTGAGTGCCGCTGGATGACGGTGTCGACATCGCTCCCTGGCGCCAGAGGGACGCCTTGCAGGATCACGAGTCCGGAGTAAGCTTGCGAACCAGACCCGAAGAAGTTTGCGGGTATGGGCGAGCCTCCGAAGTCATGAAAAGTTTCGCCATCGCCGGCGGTCTCGAATTCGTCGTTGCCTGCCGCGACTGGAAACGAGTTCGGCGGCGCCGCCGTGCTCTTCGCCGTGACGAACAATCCAACCACGAGGAACATTCCCACCACAAGCGCAATGCCGAGCATTACGGGTTTTGTGTAAAGCCTCCGTGTGATCTCTTTCATCGATCTTTTCCTCCTCAGAAATGCTTTGTCCGAAGTTGACGGAATTCCGTGTCTTTCGGCGCTGAGGATTTCAGCACGAGTTCGAGTTTGATTACTTGTTCAATCTTGCGAAGATAGTCTTATCCACAGATTACAAAGATTGGTTAATGGGAATCTGTGTCATCTGTGGATAAAGCGCGCTTCCAAAAATGCCACGCCGGTTTCTGTAACTGAAGGTCATACTATTTCTGCACTCCCGATAAAGCGATGATTGGACAGGCGGCGTTGCCCGACGTCAGCCGCCAGATTTGGATTTCCTCTCCGCCAATCGTCGAGCCCAGATCCTGACAACCTAAACATTCGCGTAACGGAGTCTTTCCGATTCCGAACGCTTGAGGTGTGCAACGAACATGCAGATGCGGAGCAAAGCGGAAAATCGAGTTTCATTACTCGGGCGAGTGCGCAGACGCCTTCTCGGTCTCTCACTCGCCGAAGCGAGCTTTGCGAAACGCGGCTTCGTCGCGAGTGAACAAGAATCACGCCAGCGCCTCGAACAAATCGGCGTCACTTTTCTAACCGGCTATCACGCCGCACTCGAAGAAACGAATTTCGACTCGCTCGCGCAGAGACTCACAAAAATTGAAACAGACCTGCAAGGCTTTGCTTTCGAAGGCGCCGCCATGGGACTCGCGCTACTCGATTGCTTCACACCCTGGCGCAAAGATCGCTGGCGCACTTTCACCGAACGACTCGCGAAACATCACATCTACATGATGCACGTCGGCCTTGGATGGGCCCTCGCGCGCTTTCGACGCAGCGTCACGTCGCACCTGGCCCAACTCGATCCGGTGCTTGGTTGGCTCGTCGTCGACGGTTACGGATTTCACGAAGGCTATTTCAGTTGGCCCAGATATATCGAACGCCAGGCGCTTCCCACTCGCTTGAACCGATATGAGCGACGTGCTTTCGATCAAGGTCTCGGTCGCAGCATGTGGTTTGTAAAAGGCGCCGATGTCGCGGCCGTCACGAATGCCATCAATGCCTTCGCTGAAGCGCGCCACGACGATCTGTGGAGCGGCGTCGGACTGGCCTGCGCCTATGCCGGCGGTTGCAGCGACGCCGCAGTGGAATCGTTGCGAACGGCTGCCGGCGCACACTTGCCGGCACTCGCTCAGGGTGTTGCCTTCGCCGCGAAGACACGCCAACGTGCCGCGAATCTCAACTCACACACAGAGCACGTCTGCCGTGTGATCTGTGGCCAGTCCGCCAACGAAGTCGCCGCCATCACTGACACTGCTCTCGAAAACTTGCGTGCCGACGGCGAGTTACCAGCTTACGAATCGTGGCGTCGCCGCATTCAGAACACCATCGCACTGGAGGTCATAACAACATGACGATCAATGACGGGGCATTCCGTCGCCAGGCTGCCAGGTTGACGGCGATCATTCTTATCGTCGCAGCCTACGCGTTCGCGCGTCTGCCGGTAGCTTCGGAGTCGGAGTTAGCGAAGCTCGCGGAAGGTTTCCGTTTCAGCACCGCGCCACTCCCGACACTAAACGGTGAAACACAAAAAACGATCCGCGACGTCAATCCATCGTTGCGCCGCGTGGCTGCCTGGATCTCGAGCGTGGGAGCAGCCGTGGCGCTCAACGATCTCGACGGCGACGGGTTGCCGAACGACGCCTGTTACGTCGACACCAGAATCGACAAGGTGATCGTGGCGCCAGTTCCAGGTACGCCCGCGCGTTACCAGCCGTTTTCTCTCGACCCGATGAGTCTTCCTTACAACGCCGCGACGATGGCGCCGATGGGTTGTCTCCCCGGCGACTTCAACGAAGACGGTCTCGAAGACGTGCTCGCTTATTACTGGGGTCGAACGCCAATCGCTTTTATCAAACGAGCCGGAGCCTCCGCTCTTAATGGCGAGAGCTACACGCGCACCGAATTAGTTCCGGGCAACGCTCGCTGGTACACAAACGCAGCGACACTCGCCGACATCGACGGCGATGGCCACACGGACTTAATCATCGGCAACTTCTTTCCGGATGGAGCCCGCATCCTCGATGCCAACGCCAGCATCGCCGATCAGATGCAGGACTCGATGTCGAAAGCGCAAAACGGCGGACGAAAACATCTTCTACTTTGGAAAGCGCCGGCTGCATTCGAGGATGCATCCGGCACACTCGACGATCAGAGCGCGCAAGGTTGGGCACTCGCAATCGGCGCTGCGGATCTCGATGGCGACTTGCTTCCCGAGATCTATTTCGCCAACGACTTTGGTCCTGATCGTTTGTTACACAACCGTTCGACACCGGGTCATCCACGCTTCGAGTTGCTGGAAGGACGGCGATCGTTAACGACTACAAAATCTAAGGTGCTGGGTCATGACTCATACAAGGGCATGGGTGTTGACTTCGGTGATCTAAACGACGACGGCTTGCCCGACATCTTCGTCAGCAACATCACGCAGGAGTTTGGGCTCGAAGAAAGTAATTTCGTCTTCCTCAGCACCGGACACACCGAGCTCATGAAAAATGGCGTCGCTCCTTACGTCGATCGCAGTGAGTCACTCGGTCTTTCGCGTAGCGGTTGGGGTTGGGAATCACGTCTCGGCGACTTCAACAACGACGGTGTGCTCGAGGCATTACAAGCGACCGGCTTCCTGAAAGGCAACGTCAACCGTTGGCCCGAACTGCACGAGGTCGTCATGGGCAACGATCAACTGGTTCGGCATCCGAGTAGTTGGCCCAGCCTGCAAAATGGCGCCGACATCAGTGGCAACGGTCACAACTTCTTCTTCGTGCGCTCTCCGGACGGACGCTTTCACGACATCGCCGCACAGCTTTCGCTCGATCAGCCGTTGCTCACCCGTGGAATCGCGACCGCAGATGTTGACGGCGATGGACGTCTCGACTACGCGGTCGCAAACCAATGGGGAACGTCTTACTTCTATCGCAACGAGAGCAACAATGCCGGCGCTTTCATCGGCTTGAGACTTCGTCTTCCAGTCAATGACGGCATGTCGCAGACGCGAGTGTGTCGTGAAGGAAAGAGTGCAATCCCGTCACGAGCAGCCATCGGCGCCGAAGCGCGTGTGTTACTGACCGGACACGCGCCGCTTGTGCAACAGGTTGACGGCGGCAACGGTCATTCAGGAAAGCGCAGTCCTGATTTGCAATTCGGTTTGGGTCAACTCGCCGGAGACAAGCTCGTCAACGTCGAGCTGCGCTGGCGCAACGCGCAAGGAACACTTCAACAAGAAACGATTCAACTGTCGCCGGGCGCCTGGTACACCGTCGTGCTCGGACGTGAAAAGGGGACCGCTAATGAGTGCAAATGAGATTGGCAATCGTACAAACCGTCTCGGAGGACTGCGGCGCTTCGCCATCGCCATCACTGTCCTGAATATCCTCGGCCACACGTTCTTTGGTTTCGAACAGTCGCTGGCACAACCGCTTGTGGCGCTGGCCACGGCCTACAGCACCGAGCTGTTGCTCGAGTTCATCGACGCGCGTCTCAATCGCCGTCCGCTCCGGTTCCTCGGCGGCGGCGTGCGCAAGTTTGTCGAGTTTCTGCTTTCGGCACACATCAGCGGGCTCGCGTGTGCGATGCTTCTATATGCAAATGAGAGACTCGGACCGGTCATGTTTGCGGCAGTCGTGGCGATCTGTTCGAAGTGTCTCTTGCGTGCTCCCAACGGAAACGGCACGCGTCACTTCTTCAACCCTTCGAACTTCGGCATCACGATCACCCTCCTCGCCTTCTCGTGGGTCAGCGTCGCGCCGCCGTATCAGTTCACTGAAAACATGCTCGGAGTTGGTGACTGGATTCTGCCCGGCGTGATCGTCTGCACGGGAACGTTTTTGAACGCGCGCTTCACTCGTCGACTGCCGCTCATTGCCGCGTGGCTCAGTGGTTTTGTGGCGCAAGCTGTTTTGAGGAGTGTGTTCCTTGACACTCCGCTCGACGCCGGATTGGTACCGATGACAGGTGTCGCGTTCATCCTCTACACGTTCTACATGGTGACCGATCCGGCCACGACGCCGGAAGGAAAGCGAGATCAGGTTGCTTTCGGTTTCAGTGTCGCCGCCGTCTATGGATTGCTGATGACGATGCACGTGGTCTTCGGACTTTTCTTTGCGCTCACGCTCGTCTGTGCCGTCCGCGGACTGTTCATGTACGCCATGCGCTGGATCAAAGGACGCGAACGTGAAGCAACCTTGACTTCAACAGCCCCGGCAATGGTGAGGGAGGCGTGAGATGGGCCAGGCAATAGCCATCGTTGGCATGGCGTGTCGCTATCCCGACGCGCGTTCACCCGACGAACTCTGGGAAAACGCGTTGGCCCAACGCCGCGCTTTCAGACGGATTCCGGCTGAGCGACTCAATCTCAACGACTACTGGTCGACTGATCGTCAAAGTCCGGATCGAACCTACTCGACCGAAGGCGCTTTTATCGAAGGCTACGAGTTTGATCGCGTGCGCTTTCGTGTGCCCGGTGCGACGTATCGCGCTGCTGACCCGGCACACTGGCTAACGCTTGATGTTGCTGCCGCTGCACTCGAAGACGCTGGTTTTGCGGAAGGTGAAGACCTGCCCCGCGAAACAACCGGCGTCTTTGTCGGCAACACGCTGACGGGCGAGTTCTCACGTGCGAACACGATGCGACTGCGCTGGCCCTACGTGCGGCGAGTGGTGACGAAGGTACTTGAAGATGAAGCGTGTCCGTTGGAGCGACAACGTGAACTCCTCGCCCACATGGAAACGCTTTACAAAAATCCTTTTCCGCCTGTCAGCGCAGAAACGCTCGCAGGCGGTCTCTCCAACACCATCGCCGGACGCATTTGCAATCACTTCGATCTCAAAGGAGGCGGTTACACAGTCGATGGCGCGTGTGCGTCGTCGCTGCTGGCAATTATTAATGCGTGCACATCGCTCGCCGGCGGTGATCTCGAAGTTGCCATCGCGGGTGGAGTTGACCTGAGTACTGATCCATTCGAACTCGTCGGCTTCGCGAAGACTGGCGCGCTCGCGGCAGACATGATGCGCGTTTACGACACGCGCTCGGCGGGCTTTTGGCCGGGCGAAGGCTGCGGTCTTGTCGTCCTCATGCGTCACGAGGATGCGTTGCTGAAGCGACGCAGGATCTATGCGGTGATACGCGGCTGGGGTGTTTCATCGGACGGCAGCGGCGGTATCACGCGTCCCGAAGTTGAAGGACAGCTCATCGCGTTGCGACGTGCCTATGCACGGGCAGGTTATGGCGCTGACACAGTCACTTATTTTGAAGGACACGGGACCGGGACAGCGGTCGGCGACGCAACCGAACTTCAAGCACTCTCGCGTGCACGACGCGAAGCGGCGACGAACGCGACAGTCTCGCCGGCAGTGATCAGTTCAGTGAAAGCCATTATCGGACATACGAAAGCGGCCGCAGGCGTTGCTGGTTTGATCAAAGCGACGATGGCCCTCGGCACACAGATCCTGCCGCCAACTGTTGGCTGTGATGATCCGCACGAAGAACTCAAAGCGGATGAGCCTGCGCTTCGCGCTCTCAAACAGGGCGAACTCATGTCGACTGGTGCAAATCTGCGAGCGGGCGTCAGCGCGATGGGTTTCGGCGGCATCAACTCGCACATAACTCTCGAAGCGACACACGACGATCGTCGCCATTCACTCACTTCGAAAGAACGTGCTCTCTTAACGTCAACACAGGATGCCGAACTGTTTCTCTTCAGCGCACGGGACAAAGAGCAACTCGAGAATCAGATCGATCGCGTGCTCGCGTATGCCGAACGTCTTTCGCGTTGCGAGTTGACGGATCTGGCCGTACGACTGTCGGAGACTCTTCGTCCACTTCCCTTCCGAGTAGCAGTGATTGCGTCGAGCGCGGCAGAACTCGCGACTCGGTTAGAAGTATTGAAATCGCATGTGCGCAGTGATGAGCGCGTGCTCGATCCGCAAGGCGGTATCTTTTTCAGTGGTGAACAATCGCCGGCACGCATCGGCTTCCTGTTTCCAGGGCAAGGTTCGCCGTCATACAAGGATGGTGGCGCATGGCAACGTCGCTTCAATTTTCTCGACGATCTTTACGCCTACACGAAGCAAGTGTGGCATGGAGACGGCGTCTCGACTGACGTGGCCCAACCTGCAATCGTCGCGTCGTCGATAGCTGCACTGCGCGTTCTTTCGAGGTTGGGTATTACAGGTGCTGTAGCGGTGGGACACAGTCTCGGCGAATTCACCGCCCTTCATTGGGCTGGCGCACTCGATGAGTCGTCACTCCTGCGTGTCGCACGCGCACGCGGCCGCGCGATGGCGGACGTCGATGGGCCGGCTGGATCAATGCTAAGCGTTGCTGCAAACCGACAAGCGGTCGAAGAGATTCTGAACGGCGAAAGAGTTGTCATTGCGGGACTCAATTCACCTACACAAACAGTTCTTTCAGGCTCGGAGATCGAAATCAGCACGGTTGCGCGTCGCGCCGAGTCGCGCGGTTTACGCACAACCTTGTTACGCGTCTCACATGCGTTTCACTCCTCACTTGTCGCATCCGCTGGGGTTCAGTTGTACGCGCAATTAGAGCGGGAAGAGTTTGGGCCACTCCAACACCAAGTGTCTTCGACGGTAACGGGACAAAACCTCAGCGCCGACACCGATCTCCGTTCGTTACTACGCGAACAGGTGACCTCACCCGTTCGCTTTATGGAGGCGGTCGACGCTGCGTCAGGCGTCGATCTCTGGATCGAGGTTGGACCAGGCCAGACACTCTGCGGACTCATCAGTCAGTTTCGTAACGAACCCACTATCGCACTCGATGCCGGTGGAACTTCACTTCGCGGACTCCTGAATGCCGTCGGCGCCTGTTTCTGTCTCGGCGCACGCGTCGCTCACGATGAGCTGTACGCCGATCGCTTCGCGCGCCCATTCGATCTCGACTGGAGGCCGCGCTTCTTTGTTAACCCCTGTGAGCTAGCCCCAATTAACGACAACACGGTGGACGCTTCTCCAGAACCGTCCACCGATATCGTTGACGACATCCCAGCGGGCTCAGAAACTGACACGCCACTCGAAGTCGTGAGACGACTGGTGGCAGAGCGGCTCGAACTTCCCATCACGACCGTCAAAAACGAAAGCCGCCTGCTTGACGATCTTCACTTGAACTCAATCAGCGTGGCCCAACTCGTAGCCGAGGCAGCCCGTCATCTAAATCTTCCACCTCCGACAGCCCCGACACACTATGCAAACGCAACACTCTCAGAAATCGCGAGCGCACTCGAAGCTTCAGCGCGTGCCGAAGGCGTGAACGGCGATACGGATGCTGAAGCAACTCCTACCGGCGTTGACGAATGGATCAGAGAGTTTTCGATCGAGTGGGTTGAACGCGCACTGCCACGACGTGATGGTCCAACCGAGACAGGAGACTGGCGCATACTCGCTTCACCGGGTCACCCTCTAAAGCTCTCGGTGGAATCTTCGTTCGCACCAACCTCGGGCCGTGGCATTGTCGTACTTCTTCCGCACGAACCCGACGAGAGTCAAATCGATCTCCTATTGAGCGGCGCGCGCGCGGCACTAAATGGAGGTGATGAATTCCATTTCGTGCTTGTCGGCGGCGCGGCCAGCTTCGCGCGCACGTTGCATCTTGAATCTAAGAACCTCAACACGTGCGTAATTGACGTTCCCCTGGACCACCCGAACGCCGCCGCGTGGGTATTGGCCGAAGCGCTTAGCGCACGCGGTTACACCGAAGCGCGTTACACATCAGACGGCAAACGCTGGGAGCCTGTGCTGCGGCCGCTCGAGCTTGAAGTGAACGAGAACGAGCTGTCACTCACGTCGCACGACGTGTTAGTGGTCACCGGAGGCGCGCGTGGTATCACGGCAGAATGTGCGCTTCGGCTCGCGCGTGAATCCGGAGTCCGCCTGGCTATCTTCGGACTTTCTCAACCCGACGCAGACCACGAGATCATTTCGAACCTCGAACGGATGAAAGCGACAGGCATCGATTTCCGTTATTACAGTGTTGACATCACAGACGCCGCCGCAACCCGCGCAACAGTTCGCAACGTGGAGCAAGACTTTGGTCCAATCACCGCCATCCTGCACGGCGCGGCGCGAAACGTTCCGTGTCTGATCGAGAACCTCACCGCGAATAAGGTCTCCGAAACATTAGCGCCGAAGATTCAGGGCGTACAGAACATACTCACCGCAATCGATCCCGAACACCTGCGTCTCTTCATCACTTTCTCATCGATCATCGCGCGCACGGGACTGCCGGGCGAAGCTCATTATGGTCTTGCAAACGAATGGCTCACTCGTTTGACCGAGCAGTGGCAGGCCGCACAGCCGGACTGTCGTTGCCTCGCAATCGAATGGTCCGTCTGGTCCGGCGTCGGCATGGGCGCACGGCTCGGCACGGTCGACGAGTTAACGCGTCGAGGCATCACTCCGATACCGATCGAGCAGGGTTTGGAGGTGTTGCGCAAACTCCTTTGTCGTAAATCAGGAAACGTTGCCTCGGTGGTCATGGGCCGACTACGCGACATGCCGACGCTTAAAGTCGAGCGACCCGAACTTCCTTTCTTACGTTTTCTCGAAAAGCAGCGTGTGTATTACCCGGGGATCGAGTTAGTCGTCGACGCAGAATTGTCCACGACAACCGATCCATATCTTGACGACCACGTCTTCCGTGGTGAGCGACTGCTGCCGGCTGTGATGGGTATGGAAGCGATGGCCCAGGTCTTCATGGCGGTAGCCGAGACGAACGAGCCGCCGATCTTCGAGCAGGTTAAGTTCGAACGCCCGGTCGTCGTTCGTGATGGAGAAGTCAACACGATCCGCGTCGCTGCACTCGTGCGTTCTCCAGGCTGCGTGGAGATCGTCCTGCGCAGTTCGGAGACAGGCTTTCAGGCCGACCATTTCCGTGCGGTGTGTCGAGTGGGTGAGATCTCACTAAAGTCGTCGCCTCAAACTGAAGATCTGGGCACACGCGTCGATGTCGATCCGGATCACGATCTTTACGGTCGCGTGCTGTTTCACAGTGGACGCTTTCGACGTCTGCGCGAGTATCGCGCACTCAAAGCCACGTCGTGCTCGGCCGAGATCATGCCCGACGGAACAACCACGTGGTTCGGTCGCTATGTACCGGGTGGTTTGGTGCTCGGAGATCCCGGCGCGCGTGACGCTGCGATCCACGCGGTCCAGGCGTGCGTACCGCAGATCACGCTCTTGCCAATCGGCGTCGAGAAAATCACCGGCAGTCTGAACGGACAATCGGGCGGATTTTTCGTGCGCGCAATAGAGAAAGAGCAGCTTGCGAACGGCTTCGTTTACGACGTTGAGCTGACCGATAGCGAAGGTCGCGTGCGAGAGCGCTGGGAGCGACTTCACTTACGGACAATCACCGGTGCGGACTTCAAAGGTCCATGGCCAGAGGGTTTGCTAACGCCGTACGTCGAGCGATGCGTGTTGGAGTTGATTCCGGGCGCGCATGTTTCGGTGGTGTTCCAGAATGATCGAAATTCGGAGCGTCGCGATCGCAGCACACACGCGATTGAGAGCGCACTCGGCTCAAACGGTGTCATCAGACGCGCCGATGGGAAACCCGAAACTCGCAACGGGCACAACGTGTCAGCTTCTCACTGCGGCGATCTCACGATGGCGGTGGCGGGACGTTCGCCCGTCGGATGCGATCTCGAACTCGTCGTTCCACGATCACACGCAATCTGGTCTGACATGCTCGGCGTTGAGCGATTTAAACTGGCAGAACTTATTAGTCGAGAAACACAAGAGACACTTGATGTCGCGGCGACGCGCGTTTGGACGTCAGTTGAATGCCTGAAGAAGGCCGGCGCCGGCACGACTGCGCCTCTCGTCTTCGAACGTGTGGCGTCGAACGGTTGGATGTTACTCGCATCAGGCGACTTAAAGATGGCGTCGGGCGTCATCAACACAGATGGAAACAAAGCGAAACTCGCGATCGCCGTGCTAACGGGAGGCAAAGATGCGCGCGTATGAATACCGGCACGTCGTCGGCTTCGAGGAAACGAACCTGGTCGGCAATGTCTATTACGCCAACCACGTGCGCTGGCAGGGACGTTGTCGCGAGATGTTCTTGCGTGACCGAGCGCCCGAAGTTATTGACGCACTAAAGCATGGTCTCGTGCTCGTGACCACACGCGTTTCGTGTGAATTCATGGCGGAACTTGTCGCTTTCGACGAGGTCATCCTACGCATGCGACTCGGTCAACTCGGACAGAATCGCATCACGATGAACTTCGAGTACTGGCGGCCTAACGCTACCGGTGAAGAATTAATAGCTCGCGGTGAACAACAAGTCGCCTGCATGCAACGTGAAGGCGCCAACGTGGTTCCGGTTCCCGTTCCCTCTCGATTGCGTGAGGCATTGAAAGAGTATGAGTGAAGATACAGTAGCCGCTCATCGACGTGCGGTCGAACGCGTGATCACGAACGTGCGCGAACGTCTATGCGATCCGATCTCGCTGCATGACATGTCGCGAGTCGCATATCTCAGCACGTTCCACTTCAATCGTGTGTTTCACCAGATCACCGGTCTTCCGCCGGCCAAGTTCATTTCGGCGATGCGGCTGGACGAAGCGAAGCGGCTGTTGCTGAATACTAGTCTCAGCATCACTGACATCTCTTTCGAGGTTGGCTATAACAGTCTCAGCACTTTTACTCATCGCTTCACACAACGCGTCGGACTCGGACCACGCGAGTTTCGTTATCTCGCCGAACGAATCACTTCCTCGTCCGTCGAATCACTTTGTGCACACTACGCGGAGATCACAGAACGCACAGCGCCGCGTCCGTCGATTGAGGGTTTCGTAGATTTATCACAACCCGGCGGTGGACCAATCTTCGTCGGACTCTTCCGCGCTCACATTCCGCAGAGTCGTCCGGTCGGCGGCGCGCTGCTCACCTCGCCTGGCGCCTTTAGTATCGGTCCCGTTCCCGATGGGATCTATCACTTGCTCGCGGCTTCATTGCCTCCACTCTCTGACACGCTCAGCTATTTATTACCCGATAGTGCGAGCCTTTCGGTAGGCGCATGGAATGGACCAGTGATCGTAAAAGAGGGACGAGCGAGTGGTCAGTTTAATATCTCGCTGCGACCAATGGCTTTGACCGATCCGCCACTCCTCATCTCACTTCCCTTCTTACTGTCCGACACGCTGAGATGAAACTCTGGTGCCTTATGTGGCAGTCCAACTTTCCAGAGTTTGAGCAGACTGGGAATCAGTAACAACGTAGTAACCGCGCAGGTGACAAGACACAAACAGATCATGACGCCGAGCTGTACATTAGGAGCGATTTGAGAAAGCAGTAGCACGGAGAAACCCGCCGTGATCGACGCGGCACTGACACAGACCGCCGGCCCGGTGTGTTCCAACGTGCTGCGCAAGGCTTCTTCGGCGGGTATGCCTTCATTGAGTCTCTGCCGGTACGCCGTCGTCAAATGGATCGCGAAATCCAATCCGATGCCGAGCGCAATCCCGGCGAACATCGAGTTAGCGATTCCCAGCGGCGTGCCTGCCAGCGCCAGCATCGCGAGGACCAGGAGCAAACTAAAGCCGACCGGCAGGACCGCGATCAACCCCATCCGCACCGACCAAAGCAAAATACTGATGAGAATCAGATCCGTGAGGAGTGCCAACACGATCGACGACGCCTGCCCCTGGACCAGCAAACGCACCGTGAGGTAGCTAATCCACCCATCACCAAAAGGAACGATCTTATGGCCCAACCCCTGCGCAGACGTTTCACGTTCGGCAGCTTGGAGCACATTATCGATACGGCTGTAGTCAGCGTCGCGAATGAAAACCGTAACGCGTGCCCACCGATGATCGTCATCAACTCTCTCGCGCAGCGACATCTGCGGCGAGTGTGATAGCACTTTAAATGCTGCCTCGACGTCCTCGTTTCGGAGAGGAACGCGTCCGGTCCGCAGGGCGGCACGATAGGCGCCATAGTTTAAGCCTGGGACAAGTGTGGAGTTGGTCCTCACCATATCGTTGAAGAGACTATTCACCGCACCGACATGAGGAACCCGCGCCAAAACCCATTCCAACGATCCGAGCGCCGAGATGCCTTCCCTGCTGTTGAACCACCCGCCGTGGGTTGCGTCCACCATTAGTTCGAGCGCAGTGGTCCCCGCCAGCTTTTCGTTGAAGAACCGGTCGCCTTGGACGATGTCGCTATTACCCGGCAGATTCCGAATCCAACTATCGTCGACGCGGAGACGCGTGGTAGCGATGACAGCGCACACCGCGACTATAAGAGCGCAGACAGCAACCCTCCGCGGACTTGCACGACTGGTCAGTAAATGCAGCGCCGACGTAGCGGGACGTCCGCCGAGTGCGACGATGCTTTGGTCGTCTTTCCAACGGACCTTCGGTTTCAGAAGTGCTAGCAATGCCGGCAGCAGTGAGAACGTGAACAATGTCGAAAATACGATCGCGGCTGATCCGAAGAGACCAAAAACGCGCAACGGGTTGAGACTAACGGCCGCCATCGACAACAGTCCGACGACGGTTGACACGGCGGTCGTAGCGACGGGGCGTGTGGCACTGCTGAACGCCGCCACGATCGTCTCCTCGACCGTCGCGTCTTTCGCATGTCTCGCCTCGTTGAAGTAATGACCGAGCGCATACACATCATCGGACACGCCGACACAGATGAGGACCACAGGCAACACTAATGTCGTAACAAAAACTGACTGGCCGGTCAGGCCCATCAGACCCACCATCCAGATGAGACTCACACCGATTTCGGTAAGTGACAAAAGCGCCGGCACGATGTGACGAAACGACAGAAACAGCATGACGCCCAGCACGACGATCACGGCCGGTATCAAGCGAGCGAGGTCGCGGGCTGTCGCTTCGCCAAGAACCGCCTGCGCGAGGGCCGACCCACTCAGATAGATCGTGTCTTTGCCGGATGATTCGCTCGCGATCAGTGCGCGCGTCTCTTCAAGCAGGCGATACCGGTCAGCTCCCGGTTCTACCTTGGCGATGATGGCCGCGCCTTTTCCGTCAGCCGAGACCAGCATGCCGGTGCTGTACCCACGCCTGGCCACGTCGCGGCGAAGTTGTTGGATCGTTTCTGTGTTGAGTTCGTCATTGGGCCGGTACAGCGGGCTTGTGTCGACGTTGTCATCTACGAGTTCGATGCGTGGCACGGTGGAAAGACTGATAACGGATCCTGAGACAACGCCTTCGACTCGCGAGAGTCCATCACTCAAGCGAGCGATGCGTTTCAAGGTCTCGGGTGTGTAGACGCCCGACTGCTCATTGCCGACACCTATCAACACCAGGTCACGCAACTCGAAACGGGCTGCGGCCTGATCGGCTTCAGCAAACTGCGGCAGACTGGAAGGAATTAAAGATCGGCCGTCGAGTCGTAACTGAATCCGCGGGATGAAGAAGAGGGCGCAAACTGTAATGACACCGGCAAGTGCGACGACGACACGCGGGTGTCTGACAGAAAACTTCAGCAGGTGAGTTATCAGGAACACAGATCCGCCCCGGAGTTGGATTGCTACGCATTATCATGTAGCGCAAATACGAGACTTTTTCTTGTTCGATCTTGCTAATGTGTAACAGTGCCTTGCACAAAAAGTCAGAAATCCCACCGACGGGAGTCGGTGGATGCGTTCCGGTGAAACCTGTTTACTCGTCCGTTGTAAGAAGTGGCAACTCACGACTTGCCTGTAAAAACGAGCTCAGAGCTGAAGCTGCGACAAAAGAAAGATATCGAATCATTCTCGCTCTGTACTTTGTAGTTGAGCTTTTCCCACTGACTGTCCTGTATCGAACGTATCTCGATAAAAGGTATCTGGAAAAGCGACAGAGAAGGCTGTTGAATCTTGAGTTCACGCACGCCCTCAAACGAGAGCAACAAACTCTTCTCACCACCGTTGTCCGCAAGAAGCTCGATTTCCAGGGCTAGTTCCGGTGGCGAACCATCGTTGAAGTCGTGTTGACGCAGCTCGAGTCGTGCGACAGTTGTAAAAGCAGTCGGCTTCAGAGAGTAATACTCGCTGATTGCTTGATCGTGGCTCAGCATAATCCTTTCTAATCCAACCGAATTTCGAAGATCAAATTAATTGCAACCAAAACTAAGTCCAGGGAACGGTCCTGGTGTGTGTGGATTGGTCTCACGGCCATTGGGATATCTCGCATTGTACTCATACTGGCTATGGTGCGTATCAGGAATGCCGGCCGCCTTATTGCCGGCATTATAGTCAGTCCGGGCAACCATTCTCCCGTATTCATCATAATAAGCTTTCCAGGGCTCCACTCGGCCCAGATCGTTTACATATTGCCCTTCAAGCACCCTGGTGCCGGGTGTTACCTGCTTGGGCGCCTTTCCAACCAGATAATCGCCAGGGATTCTGCCGGGAACCATTCCACTCTCGTCAGCCATGAAGCTCCTGAAACCGGGTACACGCCCGACTCGAGCTCCAATCCCTGATCCCACTCCGCCGCCGACCAGTCCTCCGAGTATTCCTCCAATCAGTTCTCCAAGCTTTTCGTCATACTCATCAGGACATAGGTTCGCCGTCGCTAGTTCTTTTATCGCCTGGTAGAGCTGGTATCCGCCATAAACCGCCGCGAGCGCCGCGATGACCGCGGCAACGGTGCCGCCGCTTGCCGCGATAATGCCGGCGACAACTGCGGCCACGACCGCGCTGACGGCAAAGCTTCGCCAGAAACCATCCAGAAATGTTTGTAGGGATAGACCAGTAGGATCAATAAAACTCAACGGATCGTTAGCCACGTACCCATATGAGTTCAAACCGCCCGCAAAACCAATCGGGTCTTCAGTCAGGAAGCGGCCTTGATTTGAGTCATACCATCGAGCCCGGTTGTAGGTAAGACCGGTTGCATCGTCAAGCTCTCTCCCCGTAAACCCATATCTCGTCAAAGCACTGCCCGAACTGTGCCCATACGCTTCGTATTGTGACTGTTCGACAACGGCCCCGCTGCCATTGGTCAGCGCTCTTGTGCTTCCAAGATGATCCTGCAGGAAATAGAACGTACCGGCGCCGGCGCTGGACTGTCGCAGCTTGTTGTCGACACCTGGTCCATTCAGATAATCAATAGTGTTGCTACTGCTGTCGCTATCGCGGACAACATCCCCTCCGTCGTAGAGAAAGTTCGTCGTCGTTCCGCCAGTCGATCGACTGGCTCTTCTTCCTAATGCGTCGTAACCATAGTTGACAGTCTGACCACTGGGTAAAGCTGCGCCACTTAACCGACCGCGCGCATCCCACTGGTATGTGGTTACACCTTGTTCATCAGTTTTTGTTGTGGCCTGGCCAGTCTCGTCAAAGCTGTAATGGGCCGAACCAGATTGTGTAATGCGGTTGGCCGCATCTGCTGAACTTACATTCCTGGCTGCCGGCAATAACTGTGGCGGACCTAGCGATGTGATCGATGAGATTTGATCGTCAAGCGTGTAGGTATATCGGTAATCCTCAATTGTTTGATTCAGCGCATCGGAATGTCGCAGTTGTTTTAATCGGCTCACCTCGTCGTATGCGATTGAGGTGCGGACACCGTTAGGTCTCTGTAAGCTGGAGAGTCGCGACAGGGTGTCGTAAGCAAAGGTAAAGATTTCAGCGCCCTGAGTAATCGTCTCCAAACGACCCGAGTTATCGTAGCCATAGGTTACAGGGACCGCGTTGGCGGCCGTCATTGACGTCCGCTGGTTTGCAGCGTTGTACGCGTAAGTAACCACACCTGCCGGACTGGTTTCAGACAAGAGCCGGTTCGCTTCGTCATAGCTCCATGTGACACTACCACCCTGAGTATCCGAGACTTGAGTTGTTCGGCCAGCCGCGTCGTAAGTGAAGGTAGCAACGGCGTCGGGATACGTAATGTTTAAGGGCCGATTTAGCTTATCGAATACGATGTTCGTGCGGCGACCCTTCTGGTCTGTGAAGGACGTGATGTTATTTGCTGCGTCGTAGGAAACATCCGTAAATTGGCCCAACGGATTGCGGCTGCTAATCGGACGCCCTAACTCATCGAACGAGTAAGTGGTGGTGAATCCCCGCTGATCGACGAGGCTGTTGAGATTTCCCCGATTGTCGTACGAAAGATGCACGACGTTGTTTAGAGAATCGGTAATGGTTGAAAGCTGTCCGCGATTGTCGTACGCATATTTGACGGTTCTGTTGAGCGGCGATTTAATTTCCACCAACTCGTCTTCAGTGTTGTACGTGTAGCGTTTGACTCGATTCAGAGGATCGGTAACAGAAAGCGGCCGGTTCTTGGCGTCATGAACCCATTGCCATCGTTTCTGAAGAGAATTGGTTAGGCTGGTTATGTTGCCATTGGCATCGTAGGTGTATGCAGTGACCGCATTGGTCGCATCTGTGGTGGATAGAATGCGATCGAGGGCGTCGTAAGTTACGCTCTGGCGCCGATTGAGTGGGTCGATGGCCGCTTTTAGCCGGCCGAGTGCGTCGTATTCAAACGTTGCGCGATGATTCAAAGCATCGACAATCCCAACGACATTACCAGCGCTGTCGTACTCGAGCGTGGTTGTATGGTTAAGCGGATCGGTGATGCTGGTCAGTTGGCCAAATCCGTCATACGCAAATGTGGCCGTTTGATTCAGCGCATTTGTAACTGTCGTAAGATTACCGCGCGAATCATAGCCAAAGGTCGTCTCATGGCCGAGTGGATCGATGGAGCGAGTGACGTTGTTGAATACCGACCCGTATTCCCAGTGTCCCGTTTGACCCAGACGGTTGGTGCTCCCCGTACGATTCCCTCGTTCATCAAACTCATTGGTTGCTTCCGCACAACCGCAGGAACCGAACGTTGACAAGGATCGGTTGGTTGCTATGTCTCGATTTATAGACGTAAATTGACCCTGCCCATCCGCCAATCCGATTACATAACCGGCTGCGTTAAAACGTTTGCTTTCAGTGCGTCCTAATGAGTCAGTAATCGTGACACCGGTGACGACGGTACCTGACACCGCATATTGGTAGCGTTCAAATCCGCCGTCAGCAAATGTTTGCTGGAGCACTCTTCCACTATCAACGTTGTAAGAGATCTGCTTTACGAGGTTATTCCGACCGTCAGTGATCATGACCAAAGGGCCTTCGTCGTAGGTATACTGGACGACGTTCTCAAGCGGATCAGTCACAGTTTCGAGCTGGTACCCAAACGGAGATTCTTTATAGGTGTAAAGCCAATGGCGCTGGAGCGGATCAGTCAATCGTTCGACCAGGCCAAGTGAGTTGTATTCCAAGGTAAGTGAACGTCCGACCGGGTCGGTGATGCTGGTCAGTTTCGATCCGTTATAGCTCAGTGTTGTCGTGTTGCCATTGCGATCTATCGTTGCGACCAGGCGGCGAGAAGAATCGAAGCGTAATAGTTCCCCTCCTGAATATCTGTATTCAAAAGTGCCGTCCGTTTTTTGTCGGACCACGTCACCCTGCTGCGACAGTACTGAGGTCGACGCGAAAACAAACGCCCCATCAGGATCAGTACGCACGTAACTGAAGAGGTGGCCAGTTCTTTGTTCCGGAAATACAACTCGGCCAGCACCACCTGGTCCAAACGTTCCGGTGAGGGTTACGTCGTAGTTGTCTTTGGTACCGCGTCCAAACCGTCCGATGATCGAAAAGCCCGCATCACTGGCATTCAGATCACTCGTGAATACTCGGGTTAGAGCCAGGCGGCCACGGGCGCCACCGAAAGAGACATCGGTCGCATTCTCGATCTTAATCCCGGTCGACAAATCAACCGGATTACCCGTTCGGTTGCTGGGACAGGGACACGGATCGCCCGGATCGCCGTCCGGATCAGCAGACACGAAATACCACGAGAAATCCACCAGACCGTACGGTTGACCCGTGGCCGGATTGATTTCAGGCACGACGAGACGGCCGTCCGCGCTGACTCGTCCGTATCCGTAAACGTACCACTGCACTGTGTCGTGATTAAAGGCATAGAGCTCCGCTCTTGTGCCGGGGTCGGCTCCCATCAGGTTTGGAAAGACCATTGGCATGGGAGCATCTGAAATCGCACCACCTGGTTGATTCGTGTAGACCATTCCCGTCGTTACATTGGGTGGCAGAGGCGTGGGGGTGCGATCGATAGGAACCGGAGTTATCGAGATGCGAGTTACCGGAGTGTTATCACGATTGCGGAGGTTAGCACCCGCGGGCACTGTTAACTGCAGACCTGGTACACGCGGAGTAGTAACGACTGTTGTTTGTCCGGGAACCAGGATCACTTCGTTTTCGACATCGATCGGAGGAAGGTAAAAAACATACGGAACAATGTTCGCCTGACCAGCAACGATATTTGCCGGCTCTGCAAGTACAGGATAAGTACGGTTGGGTGAGTTCGCCGTGCGGCCGTCAATCATGACCGGTCGGGCTGGGCCCGCGTTAACTCCCGTCAGAAGAAATGAACCTGCCGCATTGGTCGTTGCGCTGTGACCGTCGACTGAAATGGTGGCTCCGATAATTGGCTCGTTATCGGTCGACATCACCCGACCCGACAGAGTGGTCTGTCCGGCAGCCACAACACTCAAACTCAGTTGCACCGTGCGCACGGTTTCGTTTCCGTCAATGTCGGCAGCGCCACTCAAAGTGAACAAGTAACTGCCCGGCGTGAGATTCGCATTAGTCAGATTCAAACTCAGAGTGGACGAAGCGCCAGCAGTTATTTGTGAAGGCGTAAGCGTGGCTGTTACGCCCGCAGGCAATCCTGTAACCGACAAACGCGCTAATTGGGTGAAAGATGTTTGAGTGCTTGTTAGTTGGACCACGTAGGTGGCAGAGGTTTGTTGAATAGCCGTCGCGGTGGCCGGCGCCACTGTCAATTGAAAGTCCTGTGAAGCGTTAACGGTGAAGGCTTCATTTGTCGCTGTCTGGCCCCAAACGTTGGACAACTCGATGGGACCCGTCACCGCAGCATTAGGAACAACGACATTAACCTGCGACAGGCTGGCGAAAGTTACGAGGGCCGGCAGTCTTGTATTGCCTCGTCCGGCAAAAGTAACAGTCGTTTCACCAGCGTATGCTTTCAGCCACTGTCCGGATAGTGTGACGGCTGAGCCGATTGCTCCGGCGTGCGGACTAAAGCTGGTGATCACCGGTATTGGTGGCAGAACCTCGAGTGGAAGTGGGCTGACCGCAGTTCCACCTTCGGTTTGAACTGTGATTGGTCCAGTCGCCGCTTCGTCCGGCACTGTAACCAGCAGAGTTGTTTGGGTGGCTGAGATTACCGTTGCCGTTACGTTTCCGCCGCCAAGTTCAGGCGCCTTCGTAAAACGTACCGTATTTTGATCGGTACCACGTGCGTCAAAGCGCGCGCCATCGATCGTAATAGTTTCTCCTGGTCGAGCACTGGCAGGTGAGGTCGATAAAATGACTGGAGGAAGGGTTAGTCGTCGCAGCGTATGGTTTCCGGTGTCGGCGACGATGATTGCACTCGAGGAAGTGCTAGCGACACCTCTCGGAGTGAGAAAAGCAGACAAACTGCCTGGGCCATCCGTGAAGCCACGTTCACCCGAACCGGCCAACGTTGAGACAGCGATCGTAAATCCCCTCCCGGCAGGCACGCGACTCACCTGTCTGATAAGCGAGTTGACCGCATCAGTGACGATAATATTGCCGGAAGCATCGACAGCAATTCCCGACGGTTCGGCGAACCGCGCATCGCCGGCAGAGCCATCTGCAAACCCTCGGTCTTGTCCCGCGATTGTTACTACCGTACCGGTTGAATCGAGACTGCGAATACGATGGTTGCCTTTGTCTGCGAGATAGACGTAAACAGTGGAACCACTGACCGCGACGCCGGATGGACAGTCGAAGCGAGAAGGAGAATCACTCGATCCGACTGTCCCATCGCCGGCGAGCGTGCTTACCTGTCCGGCTAAATCAATCTTGCGGACGGCAGCATTACCCGTATCAGCGACATAAATATTTCCCTGGATATCTACGGCAATTCCGCGCGGTGAATTGAAGCGCGCCTGGCTTCCTGTGCCATCGACAAGTCCCGGAGTTCCATCACCGGCCACTGTTGAGACGGTACCGTTGGTCCCAATCTTCCTGATGCGGTTGTTGGCGCTGTCGGCAACAAACACCGCGCCACTGCTGTCAATCGCTACGCCCTGCGGATTCCTGAACTGTGCCGTTGCCGCTGGACCATCAACAAACCCATAAGTGCCGTTACCGGCGAGCGTCGAAACAATCCACTGAAGATTGCCAAACGAATCCGGTTGCAAACGCACTAACCGTATGCGGTTGTTGCCTGAGTCGGCCACATAGATCGAATCGTCTGGTCCAACAGCGATGCCGGTGGGATTTTGAAAACGAGCTTGCGAGGCAACTCCATCGGCGAAACCCGGATTTCCGGCCAGCCCGACGATGGTTGTTACAGTCGTTGATGATGGGCCGGGTGGTGATGTGGCAGTTACTGTAAACGCATCAGCGAGGGTCACCGTCTCTTCAAATATGTTCAAAGGAAAAGGCGCCGGAACATTTGGCGTGACCACTCGGACTGTGCGCGGAGCGAGCGCTGCCGTTGCAGAAATTGTTATCTGCGCGGTTGCGGTGGTGAAATTGGAAACTGAAACTGTGCCGAGTTCACCCATCGCAGCGCCATTAACTGATACTTCCGGTCCGAAACTGGCGCGCGTCACGCCTTGAACCCAATGGGTGTTTTCTCCATGGAGCGTTACGTTGAGAGTTTGACCTTGGGTCGCACGAGTCGGGTTTACGGAAAGCAAACTGGCGGGAGGAAGAACGGTACGCGTGCCAACTATGCTGATTGTTAAGAATGACCCGGCAGCGCTGGTGAGTTTGACCTTCAGTTCATTCAAGGTCTGCAAGGAAACGGTTTGCGATAGCGATGGCGTGCTGTCCTTGATTGCGTTTTGTGCGAATAGCTCGACGCCGTTGAGCTGAATTGTCGCACTGGAAACACGATGCGTTCCGTTAGCGGCGCCGTTTTGAACCTGAATCGTGTAGGGCGCGACAACTCCGAAAGGAATCGTGAACTGCTCAGTCACTGTCACGGGAGATCCCGATTGGCGAACGAATTGACGAGGTCCGTAGAAGACAACGGTATCGCCGGATTGAGGACTTAGCGTTCGAGCCGATGATTTCGCAACATCGGCGGCGAAGACTCTTTGCTCGATCGATAGTATCGGGAGCGAACCCGTCAGGAGCGCAAAGATAAGAAAGAGTGAGATACCAACGCGCAGTGAAAACACGCCTGGTCCGACCGAAACGGGTCTAGAGAATTTGCGCGGCCTTTTGTGCAAGATGTTTTTCCAATCCATCGTCAACTCCTGAACTAAATAGTGATCTCTTCAACCTGATTGTGCTGCGCTCGCAAAATTTCTTAAGGAGTGGTCAGGTTGATGGAGACACTTCCGGTGTTTGCTCGCCACGGGTTGATAGAAAGTTTGTAAGTGCCGGGAGTCGGCAGTGTTTGTAGTGGCAGATCGAAGCTGCCACCCTCGGACAGGTGATAGACCTGGCACACACCAGTCGGCCGGTATAACTCGAGCGTGATCTTTCCTACGGTGTTGTTGGTCACATGGATCGTGACCTGTTGTCCGGTGGTTCCGTCGAAGGTCAACGTCGCGTTTTGGCCGGGCGTAGTCGCAGTTACATTTACCGCTGGCCCGTTGAGCGTGATCGTGCCGGTCACGTCAGGGGGAATGTCGTAAAGCCGCGTTGTCACACTGCCGGTGTAATCCAGAATCGGATCCACGACGACGGCATTAGGTCCGGTTGAAGTAATTTGCCAGACGTCAAACCTGTCTGCACCGACTCCCGTATTCTGGATTCTGTCCTGCTGACAACACTCCAACTCCTGTCCGGTAATTCTGACTTGAGCATCTTCGAAGGTGACGTCTGTCATCCTCAGACCGACTCGTTGGCCCACTGTGCCATTGAAGGTGTAACGCGCAAGTTGCTGTGAGGACGGCACCGCGATCGTCGCCGGCTGTCCATTCAGTAGCGCCGTGCCGGTAACATCGGACGTACCGGAACCAAGCGTAAACGTTACCGCGTCGCCGTTTGCAAATAGCTCGGTGAGGATCGAGTAAGTGCCGGTTAACGGCAGGGTCGTGTCGATTACTTTCGAATTCGCCGCATCGGCTCGTGAACTCGCGAGCAGTATGCCGTCAGGTCGGAAAAGCGAGATGTGATTGAGCCATGACGCGCCATTACTGATCCGCAGATTTACAGTCTGGCCGGCCGTCCCCTCGAAAGTGAGGCGCCGGTTTTGTCTTTCCACGGTTGAGGTCACAGTCACCGGTGGACCACCAATGGAAATCGCACCATTGTCGACGTCGGCAGGAACTTCGTAGAGATTGAAGGTCATAGTGCCGGCATCGTTAAATGTGTTGACCTTGATTTTGTAGGTTCCGGTTGCAGGTAGAACCGTAGTTTCAACCAATTCTGCTCGTACCGGCCCGATCTGCCGGATGAATCGATTGACGAAGCTCACTAACTGTCCGTTAGGTCTGAAGATGTTTATGCCACTAAACACCGGAAGGGTGCCGCTCACTTTCAAGCTCATCCGCTGACCGGCTGTGCCGGCGAATGTCATTTCGGCATCCTGTCCCGGAGCGGTGGCAGTTACTGTTACAGGTGGTCCACCGAACGTGAGGGTGCCCGTGATATCCGGCGGCAGGTCATACAGGTTGACGATCGCAGAACCGGCCGCGCCATAGAGTCCATTCACTCGGACGGAGTAAGTTCCGGTCGCCGGCAGAACCACGGTATCGATGAAGTTACTACCGTGCCAGACCCACACGCAGGCGCTACCCGCAACGACAAAGCCATCAGGATCGAGGACACAGACATACGGGAAAAACGGAGGAGTAGTGCCGGTGATTTTCACGGTGACTCGCTGGCCCTCGGTGCCATTGAATGTCAACCGCGCATCCTGACCCGGAACCGTCGTCGTTACTGTTACCGGTGATCCCCCTGGTGTGATGCTGCCGGTGGCATCGGGCGGCACGGTGTAAAGCGTGAGGTCCATGCTACCGCTGCTGGCGTCAGGGAAAATGGTAATCGTGTAAGTGCCGGTGGCCGGCAAGGTCATCGTGTCGGCGAGGTTGTAATAATCAAACCATTCGTCAACGTAAAAGAATTCGGGATCAGCAAAATCTATTGAGCCCAGAAAACTCCCGTCCGGCGCTTTTATTTCGACATACGATCCGAACGGTCCGGTTTTTATGTGGCTGCCTTTCAGACTTACTTGATCGCCGGCAGTTCCCTGGAAAGTGATCTTTGCGATCTGCCCAAAGTTGGGAATCGTCACCGTAACTGGCTGACCATTGGCCGTAATGGTGCCCGTCACCGGCTGAGGAATTTCATAGAGCGCAAATGTTGAGCTGCCCGTACTCGCGCCGGATGGGTTGATATTAATTTTGTATGTGCCGGTCTCTGGTAAGACAAGGATGTTGTCGTTCCATGACAACCCGTAGGTATCCGGGACCACTGTGCCATCAGCCTTAGCGATCGCCAGGCTGCCTGAGAACGTCAGGCTTCCCTGCCAATCGAGTTCTACGATCTGTCCTGCAGTACCCGTGAAAGTAAGTTGAGCGTTTTGTCCCGGAATATTTATCGAGACCACCACATGTGATCCACCAATGACGATCGGGCTCACTGAATCCGCGGGCACGTCGTTCAGGGTGAACGTCATGCTGCCGACTGCGGGACCGGTGGGATTAATAAAGATCGAGTAATTACCAGCAACAGGCAGCGTCATTGTGTCGAAGAACAAGCCACTGGTCGTCACATTTCCGGAAGACATTTCCGTACCATCAGGCTTACGGATCGTCACCGTGCTATCGGCTATAGAAACGCCGGTTACGTTGAGACTGATCCGTTGACCTGTGGTCCCAGCAAATGTGAGGACTGCGTTTTGCCCCGGTGTAGTGGTCGTGATCGTAACCGGCGGCCCGCCGGGTGAGATGATTGCCGTCGCGTCTGAGGGGACGTTATGCAGCGTGAGATTCATGCTGCCGGTGAAGGTGGAGTTTGGATCGATGACGATCGTGTGAGTGCCCGTCACTGAAAGCGTCAGCGGCTCGACAAACCAATTGCCACTGAGTGAAGTTGGATTCAATAGGTTCGTTCCGTCAGGCTTGATGACCCTGATCGTACTGCTCGAGATGTTGCTGTTCGCTGCCTGAAGACTGATTCGTTGGCCCACCGTGCCATCAAAAACTATGAGCGCGATTCGATTGGCGGCATTCACAGCAACTGCCTTTGTCTCATTCATCGCAATTCGGGAGGCGTGATCCACACTCGCTGCTGTGAATGGAGAAGGCGGGACAAAGAAATCGCCACTGCTTACTGCGGCGCCCGCGGTTGTGGTCACCGTGATGTGTCCGGACGTGGCGTTCGCGGGCACAGTGGTATTAATCGTGGTGGGACTCGACGTTGCAGCAACGGCCGGGGTGATGTTGAACTTGAGTTGATTATTTGCTGCAACCGGATCGAAATCTGTCCCGCTGATCTGCACCGCAGTACCCGGCGTTCCGATGGTCGGAGTAAATCCCGTAATCGACAACGCCTGTAAGATCTCGAAAGAAGTGGTACTGACCGCATTACCGGAGGGAGTGGTAACAGAGATTGGTCCTGTGGAGGCACCCGAAGGAACGGCAACAACGAGTTGAGTTGCAGATGCAGCCGTAACCGTGGCGCTGACCCCATTGAATAGAACGCTATTCTGAGCTGGTATCAGACTAAAACCGGTTCCATAGATCGTAACGGACGTGCCAGCCTGGCCCTTGTCAGGGGTGAACTCGATGATCGAAACGGTGGAGGTGGTTTGTCGAGCAATGGAGACGATGTTTCCCGCAGCGTCGTAACTATAAATAGCGACGTCTCCCGAAGGTGTGATAACACCCTTCAGCCGACCTAATTCGTCGTAAATGTAAACGGTCGTAGTAGTCAGTGTCTGCGATCGGGCACCCGAGCAGAAGAAAAACAGCAGACTGGTGATTAATAGGGCCGTTGAAACAAAGCGTCTCATCAACTGTTTCCTCCACCAACGACGAACGTCAGGACCGTTGTCGGTTTCGCTAGTTATCGATCTGGTGCTGCATAGGGAGCCGAAAGTGTGGGCCGCGGTTTCGCATTACTACCGTGGATATGTGCGGCAATTCTTTCTTCGGCCCATTCGGGATGAGTACCAAAGAAGCGCTCGGCAAAAACATCGGCAAGTGGATCATCGCGCCACAGCAGATAGAGGCCATGTGCCCGTTCGGCTTCTTGAGGTGATCTGTTCAAATAGATCGGGGAGAGAAATTGATACGCGCCGGCATCGTTGGGATCGATCCCCAGTAGTGCTTCGAAAGCAACTTGTGCGTCAGCGATACGACCGAGCGCGTAGAGTGTTTGGCCCAGTTGTCGCTGCACTTCGCGATCGCGCGGGTATTCACTCGCGACTTTTGTTAACTCGTCGGCTGCTAACTGAAGTTGGCCCATCCCGCGGACGGCCAGAGCTCTGAAGAAACGAGCCCGAGCGTGGGTAGGATCCACATTAGTCGGCGAGAGTTTCAGCGCCGCGTCCAGCAACGTGAGTGCCTTGTGTAGTTGCTGGCGCTCTGGGCCATACCGTTCGGTCCTCATTTCAGCGATTGCGGCGCTAATCAGAGGATCGGGATCAAGCGGATTGAGTTCGCTCGCGCGACGAAACGCTGCGCTCGCCTCACCGTATTGCGCCTGTTCGAGCAAACCAATTCCATAATCGTTCCAGCGGCGCGCCTGCTGTTCGTCACTAAGACTGTCCCGTGACGCCTTATTGCGTTTTTGATTGCGGGGAATGATTTCCAGTTCCGCTTCCGCCATCAGCACGACAGGCATCTTCAAGTTTGTCGCGTTGTGTCTTTTCAGAACATAGTCTGTGTATTCTTGAATGAACCGGCGGTAATGGACTCGAGCCCGAAGTTTCACTGGGGCAAAACTCCCCGTCCGATCGTCTTTCGGAAGGCGGAACCGATACCTCGCTATGTCCGAACGTCCCGGTGAGATCGCATTGTCGTAGGCCTTCACGCGAGCAAGCCAAACCTGGTGACGAGTAATCGATCTGCCCGACTCATCCAGGAGAATAGACTTGTAGACGTGTGCACTCTCATCGAGCGTCCCATCCGGCTTGATGAATCCGCTGTGAAAGATCGTCTGGCCCGATTTGTCGAGCACCTCGAACTCAACCCATGGCTCATACATGTCTCGCAATTCGGGAGGGAATGAATGTGCCGCCTTACGATTGAATACCACTACTTCGGCCGTCACCTCATCGTCGGCTTGAAGGTCTATTGAATTTTGAGCAGCGGGGTTTAAAGGGGCGGAAGTAGCGCCGGTGGCTTCGCGCCTCAGCGCAAAGATGTCAACAGAAAGAACTTTATCGCTGAGAAATTTTTCAGTAAGTTCAACCTGGCGCATTTGCTGATAGAAGAGCGGCGTCGCTGTATTTGCGCCTATCCAGCGATGTGAAGATATCGTTCCCTCTTTGGCCGCGACGTCGTTCCCTGATTGTACGCGCGGCATATGACAGGTTCGACAATCGGCTCGATGTTCGCGCTTGTAGAATGGCGACACTGTCTCGCGTGACGCTGCGGACTGTTGCCATTCGTCGTAGGCAGAAAAACCTCTGAGGAACTTGTACTTGTTTAGCGTTGGCGTTACCGCCGACTTGTGACAGGTGCCGCAAAACTCGGGTGACTTGAGCAGCGGGCGCATGACAGCACGACGGTGGCCAGGGATATCGGCCATGATTGCAGCATCTGAAACTTCACCGTAAACCGATGTGCCGTCCTCACGCTCGAGCAATGCCGGCCGGCGGATGGTGTAACTACCGGTGCCGTCGAGACGGGCTTCAGTTATCGAATGACAAATGGAACAAGTGACGCCTTCGTCGTCCATTGTTCGCAGCTCTTTGCTTTCCTTCTGCAACGCACCCGATAAAACCGATACCGGAGCGTGGCACGACTCGCAGTGCTGCGTGAGTTCGCTTCCTGAAGTGCGCTCCAGAATGTCGACGCTATCTTTATAAAAAGGCTCACGGCCTGAATTCCGATGCAGCGACTCTGACCATGCGGTGTGTGTGTCCTGGTGGCAGCCGGCACAACGTTTGGCGGGAAAGAACTGCTCCGTGGGAATCAGCTTGCCGTCTTCAGTGCGGGCATTGGAGGGGCTGAAAGTACTGCTCACCGGTGGCTGGACCATCGTTCCACCCGCTGCTGCGGAAAAGCAGAAGAAGCTGATGGATAAGACGGCAACACAGGCGAAGGTAATGAACAGGAGCCAGTAATATGTGTATTTTGACAACATGGCGATTTATGCGGGAGCACATAATGCTTTTGCTGTTATTTCAATTGACTGGTGCAAGCGTCGACGCGGTGGTTCTCCCCTGATACCGCGTCGACGCAGTTCCCGGAGGGAGCGTAGCCCTCACTCCCTTCCGGAAGTCGTTCGAACAGTGTTGCGCGCCAACCGGGCGGGAGCGCAAATCACTTTTCAACTACCCAATCAATCCCTCGATCCGTGACCTGAGCCGGTGCGGTCCGGCAAGCCAGGATGCGTTTGTCTCTCTTACCTTCGTGAAGATGGAAAGCAGGCAGGCGTATTACCACGATGAGAGAAAAGTTTTTCGAGGCGCAAAGCACTAAATCGATGCAACAAAAAAAGGTCTTGCCATCTGAACTCGATTCACTAAAATAGCTGCCAATCTACCAACCTCCCCTTTATGTTTGCTTCGAACCTTCGTCTCTCAAAAACACACGGAAAAACCTATGCCGTATTACAAACACCCTCAGCGATTGATTCTTGTTCTAGTGTTTTGTCTCTTGTTCTGCGCAAACGCGAGCCTGGCCCAGACCCCGGATGACGGAGCTCTGGTTCGCGGTGTGGCCAGAAATTTCCTCGAGGCTTATCAACGAAAGGACGTTGATGGACTGATCGCGCTTTGGAGTTCGAACGCGACAGAAAGAGAGGCGTTCATCGCAGATTTTCGAAAGCTGGTCTCAGTTGCCGGCAGTATTGAGATGAAGAATATTCTGATTCGTCAGGTAAGCGTGGAAGGGACCTCGGCGATCATCGTACTCAAACTCGATGTGCTGGCAACTGATCTAAAGTCAGGACAGCCGCTTCCTGGTTTCGGCACACAAAACCGAAAGCTCAAACTGGTTAAGGAAGATGGACAATGGAAAGTTTCGCAATACGAAGCCAGCGAACGTGAACTCGCGGCCAAACTTCTTTCCGCTAAAACAGAGAGCGATCGAAAGGCTTTGCTGGAAGCTGAACCTGACTTAATTACAGTGGCCCTGGTCCAGGCGTTGCGGATACAGGCAGATACACTCAGAGTACGTGGCCAACTTGTGGAAGCACTGAACGCGCTGCAAGTCATGCTGTCGATGGCTGAACGGATTGGCGACGATCCGGGCATCCAGTTTGCCGCCACCAACATTGGCGTTAATTATTATTCGCGCGGCGATTATCAGCAGGCTTTAGAGGTTTTCGAAAAGAATCTGTCGTTGCCGGCAATCAAGCGTAATAACTCAGTAACTGCCCGCAACCTCAATGCCCTTGGCATGATTACACGCACCTTTGGAGATAATGCCACCGCACTCGACTACTTGCGGCAAAGTCAACGGCTGGCAGAGGAAGCAGGCGATAAGAGGCTCCTCGGCAACGTATTCAACAATCTCGGCGTCATCTATAGAGACCAGGGCGACTACGCACGCGCTCTGGAATATCTCGAAAAGGGTTTGGCTTTGAGTGAGGCCCTGGACGACAAACTCTTACTTAGCCAGACGCTCAATAATATTGGGGGGACTTACGGCATACAGGGAAATCATTCCCAGGCTTCGGCGTATTTCCAACGCGCTCTGAAGCTTGCTGAAGCCGCGAACGAAAAACCAGTCATTGCGAACACCTCCAACAATATCGGCCTCTCTTACCACAAAAATCGAGACTATCCGCGGGCCCTCGAGTATTACCAACGAAGCCTGGCACTGAGCGAGCAGTTAAACGATAAGCGCCTCTCCGCACTCGTCCTGAATAATCTCGGCCGTTTTTACCGCGATCAGGGCGATAACAAACGAGCTCTGGAAAACTACCAGCAGAGTCTAGCGCTGCGCGAAAAGTTGGAAGATCTAATAAATGTCCCATATGTCCTGGACCACATCGGCTACGTTCACTATTTGCAAGGCGACTATCAGCAGGCGTTGCAATTCTCGAGTCGAGCCATCGATCTTGCCACCCGTCAGGTGACCCCCGATTCTCTTTGGAGAGGTTACGAAGTCGCAGGACGAGCACACACTTCGTTAAAGCAATTTGATGAAGCAGAGAAAGATCTTACTAGTGCCATCAACTTGATCGAAAAGATGCGCCACACAGTCGGTGGGGGAGAGTTGGATCGGCAGAGATTTTTCGAAGACAAATTGACACCTTACACGGCAATGGTAGAGTTAGCATTCCGTCGCAACCGGCCCGTTGATGCCTTAACTTATAGCGAGCTCGCCAAAGCGAGGACTCTGCTTGATGTGCTCCGTAACGGTCGCATTCCGATCACCCGGGCGATGTCTCGTGAAGAGCAGGAGAAAGAGCGTAAGCTGAACGCGGAACTCACGCTGCTCAACACGCAGCTCTACGATCTGAGACAGCGTTCAAAACCAAACCTCGAACGCATCGCCGAGCTGGAGCCGCGTCGTGAGCGCGCACGCATGGCTTACGAAGATTACCTAACCAGTCTCTATGTCAAATATCCTGAGTTGAAGGTCCAGCGAGGCGAAGTGGCGCCGATTACGGCAGCAGAGGCCGCGGCGCTGATTCCAAATGTTTCCACGGCCATCGTCGAGTTTGTTGTCGCCGAAGAACAGTCGTATCTGATTGTGTTGACCCGAGATGGTAAAAATACAGCCAGCCAGCCGAACATTAAACTGTACTCGTTGAAGATCTCGGCCAATCAATTGTCTGAACGAGTAGACAAGTTCCGCAGCATGCTGGCCGAGCGCGACTTGCGTTATCAGGATGCGGCACGCCAACTCTACGATTTATTACTCAAGCCTGCCGAGGAACAATTACGAGGCCGGAAAACACTTTGCGTAATCCCTGATCGGGTACTTTGGGATTTGCCATTTCAGGCGTTGCAGCCCAGAACGGGCGCCCATTTGATCGAAGACTTCACTCTCTTCTACTCGCCCTCGTTGAGCGTGATGCGAGAGGTAACAAAGCAGCGGACTTCTCACCCGCCAAAAACACTGCTGGCCCTTGGCAATCCGGACCTCAATGGTGCTACAGGCACATCAAAAGAAAGAGCACTTGATCCCGACATGGGATTCGGCCCCCTGCCTGAAGCTGAGAAAGAAGTTAAGACTCTCGCGCGACTCTATGGCGCTGCTAATACTCAGATATTAATTGGAGCCGAGGCTCGCGAAGCAGTTATCAAAACCGAAGTCGCGAAATATGAAGTGCTTCACTTCGCCACTCATGGGCTACTGGACAATCGCAATCCAATGTTCTCATACCTGATACTGGCCCAAACGGCCGGGGATCCGAACGAGGACGGTCTATTGGAAGCCCGTGAAATCATCAACATGGACCTGCATGCGAAGTTGGCCGTGCTTTCGGCCTGTCAGACAGCACGTGGTTGGGTAGGAGCTGGAGAAGGCGTGATCGGTATGTCGTGGTCGCTATTCGTGGCTGGTGTTCCGACTGTTGTGGCCAGTCAATGGAAAGTTGATTCGGCGAGTACGACTGATTTGATGATCGACTTTCATCGCCGGTTGACGATGCGACGTGCAAACCCCAGGTTCAAGGAAGCGAAAGCTGAGGCGCTGCGACAGGCGTCACTGGACCTCTTACGAAGTGAACGCTACCGCCATCCTTACTACTGGGCCGGATTCGTCATGATCGGTGATGGCTGGTAATCGCGACGAGATCTTGTTTCAAAGTCAGGACGCTGAGCTTGGGCCCGGTCAGTACCGTCCGCGGTAGCGGATGGGTCGACGATCGGCATGGGAAATTGCTGTTGATTTGATTCACTCGCGCGACCCATCCGCTACCGCGGACGGTACTGACCCGACCTAAGTTCGGCTTTGGACTCTTGAGGCAAAGCCTCGCCATGAGACTACCGGCGTTGGGACCGTATACTTGCTAATAATTCTGCAACGACTGTCGAATTCGGATTCGCTTTAGCGAGCGTCTGAAATTCACGTTGGGCTTCTTTAATCAAACCGTGTCTCCAATAGAAAACTCCCATCACCAGATGTGAGTTTCCCGAAGTTCTTTTCAATGTTGCCAGCGCTACTACGTCGCGTTGGTCCAAAATTCGAAAACGTGCCTCACGCAACGGAGGCTTTGGTGAAACAATCGTCTCACCATCCTTCAACGCGCTGACTTGCCATGAATAGATAACCCCACGCTCGAGCGAGTTTGTTGCGGTCCACTCCGTACCGGTGATTGGACCACTGCGGCCAACTTCACGAAATTTTGCATCGTGGATGGTTACGACATATTGGCTGGCGCCTTCCAACGCTTGCCAGTGAAACTGAGGTCGATCAGTTTCCAGCACGACATCCAGCGGTTCCAACGGCGCAAAAGTGTTCTGCTGTTCGAGCTCACTGCGCAATACACCCGCGCCAGTGGGCCATCCTGTTAAGGCCGGCGAATCACGTAGCCGGCGTGTAGCCAGGGCTCGCTCAATATTGTCTTTCAAATCCCGCGGCAGATCATCGAGACCTTCGAGTTGACCGCGCTGGTTTACTAAAATTTGCCCGCCCGCATCGTTGAGTGTAATGAGCGGTTCTTCGCGCGGCAGCGTTGTTTGGTTTGCAGGTGAGTTTTGTGGTGACGGCGATGGCTCTTTTGCAATGTCTTGTCGCTGCTTTTCGGACGATCCGGCCGTTTGTTGAACCGGTCGAGGCCCCCGATACGTTATCCACAAGACAACAGCAATGGCCAGCATCAAGACTGCGATAACTGCGGCTGTTGCCAATCGGGGATTCGACAGTAATGGCCATTGAGGCAGCCATCGCTTCCATCGCGGCGACGTGACGACGGTTCTGGCGGTGAGCGGGACAGCAGGCTGCTGCTTGAACGCCACCAGATCATTTAACTCATCAGCACACTGCGAACACTCCGCAACGTGACTTTCGACAATCTCACGATCGATATCATTCGCAGTGCCATCTACGTATGGTTCCAGGTGTTGATCGTAATCGAGATGAAAAGGTTCTTCATCAGAGTGAATCGACGGACCAGGCGAGGGCTTCGCGACACCAGTCAGACGTTCGTGACAGTCGTCACATGACGCGAGATGTCCATCGACCGCGAGTAATTCGTGCGGATCAAGTGTGCGCCCGGTGTAACCTGCAAGTTGACTCTGTGAAAGATGCTCCGACATCGCAATTCGGCTTTCAGACAAAACCTCTGATTTTCATCCCCCCTTCTGGTTAGAGTTTGACAAGCGCCGGATATTACCTGCCGGCAGAATTTTTCGCGCTAACAGTGCTCATTCGCCGTTCCAGACGTTCGCGAGCACACTTTCGTAAGTTAATTACCTGCTGCCGCGTGGCGCCGAGCATCCCCGCAATCGTTACATCATCGAGCGGCAGCCCATTCCATAATCCGAGAAATTCTTCGAGCGGGAAATCCATTGCCTTTGCAATCTGTGCAATCGTCGCGGTACGTGTATAAGGCAAAAGACTAACCAGATCCTGTCCCCGGGAATCCTTGAAGTTAAGTAATAAAGCCAGGCGTTGGCGCAGTGGTAGCTCGCAAATTTCCCGCCAGAGTAACGCCAGCATGTGTTGCTGTTCGAGCAATATCTCAACTTCGAGAGTGGGAGCAGCGAGCTCCATCATCGTATCAAGTGGTTCATCAGGTTGATCTTTTTCCTGACAGATGTCTGCCACAATGTTCACCAGATCGTCGAGTCTAAGAGGATTCCCACACGACTGAAAGAGAGCATTCAAGAGCCGGGAGAGCCGCGCGCGATCGATGCCAACGCTTGCCAGACCAACAGTTTGAATCCACTCGATGGGGTCCTGGCGAATCTTTTCGAAAAGTTTATGCGGCGATGCCGCAACTTTGTCACGCCAGTACGCGAACCCGCACGTCAAGCCGGATGTCTCGTTGGTCCAGAGCGCAAAAGATGCGTCGTGTGACAAGAGGTACCGCAACTTGTTTTTAAGCCGGGACCGGCGGGGATATTTCTGACGCAAATAAAGATTGCAGGCGTTATAAGCGGTCGCAGCTACGTAACCGCGAAAATCTGTGACCACTCCCTGAGTGCGGTCGCTTCTTATGTGACGCAAGCGCGAGAGCAGATTGGTGATGATGTCATTGAACAGGTCATTGGCATCCTGACTTGGTGCTGCGTTGCTGTTATTAAGGTGGAAGCGGAGGCTCGAACCGAGAATTTCCCTGACGATCGGTACTGCGTGCTCATTGATGAGTGCCACCAGCCAAAGATCTGCCTGCTCTTCGTTTGTGGCCTCGGTAAACTGGAGTAAAAGACTGTCCATCGAGGCGCTCCGCGTTTGGGAGTTTAGTTGCGAAGCATCTTTTGAGGTGAGAATAGCGCTCGTGATGAACCTCCCGGCCCGGCGCGGGTGAAACGACTGGGTTCGTTCCTCCGCAGGTGAATTTGAAGATATACAGCAGAACGAAGTTCGCTTGCAACGCCGTCAACGCGCGAATTCTCCAAAAAAATAAATTCCTCACCAATAACCCGAGCGGCTCCGCGTCAATTAGTTCATAAGGTAAAAGAAAGGAGCCTCCATCATGTTTTCAGTTTCCCGCCGAGCTGTAGTCTCTCGTTTCTCTATCGTGGTTATGCTGCTGGTAATGGTATTGCCCGGACTTACTCCGCCCAGCATGCCCGGTAGCGTTGCGCACGCAAAACCCACACTATCCAGAACCTACGCCGAGTTTATTACCGGCGCGTACCAGGGAGCTTTGGGCCGAAATCCAAGCTGTGCTGAATCGCAGGCTGAATACGACGCTCTCGCGAGTGCCGCGTCGGGCGGTACCTTACTTCAGGAAGCGAAACGATTCGTCAGTACTCTGTTCGAAACACAAGCCTCGTTCAATGTCGGCGACCTCACTACTTATTGTCAGACCGCCGAATACGAATCGCTCAATCCTGCCTCTTGTAATGCATCAATCGGCACCGGAATGTCGGGCTTCCTGACCGACTGTTACCAGGCGTTTCTGTTGCGTGAACCGGATTCAAGCGGTTTCAACTTTTGGTTGAATAACAACAATGGACGGAAACACCTGCTTCTTGCATTTCAGCTAAGTGGCGAATTCGGCAATGTGGTGAGTGATCTGGTTGCAGGTTCGCGTCCGAGTTGCCCCACTCGTTGCGACGTCACCGTCGATCCGAGTCCGATGATTTTAGTCAGCTTTGGTTTCATTATCCTGGATAGCGGAACAATGACCGCGGCAGCCAGCCCGCTTCCGTGTGTCTTCATTGCTGACCAGGCAATACTGGAATCTCCAATCAGTGCATTTCCAACAAGCGATCTGTTCCTTCCTGAGGACGAATGGTTTGTCTTTGACAATGGAGATCTCGTTCCGTTTTCGGGCTTCACCGCGGTCGGGTCCATTGGATTTCTCGCCTTCAATGGGCAGGACTTTACAGCCAAGCAAGGAACTATCTTCTTGACTGTGTTTGACACCTTTTTCGGTGGCGGAGGAGGCGGCGGTGAGATTCAGTCCGCAGTCGTGGGTTCACCAGTGACAGGTGAGTTTGCTACCACGAGGAATCATCTCAAGGCTGACGGCACAAGCTCGAAAGAGACAACGAATCGCCCGTTCTTCAGAGATAAACAGGGTCGCATGCGTCTCGAACGTGGAAATCTCGTCAGTATCACTGATCCCGTCGCGGGCGTGCGCTATGTCTTAAACACAAAAGAGAAGACGGCATATCGGGCCATGATCAATAACGATCGCGACACCGCCGCGGTTGAGCAACCGAGCAAAACCAAGTCGAACAAGACGGCTCTCAGCGAGACTAAATCGTTAGGCAAACAACGTGTGGATGGTGTTGTGGCCGCCGGTAAGGAATACGTCTCTGTCATTCCGGCCGGTTCCAAGATGGGTAACCAGGATGACGTCCAGGTAACTTATCAGGTTTGGCGTTCAGAGGAACTGCAACTTCCGGTAAGAGTGAATATGCAGGATCCATTGAATGGCGACACGACCATACAATTCAAGTTGCAAAAGGGAGCACAACCAGATCCGAAGCTCTTTGGCATACCGAAAGGGTACAAAGTGATTGACGCCAAGCCCGTGGCGCAACGTGGCAGACCGTTCTAGGCCACAGATAAAAACGGATCTTCGAGCCCGATTTACACGGATCGCTCCGTGCAAATCGGGCTTTCCGATCTGCCTCCATCCGTGGTTACTGTTCAATTTGATTATTTAGACATCTGCTAACATACATTCATGCAAGGTTCTGACCAACTTCACACTCGTCACGTTTTTATCGACACTTCGATCTTTGTAGCCGCTAACTTTCATTATGAGACCTCCACCTTCAAGCAGTTGCGCACTCTAGCCAGGGAGGAATATCTACACATCTACTTGACCCCGATCACCATCAGAGAGGTGAAAGCAAACATTCACGACCGGGTGCAAAGCGCGCACCGGGCAGTTCAGAAATGTAAAAGAGAGGCAATGGTCCTGCGACACTTGCCCCATAACCCTTACGAAGCGCTATTCACAGACCTTGATACCGGAACTGTTGCAGACGCACTTATAAAAAAGTTTGAAGACTTCATCACTGACACGCGCACTACGACTATCCTGCTAAATGGGATACCGGTCGATCAAATTTTTGAGCGGTATTTCTCCGCTTCCCCACCTTTTGGAACCGGCAAAAAGAAGAGTGAATTTCCTGACGCATTTGTTTTGTCTGCTTTAAGTGAGTGGTGTGTTAACAGGAATGAAAAAATCTATGTAATTAGTCCAGACGGAGACATGGCTCGCGCATGTGAAGAACATCAATCGCTGATAAGCCTCGATAGTCTAGAAGCATTGCTGAACTTAGTAGCGACAGATGACAAGATAATGGGGGACTTTGCGGAGTCAGCGTTTAAAAACCTGCAACCTGACATTATTAAAGGAATAACGGACAAATTTAAGTCGTTGGGATTCATAATCGATGACGAAGAGGGCGAGGTCGAGTCTGTTGAGGCAAACGACGTTAACATTGACGATTATTATCTTATCTATGTTACGGACAGAAATGCCGAATTCCGGATTGAAGTAATCCTCGATTATTCGGCTGATGTTACCTACTACGATCCTGATTCAGGCATCTACGACCGCGAAGAAGATGAAGTCCTGTTCCGCGAAACAATCGATGAGACGTTGAAAAGGACTGTTCACTTAGGGATAGATTTACGAATCTCGTTTCCTGGAATCGGCGACGCCTGGTTAGCAAGGCTCGACAGCGTTAGATTTGATAATTGGGATATATATGTTTCAGTCCATGACAAAGCCGTCAGAAAGTGACAGGTTGCTTTAGAACCTTTCATGACGGATCATCACGCCTTGCTCCATACCCAGCAAGGCTAGTGTTTCCACTGTTAGGATTCTCACTTGACACTGCTGACTCGTTAAACTAGTCTGCGAGCACTCACCGGGCTAATGTCCCATCAACCTCCGTCTTCCGATGGGACAATTCGTACGAACCCCGCTGGGCCAACGCTTTCTACAATGAACTTGAGTCACGCTCCAGTGCTGAAACGCGCTCGCCTCATTGCCATCTCTAGTCCGGCGATCTTGATCTATTTGCTTGCACTGTTAGTCGCAAACGCTCAACAGCTCTCTGCACAACAACTACAACCAGCTAACATCGATTTCGAAGTTTCATTCGATAATGTAATCGAATGGATGGGCCACACGAGAGCAACTATAACCATAGAAGTTACAAACATTAACCGCCCAAGTGAAAACACCAAGCGCATCGTTGTAATTGCTCAACCGGGATATTTAAGGAACGATACCGATGCCTTTGAGACCGCCGAGCAGACAAAGTACAAAATTGCCGACTATGACGGAAAGTGGTTCCGGTTAGATGATTTTGTTGAAGGGTGGCTAGATCTAAAGTTTTCAGAGGTTGTGTGGCCTAACGACACCGGGACGATTCTTTTCAACGTTAATAGAGAAAAGGGCGGCTCAGTAGTCATTTCTCTACAACTCGATCCGGGTACATATCGTGCGGTGAGTTTCGTAAGCAGCGATGTTGGAACATTCACGATCCTAGATACAACGCAAGGCTTTGCAGAGGGCCGTACACAACGCATTACTCTAAAAAGTCCAACGCGACTAGATCGGCTTTTTGAGAAACTTGCCACTTTTGAGAGTTTTCTCGGAGCGATGATTCTAGCGCTCTTTACGATACTGATTGGGGTATTGAAAGAAAATATAAAAAGCGCTTTCAGCAAGTTCTTGGACTTTCTTGGTAAATATTTTGGAGGGCGACTTGCCGAGCGACGGTTTCTAAAAAGATACCTGGATAACCTCGTCTTCAATCATAAATATCTGAAACTTATTGGATTCAATACGTCCGGCATCAGCCGGCCTCTACTGGAAGAGGTTTTTGTTTCATTAAGGATCGGAAGCAATACCACTCAATTAGGATCAACCAACAGCGAATCCGGAGGAGATAGATCGGCGATCTCATTCAATACTGCGTTCAAGAGATTCCGATGTATGGCAATACTGGGTCGGCCTGGTGCAGGCAAGACCACAACCCTAAGCTATGCGCTTCTGGCGTTTGCCCAAGAAAAAGCCAGAGAACACTTGGGTATCGATGAACAGCTATTGCCGATTTATGTTCCACTCAGAAGACTTTCTAGTACGACCCGTTCAATCATCGAAGACGTTATCGACAAAGAGACGCAGATCCTGTCGACCGAGATCCTCAAGGAATATCCGACAAACTACTTCGAACGCAAACTCAGGAAGGGACAATGTATTTTATTGCTCGATGGTCTTGATGAGGTCATTGATGAAAAGACTCACCGGCAAATTGCTGAACGAATCAATAGTCTTGTTTCGGCATATCCAGGAAATCGTTTCATTGTCACCTGTCGCACTGCCGGATGGAAGGACTTGTTGTCCGGAGAATTCGAAGTTTTGTCGGCTCAGGATTTTGATCGAAATGAAATTCAGCGGTTTGTGCTTGGGTGGCATAAGGCTGTCATCACCCAATCAGAATACACGCGGCTCCAACTTGATATCCCTGACGAAAAGAAGTTTGAAGAAGCGTGGACAGCACATAAGGAAAGATTTGTCCGACCGGCTATCGACGTTCAGTCGCGCAGCTTAATCCAGGCAATCGACAGCAACAATCGAATCCTTGCTATTGCAGTCAATCCGATGCTGCTCTCTCTCATTAGCCTCGTGCATTTTAGTCGTCAATACCTGCCGCGGGGCAGAACCGTTTTATACAGTCAATGCCTTGATCTCCTGATCGATTCGTGGGATCGGACCAGGGACATCCTGTCTCCAGGAACGGGAGTAACATCAATACAGAAGGAAGCGGTGCTGCGCGAGATAGCGTTTGATTTTCAAATAAGGGGAAAGGGCGAGGATTCACGAGATAACCTCGAGCGCTTAATCGCAGGCATTGCACTCAAGCTCGGAATATCCACTCCCGCTAAAGAACTTCTGGAAGACATTGAAACAAGAAGCGGATTGTTAACGGAAAGATCACTGGATGTTTTCGGTTTTTCTCACCTGACGCTACAAGAATACCTTGTCGCAAAACATATTCAACTGAACCACGCCAACTACGGACTCCTGGCGGAGAATTTTGATAATCAAGGCTGGCGAGAAGTTATTCTCCTTTACACCGGGTTAGTAGATGACGGTACGGAACTCATTACAGGAGTCGCTTCTTCAGATTCTCTGGAAAGACAAAAGCTGGCCGGCTATTGCATAGGAGACGCACAACACTGTGACAGCAACGTCGCTCAAAGAGTCATCGATAGGTTACTAAGAGAATTGACGCACAATCCAAAATTTGCCGACGAGATTGTTAATGTTATCGCGGCCATCGCGGCCGACTTTAGCCTTGAACCCGTGTCTGTTGAAGAAAAGCTCTCGGCGCACTTGATCGGTAAGATCCAGGATGAAACATCCTTAAAGAGTGATCGCTTGCACGCCATTGCAGCTTTGGGCCGCTCGAGAGTCACACAATCGTTGAAATCCTTGATTGGCTCCCTAAACAATGCTGACGAAGCTATTCGCACAGAAGCCGTTAAGGCCATTACTTTATTTGGAGATCTAGCGTTACCTGCAATTCAAGAACTGGTTGTCGAGCTTTCTAGAAACCCTGGGAGACCAGAACTCATTGAATCCGTGAAACCAGTTGTCGATGTCCTATCAGGAATTAACACCGGGTCTTCTGCAAGATTGCTGCAGTACCTATATGATCTCCGTCATCCTGATGTGGATCTATTAGTTTCCAGAGCGGTGTCTCAAATGATGGTCAACCCGTTCGTCGAGGCAGAATTACTTGAACTTGAAGACGCGCAGTTGCCTTTGAGTTTGAGGAATATTCCAATCGATCGAACAGGTTGGAGCTACAAATCTGCCCGGAGCGGTTTTTGGCATCTCGATACGAAATTGCGGTACGATATGTCTCGTATCATCTCCGAGTCGTCAAAAGGCGAAGTCTTCGACGCCGCGAGTCTCGACAACCTTTCATTTAAGATCCTATTTCCTGCATTTTTGTCTTACCTAAGGTCGCTGCCAAAAACTCGTGTCAAGCCACAAAAGGAACAGGCGGCCCGCGAGAGTTTTACAATTTTCGACCAATTAGGATTTGATAAAAGCGAATCTAACAAACTGCATCACTTGATCAATCAAATACAAACGCAGTTTGAAGTACCCTTAGATCTGGCCTTGCAAAGAGTCGATAATAGAAACAAGGCCGACTATACTTATAAGGCCTCTCGGTGGGCTGTCCTGGGTGTATGGGTGGCCGATATATACTTCTTTGTGCTCCAACTCTTCGTTCTTTTTTATGCGTTTAGAGCAGTGGTATTCATCTCTACTTTTGAATACACACGCCGGACGATGCCTCTTCGCGATGTTGTTTTGTCCTGCATTTTCATACTCGCACCGCTATTTTATTTAGCGCTAATGTTAGTGACTAAGCGAAAGTTGAAAAAAGGGATTATGAGTAGGAAATTCTATAATGTTGTTGCATTTCCTATTCGCAATTTTCTAAACGTCCTGCCCTACATCACGAAACAGAGACCTGCAATTAAGTTACTTCTTTTCCAAGTGCTAGTACTCGGGTTATCGCCTTTACTCATAGCGCTCTGGCCGTCCCCTCTTGATTACTTATTGAACTTGCGATTTCTTACTTACAGCCCAAGAACCTTTTTGATATGGACAGAACCTTGGTTCTTCCTACCATTGAGTGTGCTTTTCTGGAAGTACAAGGTCTTGGCACAGAACCCAGTATATGAACTGATTACAATGCATCCTAAAGGCCGGAAATTAATCGGAGAGTCAAACTAAGGGATCGAGGGCTTGTCGAGGTGTGCGAGTGAAATTCATCGAGTCTTATTCAAACTACTCACCTACAGCGGCAGGCCTAAGCGCTCGAGCAACGCTTTGTAGCGTGGATCGTCTCGGACGCGATCGAAGAATGGCCAGACTTTCATATACGTTAGTGGTCCACATCTATCGATAAACGCTCTGTCGAGCCACTCAAAGGCTGAATCGTATTCGCCAAGTCCGATGTAGACCAGCGCCAGGTTCTGCGGTTGTATGTATCTACTTTTTCTGGCCTCCATCAATTCGCCTAAGATGTCGAGCGCCTTGCTTCGTTCTCCGGCAACTCCATAAGCGAAGCCCAACAAACCAAACACCTCCGGATCCGAACATTTGTCCAAAGACCTGGTTCTTGGAGTTTGCGGATCGGGAGTTTCAGCAGGCAGACAATCAATCATGATTTTGAATTGTTCAATTGCCTCTGCAAAACGTCCCAGCTCTAAATACGCAAACCCGATCACACCGACGGCTCCGGGATAGCCCGGCTCGATTTCGAGGAGCTCGCGGCTCTTCTTTATTGCCTTGGCAGGCTTCCGAGCGAAGTAATAAATCTTTGCCATGGCCAGATTTATGGCGATCGAAAGCTGGTCCAGACTGAATGCTTTATTGATCTCATACACGGCTTCGTCATGGTGTCCTAACTTGGAGAGGAAAATAGCGTAGTGTTGACGCGCTTCGCCGTGAAACGGATCGAGCTGAATCGCCAGCCTGAATTCTCTTTCCGCGCCATCCCAATCAAACTCGCTCGTCGACATGATCCGGGCGTGAGTCAAGTGAGCGGCGGCCAGATTGCCGTTGATTTCCAGCGCCTGCAAAACCGCGGCTTTCGCTTTTGGAAGTACCTCTCGCACCGGATGTTCTTCAAAACCTCCCAGTGACAAATAACTATCAGCCAGACCAACGAGCGCCAGCGCATAGCGAGGATCCTGTTCGATCGCGCTTCTGAAATAGCGAATGGCCTTTCTCGTCCACTCCAGCTTTCGCTTGTTCAAAAAATAACGGCCCTTCAGATACAACTCATAAGCTTTGGAATTTGCCGGATATGTACTCGAGAGTTGCTTTTCCGCAGTTGCTGTCAACGCTAATTGCAAACTCGGCACTACCTGGCGAACGATCTCGTCCGGCAAAGTAACCAGATCAGAAACACGTCGTCTGTATTTACCTCCCCATAAGTGCCAACCGCTTTTGGCATCTATCATCTCCAAATCGAATACAAGGTGATTGTTTGATTGATTGACTTTGCCAACCAACACGATCTCGACCCGCAACTCTTCGCCCACTGTTCTCGGATCGACATCGCGACGGTGATAACGGAAGACTGTCGAACGGGACATGACCCTGAGTTTTGAGACATGTGACAGCGAAGTAATCAAACTCTCGGTGATGCCTTCACAAACGTACTCGAGTTGCTGGTGATTGTTTTCATTTATTAATGGCAAGACAGCCAGCGACTTGAAATCTTCGGGTGGCATTCCCTGGTCATCGGTTATTTCCTTCACCTTAGCCACGAACCTGTATCCCGAGCCGGGAACAGTTTCGATAAACCTGGTTTCCGCGGAGTCGCGTAACACTTTTCTCAATTCGGACATGCGCACGGTCAGGTTGTTAACCTCGACGAATCGGCCCGGCCAAACTTGTTTGAATAATTGTTCTTTGGTGACTAGTTCGCCGCTGTTCTCGACGAGGGTTTTCAAGATGTCGAAAGTCAGCGACGAGAGCGTTATTGGATTGCCGTCCCGGACGAGTTGTCTCATCACGAGATCCAGGCGAAACGGACCGAAAATATATGCAATTACGGGTGTGGGCGTGTTAGGTAAAGTTGTGCCAGGCATTCGTTGGTGCGGAACCCAGGGATTTCGTTTGGGAGAGAAAGGATTTTACACTTCACTGTGTAAGATGAAAAAGGGCAGGCGTGTGTTAGCGGTGAGGTGTGACAAATCGCAGACGGAGGTAGAGCCGTCAATGTCACTATCGTTTGAAATTACATACGCAGACCGGGTCTAGCTTCAAACGAAAGGCGGGGCAGATGAGGTTTCTGCCCCGCCTCGTTTTGACGACTCGCCTGGCGCCCGCACAACTATTGCGGTTGCGGATCCGGGGGCTGGGGCGGGTCCTGAGCTGGATTGTTGAAATTCTCGTCGATCTCGTCCTCTCGGTCCTGCTCGTTTATGGATGAATACTCCGGCGATTCAAGAAACGCGGCTACCATCTCGAAGTACGCGCTGTCGTCCGTCCGGTTGTTCTTTCCATTCATTATTCCAAGCCAGAAGTTGAAGCCATCCATGTTTCTGTCTGGCGGGTCGTCTGGTCTTCGCCTGAGGAACGTTTTGTAACAAGCCATCAGGAAGGCCCGATTGAATCGGTCCGTATGTAGATCACCGGCCAGATCCGGGAATTGCTGAACGAGGGCGGGATCCCTTGAGAGCAGGAAGGCGTTACCGACACGAGCGCGTTTACTGGCTATAGCATTCTCGTTAAAAGCTTCCTGTGTGATGTTGCTCGACCAGAAATACCATCCCCTGCGATCCCTCTCAGTATCCGACAAATCGAGCCACGGATCGAAAATATTAAAGTCACCCGTGGTGAAGTTGGGATTGCGTTGGAGCGGGTTGAGGTAGAGGTTGTACACGTAAAAATGCTGGTTATCGACGACTCTGAAACGAGTCGGCCGGTCGACGACGTTCGGGCAGGCTTGCCACACATACTGGGTGACTGACCCCGCCACCACCGTTTTGGAGACGGTGTCCGTCTGCGGTTTGGTTCCACCCGTCGTGAGCCCATGATTGGTTTTCTTATAGACGGCAGACTCCGGAGCAAAAGGTGGATATTCTCGCCTCGTCTGCTCAGTTGGCGTGGTATCAAAAACCAGAGTCCCGCTCCATCTCCATTCGACACTGCCCAGGCGACGGTTGTAATTGCCAGACTCATACATGACGTACGTTTCGTACCGGTCATCAACCAGCGCCGCATCGACATCGTCTAACCTGAACCTGAAGCCCTCGACGCCCTCAGCGAGGTTGATCCTCAGTGAACGGGCGCCGGGACCGGACCGGTTGTCGGCTGCGTTGAAATCCTTGTCCGCGTTGAAGTAGTTTCGGAACATTCTATCGTTGTCATCTCGCCATCCCTCCCTGATGGTGGCGGGCAATTCATCCTCGGACGGGCGCGAAGTCTTGCAACTCACTCGCCCCCACGAGTCGCGCACCTTGCGCTTCATGTTAATGGCCTGCTGGAAGAAGATCTTGCTCTCGGACAGGACCGTCAGGTATGGGCCTTCAGGAATCGAAGCTCTCGCCTTGAAGGTCATCGCCGCCTGCCGATTGTTGGGGTCCGAGCTCCCCATTTGCCAGAGTACAAATCGCTCACTCGAATCTTCTTCGTCGATGGTGTTCGGATCCATCTCGACGGTTGACTGCCCGGGCGTGCCGGAGAACTCCGGCAACGTCGGCGCGTGCACGTTAATGGTGACGGTGGCTTGAGCCGTCGCGCCTGCACTGTCTGTGAAGGTTACTTTAGCTGTAACCGTGTAGACCTGCTTCGGCGTGCCGGACGAATCGTCCCTGGTTGTAAAGCGCACGACATCGGCATCGACTCTGCCCTGGACTTCGACTGGTCCTGTGAATTCCCATAGGTATCGCCCACCAGCACTATTACCACTCGCTTTGAGGTTGACCTGGCTGCCAATCAAGGCTTTTTGTACCGTTCCCCCTAGATTATTAGGAACCCGGGGATTAAGTCCGTCGGCGTTCTTGTTATCGGCGATAGTCACAGTGGGCGGCGCTGGAACAGTGAATTTGAATGTGTCAAAGTCGATACCATCGGGTGTATCCAGGATCGAATGAAAGATCAGTTTTCTCGCGTTCCTGATTCCATTCCGGTTGAGGTCGTAGAGCAGAGGTCTATCTGGCGGGTCTACACCAAAATTGCGACCACAGAGGGGCATCCGGAAAGGTATTTCATTAGGGTTAGTTGTGAAGTAAATGTCGAGCCAGGCGGCGGCCGCACACGGCGTCAGCGACGTGTAAAAATTATCGACGCCTATTCCTTCGAACGAGATGTTGCTGGCGGGAACTGGGAATTCGACCTGGAAATTCGCATACCGCCCGAAGATGGTGGTCTGTTGGGCATTAATCGCGGCATCCGACATCCTCGTTAACCGTGCACCTGTCTCGCCGTGGTGTGGCAACCAGTTAGTCGCGAACGTGAAGTACTCTCTGTTGTCTATAATAGACAGGCCTTTGAATTTAGCGTCCGGGTACTGATCGGCGAGTTTCTTGTTCACGAACTCGTCAAACCCGATAACTACCTGACGGTCGGCGGCGGCGGCTGATGACGACGATGCCATCAGGTTTTCATATTTCACATTCTGAGCCATCGTCACCGTCGTAATGACCGCGCTGCCGACAAGCGTCCCGTTATTGCCGTTACCTGTGTCGTCGTTAGCGGTGGCGGTGTCGAACGCCCACAGCGCCTTCTGTCCGCCGTTAGGATCGGTTATGACGTCGCCCGCGTCATGCAGGCTCATGGCCGTGAAGCTGCCGCGGTATTGCACGCCGGACGAGATTCGCACTTCGTCTATCAGACCGTTGAAGTTGGTACCGGCGTCGTTGCCGCCCGCCCCGATCTTCAGGCTCTGTGTCCCCGATGCGGGCGCGACCGTAGAAGCTTTTACGCCGTCTTCCCTGCCGTCGAGATAGACTCGCAGTTGGGAGCCGTCGAAGATGCCCGCGACGTGGTGCCACACGTTGAGGCTGACGGGGGTGCCGCCCATAACAGAGTCGTACGTGGTGGAATTCCTGACGGTGCCGAACAGCAAACGGCCCTGCTCTAACCTCAGCGCGTAGCCGCCGTCGTCGGTGTTGAGCCAGTTGTATCGCTCGACGATGCTCTGCGACGCAGTGGAAGTGGTTTTTATCCACGCCTCGACGGTTATCGGTCCAGAGATGTTCAGGGTAGTGCTATTAGGCACCGTGACATAACTATTCGTCCCATTAAGCGATAGAGAGTATCTCGCGTCGAGGGCAGGTGCGGCGTACGTCGTAGCGCTGGCCACGTTCGAATAAGCAGAGTAGCCGGCCGCGATCGCAGACCTGACGCGGTACAGATAATTCACGCCCGCCGAAAGACCCGTATCACGCCAACCCGTCGAATTGGGTCCTACTGTCGCCACTGTTGTATAGGAGCCACCTGCCGGGGTAGTTCTCTCAATTAGAAAAGCGATTTCGTTGCTGCTGTTATCAATCCAGGAAAGGCTGATTTGACTTGCCGACGGGGCTGTTGCGGTTAGAGCTGAAGGGGCAACCGGCGGAGACACAACCGTTACGGACGTTGAAGCGTTGCCGCTGCCTCCGGCGTTGTCCGTCACGGTTAGGGTCACAGTGTAAACGCCGCTCGCAGTATACGCGTGCGAAGGACTGACACCCGTCCCACTCTGCCCGTCGCCGAAGTTCCATGCATAGGTTGAGATGGAACCGTCCGTATCGTAAGAGGCGGCGCCACTGAACTGTAAAGGAGTAGCGGTGATGACGGAGTACGGCCCTCCAGCGTTAGTATTCGGCAACTGGTTGGACGGCGCGGAACTCTCGGCGACGAGACGGAACGAATCGAGCACGACCCCGACGTTATCCGTCACTACTCGCACCGTGTGCTGGCCGGACGTGAGCGATATTCCGGTCTTTGAGATTGTCTGGAGCGCGCACCAGCTCCCGGTGTTGGGAATAGTTATCGGTCCAGTCCGGTCCACGCCGTCGATCTCGACGTGCAAACTTCCGGTCGACTCTTCACCGATTACTGCCTGGAAAGTGTAACTGCCGGAATTGAGGACATTGATACTATACTGCGTCCACTCACCACTCCCGTTCCAGCCGATCACGTAGTTGTTGGCAACACACGAGGATATGTCTACGGCCGTACTGCGATATGAACCGCCTTCGTTTGCTGCTGTAAGATCGTGATACGAGATCCCCTCGCCGCCATCGTCAAAATCCTCTGCCTGGACCACACCGGGCATTACCGCGCCCGGGAGTCCCCAGACCTGCACTTCCGCGAGCGCAAGATAACCGCCTTCTCTCAATTGCACGCGCACGTAGCGCGCGGCGCGATTAACCGGCACTGTCACTTGATCGATCGGTCCGGCGACGTAGTAACTGGTCCAATTGCTGCCGTCGGATGAGACCTTCACATCAAACTTGTCGTGAGACGAGCAGCAGATTGTCATCATCCAGACGTCCACGTCATCGATCTGCTGAACACTTCCCAGATCTACCTGCCACCACGCCTGGTAGTTGTCGTCAGTGTGTGAAACTGAACCTTGATACCAGTCGCCATTGGTATTTCCATCGACGGCGCGGGTCGCGGGTGAATCCCAGCCAGTGCTCGACTGTGTGGCCGGCTTCCCTAGTGCGAGGTTTCTTTGCATTGACCCCGTCGCTAACTTCGAAACGTCCGCCGCGGTGAGCGGCTGGTTGTACACTGAAACTTCGTCGATGAGGCCCATGAAGGTTTGATCGACGTATTGGCGTCCGCCGATACGAAAGTCATTCTGCGACGTTGTCGCATCGCCTATCGGTCCGGAGCCCAGGTAGGTTTGAACGAGATTGCCATTCGCATAAGACTTCACTTGACCGTTGTTGTAGGTGACGGCAATGTGGGTCCACTGATTGAGCGGCGCTACGAAGCCAGTGTCAATAAAAGTCCACCCCGGTGCACTGTTGGCAAATGCCCAGCGAATCGTGCCGTCAGAAAAGCGTGCGATCTCATACTCACCTTCCTTGTTGACGATCATACCGAGACCGGCGGATCCGGCGCCCGTGGGATATATCCAGGCGCTGATGCTCATGGCGTTGGTCATGACGAGCGCAGGTGGCGCGCCGACCTGCACATAATCATTCACGCCGTCGAAACGCAGGCCCGATCGATACCTGCCGCTGGCCCAAACCGGACCATTTTGAAGTGTGCTGTTGAGCGATCGTCCTGAAGAGTCTGCCGCTGATGTGCCGCTGGCTTCGTCGAATCGCCACTCACCAACTAATGATGATGCGGCTGCGGGTGCGGCTTCTGACGATACCGTCAGATATAAAACGGATAACGCGATCACTAACACGAGGATGCAGAGGGAAAGCACCGGGCCCAAAATGCGTTTCATTGTTTTGTACTCCTGGATTCGAGGTTCGTCGAGTTCAGCAGCACGTAATTACCACAGCGAATGCCGTGGCGTTGCTAATTGTTCCTAATCTTGGCTAAGCGATCTTAAAGGCACGGATCGAACGGATCTTAAAAGCCCGATTTACACGGATCGATCCGTGTAAATCGGGCTCTCTGATCCGATCTCATCCGTGATTACTGCAGTGATACGTCGTCAACTCTGAACACTGTTGGCAACGTGATGTCGTTGGTACCGCGGAATTGAATTCGGACTGTCTGTCCGGCGAACGCATTTAGATTAAATGGTCCTCGCAGGACATACACTCCCGCCGTGCCGCTGTTCTGATTGCTAAACGTCGCGAGGGTTGCGAGCAACGTACCGGTCGTACTTCTAACTTCAATGAAGAGACGATCGAAAACTGCTGCGCCCGCGGCTTCGTTGGTTGTGACGTTCAGCCAGAACTGTAAATTCGTACAACCATTCGTCGGAACAGTTACCGTTTGGAACAAGGTCCCGGTGGAACTATTCACTCCGTTCAGGATCATGTACGCAGTTCCGCTGTGTGGGAACGTTCCTGTGCTGCGAGTCACCTGACCACTGATGGTCCACGGTGTCGTGCCGGTCTCGAACCCCGGATTAACGATCGCGTTTGTACAACCGCCTCCCGCTGCGGCCTGTGATACGCCGAAATTCAAACCCGCAATCGTCATTGAACCGCTTCTCGCGGTAGACGTGTTTGCAGCAACCGAGTAGTTCACTGTGCCACTACCCGAACCGCTGGCGCCGGACGTGATCGTGATGAACGAATTGTTGCTCGCAGCAGTCCAGTTACAACCCGGCGTCGTGGTTACCGTCACACTCGCCGATCCACCCGCCGCCGCAAAGCTCGCGCTGGTTGGATTGATCGAAAACGAGCACGTGCCGCCACAGTCTGCGGGTGTGTCAGTTGCGGCAACGTGAGTCGTGCCATCGTTACCAACTGCTGATACTCCCATTCCGTGACGTGCAAACACCGTCCAGATGGCACAGCGATTTGCTCCGGCATTCAGATTCTGATCGGCCTGAAGAATACCGTCGCGTGCATTCAGGAATGATGGACGGTTAGGTGTGAACTTCATTCCGTTGAGCACCAGAAGATCCGTTGTGGCCGCGCCAAGCTGTGTTCGCAGATCCCAAAGCGTGGCGGCCCAGACTTCGCCGTCGTTGTGAACTGAGGTGCTTTGCAGATCAGCGTAAGAGTCGTGTACGGCTGCGGCCGGAACCGTATAGGCAGCACGCCGGATACCGTTCGGATTATTGGTGACATACTCGCCCACTGCACCATCGTTGTTGATGGTGGTGGCCCAGTAGTCAGACCAACCTTCACCCATTGCGCCTGATTGTGTGCCACTCAATGCAGTACTGCCGTTTCCGATTAGCCGGTTCGAGATGCCGTGTCCGTATTCGTGAAACACCACATCGCCGTCAACCGAACTATCGCGATCAGGATTGGGCGAAGTGAACAAATACTGCTGCATGCGCGGACGCGAACCGTCTGGCGGAGTCGCGAAGTTGGCGTTGTTCGTTCCCGAACCATCTTGAGCTTCCGCTCGAACTGAATCGTTTCCGGTGCCGCCACGGCCGAAGTTATTTACCTGGAAGTTGCGCGCTGTCTCGGTAAAACCAAGGTTGTACGAGAAGTCGTGCATGATGTTGTTGTAGTAAAAAAGATTCGTCACGACCGCGGCCTGTTGAGTTCTCGGGTCCACGGTTGTTGAGAACGGAAAAGTGAAATCCTGATTGGCCGCCGTTGCATGACCGACGGAGAGACCCGTGCCATTGTTATTATCCGGTGCGTTGTTGGCATCTGTGTCAAGGTAGGCCTCGACGTTGTTGCCGGTAGTGGTGGTCGAAGTTCCCATCCAGCCGGCCGTTGTGTTGATGGTGGTGTCGCCGACGAATGAAACGAGTTGGCGTGCGCCTTTGTCAGGCGCTTCGGTGTAAACCGTGCCTTGTGCTTCAAACAGATAAAGGTTGTGACGAAGCAGAAGCTCTCCCGTGTAAGCGTCGAGTAGAATTTCATACCACTCTTCCGGGCCAACTTCAGCGGTGACGTGCCACGCCAAACGACTCTCAGCACCGACCCTCATCACGATCTGTTCCGAGAGTATTTCTTCGAGATTCACGTCCAGCGGATTTGCGAAACGAGATTGTTCCGTTGTTGATTGTCGAGAATAGAGCGCGACAAACGACGGAAAGACATTTCTACCCACGTGTTCAAAAGCTTTCGCAATCGCTTTTGCTTCGCTCATCGCTCCCCGGCGCCGGACCGGTGGCTCATCGACCAGGAATCCTTCGCGCACGTTGAGTACTTCGCCGTGCTTATTGACGACGACTTGAACCTGTCCTTCAAACACCTTGAGACCACCGGCGGTCTGCGTGTAGCTAAGGAAAGCAGTGCCGCGATCGTTATCTTCGTTTTCAAGTATTAACTCGTCGCTACCGGCGCTTTGCAATGCGAATAGCGAGTTATTTCGCTCAAGGAAATTACGAGCGATGTTATCGGCAGTATCTGATCGAGGTTCCGAAAGTGCGGCGCCGTCGACGAAAAAGTTCTTCATCGCGCCTGCTTCGTTAATTACGGCGCGAAGGTTTGCAGCTTTGTCGGCTGCTAGAGACGAACGGAACTGCCCGACTGCGGAAGCGCGAGAACTTGCGCGTGCATTCTGTTGCGCCGCTTGTTTCCCGGAAGTTGAACTGAGGTCTATGTCGTCAAACTGGTCCCGGCCAGCCAGGCGAATGTCGAAGTTCGGCAGGGCGCGATTGGCGGATCCTTTGGCGACTCCTTTAGATGGTTGCTGTGGCGCAGCATCTGACTTCCATAACGGTAAGACTATGGCGGCTGCAGCAGCTACAGCGAGAACTGCGAAGATCAGAATCTTACGAGTCATTGGCGTCTCCTTTAGCTTTGGGCTGGGTGAGATTACTTGGGAGAATTCCGGTCTTGCTATCGCGCGGGCGCACAGCGTATCACAGATTACGCAGATTCAATTAATCAATCTGTGTAACCTGTGGATAAGAGACACCAATCAATCAATAACCGATCGCCATTCCATCTTTGCGTGGATCGGACGCGCCCATCAGGGTCTTGTTCACCGGGTCGATCATGATTGCCTGGCCGCCACCCATTGACGATCTCAGCACGCCCGGAGGTGAAGCTCGCCGGTGACCCATTGCCATTAACTGACTAATAACAGTTGCCGGAATTTCGTCCTCGAGCAGGACGTCTCTTTCGCTCATATAACGGTAGCGCGGCGCATCCATCGCCTGCTGCAACCCCATGCCCAGATCGATGAGGTTGACCAACACCTGGACGTGTCCCTGGGGCTGAATGCCGCCCCCCATAACGCCGAATGACATGAATAGTTGGTTGTCTTTGAAAACCATCGCCGGAATGATCGTGTGAAACGGTCGCTTGCCCGGCTCGAGATGATTTGGGTGAGCTCGATCGAGTGAAAACGAACTGCCGCGATTCTGAAGTACGATCCCTGTATCACCAGCTACAATCCCTGAGCCAAACGAGTCGAAAAGACTGTTAATGAACGACACGGCGTTGCCATCTTTATCGACGACGGTAAAGTAGGTGGTGTCGCTGCCAACGTTGATGTCGCCAGGCGGTGGTGAATCAAGTGCCTTGTTTGGATTGATGAGGGCACGTCGCTTGGCCGCGTAGTCTTTCGACAGCAACTCGACGACAGGCACTTTCGAAAAAGCCGGATCGGCAATGTAGCGATTGCGATCCGCGAAGGCGAGTTTGGTAGCTTCGATCAGCGTGTGATAGTAGCGCACGGGTTGTTTACTCAACGCTGCCAGATCAAAACCCTCAAGAATGTTAAGCGTGAGCAACGCAGTCAATCCCTGACTGTTCGGTGGAATTTCATAAACCGTGTAACCGCGATAAGTGGTCGAGATCGGTTCTACCCACTCTGATTTTTGCGCTGCGAGATCTGCGAGGGAAATGAAACCGCCGTTCTTCTTGCAGTAGTCAGCGACTGCCTTGGCGATTTCACCTTTGTAGAAAGCATCGCGACCACCAAGTGCGAGCGTGCGCAAGGTGCGCGCGAGGTTGGGTTGCCGGAAGATCTCACCGGCCCGTGGCGCTCTTCCGTCAATCAGGTAGTTAGCTGCAGCCGCCGGAGTCTTTTGTAACTTCGCCACTTCCGCGTTCCAGTCTTCAGCAGTCTTCTCCATGACTGGAAACCCGTTCTCGGCAGTTTCAATTGCCGGAGCTAACAGATCCGTAAGCTTCAGGGTGCCGTACTTTTCCGATAACGTTACCCAACCATCAAATGCACCGGGCACGGTGATGCTTTCCATGCCGAACTCGGGCATCTTCGTAATCTTTTTCTTAGCAAAGTAGTCAAGACTTAAAGCGCCTGACGCTCGGCCACTGGCATTGAGACCCTTTAGTTCCTTTGTCCTGGACCAGTAAACAAGCATGAAGGCGTCGCCACCGATGCCGGTCATCATCGGTTCGGTTACGTTGAGCATGGCTGCCATTGCGATCGCGGCGTCGACCGCATTGCCGCCGCGCTTGAGAACATCAACACCTACTTGCGACGCGAGCGGTTGGCTGCTCGCAACCATTGCGTGTTGGCTCCGCACCACTGATCGACCCGGCTTGACCTGGAAGGCTCGGCTTTTGTCCTGGGCCAACGGGTGGATGCTTGTCATTAATATTAGCGCCATCATCGCAGTTGCGATGTAGATTCGAGACATGGCGAACCTTCCTGAAATAGCGAAAAGAGAATTAGCCACAAACAGGAACAGAAGGCAAAAAAGAGATTTTGAGGTCGCCGTGAGGAAAGCGCAAATCGTCAGACCACTGCTGGAGACCTGCTGCCGCGAAACAGAAAGGTTAAAACCAGCCCTGCGACGAAGCCTCCAATATGGGCCATATACGCCACTCCACCGGTTTCGGCCGACTGCGTGATTGACCCAACTCCGTTGATGAACTGCAGCACGATCCACAACCCAATCACCACCAGAGCCGGCATTGGGACCACACCTCTGCCCATCAGCACTTTAACCTGCCCTCGTGGAAAAAGAATCAGGTAAGCTGCCAGGACTCCGGCTATCGCTCCCGAGGCGCCGAGGTTTGGGACACTGGAACCCGCACTAACAGCGACTTGGGCGACCGTTGCCGCGATGCCGCAAAGTAAATAAAACAGCGCGAACTTCGCGTGCCCGAATCGATCCTCGACATTGTCTCCAAAGATCCAGAGGTAAAGCATGTTGCCACCTAAGTGGAGCCAGCCGCCGTGCATGAACATCGAGGTGAAGACGGTAATGAAATCGGCCGCCGGATTCTGGACAAGGCGTCGTGGCACCACCGACCATCGCTCAATAAACGGCTCTCCGCCACTTAACTCTACAAAGAAGAATAGGACGTTCAGCGCGATAAGTCCGTACGTTACGATTGGCACTGACCGCTGCGTGGTGTCGTCATCGCCGATGGGAAACATGATATTGACCTCCGTCCAGATCAGTTCCGATTGTAATTACAGATTGCAAGACAATGGCGATTGACATATCAAAAATCGTGCCTGACAAAAAACCTGGCCCGCAAAGCCTTATTTCAGGTTGAGAACGGTTCCCGAGGGTTGGACCATAACCATTCCGATGAAACGAATTCAATCACTAGCGTTCCCTTTCAACACGGTTACTGAGCCGTTTATCTCTTCCAACTATATTCATTTCTTTCAAAGAATTGATTCTCGGCTTCATACCTGACTTCTTTCCTAATCGAAAAACTCTTGGCGTTTACTAAATACGTAAAACGGAAATAGGCGCGGCGATTATTGTCTTCTCCTCTTTTCTCCGTCACCAATCTGACTGTATTGCCAGGCATACTCATCCGTTCCACTACAACTTCGCCGTTGATACTGTCGCCGTCTTTACTTAGCTTGACGACTTCCCTGCTGTTGGCATGCGGCTCATCAGGATATTCATACTCAAAGATCCAGGACCACTTATCCTCGCCGTTTGGCCTCACATTTAGATTCGCAGGAATCGAAACCTTTTTCTGCGATCGATAGTCCAAATAAGTTAACGTTCCGGACCACGCACCGGTCAGCATCTGCAAGTCGCTTCTTTTTATTTTCGCTTCACTTGCAGAGACTGATCCAAAAATTTGCGAGCCAAGCAACAAGACAAGAATCAACGCCTTCATATTAGTCTTCCGTTTTGTTCGTAAGTTTTACTGCCAGGCGAGAGAGTGCCGGAAAGTCCGCTGGAAAAAAGTCAGCCGGAAAGCGGACTCGCATATCCGGATTGCGAAAGGCTTCGCCACCCAACACAATCTTCGCCTTCAATCTATTCGCTACCCGGCGCAACTGAACAAATTCCGCGGCGGTCCGTTCGAAATCTGCGATCGTACGAGCTGATATACAAACAAGCTGTGGCCGCTTTCGGCTCACCATCTCCTGCAGCGAGAACAATGGTGTATTCGCGCCCAGATCGATCACCTTCCAGCCCTTGCTTTCCAGAATGAGCGTGACGAGATGCACCGGCAGTTCGTGCAGGTCGCCTTCGCCGCCGCAACAGATCGCGGTCAAACCGTTCGGCTCGTGCGGCGCCGTGACACTGCGGAGCATTTGTAGCGCAACGAGCGCGACACGAGTTGCGAGGTGCTCGTCAGCAACAGTGACAGAGCCTTTGAACCAAAGGTCTCCAACCTGGTGCATCGCCGGCGTCACAATGGTTTCAAATATTGAATCAATACTGTGGTGGGCCAGATAGGCGTCAACGAGCATGGCCCCGGCTTCCAACTCGTCACCAGCAAGTATCGATCGTCCAAAATCGTCAGCCGAAGGCAGTGGCCTCGTATTCTTTTTGACACCCTTCGCGACGGTCTCTGCTTCGCCCTGCAAATTACTTTCGCGCCGGAGTTGTGCGACCGACTCGATGCCAAAGCGACGATGTCCGCCAACCGTTTTCTCAGAGGCCAGCACCCCATCGTCTGCCCAGCGTTTCACAGTTGCTTCGCTGACGTTCAGCAAGCGGGCCACATGTTTAGTCGTTAACCTGGCGGTACGCATAAATCTTCAGGAATGCGATAGAAGAGATAACTTACCATTTTTCGCCCAAATCGCACAACAATTAACGAAATAATCTATTTATCGGCCCGTAACTTGACATACCCAGAGAGCACTATCTATAGTAAATCGCTCGAACCGCTCATTTTTTTTTAGAATGGACTAAATGGAGAAGCTGCTCGACATAGTTGAAACGGCATTGGCAACGCGGAAATTTTCCACTCTCGCCGTGTCGCTCACCGCAGCGGACCTGATTAACACGCTGAAGGGGGCTGGGCCATTTACTGTTTTCGCTCCCACTGATCACGCGTTTGCCAAGCTGCCGCCGCAGACCGTCAGCGAATTACTTCGGCCCGAGAATAAAGCGAGACTTAAGGCAATCCTGGACTACCACGTAGTGGCGGGACGAGTGACCACCAATCAGGTGATAGAGCTGAAGTCGGTGCGGACTGTGCATGGGCAAGCATTGAGGATTGAGACGGCAAATGGTGTGAGGATCAACGATGCGAACGTGATCAAGGCCGATGTCGAGGCGACCAACGGGATAATTCACGTCATTGATTCGGTGTTATTGCCGTCAGCAACAGCAAGACCCTGAGACTTTCGAGCAAGGGGGGGGCGAGGGGTCGCACTTGGGAGGCAGGTGGCGACCCTTCGAGTATTTAACCGGAAGGGTATTAAATGACGACCACGGCAGTTCCGCGTTCTGCAGTCTTGAATTGTAGCGGCCTCTCACTGGGCCAGGTAGGTAAAATTGGGATCTAGATGGAAGACTTGAAATCCATGGTCGCTGCCATCGTTACTCACAAAGCTGTTAGCGTCCACCAGAACGCGCTCCCAGCCGTCTTGCACTAGCAAAGCTTCAGCAAATCCAACGGTGTTGGTCTCTCCGTAATCGGCTGCAAAGGTTTCCAATATCGGTCCCCAATAATGGGCGTTCTTCTCCTTCTCGTCCTGAGGCGTCCAATTGAAGTCGTAAGACCATACGAGATCGCTCGTTCCGGTGTCGCCATTGTGCAGATAAACCTCATTGCGCCATTTGTTGTCGCCGAGCCAGTACGTGGCATTAATAGCATAGAGCGAGTCATGACCTTGTCCGGAGATGTTATAGGTGAGTTTATATCCGCCCCACTCATCATAAGGGATGCTCACTACCCAGGGATTCTGCTTCTCAATGTATTTGGCCCAGTCAAACACTCTAAATACGGGCTTCTCCTGCTTGCTATATGAAACGAAGGCCTCGCACCCTCGCCCGGCGCGGTTGGTAGCGGTCAAATAGAAGAACTCGGCCGTATTCCCTCCCAGTTTGGAGGGGGCGATGATGTAATTATAGTTAGCGCTTGATTGAGAAAACATTAACTGTGATTCCCGGAAAAACACTCCACTCCCCACCCCTCCAGGCACTGGCGGTTTGTTATCAGCAGCTCCAAGGGATTTGATCGAAAGACGGAGATCTCTTTGCTTCTCGAGATCGGCGCTACGCTCAGTAAACAGTTTCTTTTCTTTGTCAGTTGGTTGAGATTTCTTCGATATTTCGGCCACCTCTTTGCGTCGGTCTCGAATCATCAGGTAATCGTGCTTTCTGGGGTCGTAAAGAAGTCTGTTATTGTCCTGTGTTCGAATTAGCTCGTGAGCAGTCTGCTGTGGAGGTGTGCTCGTGGCGTTCGTGGAAGAACTCGTAGTGGTCACGACGTTACTATTCACCTGGGGTTTAGGATTTTTAGAGTCACAACCCATAATAATCACGACTAACAGAGTCAAGCTTGTCACACGTTTCATCGCTATTCCTCCTGATGAGCGTTCGCCCTTGAGGTTTAATCAATGGTAATGACCGACATCGCAATTTCATTTCAAATGACGGAGCCATGGCTATTCATGTCAGAGCCGAGTTGGGTCGGCAAACCGTTGCGTTTAATCGCCATCTGAGATAGTTTCTACCGGCCCTCTTTCGCCAAGTCTCTTTCGCGTTAGTTATTTCCAAAAACGAAGGCCTTTCCCTGACTCCTCCGATCCAGAATGGAGACTATAGTGTCGGCCATGCTGGAAGGGTAATCAAAGACGGCACTTCCTATGACCTCCAAACCCGACATGGCGGCCACGCCGTCAAAGCATATACTCAAGTCTATTCCGTCTTCACAGCAGCTACTCGTGGTGGTTTTGTTAGTTGCCGGCCTGAGCGTGGGCGTTTGGAAACTGTTCTTCGCACTGTCCGAGGCGGCTCAGGGTTTGGCTGCGCTCAATGCTGCTCACATCAGAGTTCGACCTGTCGAATCTCGCATCTCGGGTCTTAGCTACGCCCGTGTTTCAACGCAACGCGGTTCCACCAGCGAAGCAGAAGCGGCAGAGCAACGCCGTGCAGAATTGATACTGCTTGATGCCCGGATCAAGCAACCGACAGCGGAAGTGTTTCACGCACTTGGTCAGTTTTACATTACGGAAAGAAACTTCGATAGCGCTATTCGAGAACTCGAAGAAGCAGTCAAAACAAATTCAACGAACCCCTCTCTTCTCAGCGACCTGAGTGCGGCATGGCTTGAGAAAGGCAAGAGCGATTTAGATAAATACAAAACGGACGATCCAAATGGCGGAAGTGGCCTCGTAGCACTGGCTAAAAGTTTGCAGTTCGCCAATCAGGCCTTGGCCCAGGACAACAGTCTACCAGCAGGTATTTTTAATCGCGCCTTGTGTTTTGAGTACCTGCTGCTTCCGGATCGTGCTGCGCAGGAGTGGCAGCACTATATACAAACCGACTCCAGTTCACCATGGTCCAACGAGGCGCGGGAACATCTCAGATTGCTACAGCAGGAGCGTGAAAGATCTTCGCAAACCAGCGATCAAGTGCTTGCAGATTTCCTGGGCGCCTACGAATCGCATGATGACGAGAATGCGTGGCGGCTGATAAGCGTTACGCGCGATGATCTTTCAGGCACCAGTATCTCCCAGCAATTGCTGGATCAGTACCTCGACGCATCAATAAGCAGCAGAACAAGTGACGAGAAGCGTTTGCTCGCGGCCCTTACTTACGTTGGCGATCTGGAATCGAAGCGAGGTCAGGAACATTACATCCAGGATTTGGCGGCACTCTGTAAATCACTAACAACAAAACAGAAAACGACGTTAGTGAAAGCTCGCAGTCTAATGAAGACTGGCTATCAAAAGTATCGCGAAGCAGCCAGCAAGAAAACGATGGTCGAAATTTTTGAAAGCGCGGAAGAAGCCTTCGCCGCTGCGGGAGATCACATTGAAGTCAACCACGCAAAATTTTGGATCGCATACTCTCTACTCGAAAGTCTGGACAGCAAACAAAGCGTGACCCAACTCACTGTGCTGGCAGAACACTGTACGAAGCTTAATTATCGCTGGCTGGTGATGAGGGCGATACATTCGCTGTCAAGTGCACAATACAACTCGAAGGAGTATTCGAAATCTATCGAGTACTCGCTCAACTCACTCAGCGTCGCCGAACAAGTAGGAGATAAGATCGGAGAGTTCAACGCTCTCGACATGCTCACGGAGTTTTACCGAGTCATCAACAACCAGAGTCAATCGTTAAGTTCCATTGTGCGTAGCCAGCAGCTATTGAATTGTTGCGCGTTCAATCCGATCAAGCTGTTGCGCCACTATGGCATCGTGGCGGTGGCATTCAATTCGGCCGGCCTTTATGACGCCGCAATCGAGTATCAGCAGGAAACTCTGCGCCGGGCTCTCGCTTCCGGCGACACCTCGACGATTTGTTTGTCGTACGCGCATCTCGGATTGATGCAAGCGAAGCTCGGGAATCTTACGGAGGCCCTGAATAACGCCAGGCTCGGTTATGAAATTGCCTCAAAACACGCTGAAGAATCGCAAGATAAAGCAATGGTTGCATACTTATCATTGCAACTGGGCCACCTTTATAGGGAAGCGAATGATTGTGAAAATGCACTTAAGAGCTACAGCGAATCAATCGAAATTTACGAGAGCCTGAAATATCCGACACACGTTTTCCAGGCACACAAGGGACGGCTCGTCTGTTACCTGAAAGACAAAGACGACTCCCTGGCAGAGGCTGAGCTGCAAAAGACGATTGCGCTGATGGAGGCTAATCGGTCCACAATCCTTGAGGACGACAACCGAAACAAATTCTTCGATGTCGAACAAAGCATCTACGATCTGGCAATCGATTATGTATTTAAAAAAGCGGCGGACGGGCGCGAAGCATTCCGCTACTCGGAAGCATCCCGGGCAAGATCCCTCCTGGACCATATACTGGGCCGGAATATAGACCCGACCGGGCTGCCTCACGCAAAGGTTTTCACACCTTTGTCGCTGGGTGAGATCAAGGCGGGACTACCGCCTGCAAATCAAGTCGTCGAGTACACCGTACTTGAAGACAAGACGCTAATCTGGACTATCAATCGAGATATAACCGAAGTCCGTGTGGCGGAAATCAGTCGGGCTGAACTTGAAACTCGCGTTCGCCATTACCTGCAGTCAATATCGGATCGCGATTACAGCCCGGAAGATCTTGGCAAACAGGCTAGCGAGTTGTTCGATTTGCTCATTCGCCCGGTCGAGCCATGGCTCGATAGACAAAAGCAACTGAACATCATTCCTGATAAAGTTCTGAATGCCCTTCCTTTCGACTCGCTGATCTCTTCGGCTTCCGGCAGATTGCTGGTTGAAGATTATTCGATTTCGTATGCACCGAGTGCTACGGTCCTGGCTCTTGTCTCACCTGAAGCAGGCAGAACTGATCCGCGGCGACCCGAAACAATCCTCGCGGTCGGTAACCCACGCCTGGAAGACACTCGATATCAGTCACTTCCAAATCTCATCGACGCTGAACGCGAGGTGCAACAGATATGGGAACTGTACAAACGTGGAAACAGGCTGATTGGACCAGACGCGACTAGGCAAAACGTTCTGTCTGAACTGAACGGCGCTGATGTTGTGCATTTTGCCGTTCACGCTATCGAGGAAGAACAGGACGAGATGCATTCCCGGCTAGTGCTGGCAAAGTCGCAGATAAAGAGTGGCGACGATGACCTGGAAGCCCGTGATATTTATCAGTTGAAACTCAGAAACACTCGCGTGGTCGTGTTGAGTGCCTGTCAAACCGGGTCGGGACGCTATTACGCGGGCGAAGGAACGCTGAGTCTGGCCCGTGCCTTCCTCGTATCGGGCGTGCCGGTGGTTGTTTCCAGCCTTTGGCCCGTCGACTCACAGGCGACGGCAGAACTGATGATCAACTTCCATAAGTTTCGCAAGCAGGGTTTTTCGACGGCGGAAGCATTGAGGCAAGCTCAGTTAGAGATGGTCAGCTCACCGCAGAATCGTTTCCATCATCCTTATTACTGGTCTGCGTTTTCAGTGCTCGGGGGTTCAGAAAATTCTTCTGGTAAAAACTTGGTGCTCAGCGCGAAATAAATCCGCCCAACCGGTCATCTTCAAACGAACGACCACAGATTCACATAAAGGAGTATCGAAATGCCAACGTCAACAACTATTACGTTCCAGGGACTACTAATATTTCGTCGTGATCCGGCTACCGAAGAGTTCGAGGTCGGTATTTTGAGAGCACGAAACGCGCATGAAGCTCATATTCTGCAGATTGAGATCTCTCCTGATCCCAGAGGCGGTCAAGGACCATGGAAAATACCTCCAGACGACCTTGAACGACACATTCAAAATCGAGACGTCCGCTGGCAACTCGAAGTTGAAGGAAATGCAAGCATGGGTGTTCAGGCTATGCGTAACAAACCTCGCGACAGGAGAAACCCGACGGCCCAGGATGATCGAGATCTTGGTTGGATCGTCAATCTGGAGGATGAGGAGTTCCATAACCGCGCACTTACAAGAGCGCGAAACGCGCTTCAACCTATAATCCGTCTGCAGCAAGGAGCAATTTTTACGAGTTGCAAACCAGACTCGGTTGATACGATCCAGGGTAATACTCAACGAGACTTCGGTTTCATCGCCGGAGGCATCGGTCTCAAAATCGACACGTCCGATGGGCAGATACCGGTTCTGAATTTTGTAAATCAGAAGGGTGTAAAGGTCGAGATCTTCCGGCTAACGCGAACCGCTGAAGTGTCCTATCAGATTTCCATCTTTAACAGTCCGCTACCGGGCACTCCGATCATGCAGAATCATTTCCATTTGTATTATGACCTGTTGTTCACTGGGGTCCCGGCGTCTGAGAGATTTGATCTCAAACTGCATAACCCTCCCAGGTATCCGCCGCGCGATCGCTGCGACGAAGCCGTGAAAGTTAAAGGTCTTCCTCTTCCTACTCCTAATCCGTTCAGGTGTGGTGGCCTCCTGGTTGGAGGAGAAGACCCTCTCGATTAAAGGTTTCCAAGACGGTTTGCCAGAACACCTAACTCGGAGGAGGTCGGTAACATACCTTAGAGTATGATATCGACCTCTTTCGAGCTTGGGCCGGCACAAGAAAGTCTCACCCAGGTTAATTTATAAGGGTACCCGAGTATTGCCTTTATCTTTCCGAACCCCGCTGTTCAACCGCTCTTAGATTATCGCGCGCCTCGGTAGCCCAGGGAGAGTTTGCATCTTGTTCCAGGTAAGCTCGCCAATCAGAGACTGCCTGATCATTCAGTCCCTGGTATTGGTGGACCAGCGCACGATTAAAGAGTGCTTCACGAAGATTTGGCTTCAGTTCAAGTGCACGATTTAGATTCTCGATGCTGAGCAATAAAGTCTGATCCTGTTCCGGTTTATTATCGAGCCTGCCTTTTTCAAGATAAGCCGCGGCTAGGTCGACATAGATTCCGGCATTATTGGCGTCAGCACGTTTTGCCTGCTCAAGATGTTCGATCGCTTTGTCGAAATCTCGTCGCAAGAAGTACATCTGCCCCAAAGCATGATTTGTGGCTGCGTCTGGCTTCTTTGAATAGGCTTCGGATAATAGCCGCTCCGCGCGAGTTTGTTCGAGAGTGTTCACTTTACCGGGCTCGCCGCCACGAGTAGGCCTATACGGGGCATAGTTGAAATTTGAAATCCTAGCTTCTACCAAACGTTCCTGGCGATAGGATTCGTTCAGCGCGATTAAGCCCTTTTGAAGATCGGACTGGTAAAACAACACGCGCCAAACCACTACTCCAACAACTGCAACGGCCAGGATTGCTACTACTGCTCCGATTTGAGATGGAAACGGATTGAAGAGTGGTTTAATAAACGCGACGAAGCCTCGCGGGGATGGAGTTGGAGAGACCTTGCCGAAATGTCGTTTTAATGTTTGCCCGCCCCGGAGTTTGTCCTTCCGCGTTTCGTGAGCCAGAAAAAACCTCTCGAACCTCTTCCTCTCCTGCCGAGAAAGTTCTCCGTTGAGGTATGCGTCAATAAGCTCATCTTCGACAATATCCAATTCCTCCGAAAACGTTTCGTCGGCAAGCAGTTCATGCTCCACCGCTTTTTGCTCGGCATCATTGAGTTGGTTGAGCAGATAACGCCTGACTGTCCCCTGCTCTCGTTCGTTCCGCGCCATCAAATACCTCAATCCGGAGAAGACCTGCTAGTTACTATGACCAAAAACCCATGAGTGTTTCGGATTCAGGCTCAACTTCGTGCAAGACAAATTTGCACGCAATCCAATAGTTTCTTGCGCAAGCGATGCGCCTTAATCCTCAGAGCGTTTGACGTTAGATTCAGTTCCTTGGCAAGTGCTGCTCGACCCGGGATCTTAATACGCTTTTCTACAGCAAAATAGCGCGAAAAAAGATCCCGTTCTTGTGCCGGCAAAGTTTGCATACATTCGGTCAGGCATTCGTCTTCACGTTCCAGCACTTCTGCCGATCGAGGAGGCGGCGGCGCCTGAGCATTGGACTGTTCGCGTATGTCCCGAAGATATTCCCGGTGCACATTGTCAATGAACCCCAGCATACACTGAAGCGGATTCGAGTAAGTTTGTATTACTCTATCAATTCTGACCGCCACTCGATTGCTAACCTCATCCGTCAGCATTTCCGCATCGATACACCCGCGCGAAATAAAACTCCGTGTGATCCTAGACAGTATTAGGTGGAGTTGATGACCGGCCGCCTCACGGTCAGGATCAATCCAGCCAAGTAGTTTTTCGAATTCTTCAGAGGTCGGGCCGCGTTCTCTTTTCATCTCGGACTGAGGCGAATATACGAAGGTCAATCATAACGAGCGACAGAGGCCTAGAGGAACGGCCAGGGAGAGCTTCAGATTACGTCACTGGTATTGCAATCGGAAACCTTTGCCGGGCTTCTGTCCGCTACAATGGAATCGATCTTGTGTTATTGAATCAGGAATTCTCCAAAGGTAGACCACCTTGACCATTGCCGTCAAAAGGCTTGCGACTCATTTCGGTCTGACTCAGATCTACACTCGTTCTGATTCCTGATATTGCTATCTGTATAGCGTTGGGACCAAGCCAAGACAAGATACGACATTGAAAACTACAACTCAACGCATCTGGTGAGGTAGCCAAGAGTTAGGGCTCCGCGAATTCCGCAGCTGTCGAGTGCAAGGATCCGCTTTGGACCCAGCTTAGAGGTAGAGGATGTAGTGTTTGAATGGGACCTCAGGGAAGATGAGATTCAATACTTGCGGATACTGATCAACCCCAATGCTGCGCGAGTCGACGAAAGCAAAAACTGGAGAGCGCGGTTGTTCAACTCAGAAGTAAGCGAACGCGTCGCGAAATGTGCTTAAGGATTCCATCTTTCCATTCGTGAGACGTTTGTGCCCTACTGCTGCCGCACCCAGCGCTCCACCCACCGTCTCCAGAATTTCCAGCTCATCGCCACGGCCACATCCGAAGCTGGTGTTGTCCCATTCGCCCACCTCGTCGACCGTGAGAATCACTGCTTCCTTGAAACCCGAACAATAGAAAGTGCTCGCGGCATGAGCCTCATGATGGCCCACGTACTCGATCCGCCCGTCGTAGCCCAACACTTCCCGGATCTCGCGTTCCGGTCGCCCCGGGTCCAACAGCGCCAACGGCTGCGCCAGTTCCTCGTAATAAGCAACGCAATCGATTTCAGCGATCGTCAACCCACCTTCTTCGAGACAGTAGTTGAACGCGCGCTTCGGAATTCCAGCATCATGTTTATTGGATGAGAAACGCTCCGCCTCTACCGCGGCGACGAACTCTCCATCTTTGAGCAGACAGCAGGCTGCATCGTGAAAAAAACAGGAAATCCCGATGACATTGTTGGACATTTCTGAACCTCAGCCATTAAGGCACCAGGTCAGCACCGCCATCGCGCTCGTCAGCTTGTGTCGAGCCTGGCGAAAGGCGAGACTCTGCGGGCCGTCCAGGACTTCGTCAAGTACGTCTTCACCACGCACCGCCGGTAGATCGTGCAGGAAGATTGAACTCTCACTTTTCGAGAAGCGCTGCATGAGTTTCGGGGTCACGCAGTAAGATTTGAATTTCTCTTTCCAGTCGCGATCGGGCTTGGAAACTCCCATGGTTTGCCAGCGCGTGGCGTAGATAACGTCAAACTTGCCTGACACACTCGAAACGTCATGACGCTCTTCGACGACCGAACCGTTTTGCAAACTGAACCCACGCGCTGTTTCAAGAACACCTGGCTTAAGTCCGTACCCGGTGGGCGTAAGAAGCGTGAGCCTCATACCTGGTGTCATAGCAGCGGCGAACGTGAGCGCCACCGCGGAGTTATTTCCCTCACCCAGATACAAGACGTCAACGTCGTGCAAGCGACCAAAGGCTTCTTTGATCGTCACCAGGTCAGCGATTGCCTGAGTGGGATGTTCCGTATCGCTCATGGCGTTAATAACCGCCATCTCGTTTTGCGACGCGAGCTCGCGCATTTCGTCGATCGATTCATTGGTGCGAACCACGAGAGCGTCGAGATAACCCGCCAACACGCGCGCCGTGTCTTGAAACGTTTCGCCCGTGCAGATTTGCAGTTCATTCGGACCGTAAGCGATGGGTGTTGCACCCAGCTTGATCGCCGCGACGGTGAAAGCAGTTCGCGTACGCGTCGACGTTCGTTTGAAGTAGATGCCGACTGTCTTTCCGATCAGCGGCGGCGCCTCCACTTCATGCGCCGCAAACTCCAGGGAGCGATCAACCAGCATCGACAGGTTCTCTGGCCCGATATCACTAAGCGAAAGAAGATGTCTTGCAGTGGCTTTGCCTCGTTGCCAGGGCAAGTCAGTAGCAACTCGCTGCGGCGCCAAACTCGTCGTCATAGACTTTCTCCAGCCGGAGACTTATGCGATCTTCTCCAGCCAATCGCTTTCAATCGTTAAGCGGCCCTGGAAGTTGATGGCAGTCAGCAACAGCATGACGCGCTCGCTCGGCTTAACATTTCGTTCAACCACACCTTCGAGAGCTTTCCATGGGCCATCTTTAATCCTCACTTTGTCGCCGGCTTTGAGCGGAGAGCCCAAACTCACGAAACCATCACTGCCGACGCGCGACTCGAGAAAAGCAATCACTTCATCGTCGATCGGACATGGCTCATCGTTAAAACTTACAATCCGTTGCACGCCTCGAGTGAAAGTGACTTTGTGCATCAGGGTCAGCGGTGCGAAGCGAGCAAAGATGTAACGCGGAAATAACGGTCGCGAAACAAAGGAAGCTATTCCGGTGAATTGATTGCGACGGTATTCCTTGACCATCGGATTCAAACATTCCAATCCCCACGCCTGGAGATTATGGAAGGCACGAACTTCCTGTTTTCCGTTCGTGTAGATAGCAAACCAGTGGGGGATGTTGGGGATTTCACGGTTGTCTAAAGCGGAGGAAGTAGTTTGCATAATCAGAATCTGCACCTTTGATGTTGGTTAATGTTTGGAAACGATCAGTTTGCCAGAGTCAATAAAGCGCGGGAGAGACGCAGCTGCAATAAGACACCTCTGTCAGAGTCTGTTGTTGGGCAGTTTCTATGTTATCGGGAGGTTGGAAGCTCTGGGGGAAGAAACATCCAAAATTCGGAACAGTTCTCTTTTACGTGAATGAACTTCGGATGTCTGTCGTGTAGTGGACTCAGTCTGATTTCTGACAGAGTATGGCTAGGTTTTTTTTTCGAGCAGAAACTGTTGCAGGTCGTTATGGAGAATTCCATAACACTCGCACGAACTGGCCTGCAGCGCTTCTCGATCGAGAATTTCAATATTGCCGCGGCTATAGCGGATGATTCCGGCTCTCTGCAAATTTCCGGCAGCCGTGGTTATCGCGGTTCTCGGCACTCCGAGCGCATTTGAAATATTTTCCTGCGTAAGATTCAGGTTTTTTGTGTTTACGTGATCCTGCGCCATCAGCAACCAGCGGCTAAGCGCCTTCTCAATGGTGTGAAACCGGTTACAGATAGACAACTGTGCAATTTGCGCCATCAGCTCATGTGTGTAGGCGAGCATGTGCGATTGTAGACGCTCCCCGCGGTCGAATTCTTCTTGTAAGACTTCGGCCTTTATCCTGAACGCGTCCACGGGGATCTGAACCGATACCTCGTACGACATCATTCCTTTTTTTAGAATGACTGGAAGACCCACGGCGCCTTCGTTGCCGACCATGGCGACTTCGACCGTGGAACCAGTTTCAGTGGCGGAAAGCAGAGACAGTAACCCCTCGACGGGAAAGTAAACGTACCGGATCCGATCACCCGTTAAGTAAACTAATCGGCCTTTTTCGAGATAGACTCGTTCCAGTTGTGCATGGATACGCGCGAACTCACCTGGCGGTAGCGCTCCGAGAATGCGGTTCCTGATATCAAGTTGTTCCGATGCCCCAAACATAATCCAATCCACACCACAATACTGAGCCGGGGAGCTAAAAGGTATTGCTGGGCTTCGATCGGGGCTTCAGCCGGTTCGACTGGGGTATAACGGCTAGTGAGGGTGCGCAGTATCGTACTTTTTTTCCCACCTGTCAACGAGAATGGGGCATTTGAGCACTCTTCATAGCAAAAAAAAGAAACAAAAAAAAACCGAGCCACAAAGGCTCGGCTTTATGCGGCAAAATGCCACAGAAGACGCACAGATCGACAAGCTTTTTACAAATTTTGCAGCAGTCCCAATTGAGTCGCCAACAGATTTAAGAGCAACGTTTCGTTCGAGTGGATAAAGAAGTGATTTCCCGCAAACATGCGCAACGTGAACGTCGCACTCGTTTGTTCCCTCCAGGCTTCGACTCTGCGACGCGAGACATCGAAATCCTGTAGACCGCCAAACGCAGTGATGGGACATGCAAGCGGTGCTTCTTCCGTGTACTCATAGGTGTCGCAGATAGAAAAATCGGCGCGCAGCATCGGTAACATCAACTCCATTAACTCAGGATGCTCAAGCACCTCGCGTGGCGTGCCATCCAGTTGCTGCAACTCAGCCAACAACTCATCCTTGGGCAGATTGTAGAGCGGCGAGTGTTCACGATTTAGTTGCGGCGCGGAACGACCCGAGACGAACAGGTGCAGTGGAAGCGTACGCCCTTGACGTCGCAGGAACCGCGTCACTTCAAATAAAATAAGAGCCCCCATGCTATGACCGAAGAACGCAAACGGCTTGTTGACGAGCGGCGCGAGTGCCTCACTTATTGGTTCTACGAGGTCGGTGAGTTTGGAAACAAGCGGCTGGTGCATTCGGGTAGCACGACCCGGTAATTGAATCGCCACCACTTCCACGCTCGGGGGCAGCTTCTGAGCCCAGGTTCGATAGATCAGCGCATTGCCACCGGCGTAATGAAAACAGAACAGGCGCACGCTCGCCTTCGGATTGGGTTTGAAGTAATAGAGCCACGGATTTGCGGTTTGTGTCATCGTGCCAGCTTGAATCGGCATTTTTGAACCTCAGACGCTAACCGCTTTGGTGGAGAATTGTACAGCGGTTTCCGTTAACGCTGGTGCGACAGGTTGATCGTGGATTATCTTGCCGTAGTCGAGTTTAATGATTCGATCGCCAACTTCATAGAAGCGATCGTCGTGACTGATCACGAGCACTGTTTTGCCTCGGGCTTTGAGCTCAGGCAGCAGTTCATAATAGAAGACCTGTTTGAATAGTGGATCCTGATCCGCAGCCCACTCGTCGAAGAGATAGATGGGACGGTCTTCTAGATAGGCCGTCAAAAGCGCCAGCCGTTTCCGTTGTCCCTGCGAGAGTTTTGTCGTCGAGAGCACTCCTTCGTTGACCTGCACTTTCTGCGTAAGCTGCAGTTGCTTGAGGTATTCCAAAGCGAGTTCGTCTAATTGCTGTGATTCGATACCGAGCAAACTGTCGAACAGGTAAAAGTCTGAAAAAACAGCGGCGAACATCTGACGATAATGGTCTCGGTTCTCTTCGGTAATCGGTTTGCCGTCAAGCAGAATCTCTCCCGACTCCGGTGCATAGAGACCGACCAACAACTTTGCTAATGTCGTCTTGCCACTCCCGTTGCCGCCGGTAAAGAACACCAGCTCGCCCGGACGCAACGTAAAGTCCATTGGTCCAAGCATGAAGCCTTCGTCCTTCTCTTCCGAGTGGTACATGTGCATGACCCCTCGTAATTCGAGACTGTTCCACGTTGCCGGCAGATCGTTATGCACCGAGGTGCGCTCTTCAGTCGCGTACTTAGTCAACGAAAGACCTAACTGCTCGATGCGACCGACAGCGATATTGGCGCGGCTCAGATTCGGCAGTGTGGTCATCACCACCTGCAACGGCGTCACCACAAAGAGCAAGACAAGCACGTAGCCCGTCATCACCTGAAGACTAAACGCGTACCATGCCGGAATGGCAAAGACGAGTAACCCGATAACGACGAAACCAAGCGCTTGCCCCCAACTGGCGGCGCCCGCATAAACCGTCGAGGCTTTAACAATCTCGTGGCGGAAGGCTGCCGCGGAAGACTGCAGGACTTCGTCAGCGAATACTTCGCGCCGAGGACGATGCAGTTTGAGTTCTTTGGTACCTTCCGTCAGGGCCCGGAAATGTGAGAACAACGCATCAGTGTGTTCGCGCGCAGCGTGCATGAAACGGATGGCTTTGATGACGGCCAACTGATAGGTGGCAATACCGATAGCCATAAAGCCCAGCACCAATAGCAGCACCCACCATGACAACCACCCCAGGTAGACCAATCCCGCAATCACCACCGCCACGTTAATGCAGATCAAGGGGATAGTCAGGAGCGCGTTGGTGATGGTCGGGATGTCGTCAGTTAGTGACGACATCAAACGTGGCGCACCAAATTCCTCCAGGTGTCGCAACGGTGTAGCCAGTATTTGACGAGACAACCGCATGCGCAGTTCGAGCAGTGCTCCCTGGCCCAAACGGATCAAAAGCGTTTCGGAAACAAATCGCGCCAGCGGCAGCAGCAGGCAGAAGGCGAGGAAGGCCCAGATCAGTTTACGCGTTGGTGGCCCATCGCCGCGTAGCGCTGCATTAATGACGGCAAGCATGGCGGTGGTACTCGCGCCACTGATAATGCCGGCAAGGATTGCCAGAATCGCCGTCCGGCGCGAGTACTGGATAAAGAACAGGAACAGTTTCATAAATGACCCCCTCGCTGCTCAGCTTGCCTGAAGTTAAGCGCGTAATTCACTCGCGCGCGCCCGCATCTGGTTGAAGACGGATTCGAAGGAACTGGTCTGGTCTCCAAGGCTTTTTAGTCCCCGCTCGGTAATTCCGCCCGGAGTAACAATCTCACCCGATCCATTCTGTTTCGCGTGGTTGGTTAACAGCGATAGCAGTCCCCGGAAGAAGAGACGTCTCCCCAGGTCGATTGCCGCTTCGTCATGCAGTCGCTGCACGCCGGCACGGGCGGCCGCTTCCAATGCAGCCATAACTACCGCGGCCCAGGACGCGCCCAGTAACGACAGGTCAGCAAAGATCTCTTCATCCTCAACCACATCGAGATCTCCGAAGCTGTCGAGTTCCACTTTAGCTTTCTCCCATTGCGCGATAGGAAGATCGGAAGACCGTAAGGCTAGCATCGGGATGGCGCCGGCATCATTAATCAGAAAAGGAGCGATACAAATAATTGTCGCCCGCGGAAACGCTCGGACGAGCGATGCGTGCGAGAGTGAAGCAGCGGCGCTAAAAACGTTGCCGGTGAACTGCTTCGCTTGTTCGCTCGCTTCCGCCAGCTCGAGTAGTGATTTGCCAGGGATTGCGATCACGATCGATCGCGCTTCGAGGATGCTGGTCCACTGCGTGACCCATGTGCCCTCAGCAATGCGGGTTTCGGTTCCGAGCCGCGGCCCACTGCGACTCCAAACCAGCAACCCTTCGCCAGTGCGCACGCGCCAGGTTCCGGCTATCGCCTGGGCCAAACGACCGGCGCCCAACAAGCCCAGACGTGGAGTTGTTTGGTGTTCAAGGTGCATCGGATTGCACAAACGGGTATCCACAGATTACGCAGATTGATTAATAGAATCTGCGTAATCTGTGGATAAGAACCTCATATTAGGTGCACCGCTAGGTCCACCAGATCAACTCGTGGTTGTGGTTGAGGCCCATGAAGCAAGTGAGTAAGAGCCGGCTTCGCGGCGCCACGGCATTTCCGCGTAAGACGGCATGGACCAGATTGCCATTGGCGATACAGAGATCGCCGGTCTCGACAGCAATGGTGAGCGAAGGATAACCCGCGAGCAGTTCCGCCGGATAAGGAAACCCGACATTAGTCAAACCGAGCTCAGCACGCGTTTCATCGTCAGGCTCGATGTTCCAGATTTGAAGCTGTCCGGCTCTTTCGGGCACGGACGCATAGATGTTGACGGCCATCACCCGGTCCACCTGTTGAATTTCGAAGTCCGCCTGAATTGGATCCTTTACTTGCGCGAGGTCGTCGTGTGGTTCGAGCAGGAAAGCACCGACGTTATTCCAGTAAACGGCCTTGCAATCACCAGCCGGAAGCCCATTGTGACTGGCAGCACGAACCGGCAGGCGCGCAGCAAGTGTGTTTCGGAGCGCGGCCACCGGATTGATCGTGCCGGTGTATACACTCTCCACGGCAGCTCGGCACCCGAGCACTTCGTTCAAATACGTCAACGTCGGCTTGCCGTAATGAGAAGCACCTATGAGGTACGCTTCGACACCATCTTCACCCTCACCATAACGCGGTACTCTTTCCGGCGACGCCCAAAAATTCTCCTCAACTCGACGACAGACGTCGGGCGGCACAAAACCACGAACGAGATAAGCAGCGAGATTTCCATTCAGTACTTCGAAGACACTACCGATATCTACGCTCTCATTTGTCTCATGTACATGAAAAGCGTCATCGTCCAGGGATGTCCCGGTGATTCGCGGTGCCAGCTTCAGCATGATTTATCGTCCCGCGGCCTTGGAGAATAGCTTCGACTCGGGTTGGACCGTAAGCGATACAACTGTGACTGTATGTTGCCGGTGGAGTTGTTTCCGATTGAGATGAAAGGCTCCGAGCAGTGCCGGCACCGGACTAATGATGCGCTCAGTCGAATCCAGCTTGTCACTGCATGCGTGCCGAACTCTTGGCATTTGTGTCCAATGGGTCAGGGGGCGCAGGTGGTGTTCCTGGTGATAACCGTCATTGAAGGTCAGCAGGTTGTAAACACGGCCGTAATAACTTACGGAGTTGGCGTAAGTGTTTTCGGGCAGGGCGCCGTAGTGTTCGTAGTAGTTCTGTATGTTGACGAACGCCAGCGAGAGAAAGAAGGCGGGCAGGTAACAGAGCAGGAACCATTTCCACGAGATCGTGAGAAACAAACCGATCGCGAGGAAGTGGGCCATCCGATCGAGCTGAATCTGCCGCAGTTCTCTTGTTCGTCTGAACGGAGTCTTCGCGGCCAGACCCAGCAGCTCCTGCTCGTGCTCACCAACGCGCCATAGCCGGGTGACGGACAAGAGGGCGCGGCCGATGCTCAATAGCGATTCCAGTGCTCCCCCAAATGCATAACGAAACACGCTCACATGCTCGTCCGCGGACGCATCACGGAAGGTCGAAGACCCATCCTTCGTCTTTCCGTCGGCCCCTTTCCGGTCGTTGTTGTAGCGATGGTGGTTGCGCACGTGCGTGAGTTGATATGCCTGCACCGACTGCCCGATGTTCATAGAATTGAGCATCGAGACCAGTCGATTAAACTGAGGAGAGTTGAACCAGGGTGTATGAGTGAAGAGATGTGAGACTACGATGATGTTATAAACAGTCATCGCCGTTAAGAGCATAAAACTCGTTACCCAGCCAACAGTGGACCAGTGGTCCCATCGCACGGCCAGGAACAGCGTCGTTACAAACTGCGCAATGCTCAGGACGAGCATCGCGAAATCCCAGTAACTGTACTTCCAGATTTTCATTGCTCCATCCCTGGTTAATCGAGCAGATACGACTCCAGCTCTCCACGGCGACGCACGTCGAGCGTGGCGCAGTGGAAAGAACCCCCGAAGCTGTTGAAGTTGCGGAAATTGCACAAGATCGGCTTGAAGCCCCACTCTTTCAGCGCCGCAATCATCGGCTCATCCTGACGCTCAACCACGATCCGCTTTTCGTCGAGACTAAGAATGTTCATGTTGATCCACTTGCTGGTCATGTAGAGCGGGTGCTCGTCCGGCATGATCGGTTTCGGAGCGTGAAAGACATCCCAGCCTCTGAAGACCTTCGGCACTTCGGGCACGCGCTCGGCATTGATGAGCAACTTACCCGGCGCCAACGGCACCAACGTCGCGTCGATGTGCATGGCGTGTGGATCGTTAAACTCAAATACGTGAATCCGGTAAGTGTCGCCTAAGTGACGGCGCAGCCACTCAATCCCAAACTTGTTCGTGACGTTACTCTCCTGTGCGAAGATGTCGCGGCCGCAACGCATGAAGTCAGCGGCATCGAAGGTGGGCTCAAACTCGGTGATCACAAAGTGCGTTGGATCACCGTCCTGCGGCTCAGTCCATTCATAGTCGTACAACTCATCCTTCAGCTCCGGCGCGGGCGCGGCGCTCCACTTGGCGCCCTGTTTGAAGTATTCCTTGAGCAGTGGTTTGAAACCGGCCGTGCCGTAGTGGCGTGAACGCCAGGCGAGCGGACACTCGATAATGTCATCCCCAACTACCAGCAACACATCGCGTGGCATCGCATTGTAGAGTCCCGTGCTGGTCCAACCCGGCGCGCCGTACGGCTGCGGATCTGCCGGCAAGGGCCGGCGCACTTTCACCCCTTCTCCTTCCAGTATGTGGACAAACTCTTCCAGTTCATTCTTCGCCATTGCGATCTGTTCGGCTGGAAAAGGTTTGCCGGCATTGGCTCGAAAGGTTGGCAGTTGATCGTGCGGCATCGTCGCTTCCAGCGCGATGTGATACGGCGGGAACGTAGCGCCATCGACGACGCCGACAATCACTTCTTCAAGTAGATCCCACTCGTTGTACGAATTGACTGGACAGAGGGTGCTCCCCTCTGGAGTTACTATATTTTTTTCCATAATGAGGTGTTGGTGCTTTCAAAAACTGACACACGACAACGCTCGTTTTCGAAATACAGCGTTCGGAAACTTTTATGAGTTGTCAGGGAGTCAGGATGTTAAATCAGCGAGGTAACTTGAGTCGGCGTTTAATCCGACATTAGCGATGTGTCGCAAACCAGACATTAGCGCTACTTCCAAAATCTCCAACTTCGATCCGGGCGGGCGCGCTCTCGTCTTTTCACTTCTCTGATCCGGCTCCTGGCGCCGGACGCTCCGAGCATGAGTTGCCGCGCATGCCGGCTTAACTCTGCGTCGCCGGTGCGCTCGCTCAGAATTTTCAGCAACTCGTTCGCATCGGGATGTCGACTCTTGGCAATCAAATTGACGATCGTTTGGCGCAAAGATGGTTCCTCAACCTCATTGAGCAGACGGCGAAGGGCATCGAGCTTGTCCGTCCAGCGGTTTCTTCCGATAGCCATGATTGCCTGCCGGCGCACCTCTATATGCTCGCGTCGATTTCCCGCCACCTCTTCGACCAGCGCAAGGTTGTGACCAAAACGTCCCAGACAAAACACTGCGCCGCCGCGCACGGCGACAAGTGGCGACGAACGTGTCAACTCAGTCAACAATTCTTCAACTTGCGGACTTTCGTGCACCGAAATCGCTTCTACGAGTTTGCCGCCCACCATTTCATTTTTAGTCCGTCGGACCAAACTGCCGAGCAATGTCAAACTCTCGGACGCCTCCACTTCGCCGAGCCAGTAAACCGGCCAACCTTCGTAGTCTCGCTTACGGTCCAGATTGTAAATCTCGACCCGCGATGGCTCTGTCTCGCGCTCACCATAAGAAAGAAATACACCAAGCGATCGCGTCTCAAGCTCGCCCACATTTCCGGTGATGATGCCAACCTGCATTTCTACCCCTATCGAACTTATCGACACGGCATCGATCGACACGTTCGGTAGCACCGGAAACTTGTACGCCGCCCAGTAGCGATGCCGGGATGCCGCGCGCGCCGCTCTCTGTGCGGCGGCGAGCCGCACCTGTAAATCATCGCCGTCCACGCTGATGAAGTGCCTGTTTGTCTTCGACATTTCAAACCTCTCCAACCGTAACAGCCCGGGATTTTTCCGTTAGCAGTTGCGTGTCAATAAACTCTCTTTCGAATTCTTTGCTTTTGTGTGGTGATGCGCTTCGCTCCGTGGACACGCGGAATGAGTGTATTAACCCGAACATCGGAGTAATTTCGACCAGCTCGCCAGACTCGAGGGAGTCAGCGACACGTTCCCTCTGTTTTTCAGCCGACCAAACCGGCATGGGCCATTCAATCTCCACCTGGTTGACACCAGCATGGACCAATTCCGCCGGAGCGGAGCAGGTAGTAGTTGCCCAGTGGTCAGTGGCGGCAATCTCAGCCACAACATTCCCGTTCAGACGTAAGGAGATCGTTTGCTGCGCGCTCCCATGCAACACTTTCATGGTGACGGAGAAATGCAAAGGCTCAGGTTTGTCACATACGAGTGGGAAGGTCGTGGTTCTGGTGGTGGCTTTGTAGAACTCGGGACGACGATCCACCAGAAATCGCGAGTACGAGCTGATTGAGTAAATTGTGTCCACCAGGTTCACCGGTCTTTTCTCAACGCCGTGTTCCTGGATGATGAGACGTTCCATATCAGATCGAATCGGAATACCAATTTCTTCCAATTCATCCGCCATTACATTCACGAGGTTTGAGTTCAGGAAATTCCCACCCTGATCGTTGTATAAGACGATGATCGCGGGAACATGCGGCGACTCCCATAGCTGTTCAAAGCTGCGGCACAAACTGGCAGGCACACGCTTGATATGGAAATCTAAAAAGAGCCGCATTATCTCGGCGATGCTGCGATCAAATTCGAGGGCCTTGCGGATGTGATGCCGAATCACGTCCATCCTTTGGCCCCAGTTACCGTTATACACAGCCGCCAGGAAGTGTGCGCCCGCACTCACATTCGCGCCGACCTTAATTTCTAGTTGAGCCAGTTCTTTGCAGGACTTCACCGGATACTTCAGCAGCGGCAGCAGGGCTTCAGCAGTGAGCGCCATCGCGACCCTGATGCCCTCGAGCGTGAGATGGCAGTAATCAAGAAATAACCGGAGATCCGCAACCTCGCCGTCAAGATGTTTAGTAAACTCGCGTGGCAGATCAACGACGTGGATCCCGCGCGCAGGTGCTTCTGCCCGAATCGTCTGTTGTATGACTGAGTAACAGCGCGGAGTTTGTCTGCCAGGCCAGCTAATGACGGCATCGCGAGCCAGTTCGAGAAATCTCCTGGCCGCCTGATGATCTCCTCGCTTCCGACTAACCTCCGCCAGGACGTTGAAACCAACCGGAGTGGTGCCCTGGTCCAACTGTGTCAGGAGATTTCCCGGACCTTCGGCTTTCTCCCACGCGTCTCCTTTGAGTAGCTGCTCAGCTTCATCGCGCGCGCGCAGCCATGCTTCGGTTTGCTCGCTGCTGAGGAGCGGTGGGCAGTCGCAGTCGGTTATCCAGTCAACGAGATTAAACTCCGGGATAACAAACACGACCGGGATACCGCGCTCGCGCGCGATCTCTTCGAGCAAGTCAAGTGTCTTCCTGGTGTGTGCGATCAGAAAAGATTCACACGACTCTTTGACGCCGCTCCATGAACCCGTAGCTCGAAACGCGGACGCTATCTCGAGCAACTGCCCCTCAGGCGCGTAAGAAAGCGGGGACCAATTGTTACCGGCGAAGACGATCAACGCGTCGGGCTCCAGGTGCACGGACTGAGTGATCAACTCCTGCAATTGGTCGTGCAGGATATTGACGCGGGCCAGATCCACAACTTCGATTTGAGCCGGTCCACAGGCGGCGTTCATCATCTGTTGCAGCACCTGCGCCACGGTGAAGCGCGGATGGTAAAGATATCCCTTCGCCGCAGACTCACCCACCAGCACTACGCGACGGCGTGGGCCTTTCGGAGGAATTTTCTGCACGTTGGCCCAAAGGTGCCAGGGTTCTCCATCTACCCGGACGAAAGAGCGCCCGGCGGGTTCGTCCTTTGCCTCCCATATGCCAACGCTAAGCTTCCCCGCTGTAGTACTGGGTTTCTTTAGTTCGTTAGTCAAAGAGACGGCTTCGTCTGGCGAAGCAGACAGTTGCGTGATGAGCCGGAGGATACGTTCGCCTTCTTCGGTGTCGAACAAGTGCGCCAGACGGCCGGCCATTTCTCTAAATTGCGTGTGATTATTGTTCATGGCGTCTCTTTAGAAGAGTGTGTAGGTGTCGAAACTGATCGCATTGGGGCGAGCTTGCTGCGCACCACTACGAAGGAGAACCTCGCTCGCTACGCTGAGTGCTGAGCGATCGATGATGTAGTCTTCGAGCACAAGCGCATCCAGGCCAGAGCGGATGAAACAGATGAGGGCATCAGCCGGGGTACAGACGATAGGCTCGTAATTTAGATTGAACGATGTATTGAGCAGGATGGGACAACCAGTCAGGCGTTCGAAGGCGCGCAGGAGTTGAGCAAAGCGCGGATTAGCGTCGCCGTCGACAGTCTGTACGCGCGCCGAGCCATCGACGTGCGTGATGGCCGGCAGCTTGATGGGCGACGTCACCTGACAAGTTTCCAGCATATATCTGGAAGGATGATCGAGATCGAAGTGAACGGCAGCGCGATCCTCCAGCACCGCCGGCGCGAAAGGGCGGAAAGATTCACGCTGCTTGATGATCGAGTTGATACGATCTTGCGTTTTGTCGCCCCGCGGATCGGCCAGAATCGAGCGGCCGCCCAAAGCGCGTGGACCGAACTCCATCCGGCCGTGAAACCAGCCGACAATTTTCTCCGACGCCAATCTCTGCGCGACCGCTTCGACCAGCTCAACTTCGCGACCACGAAAGTCCTGTGCTTTAACCCCTGTCGACTCAATGAACGATGTCACTTCTTCACTGCTAAATGCTGGTCCAAGGTAAGCATGACGAAGTGTGCTTAAGGACTTCGCCTTTCCATTAGTGAGACGTTTGTGCGCTATCGCTGCCGCACCCAGTGCGCCGCCCGAGTCACCCGCGGCTGGCTGAACAAACAGGCGTTTGAATGGTCCCTCGCGTTTGATTCTGCCATTGGCTACGCAGTTCAGGGCCACGCCACCGGCCAGGCAGAGATTCTCCATCCCGGTTACTTCGTGCAGGTGCCTGATCTTGTCCAGCAGGATTTCTTCCAACACGTATTGCAGACTGCGCGCCAGGTCTTTATGGAAGTCCTTGATCTCAGTGCGTGGCTGTCGCGGCTGATGACCAAACAAACTCACCATCTCGTCTGAGTACATGCGCTTGAAAGAGGTAAAGTTGAAATAACGCAAGTCAAGCTGGTACTGGCCGCCCGGCTGATTAATGATCAGTTTCCGGATGAGGTCGGCGTGACGCGGCTGGCCGTAGGGAGCCAGCCCCATCACTTTGTACTCACCTTCATTCACTTCGAAACCCAGGTAACCGGTGATGGTGCTGTAGAGCAGACCGAGTGAGTGTGGAAATTCAACTGTCTCGAAAATTTCGAGCTCATCGCCACGGCCACGTCCGAAGCTGGTGGTGTCCCATTCGCCCACGCCGTCGACGGTGAGAATGGCGGCTTCGTTGAAACCCGAATAATAGAAAGTGCTCGCGGCGTGGGCCTCATGATGGCCCACGTAGTCGATCCGTCCGTCGTAGCCCAACACTTCCCGGATCTCGCGCTCCGGTCGCCGCGGGTCCAGCCGTGCCAGGACCTTCTTCTCAGAAGGCAAGCCAGGCAGCATCATCCATAGCTGGCGCGCCAACTTCTTCGCCGGTTCCTCGTAATAGACAACACAATCGACTTCGTCGATCGTCAACCCACCTTCTTCGAGGCAATAGTTGAACGCGCGCTTCGGAATTCCGGCATCATGTTTGTTACGTGAGAAACGCTCTTCCTCTACCGCGGCGACGAGCTCTCCATCTTTGAGCAGACAGCAGGCTGCATCGTGAAAAAAACAGGAAATCCCGATGACATTGGACATTTCTGAACCTCTTTATGGTGGTTGTTTTTATCTGGAAAATTTCACGCCAAGACGGAACGAGGCATTGCTTTGCGTGAGATCACAACGCGAGTCTTTCCGCTACGAGGCGGCTGTGTGATGGCGATCGGAGATCTGCAAAAGTTGAAAATCAGTGAGACGCAATTCGGGGTTAGCAACGATTTGCTCGAGCAACAGCAGGTAGTCTTCCAGGATGCGGTTGATGGTGTCCGCTTTGAACAGATCTGAGTTGTATTCGAGATTTGCCGTTACATAGAACGGCGTCTCGATGATGCGCAGTGTCAGATCGTACTGCCCCCTCGTGGAGTAGGTCTGCATCGGTGTCATCTTCAGCGTGGCCGGAGCGGCAGTCTCACTAAGCGAATGGAGGACAAAGCCAACTTGCGCAAGGGGTGAGTAGCTCGGATCTTGAATTGGTCTCAATTCCTGGACCACGGTGTCGAACGGAGTATCTTCGTTGGCGTAAGCGCCGAGCACGACCTCGTGCACCCGCTCGAGCAACTGCCGGAAGGTTGGGTTGCCCTTCAACTCCGTGTGCATCAGGATCATATTGACGAAGACACCGATGAGGCCTTCAGTCACGACTTGTTTGCGGCCGGAGGTCGCGGTCCCGACGACGATATTTTCCTGACCCGAGTAGTGGGCGAGCAGCATCTTGTAGGCAGTCAGCGTCGTCATGAAAAGAGTGACGCCTGCTTCCCGGCTCAACTTTTTCAGTTGTCCAGCCACAGCCTCATCCACTGTCATCGAAGCGTTAGCTCCGTTATAAGTCTGCACCGGCGGCCGCTCGAAGTCTGCCGGCAACTCCAGCAACAGCGGCGCACCCGCTAAGTGTTCGCGCCAATAGTCGAGCTGGGCACGCAGGATCTCGCCCTGCATCCAGGTACGCTGCCAGTAAGCAAAATCGGCATATTGAATCGGCAACTCGGGAAGCGGCGACTCGAGCCCCTGGCTATAAGCGTCGTAGAACGTAGTCAGCTCGTTACCAAGCACCTTGTGTGACCAGCGGTCAGCGATGATGTGGGTCAGGGTAACGAGCAGAAAATGCTCTTCGTCGCTGAGTCGCACCAGCGAAGCGCGGAATGGTGGTCCAACTGCGAAATCGAACGGCAACGCTGTTTGCTCTGCCGAAAGACGAGTGACCTCGCGGCGTTGCTCTTCGTACGGCAGGTGACTCACGTCGACAAATGGAAGTGACCATGGTTCGTACTCGTGCACCACCTGGATGAGTTTCGAGTCAGACTCGGTGAAAGTCGTGCGGAGGATTTCCTGTCGTCTGACAATCTCGTTGAGCACGCGCTCTAAGATGTTCACATCGATTGCACCATGCAACTGCGTCTCGAGGTGATAGAAGGTCGGCGGCCGCTTCTGCGCACTGTGCCAGAAACGTTCTTGAAGGTAGGTGAGCGGGATCTCCTCGCCGCGCGCGACTGGCACTATGGCCGGAACCTGCGGTTTATCGCCCGCGAATCGCTCTGCCTCCACGATGCCGGCCAAGCCGGCGACTGTCGGCGCTTCGAAGATACGTCGCAGCGGCAGTTCGACATTGAAAGCCTGCCGGATGCGCGCCATAACGAGCGTGGCCAGCAAAGAATGGCCACCAAGGTCGAAAAAGTTGTCGGTGCTGCCGACGCGTTCGACTCCTATTACATCCCCAAAAAATCCGGCCACCACCTCTTCGACGGGCGTACGCGGCGCGACGTATGTTTCCTCCATGTCAGACCGCGTGGGATCGGGCGCCGGCAGTGCCTGCCGATTTATCTTTCCATTGGACGTTAGCGGAAATTCGTCGAGCAGGACTATGGCCGACGGAACCATGTAGTCAGGCAAGCGCTCCTTCAGGTAAGAACGCAGTTCTGCACTTTCAACTTTTCCTTCGGCGACAACATAAACCAGCAGTCGCTTCTGCCCGTGCTCATCTTCGTTGACTACCGCGACGACTCCCTGCACCGACGGGTATTCGCTGAGTACCGCTTCGATCTCACCCAACTCGACGCGGAAGCCTCGGATCTTCACCTGGAAATCGTTGCGTCCGACGAACTCCAGCTTTCCGTCCGGCAGGAAGCGCACCAGATCGCCGGACTTATATAGTCTCGCTCCCGGCTCAGACCCAAACAGATCGGGAACGAACCTCTCGGCAGTTAGATCGGGTTTATTCAAGTAACCGCGCGAGATTGATTCACCACCAATGTAGAGTTCGCCGGTAACTCCAACCGGCACCGGATTAAGACGACGGTCCAGCACGTAGATGCGAGCGTTGTATATGGGACGGCCGATTGGCGGTAGTGAAGGCCACGACGAAACGTCCGCGTCCAGGACATGCTCCATCACGACATGATTCTCAGATGGACCATACTGGTTACGCATAGTGCAACCTAATTTGCTCAGCCAGTTTGTGATCGGCTTGGTAATTTGCAGGCGATCACCCGCGGCTATTACGTCGTGCAAAGAAGGCGGCACGATGCCGAGCTCTTCGGCGGTCTCGGCAAGTTGTTGCAAGGCCACTACCGGAAGACTCATGCGCTCGACTTGCTGTTCGGTAATCACTCGCAAGAGAGCATGAGAGTCGAGTCGATCCTCCTGCGAGATCAGGACCACAGCGCCACCCCAGTAAAGCGTCGAAAAGATGTCCTGGAAAGAAACGTCGAAACTGACTGAAGCGAATTGCAACGTGCGTGGACCAGCGGAGGTTGCGCCGCGCGAGTTCCAGATGATGAGATTGGCGAGCGCACCTTGCCTCATCGCGATTCCCTTGGGCTTGCCCGTCGAACCTGACGTGTAAATGACGTAACCGAGGTTGTCACCGGCCGCGTGGCTGATAGGCGCTTCAGCACTCTCGCCGGCGATTGATTCCCATTCAGCATCGATGAGGACCAGCTTCGAGTCGTGCGGCGGCAAGTTTGCGACGAGGTGTTCCTGAGTTAAAAGCACCAGCGGACGCGCGTCCCCCAGCATCACGGCCAGACGTTCGGGCGGATAGGAAGCATCCAGCGGCACATAAGCTCCATCCGCCTTGATCGCAGCGAGTAGTGCGACAATCATCTCCGGCGAACGTTCCATGCAAATTGCGACCAGTGAATCTGGCCCCACACCCAACCGCCGGAGACGATTGGCAAGCCGGTTGGCACGCTCATTCAACTCTGCGTAACTGAGCTGTTCGCCATAAAACAATACCGCCGGTGCGTCGGGAGAGATCGTCTCAAACCTCGGTTGCAGCGCTTGCCAAATCGAGAGACTGTGCTGGTCCGTCACCTCTGTGCCATTCCACTCTTCGAGCAGCGTGCGCCGCTCATCGGCTAGCAGCATCGATAGATCCTCGATGCGCTGATCGGGATTGGAAGCGATGGATGAGAGTAGCTGCTGGAAGTGACCGATCAGACGCGCGATAGTATCGCTGCTGAAAAGATCGGTGCTGTATTCAAGTCGACCCTGCCAGTCGCCGCCGCCGTCGAACATGAAGAGCGAGAGATCGAATTTCGCGATCCCGCTCTCTACCGTCATGGGCGTGATACTCATTTCCGGCAAGGCGACCCCGGGTACAGACATATTCTGTACCCCGAACATCACCTGGAATAACGGCGTATGGCTCAGCTCGCGTGCCGGATCAAGCTCCTGGACCAGTTGCTCGAACGGCAGATCCTGGTGGGTGTACGCCTCGAGAGCAAGATCGCGTATGCGTCGCAGCAGTTCACGGAAGGTCAAATTGCCGGAAAGGTCGGCGCGCAAAACGAGGGTGTTGGTGAAGAAACCGATCAGCTTCTCCACTTCGACACGCGTACGATTGGCAATTGGTGTCCCGACAACAATATCCGTTTGGGTAGTGTAGCGAGCGAGAAGGATGTCAAAGGCTGCCAACAACGTCATGAACAACGTCGCACCCTCGGCTCGGCCCAACAACCTGAGTGGCTCCGCGACCTCATCGCTGACGGTAAGGTTGGCGTGAGCGCCGCGGTGCGTGGGCACAACCGGTCGGGGATAATCCGCCGGCAACTCCAATAACGGCGGCGCGCCGGCCAACTGCTTGCGCCAGTACGCGAGCTGCATTTCGAGTCCCGCACCATCCAGCCAGGAACGCTGCCAGTGCGCAAAGTCTGCATACTGCACCGGCAAGTCAGATAATGATGAAGGTTCACCCTTCACGTGTGATTCGTAGAGCGAAGCGACATCTCCGATCAGTAGACCCAATGACCAGCCATCGCTGACGATGTGATGGAAAGCGATGATGGCGACATGGCTTTCCTCTGCGAGTTTGAGCAGCGTCACGCGGAAGAGTGGGCCAGTCTCGAGATTGAACTTAAACCGAGTCTCTTCCAGGACTAACAGCTCGACACGATCTTCACGTTGGTTCTCCGGCAGTTGCTCGAGATGGACCAGTGGTATCTCCAACTTCACGTCGGCAGCGATGACCTGAACAGCCTCCCCGTTGCTGGAAGAAAAGGTCGTGCGCAGGGTTTCGTGACGGTGAACGACTGCCTGGAACGCCTTCTCGAGCGCTTCAAGGTCGAGCCGGCCGTCTATGCGAACAGCCATCGTGATGTTGTAGAAGGGATTGTCCGGCTCCAGTTGATTGAGAAACCAAAGCCGCTGCTGCGCGAAGGAAAGTGGCATGCCGGGTGCACGCTCGACCGGCCGCAACGGCGGAGCGAGAGAAACGCCCTGTTTCTCCTGAACCATTGAGTCAATGATCTCCGCCAGACCTTCGAGGGTTGGTTTCTCAAAAACTTTTCGTAGCAACAACTCCACGTGAAATGCCTCTCGAACGCGCGAGATAACTTGGGTGGCGAGTAGCGAGTGACCACCGATTTCGAAGAAGTTGTCGTGGACGCTCACCTGCTTCGCGCCCAGTACTTCCATCCAGATGCCGGCCACAATTTCCTCGGTTGCGGTCCGGGGGGCGATGTACTCTTCCACATTCGGCTGAGACCATTCGGGCTCTGGTAAAGCGCGGCGGTCGAGCTTGCCATTCGGCGAGAGCGGTAGCTCATCCAGCATCACGAACGCCGCGGGAACCATGTAGTCCGGCAGTTTCCGCCTAGCGTGCGCGCGTAGTTCGTCGCTTGTTACCGGAATGTCCTGGTTCACGCAGTAAGCCACCAACCGGGCGCCGCCCGGCTTGTCCTCACGCGCGACGACGACGGCTTCGCGCACGGCCTCGTGCTCGGCGAGCACGGCCTCTATCTCTTCGAGTTCGATGCGCAGCCCGCGCAATTTAACCTGAAAGTCGAGCCGTCCCAGATATTCGATCTCACCGTTGGGCCAGTAGCGCGCGAGGTCGCCCGTCTGGTAGAGACGCGCGCCCGGCGTGATGCTGAACGGATCGGAGATGAAGCGCTCCGCCGTCAACTCCGGATGATTCAGATAGCCGCGTGCAAGGCCGATTCCGCCAATGTGTAATTCACCGGCGACGCCTACGGGGACAGGACACAGGTTGCGATCGAGGATGTGAATTTTAGTGTTGGCGATCGGCCTGCCGATAGGAACCGAGTACCGCTGCCCGCCGCGTTCGCAAGCCCACGCAGTAACATCCACTGCTGCTTCAGTCGGTCCGTAGAGATTGTGCAACTCCGCGGGAAGGCAGGCATGAAAGCGCTCCTGCAATTCGTGTGAGAGTGCCTCGCCGCTACAGATCACACGCCTGAGGCTGCCACAGCTCCTCGCCTCCGGACAGTCGATAAAGATCTGCAACATCGACGGGACGAAATGCACAGTCGTGATCTGTTGGCGGGCGATCAACTCGGCGAGGTAGGTCGCGTCCTGATGTCCTCCGGGACTGGCAACTACCAGGCGCGCGCCCGTCATCAGCGGCCAGAAAAATTCCCATACCGAGACATCGAAGCTGTAAGGCGTTTTTTGCAGCACTCGATCAGCGGGCGTCAGACCGTACGCGTCCTGCATCCAGAGAAGCCGATTGACAATGGCGCCGTGCGTGTTCGTGGCGCCTTTCGGTCTGCCCGTAGAACCTGACGTGTAGATCACGTAGGCGAGATTCAGACCCGATACTTCGATCGTTGGATTCTCTGCGTGCTGTGCCCGCGGTGTCTTCCACTCGGGAGCGTCGAGACAAACGACCTGCGCCTCGTGCACAGGCAGAGTGTTAAGTAAATGCGTCTGCGTCAACAGCACCGGCGGGCTCGCGTCCGCGAGCATGAACTGAAGCCGCTGTGACGGGTAAGCCGGATCGAGTGGCAGGTAAGCGCCACCAGCCTTGAGGATCCCAAGCAGGCCCACGACCAGCTCGACCGATCGCTCCATGCAAACTCCGACGATCACGTCTGGTCCAACGCCGAGGCTTTGCAGGTGGTGCGCGACGAGGTTCGCACGCCGGTTAAGCTCACCATAATTCAACTCTTCGTCTTCGAAGACGAGGGCCGTTGCTTCCGGTGTGCGGGCGACCTGGTCCTCGATGAATTCGTGGAGTGCGCGCGCTAACGGGTAATTAACTAAGGTCTGGTTCCAATCAACGACGATTTGCTGGTGCTCGGTCTCGGCGAGGAGGTTGAACTCCGACAGGCGGCGATCCGGTTCTCGAACGATGCTCGCCATTAAATTGTCGCAGTGATCTAAAAGTCGTTTAATGGTCGCATCGTCGAAGAGATCGGTGTTGTAGTTGATGGTGTTGATGAGGTCCGATCCCGTGTCCATCATGGTCATTGATAGATCAAATTTGGCGGTCACGCCGCCGGCCTCAAGGTAACTCACTGAAATCCCGGACAGGTCCGGCGGCGCAGCAGGCGCATTTTGAATCGCGAACATCACCTGGAAAAGCGGTGAACGACTCAGATCGCGTCCCGGTTGTAACTCTTCCACCAGCTTCTCGAAGGGCAGGTCCTGATGTGTGTAAGCTCCGAGCGCCACCTCGCGCACTCGTTTGAGTAGTTCGCGGAATGTCGGATCGCCGGAGAGATCCGTGCGAAATACGAGTGTGTTGACGAAGAAACCAATCAGACCTTCGGTCTCAGCCTGTTGGCGGCCCGCTATTGGCGAGCCTGCCAGGATGTCAGTTTGCCCGGAGTAGCGATGCAGCAACGTCTGAAAAATCGCGAGCCCTGCCATGAAGAGAGTGACTCCCTCCTCGCGGCTGAGTGCCTTGAGCGCACCGGTCAGTTCGCGTGGCAAAGCCGTAGTTAGCGAACCGCCGTTAAAAGTCTGGACTGCAGGACGTGGGTGGTCCAGCGGCAATTGGATGATGGGTAACTCGCCGGACAGTTGCGACTTCCAGAAAGCAAGTTGCGATTCCAGCTCGTCGCCGCTGAGCCACTCGCGTTGCCAGACTGCGTAGTCGGCATACTGGATGGAGAGATCGGTAAGCGGTGTGTCTTGTTCGTCGAGGAAAGTGCTGTACAGCGTCGCAATTTCCTGGATAAAGACGCCGAACGACCACGCATCGCTGACGATGTGATGCATGGTAAGCAGCGCCACGTGTTCGTCTGGTCCAAGTCGTAATAGACCGATGCGCATGAGCGGGCCGGCAGACAGATCAAAAAGCTTAAGCGCTTCCTCACTGGCGAGTATGCGCGCCGTCGACTCGCGCTCGGCCTCGGGCATATGGCTCAAATCAGTGAGCGGCATATCAACTGGTCCCGGCTGATGAATCGTCTGCACCGGTTGACCGTCCACCACCGCAAACGTCGTGCGCAGACTTTCGTGACGTCGCACAACTTCATCGAGCGTACGTTTGAGCACAGCGACATTCAGCGACCCGTTGAGACGAATCGCGCGCGGCAAGTTGTACGCCGTGCTTTCAGGATCGAGTTGCTGAAGAAACCAGAGCCGCTGTTGACCAAACGAAAGTGGCAGACGCCGGTCGCGCGAAACAGGTGTGATGGGCGGTATCTTTAAATCTTCGCCGTTTCGAATGGCCTCTTCGACTCTCTCCGCGAAACCGGCAATCGTGGGCGCTTCAAACATGCTGCGTAAAGGCAGATTCACTTTGAAGATCTGGCGCACGCGCAAGGTGATTTGCGTAACCAGCAACGAATGCCCACCCAGATCGAAGAAGTTGTCGTTTATGCCGACGCGTTTGACACCAAGAATCTCCGACCAGATGCTCGCGAGTACCTCTTCGACGGGGGTGCGCGGCGACGCATACTGCTGCTCCAACTCGGGACGGGCGGCCTCGGGCGCGGGTAGCGCACGGAGATCCACTTTTCCATTCGGCAAGCGCGGCAGCGCCTTCAGCATAACGAAGGCCGAAGGAACCATGTACTCAGGCAAGTTCTCTTTGAGATAACGACGCAGAGTGCTGACTGAAAAACTATTTTCTTCCGCGCCCGGCTGCGGCACGACGTAAGCGACCAATCGCTGCCCACCCGGTTCGTCCTCGCGCACTGCAATCAATCCCGAGCGCACCTGCGGATGTTGCCTGAGTACGGCTTCAATTTCGCCAGGCTCGATGCGGTAACCTCTGATCTTCACCTGCTGATCGAGACGCCCAAGAAATTCGACGTCCCCGTGCGGCGTGTAGCGTGTGAGATCACCGGTGCGATACATTCGCGCGCCGGGTTCAAGGCTGAATGGATTGGGCACAAATTTTTCGGCAGTCAAATCGGGACGGTTGAGATAACCATAAGCGAGTCCGATTCCACCGATGTGCAACTCACCCGCGACGCCGGGCGGAACCGGCTGTCCACGATCATCCAGCACATACACCTGGACGTTCGCTAGCGGCTTGCCGATCGGAACAGTCGCCCGTCCGGTTAACTGGTCCAACGCCGCGCGGGTGCAGGGAAAGTAAGTGGCGTCAATTGACGATTCGGTTGGCCCATAGAGATTGACGAGCTGGGCGTCGAGTCGGGTGTGAAAACGCGAGGCCACGGCAACCGGCAGTGCCTCACCGCCGCTGAACACGCGGCGCAGGCTGTTCAACTCCTCGAACCCCGGTTCCTCGACCAGCAGTGCCAGCATCGAAGGTACAACCTGCAGCACCGTAACCTCGTGTTCCGCAACAGCGCGCACGAGATATGAAGCGTCCTTCTCTTCCCCAACCTCGGCCAGCACCAACTGCGCGCCTGCCAGTAGCGGCACGAAGATCTCCCAGATCGACGCGTCGAAACTGAAGATTGTTTTTTGCAACAGACGGTCTTTACTCGTGAACGGATATTCCGCCTGCAGCCACAACAGACGGTTGCAGATGGCACGGTGTGAAATCACCACGCCTTTGGGAACGCCCGTGGAGCCGGAGGTGTAAATGATGTAAGCCGGATCCTGTTCGGACACACTCTGGCCGGGATTCGTCGGGCTCTCACTCGCAACGCGTGACCAGTCGCGATCCAGGTAGAACAGATCATCCTCCGCAGCCGGCAGGGATTCGCGCAGGTGTTGCTGCGTCAGGATGAGCCGCGGGCGCGCGTCCGCGAGCATCATCTCCAAACGCCGCTGTGGCAGAGCCGCATCGAGCGGTAAGTACGCACCACCCGCCTTCAGAATGCCCAGCAGGCCGACGATCATTTCTAAAGAACGTTCGACGCAGATACCCACCGGCACACCGCTGCCGACGCCCTCGCGGATCAACAAATGGGCAATGCGGTTCGCTTTCTCGTTGCATTCGCGGTAGCTCAACCGCTCGGCTCCGGCGACGACGGCAATCGCTTCCGGAGTGCGTTCGGCTTGCGCCTCCACTAGTTTGTGAATCAGGTTCGGAGCGCTGAACTCCACGCGCGTTTGGTTGAAGTCGAAGAGCACCTCTCGACGAGCGGAGTCGTCGAGGATATCCAGCTCAGCGATTGCGGAATCGGGCCGTTCGAGCAGGCTCGCGAGCAGTTGTCGAAACTGTGCGGCGAGACGTTTCGCATCGTCCTCGGCAAACAGTTTGCTGTCGTAATGCACTTCGATAGCAAGGGAATTAGAGCGGCTGACTCCACACAGCTTCAGTTTGAAACGATCGTGGCAAACGAATTCCCGGCTGATTGAAAAGGAGACTGGCGGCGCGGAATACGAATCCTGCTGCTCGCTAAACGCAAAGGCGTAAGGCGCATGATGAGGATATGTGCCCTCACCGAACCGTTCCCAGCTAAAACTCTCCTGCCACTTGTAAGCCTCTTGCGCGGCCGTCTCTAACTGGTGGACCAGTTCGATGAAGGGTCGCTGACCGTCCACGCGACAATGCAATGGCAGATGTTTCGCAAAGAGTCCCAGCGCCTCCTGCACGGAGCCATATTTTCTAAGACTAAACTCAACGCCGACGATCATCTGCTCCTGCTTCGTATAGCGCCAAAGCAAGGCGTACCAGCAAGCGAGCAGAAGTGTTTCCACTGTGGCGCCGAGAGATTCTGCCAAACGCCGCACACGCTCTTGTTCGAGTGGCAGCGACACGACTTCGGGCGTAAAATTTTGTTTGGTTGTCGTCGCGCGCTCGAAGGACAATGCCGGCATGTGGGCGGAGAAGATGTCTGGCTGTTGCCAGAACTCCCGGCCCGGCGCGCTCTCTTCCGCCTCGATTATTTCATTCAGGAGTTCGGCGATGTCGGCGTATTGCAGCGGTTCATCAGCGGTGATTTGAGGTTCCGTGTAGGAGCGTGCGATCTCCGCCACGAGGTTCTTCAATCCCACTGCATCCATGCACAGCGAAGGCATGCTTAAGAGAAGCACGTGACTCTCCGCACTTAGTTTGAGCAGCGCCACCTGGACCAGTTTGTCGTTCTCAAAGTCAAAAGCCTTTTGGCCGAGTTGACGGAAGATTTCGTCGGTGCGTGCGGTCTGTTCGTCGTCTGCCAAAGGTGTGAGATCTTCCTGGTCCCACTCAATTTCTCCTTCGCCTATGACCTGGAGGGGAAGAGTCATTTCCGGCAGGTATCTGAACGTGGTGCGAAGAATCTCGTGTCGATGCAAAACGTCATCCAGGGCGCTACGCAAGCTGTTTTTGTCGAGCTTGCCCGCAATCGAGATCGCACACTGCGCGCGGTACGCTGGGCCACCGTCCTCCTGCTGTAACAGCCAGAGGTGTTCCTGTTGCGGCGATAGCCGAAAGCCCTCGATACTAACGGTCGTCATCCCTTAACTCCTGTTTGGCAGCACCCCAGTTTGTTCTCTTGTTTTCTGTTGGCAGGTTTAACTAGCTCACGCGAATGCCGCGTCGTTTTGTGTGGGCCAACTTGCGGGTGACAAACTCCTGGTACTGTTGCTCGTTCGCCTTCTCTTGTTCGGCGTCCGCGGCTGCCAGTGGCGCGAGTAACTCGCTGAGCCGCGCGGAGGGGCTCGCAACCAGCCCGCTCAACAGCAGCTCGAAGCGTTTAATCATGCGCAGAATAGTTTCTCCGTCATAAAGGTCCGTGTCGTATTCAAGCATGCCTGCTATTTCGAATTCGGCGTCGATCAGGTTCATCGCCAGATCGTACTGGGTCGTGCCTCGAGTAGTACCAATCGGGGCTAGCGTCAGTCCGGGCAGTGTGATCCCGGTGCGCTGGGCTTTTTGCAAAGTGAACGACACCTGAAACAGCGGTGTGTAGCTGAGATTGCGTTCCGGTTGTAACTCTTCGACCAGCTTCTCGAAGGGCACGTCCTGGTGGGCCAACGCACCGAGCAAGTCGTTCTTCACTCGTTGCAGCAGTTCAAGAAAAGTCGGATCGCCCGAAAGGTCGCCGCGCAGTACGAGCGTGTTAATAAAGAACCCAATGAGTGGCTCAGTCTCGGCACGCATGCGTCCGCCTACCGGCGTTCCGATCACGATGTCCGTCTGCTTCGTGTAGTAGCTCAGCAGGATGTCGAAGGCCGCGAGCATGGTCATGAACAGCGTCGTGCCCTGTTCGCGACTGATTCGTCTTAGCTCGCCGGATACCTCGGCGGAAAATCTGACTGAGTGAGTTTCACCGCGAAACTTTCGCGGCGCGGGACGCGGACGATCGGGCGGTAGCGTCAGCGTTGTCGGAGCGCCGCGCAGACGCTCGCGCCAGTATGCAAGTTGCCGTTCAAATACAGCACCCTTAAACCAATCACGTTGCCAGCGTGCGTAGTCGGCATACTGAATTGGTAACTCCGGCAGCGGCGATGGACGATCTTCGCTGTAAGCGGTGTAGAGCGTCTGCACTTCACTGACCAGCAGTCCGGTGGACCAACCATCGCTTACGATGTGATGGAGCGTGAATAACACCACATGTTCTTCTACGCCCAAACGCAAAAGTTTTGCTCGCAATAGCGGTCCGTGCTCGAGATCGAATGGGTGGCGAGCTTCTGCGACCGCGAACCTCTGCACTTCCGCTTCGCGCTCCACTTCCGGCCAGTGCTCCAGGTCGATCACTGGCACGCTCACATCGTATGAGGAATGAGTGACCTGGAGATGTTCATCACCATTCACGTGAAAGGTGGTGCGCAAGACTTCGTGACGACGAACAATCTCGCTCAACGTGCGTTCAAGCACGGAGATATTCAGTTTCCCGGTCAGGCGAAACACCTGCGGCACGTTGTAAGCCGGACTGTCAGGTTCGAGTTGTTGCAGGAAGAGCAGTCGCCGTTGTGCATAAGAGAGCGGCGCCTCGCGCAGGTCACTGCGACGCGTGATCGTTTGCAAACGATCTAAACCTTCTCGTTTGAGGAGGTGTGCGAACAGCGCCTTTTTCTCCGCTATTGATTTTTGCGAATACATTTGTGCTCTGTACCTGAGGTGGTGACCTAATTTGAATTTCTTCTCTGTGCAACCTCTGTGTTCTCTGTGGCTCTGTGGTTAAGTAATCGCAGACAAATCATGACCACAGAGACACAGAGGTTGCACAGAGAATCCGAAATGGGGCACTACCAGTTCCGACTGTTTTCTAACCATTGAAGTAGGCCTCTTTTCCTACGCTCCGCTCATTCCCGAAGCGCGTTCGGCCTGTGCCTCGCGCAGCATTTCGCTGGCTGCTTCAGGCGACATGTCTGCGAGCTCCGCGGTGATAGCGGCAATCCTTTCGACCTGCCCTGGGGTATCTTCAAAACGGACCAGGACTAGCGCCAGCTCGGCGATAGTGGGCGCTTCGAAAACCGTTCGCAACGGCAGCTCCAGTTGAAAAGTCGCACGCAAACGCGAGAGCAGTTGCATCGCCATCAACGAATGCCCACCGAGTTCGAAGAAACTGTTCTTCACGCCAATCTCTTCGATGCCGAGTAACTCCGCCCAAATACCGGCCAGCGCTGCTTCGACTGGCGTGCGTGGCGCAACGAATAGCTCGGTGTCTTCAGCTTCGGCAGGAGCCGGCAATGCCTGCCGATCAATTTTTCCGTTTGGCGTGCGCGGCAATGCACTGAGCAGAACAAAACTCGACGGCGTCATATATTCCGGCAGCCGTTCGGCAAGATGACTGCGCAAGTCGCTGACCTGAAGAGAAGGCGCGGCGGCGACGTAAGCCACCAGACGTCTCTCACCGGGCTGGTCTTCGCGCGGAATCACGATCGCTTCGCGGACGTCCGGGTGAAGCTCGAGTTGCGCGGCGATCTCACCGGGCTCGATGCGATAACCACGAATCTTGATCTGCTGATCTTTGCGCCCGAGAAACTCGATCGCGTCGTCGCTCAGGAAACGAACCAGGTCGCCAGTCATGTAAAGACGCGCGCCCGGCTCAGTACTGAAAGGATCCGGGATAAACTTTTCCGCAGTCAGATCCGGCTGGTTGAGATACCCGCGCGTTACATTGTCGCCACCGACGTAAAGCTCCCCCGGCACTCCGATCGGCAACGGCAACAGGTTAGCGTCGAGGACGTAGGCGCGCGTATTTTGCAGCGGACGACCAAGCGGAAGCGTGTCGGTCCATGGTCCATCCGGTGTCAATTCCCAGGTCAGGACGCCGACCGTCGTTTCGGTTGGTCCATAATGATTAAGAATGCGCAAGTCAGGATCCAGTGCCTGAACCTGCGTGGCTCCCTCGCGTTGTGAAGCCTCGCCGCCCACCACGAGCAAACGGCGCGGCAGCACGCGCGCCGGCTGCGAACAACTCAGCAGTGCGGCGAAGTGGCCGGGGACGATCTTCAGACAATCGATGCGATGTTCCTCAAAGTAAGCGGCCACGGCTTCAGGATCGGCGATGCGCTCCGGCGACATGATGTGCAGCGTGCCGCCGCTCGCGAGTGCAGGAAAGATGACTGTGTTGCCGAGGTCGGCGGCAAAGGTTGAAACGGTCGCGTAGCTCGCACCCGTTGGCAACTGTAACTTTTCCTGAATAGCATGCAGATAGTTGATTAGTTGCCGGTGCTCGACCGCCACTCCTTTCGGCACGCCGCTCGAACCGGATGTGTAAATCACGTACATCAGGTTGCTTGCCGTCGTGTTGGCGGCAGGATTTTCCGCGCTCTCGTCGTCGAACTGCCGGCTTTCAGTGTCGAGCAGAAGAGTTGGCCATTCCTGGACCACGTCGACGTAGTTTGCAGAGGTAACGACAACCACCGGGCGCGCATTTTGCAACATCAGAGAGAGACGCGGCCGTGGTTGTCCAGTGTCCAGGGGAACGTACGCACCGCCGGCTTTGAGCACGCCGAGCATGGCGACAATCATCTCCGGCGAGCGATCGAGTAACAGAACCACCAGCGACTCTGGTCCCACGCCCAGTTTTTGCAGTCGATGTGCCAACTGGTTCGCACGTTTATTTAACTCGGTATAGGTCAGACGTCTGTCTTCATAGATAAGAGCGGCTGTGTCGGGCGTGCGCACTGCCTGCTCTGCGAAGATTTCGTGGAAGCATTTGTCGTCAATCACCGCGGGCGAAGCCGGCTGATTAAACTCGACCAGGAGACGCTGTCGATCTTCACTGCCCAGCACTGGATAACTACCGAGCTTAGCCTCCGGGTTGTGACCCACGCTCCGCACCAGGACTGTAAAGCCGGAGGCAAGTTGTCGCATGCTTTTTTCATCAAACACGCGCGGGTCATACCTGAATTCAACGGCGAGAGCGTCGCCTGAAGCAGTACAGAAAAGACCAACTTTGAAGCGCTCAAACAACACCCGCTGGTCGATGACCGAAAAGCTTATGCCTGCCGCGACGCGTGGGAGCGGTATTTCATTGAAGGCAAACACGTAGGAATAGGTTGGCAGCGTTGCCGCAGCAAAGGTGAAGTACTGCTGACGCTCATTAAATTCCTGGACCATGCGTTGCACGCGCTGCACGTGTTCACTGAAACGCGTACGATCCTCCAGGTCGACACGTATCGGCAAGACCCGCGCGAACAGTCCCGCCGCCCCCTCGAGCTCACTGAAGTTTCTGCCGTCGAATTCGCTCCCAATGACAACGTCTGAATCACCGGTCAATCGCCCGAGCAGCGTTTGCCAGCATGCCAGGAGGACGGTGGAACGCGACACCTCATAACGACGCGCGGCTTCATCGATTAACTTCAACTCCGCACCGGCGAACGAAACTGAAACCCGCGCTTCTGCTCGCGCGTCCATGGCGGCTTCGAAAGGAAGATTCGCGCCGGCGATGCTCTGCTGCGATCGTTTGCTCCAGTACGCGAGGTTCGATGAATTCTCTTCCGGGTCATCTTCTGCGAGTAGTTCGTGCTGCCAGGCAGCGTAGTCGGCGTATTGAAGTATTTCGCCCGGCTGGTCCAGGCTTGACGACGCGTAGGCATCGATCAACTCGTTGTAAATGATCGAGAGCGAACGCCGATCGGCGCACAACGACAGCAAGGTTACAATCAGCGCATGCCTGGTTGAGGCAAGCTTCACGAGACAGATTCGCAGCACTTCGCCGGCTTCTTTCCACTCTTCCTCGAGCAACTCGTCAATAACTTGATCGACGCCGTCTACACTTGTCTCCCGCCATGCCGGAGCAGTGTTGTCTGTCACTACCTGGAGCGGCACCGCCAACTCATCAGGCTGCACAAACACCGTCCGTAAGATCTCGTGCCGTTGCATGACGTTTTCAAGTGAGCGTTGCAGCGCTTCTTTAGCGAGCGCTCCGTCAAGCAACATCGCGATCTGTGCGCGATAGAGTTTGGAATCGTCCAGTAGCATCAATCGCCAGAGACGCTCTTGTTGGGTTGAGAGTGGTGAACCTGCCAAGTTCTGCATTGTTATGCTTTTCCTGTAGTTTGGACGTTTGGATTGTTTACGCTACCGCCAGTGTTTTTCTTTTGACGATACCGAGTCTCTTCCGTGCCCGTGCTTCTTTCTCTTTATCTGGTAATTCTTCTTTTCGTTCGGTGATCGTCTGCAATCTGTCTAGCTGCACGTCAGGCTCGGCCACCACTCGTTCGAGCGTCGTCTGGAAGTTTTTCACGAAGCTCCTGATCGTTCCCGCATCGAATAGATCAGTGCTGTAGTCGAGCCGTCCCAGCAACCGCCCTTGCTGCTCCGCCAAAAACATGATCAGGTCGAACTTCACCGTGAGGTGCTCAATTGCGACAGGCTCCATGTCCAGGCCCGAGATTTCAAGCATTCGCACCGGGGCGTTTTGCAAAACAAACACGGCCTGAAATATTGGAAATCGGTTTAGCTCGCGCTCCAGGTTCAAAGCCGCCACCAGTTTCTCGAACGGCAACTCCTGATGAGCGTAGGCGTCGACTGTTACCTGCTGCACACGCTTCAATATTTCCCGAAACGTAGGATTGCCGGACAGGTCTGTCCGCAGCGCCAGCATGTTGACGAAGAACCCGATCAGCCGCTCGGTCTCTGCACGCGTGCGGTTCGCGATGTCCGTCCCCACCACGATGTCCGTTTGTTTCGTGTACAGATAGAGCAGCGTCTGAAAAGCAGCCAGGAGTGTCATGAAAAGCGTTACGCCCTCCTGCTGGCCCAGACTCTTGAGCGAACTGGTGAGCGTCTCGTCGATGAAAACACTCTCACTCGCGCCTCGATAACTTGTCACCGCCGGCCGCGGCCGATCGCTCGGCAGTTTCAGTTGCGCCACGCCCTGCAACTGTCGCTGCCAATAACCAAGCAATCCGTCGAGCGTTTCTCCCGTTAGCATCTCGCGCTGCCAGAGAGCAAAGTCGGCATACTGGATAGGGAGTTCCGGAAGCGGTGAAGAACGTCCCGCGGCGTAAGCTCCATACAAGGCCATAACCTCATCGACCAGTACCCCTGACGACCAGGCATCGGCCACGATGTGATGCATCGTGAACAGGATCACGTGCTCCTGTTCGCCAGTGCGCAAAAGACGCACACGCAAAAGCGGGCCACGCCCAAGGTCGAATGGTTGCCGCGTTTCGTCCGTGCTCTGACGCAACACTTCTGCTTCGCGCAATTCGTCCGGCAGTACACGCAGATCCTCCACCGGTAGCGACCACTCACTCGGCGGGTTGATCACTTGCATCGGCTGATCGCCAATGAAGGTGAAAGAGGTGCGCAACACTTCGTGCCGCCGCACGATCTCACTGAGACTCTTTTGCAGCACCTCCGTATTAAGCGGACCCCAAACGCGCAGGGCGATCGGAAGGTTGAAGGCATGGCCTCCCGGCTGCAATTGATCGAGGAACCAAAGCCGCTGTTGGGCAAACGACAGCGGGACGTGATTCGACTTTCGCAGCCGGGGCACGATGATCAAACGCGCCGAGTGCGGTGCTTCTTTTTGCAGAAGCTGTCCCAGCAATTCACGCCGCTCCGGCGACAGTTTTTTGATCTCTTCGATGAGGTTCAGACTCATGTTGCCTTGCTCATCGCATGGATCGCTCGCCAAGGTCCACACGCGCATCCAGATAGGGCCACATCGCCTCGCTGGTCACCAGGTTGCGCACCTTGGAGAGATGTTCATTCAGTGGAAAGTCATCCTGGTACTGACCGCCGAGTTCAGATAATTTCTCGTGCAACTCACGAATGACTCCATTGAATTTTTCCGGTCCGATAAAGAACGAGGCTTGATAGCATGCGGCGATGAGGACCGAGAGAATAGTGCCGACGTTCTCGCATAGTTGTATGGACTTTCGCGCCGAGATCAGTCCCATGCTTACTACATCCTGATTCTGCCCGTTGGACGGAATTGACTTGATTGAAGAGGGAGCGGCGATGTCGAGGTTTTCAGCGGCGATACTGGTGGCGAGGTATTGGCCTCCTTCAAAGCCGCAGACCAGACCAGCATGACCGTGGGCCAAAAATGCGGGCAAGTCTCCATTCAAGTATGGATCGAGCAGCCGATTTAGTTGTCGCTCGGCGAGCACGCCAATCTCCGTTAAAGCGATGTTGAGATAGTCGGAGGCCATGGCTACATACTGCCCGTGAAAGTGACCGCCGTGAAAAGTCTCTTCCGGCGTCTCAAACACCAAAGGATTATCGTTACAAGAATTCAATTCTTCTTCGACCAGCCGGCGACTGAATTCAAGGGTATCCACGACCGGACCAAGAATCTGAGGAATACAACGCAACGTGTAAGCGTGTTGCAGGAACACCGGCACATCGACCACGTCATCGGCGCCGGCTTTATGCTGCTTGATGGTCTGCATGATGTCCGCATGATCGCGCGTCAGCGTGCTCTCGGCGATCGCCCGGCACAGAGCGCGAGCAACTTTTGATTGGCCCTGATGATTCTTCAAATCGTTCCCGCGCGCTTCGAAGGCGCGCGTCGAACCGCCCAGACATTGCATCAAGTCGGATGAGGCAATGATCGCCCATTGCAGGAGTTTGGTAGCCCGAACGAGCGCTATGCTGGCGGTGCCGGTCATGGCGGAAGTTCCGTTGATGAGTGCCAGCGCTTCTTTGAAACCAGGCTTAATAGGTCGCAGGTTTTGCTCTTCGAGCACTTCAGCAGCGCGGCGGGTCTCTCCTTCGAAGTGCACGTAGCCATCGCCGATGAGCGGTAACGACATATGCGACAAAGGGGAAAGATCGCCGCTGGCGCCCAGCGAACCTTGTTGCGGGATGACCGGGTGAATGCCGCGATTGAGAAACTGTCGCAGCAGCTCGAGTGTCTGCGGATTGGCGCCCGAATAACCTTTGATCAAACAGTTCAAACGAACCGCCATAATGGCCCTGACGATTTCATCCGGAAAGAGCGGACCAGCGCCGGCGGCGTGACTGCGTACCAGGTTGTATTGCAACTGGCTCTTGTACTGCGGCGGCACCATGATATGGACCAGGTCGCCAAATCCGGTATTGACACCATAGATGGGATATTCGGCTTCGCCCCACTGCTGAATCCGTTCGTGGGCCTTTTGCACCTTGTTGAGCTTGGCTGGCTCAAACTCCACAGTCTCCTTATGAAAGGCGATTGCATAGACGTCACTGATGGACAATTCGTCTCCGTTGAGTCTCATGATGAAATTCCTTTGCTAATGAAGGTGGATGGAGATCCGTCCGAAGATGGCCACAAAATGGCTCAAAACACTGTGCTTTGTGCTGCTTGGTGGCTAAGATTTCGAGGGAAGCTTTTAATGCGCGTTTTGCGCCAATTGCCTGGTCACTTCGTCATCCGACATCTGTTTCACTTGTTCGAATAAGCGGGTGAGATTGTCGAGATCGTCCTGCGCCTGCGGCCGGATCGTGTCGATCTTGTGGGCCACACCGGCGACAGTCGGATCTTCGAAGAACGCGCGCAGCGGTAAATCAACCCCACAGGCATGGCGGATCTTGTTGACCGTTTGCGTCGCGAGTAGCGAGTGCCCGCCGAGATCAAAAAACCGATCGTGACGGCTGACCCTCTCAACGTGTAGCAATTCTTTCCAGACACTGGCGACGGTAATTTCCGTTTCCGTCTCGGGCTCGACGTACGACGATTCCATCTCGGGACGCCGGGCGTCGGGCGCCGGTAACGCGTGGCGATCGACCTTGCCGTTTGGCAGTCGCGGCAAATCCAGAAGGAAGACAAAGGATCCAGGCACCATGTAATCCGGTAACGAATCCTTTAGGAAGGAGCGCAACGTGTACGCGGCGGGTGTGCTCCGCGCTACGACGTAGGCACATAAACGCTGATCTGTCTGATCGAAGTCGTGCAAGGCAACCACACATTCCAGAATCTCTTCGTGACGCAACAAGGCCGCTTCAATCTCATCGAGCTCGACGCGCATGCCGCGAATCTTTACCTGATTATCCTTGCGTCCGAGAAGTTCAATCTTGCCGTCTGACGTCCATCGGCCCAGGTCACCCGTCCGGTACACCAGCTCGTGGTCAGCTTGCAGCGGGTTCTGGACGAATGCTTTGGCTGTCTGCTCCGGCTGGGCCACATAGCCGCGCGCGAGATAAGGACTTCGCAAATGGATCTCACCGGTTCCGCCCAGCGGAGAAAGTTTTCCCTGCTCGTCAATGATCAGGACGTGACGGCCATCGATTGCACCGCCAACCGGGATCGACCGTCGCGTTAGATCCAGCTCAGTCACACGATGATAAGTGGCCAGCACTGATTCAGTCGGACCATACAAGTTGTAGAGTTGCGGACCCTGGGGAAACTGCTTTAACCAGGCCTCGGCCAGCGATACCGGCAGTGCCTCGCCCGCCAATAGCAACGCATCCAGGTGCAACTCGCGCCGATCAGTCTGCAACGTTTGGAGTATCTGACGGCCAAAGCTCGGAACTGTAGTGAGTAGTGAGATCTGTTCGTCGCGCAACCACGCGGTTAGTGCCTGAGGCTCACTGCGAACGAGCGCGTCGGTCATACACAACGTCGCGCCGCAACCAAGAGCTCCGAAGATTTCATCGTAGGCAGCGTCGTACGTGATCGAGGCCCACTGCGCGATCCGTTTGCCCGGCGCGATGCCGAATTGACGTCCTTTCCATTCCACAAACTGACACAGACCCGCGTGTGTTTGCATGATGCCTTTGGGACGCCCCGTCGAACCGGACGTGTAAACGATGTAGGCCAGATCGTCCGGGCCGACCTCGATTTCAGGCGCGGTGCGACGGCAGTTCACAAAACTCTGTTCATCAAGTACGACTACCTGGTCTGAATTGAACTTGCTCAGCAGTTCCGCGTGCGAGCTGGATTGAGAAGTACCGACGATTAAGCAGGGCGGTACCACCTCGTTCAGCATCTGCTCTAAACGCGCCGCCGGATAACGTTCGTCAAGACAAACGAAATGACAGCCGGCTTTGAGAATTCCGAGTAGCGCCGCGATTTGTAGCAAGCTGCTATCCAACATGATGGCGACGGGCTGACCGCGCTGTATCCCGCTCTCGAGCAGTCCGTGTGCGATCTGATTGCTGCGTTCGTCCAGCTCCCTGTAAGCGATCTGCTCACCGTTAAATGAAACCGCCGGCGCCTCAGGATCGCGAGCCACTTGCCGCTCGAATAGCCCATGCACGGTGCGCCCCAACGGCCCAATAGCCGAGCGATCCCATTCGCCGAGTAGTTGGCTCTTTTCGGTATCTGTCAGCAGTGGTAAATCAGAGATGCGATGTTCGGGATGAGCGACGGCGACGGCCAGCAGGAGGTTGAAGTGTTCGACGAAACGTCGAATCGTTCTCGCTTCGAACAGATCGGTGTTGTACTCGAACGAAATGAATAACGCGTGCCCTGTTTCCTGCGCGTTTATGACCCAGTCAAACTCAGACATGCTCTTCGTAGGCGAGACCATCGTGAATGACAGATCCGGCAATGCTAAAGATTCAAGTGGCGTGTTCTGTAGCACCAACATCACCCGGATCAGCGGCGCGCGGCCCAGATGGCGTTCCGGCTGCAACTCTTCGACCACTCTCTCAAACGGCAAGTCCTGATGCGCATAAGCTCCCAACGCCACCTCACGCACGCGTTTCAACAGTTCACGGAAGGTTGGATCTCCGGATACATCAGTACGCAGCGGGAGTGTGTTGACGAAGAAGCCGATTAAGTTTTCGATCTCGGCCCGGTTACGACCGGCGACGGGCGTGCCAACGACGATGTCTGTCTGTCTCATGTAGCGACATAGCAACGCTTTGAAACCCGCCACCAGCGTCATGAACAGCGTTGCCCCTTCACTACGACTCAGAGCTTGCAACGACTCAGTCAGCGCTTCTGAAAGCGCGAGGGTTTCCATTGCGCCCTTGTAACTCGCGGTTTTCGGCCGTGATCTGTCAACCGGCAATTCCAACTCCGTGGGCGCGCCACCGAGTTGCCGCCGCCAGTAGGACAGTTGCTCCTCCAACACTTCTCCGGTAAGCCACTCTCGCTGCCAGCAGGCAAAGTCGGAATACTGGACCACGACCTCCGGCAACACCGCTTCGCGGTCATCAATGAAGGCCTGGTAAAGAGTGGCCGCTTCCCTTACCAGCACGCTCATGGACCAGCCATCCGAGACGATGTGATGCATCGTCAGCAGCAGAAAGTGGTCGTTATCGGCTATTTGCAGTAGCGTCGCGCGAAACAACGGCCCGGTTTGAAGATCGAAGGGGCGCATAGCTTCGTGCTTCATAAAGATCTCGGCTTCACGCTCCGGCTCCGGCATCGTGTTCAGCTCGATCAACGGTAAGTGCCACTCATCAATGTCACTAACAACTTGCACGGGCACATCGTCGACGAGCGAGAAACTGGTGCGCAACGCCTCGTGCCGGCGCATAATATTGGCGAGGCTGCTTTCCAACGCCGCCGTGTTCAGCCTTCCATTTATGCGAAGCACGATCGGAATGTTGTACGAGGCACTGCCTGGCTCAAGCTGATCGAAAAACCATAAGCGCTGTTGCGCAAACGAGAGTGGGGCTGGACCAGTTCGTTCACGTGCGCGCAGCGGCAGCACCTCCGCTGTAGATTCGGCTTTCTGCGCGCGGTCGATGCGGCGTGCCAGGAGGGCCGGCGTTGGCGCTTCGAACAGATCGCGCAAGCTCACCATTGGTCCAACCGCTTCTTTCACGCGCGAAACGACCCTCGTAGCTGAAAGGGAGTGCCCGCCCAGGTGAAAGAAGTTTTCGCTGGCACCGATTTTTCCCATCCCCAAAACAGCGGCGAAGACATTACAAACCAGCTCTTCGACGGGCGTGCTCGGGGCCACGTATTCCTCGCGATTGGCATGCCACTCACTCAACTCCGGCAACCGGCTGCGATCGACTTTGCCGTTTGTCGTCAGTGGCAACTCGTCCAGCACCAGTAAAGCCGACGGCAGCATGTAGTCAGGTAATTTCTCCGCCAGGTATTCGCGTAACTCATCACTCGCGACGACCGGCTCTGCATCAAGAGCCACATATGCCACTAACTGCTTCTCGCCATCCGCGTCCTGGTTGACCTGGACCACTGCTCGGCGCACGTTTGGGTGACCTTCGAGCACAAACTCGATCTCTTCCGGCTCAATCCGGAAGCCGCGTATCTTCACCTGCTGATCGGCGCGACCGAGAAACTCAATCGTGCCGTCCACCAGATATCGTGCGAGATCGCCGGTTCGATATAAACGTCCGCCGGGCTCAGCACTGAAAGGATCGGGAATGAATTTTTCGGCAGTCAGCACCGGATCGCCGAGATAATCACGCGCCAGACCATCACCCGCGGTGAGTAGCTCTCCCGGCACGCCGACCGGCACGTGCTGAAATCGCTGATTGACGAGATACACGCGCGTGTTGGAAATGGGGCGGCCAATGGGCACGGTGGCGCCTGGCGCCGCCTTCATTGGATGGCAGCAGGTGAACGTCGTGTTTTCAGTGGGACCATAACCGTTAATAACCCGACACTCCGGAAACTCGCGCAGCACCTTCGCGATATGCACTGGTGAGAGCACATCGCCGCCGGCGATCATCTGCTTAACGGAACGCAATCCCTCCAAATTCTCGTCAACCATGAGATGGAAGAAACCCGCCGTCAGCCAGAGGGTGGTGACTTCGTGACGTTGCAGCGTCTGGCCCAACTCTGCCGGTGAGGCCGCGCCGCCGGGCATGATTACCAGCCGCCCGCCGTTGAGCAGGCTGCCCCAGATTTCCAGTGTCGAGGCGTCAAACGTCGTGGGTGCGAATTGCAGGAACGTCTGCGCGCTGGAGAGGTCGGCGTAGTTAGTGTTCTTAACGAGGCGCACGATACTGCGATGTACGACGTTTACGCCTTTTGGTCTACCGGTCGAGCCTGAGGTGTACATGACGTAAGCGCGATTTGCCGGCGTCGTCTGATAGTCGAGATTCTCGCTCGATTCGTCGTCGAGGTTCTCAAACATTTGCGGCGTGAGCACCAGGCGTAGTTGTGCGTCGTCGCACATTAATTCGAGACGCTCCCTGGGATAGGCAGCGTTCAGCGGCACGTAGACGCCTCCGGCTTTCAGTATCGCGAGCAGGGCGACGATCAATTCCGGTGAACGGTCCAGCAAAACGCCCACCGTCACCTCGGGGCCAACTCCGAGAGCACGCAGGCGACGGGCCAGTTGATTGGCTCGCTCGTTTAGTTCGCGATAAGTTAAGGACTCATCCTCGAAAAGCAATGCTTGTGCTTCGGGCTCGCGCGCAGCCTGCTCCTCGAACAATTCGTGCACGCAACGATGACGCGGATATTCAGTGGCCGTGCTGTTCCACTCGGTCAACAACTGAAACCGTTCGGCAGCGCTCAGCAGCGGCAGATCGCCGACGCGCTGTAAAGGATTAGCGACTACCGCTTCGAACAAGCGCTGCAAGTGGTCCAGCATGCGCGTGATAGTCGCCGCGTCAAAGAGGTCGGTGTTGTATTCCAGCGTGCAATTGATCCCACCTTCCGTGTCGGTGGCGAGGAAGGTGAGATCGAATTTGGCGGTGGTGTTCTCGATGTATGGAACGCTCAACCGCAATTCAGGCAAGTCGGGCGGCGGCGTATTTATGCTCGTGAATGCAAAGACGACCTGAAACAGCGGCGCATAACTCAGGCTGCGCTCGGGTTTCAACTCTTCGACTAACTTCTCGAACGGTAATTCCTGGTGCGCGAAAGCCCCGACTGCCACTTCCTGAACGCGACGCAAAAGCTCGCGGAAGTTTGGTTCACCCGAAAGGTCCGTGCGCAAGGCGAGCGTGTTGACGAAGAAACCAATGAGTTTCTCAGTCTCGGCCTGGTTGCGCGCGGCGACGGGTGTGCCGACGACGATGTCCGTTTGTCCGGTGTAGCGATAGAGCAACGCCTTGAAGCCCGCCAGCAAAGTCATGAAGAGCGTCGCGTTCTCTTGCCGGCTCAGTTCCTTCAATGCTTGCGCGACCGCGGGCGCGAGGTTGATTACCTGCGTGGCGCCGCGATGACTCTGGATAGCGGGTCGCGGGTGATCAGTGGGCAGATTGAGCGCTGGCGGCGCCCCGTCTAATTGTTTGCGCCAGTAGGCGAGCTGATTCTCGAGCACCTCGCCGGTGAGCCATTGCTGCTGCCACTCGGCAAAATCCGCATACTGGATCGCAAGCTCCGGGAGTGGCGAGGGCCGGTCGTGGAGATATGCGTCGTAGAGCGCCGAGATCTCTTCGACGAGCACTTTCCTGGACCACGCATCGCAGATGATGTGGTGCATCGTCAGTATTGAGAGGTGATCGTCATCCGCGAGCCGCACCAGCAAGACACGCAATAGTGGTCCCGCTTCCAGGTCAAACGGCTGCCATGCTTCCGCGGTGACTCTTCGTATCGCATCGTCCCAACGCTCTTCCGCGGGGACGTCACGCAGATCGATGGCGTCGATTGGAATGCGAAGCTGAGGATGAATGATCTGCGCCGTCCCATCGCGCCTGATTGCAAACGTAGTGCGTAACACCTCGTGTCGGCGCACCACTTCGTCGAGCGCTCGTTGCAGCGCCCCCACATTCAACTTGCCTTCCAGTCGCAGCACAGTGGCCACGTTGTAAGACGGATCGCCGGGCTCGAGCTGATGGATCAGCCAGAGCCGTTGCTGTGCAAACGAGGCGGGAAATACAAACACCTCTTGCTCTTCGTGCGTTGCGATCAAGTGTTACTCCTTAAAACTGTTGGACCGGCGCCTGCGTCCCAGCGTCTGCCTGGGGCGTCATCATGTCGCCCAGCGCGACTACTATTTTTCGCGGTCCGCTATATGGGTTTCGCCCGTGGGCCGTGAGCATGTTGTCGAGCATGAGGATGTCGCCTTCCTGCCATCTGAAACTCACCGCGGTCCGGCGATACAGGTCGCAGATTTCACTCACCACCGAGTCTTCAAGCGGCGTTCCATCGCCGTAACAAACGTTGCGTGGATAATCTTCTTCACGAAACAACGAACGCAGCGATTCGTAAGTGGCCGGCGCCAGACAGGAGACGTGATGCAACTGTAGTTGGTTGAAAAAGACGTCTGCGCCGCTGCGCGGGTGCCGAGTTATCGCCTGGCAAACTTGCCGTGTACGTAACTCGTTGCCGTCCTTCCACTCGTAATCGATCCCCGCCGCACGGCAATAACTTTCAACTGCCGTGCGATCCGAAGTGCGAAAGAAATCTTGCCAGCTCACGTCGAGCGTCTCCGTGTAGTTGCGAACATACATGAGTTGCTTGCGCGCGAATCGTTCGCGCAGCGCCGGATCGAGAAGCTGATAAATTCTGCGGCAGTCGACGATCGGCGTCTCACCACCCTGCGCGGGCGCCTGTGCGCAGTAAAACCAGATCTTCATCGGCCAGCGATGCATGTGCGAGCTTTCGTTGTGGAAAAGGATGGCTTGATCGGCGGGGTACGGCGTCGCGCCGTAAACATTGCCGCTCACGCTCGCGCGCGGCAAGTCGCCATACTCGGCAAACAATTCATCGCTCATCGCCCGCGCTACGGTTTCAAAATTCTCGACGGTGCGGATGTCGAATCCACGCCAGAGCACCGCGCCGTGTCGCCCGATCATCTCTTCCGTCGCTTGCCGGTTGCTGGTGGCCCAACCGGCGAGATTGACGTTGGGCATCTGCGGCTCGGCAACGAGAAGACTTCCCGAGCCACACGGTAATTCGCGCGTCGCAACCAGATTTGCAGCCGCCACCGCCAGCGTCTTTCTTTTAACGACGCCTAGTTTTTTCCGCGCCCGTTCTGTTTGCTCACTGGCGTTGGCCGTCGAATCAGCTACTTCAAACTGTTGCGGGCGAGCTTCCGACACAAAATTGCTCCTCGGCTAAAGGGCGCTACGATTGCTGGTGATCTCAGCGAACGTTCTCGGTCAGTTCATCGCGGCGTGCGCGACGCGATTCGCGTGCGATTGGCATGATGGCGGGCATGTGGACATTTTCGTTGTTGCTTCGCAGTTGCGCGATCGTTTCGGCGACGCCCGTGACGGTGGGAGACTTGAACAACGCGCGCACCGGGAGTTCCACTTGCCAGGTCTGGCGCACGCGCGTGATGAACTGCATGATTAGTAGGGAGTGGCCACCGAGATCGAAGAAACTATGATTGGCGCTCACGCGGTCGACTCCGAGCAATTGCGACCAAAGTTCGGCCACTTTCTTTTCCACCGGAGTGCGTGGAGCAACATAGCCTTCACCGTTGTCGAAGAGTGGCGCGAATGTGCTCAGGCCTTGTCGATCGAGCTTGCCTTGCGCCGTGCGTGGCAGTTCGTCTCGCACCACACATCCGGTGGGAATCATGTGATCGGGTAGCCTGGTGCGCAGGAAATCGCGTAGTTCTTCGGAAGCAACGATGTGACCCGGCGCGCGTTCGACGTAAGCAGTCAAACGACCTTCGCCTCCGTCCTCGTTGTCGAACAGCACCACGGCCGCCAGCACCGCTTCGTGCTCTGACAACACAGCCTCAATCTCTTCCAATTCGACCTGAAAGCCACCAATATTCACCTGATGATCGCGACGGCCCAGAAACTCGATGTTACCGTCGTGCCGGTAGCGCCCCAGGTCGCCCGTTCTATAAAGACGCCGGCCGGGTTGCTGACTAAAGGGATGCGGAATAAATTTCTCGGCCGTCAGGTCGGGACGATTGAGGTAACCGCGCGCCAAACCTGGTCCACCAATGTACAACTCACCCGGCACACCTTTCGGCGCCGGATTGAAATACTCGTCGAGCAGATATATTTCCGCGTTCGGAAGCGGACGGCCCAGTGGCAGAATGCTCGTTCCCAGTGTCGTAACTTCGGGAGTCACTTCATAAGTCAACACGCCGGCTGTAGTTTCAGTTGGTCCATAGTGGTTGACGATCCGGCAATCAGGCGCGAGATCCTGCACTTCAGCAATCCAGTCGGCGCGCGATGCCTCGCCGCTGACGAGCAACAATCGACGCGGTAACACCTGTTCCGGTTGCGGATAGGATTGCAAAGTCACGAGATAAGAAGGCGCGACCTTGAAGTAGTCGATATGATGGCGACGGAAATACTCACCCAGGGCACGAGCGTCGGCGCTGCGTTCGCGCGAAATGACGTGCAGCACACCTCCTCCGCACAGCGCGCCGAAAAGAAAAGTGATCGGAGCATCGACAGACGGCGTCTGCTGCATCGCGAAACTCGCACCAGGTGTGAATCCCAAACGCTCGCTAATCCCATGGATATAACTCAGCAACTGGCGGTGACTGCCGCCGACGCCCTTCGGCCAGCCGGACGCGCCTGACGTGTAGATGACGTAAGCCAATCCATCGGAGTCTGACACCCGCTCCGGGTTCAGATCGCTCTCGGCGGCGATCTCATCCTGCTCGGCTTCGAGATCGACTACTTGCGCCGGATGGGTGGGCAGTCGATCCGAAAGATCTTCATGGGTTATCAGGACGGTGACGGCCGCGTCGTCGAGTATGTAGACTTTGCGCTCCAGTGGGTAATATGGGTCGAGTGCAATGTAGGCCGCACCGGCTTTTAATATCCCCAGCAGAGCAATCACGAGATCGAGTGAACGCTCCAGGTGCAACCCAACCCTTGTCTCGACGTCGACGCCCAAACCGCGCAGGTAATGCGCGAGTTGGTTCGCACGACGATTCAACTGGTCGTAAGTCAGTTGGTGATTCTCAAAGACGAGGGCCGGCGCGTGCGGCGCGCGCACGACCTGTTCCTCGAACAGCTCGTGAATGCACTGATTGAGTTGGTAATCATCACGCGTATCGTTCCAGTCGACGAGCAACTGTTGCCGTTCTTCCGCCCCGATCATCGGCAACAGCGGCAGACGTTCGTCGGGAGTTAAGGCAACGCTTTCGAGCAGCTTGCTGAAATGAGCGCAGAAACGTTCGATCGTTGCGTTCTCAAAAAGATCCGAGTTGTAAAAGGTGCGACAGACAATTCCCTGTTCGAACTCAGTCATGTGCACGTTGAAATCAAACTTTGCCGGAATGTTTTCGGTGTCCAGTATGGTGAGTGTGAGTTGCGGTAACTCGACCACTTCGTACGGCACGTTCTGCATCGTGAACATCACCTGGAACAGCGGGTGATGACTCAGCGTTCGTTCCGGCTGCAACTCTTCGACGAGCTTTTCGAATGGCAAATCCTGATGCGCGTACGCGTGCAGCATCGCTTCCTTCACGCGTGCCACCAACTCACGGAAGCCTGGCGTGCCGCTGAGATCCGTACGCAGCACAAGACTGTTCACGAAGAATCCGATGAGCGGTTCGATCTCCGCTCGATTGCGCCCGGCGATCGGTGTTCCGATCACGATGTCGTCCTGCCCGGTATAGCGATAAAGCAGCGTGTTGAAAGCAGCGACCAGCGTCATGAACAAGGTTGCGCCCTCAGCTTCGCTGAACTGTCGCAACCGCTCGGTTACTTCCGAACTCACGAGAAACTCCGTCATCCCGGCCCGATAACTCACTACCGCGGGACGCGGATGGTCGGTTGGCAGCTCGAGTGCGGGTGGCGATCCCTCCAAATGCGTGAGCCAGTAATTGAGCTGCTGGTCCAGCACCTCGCCTTGCAACCATTCGCGCTGCCACGCAGCAAAGTCGGCATACTGGACGGTCAATTCCGGCAATGCCAGCTCGCGTCCTTCAGTTTCGGCCTCGTACAGTGCGGCCGTTTCACGCACCAGCACACCCATGGACCACCCGTCGGAAATGATGTGGTGGATCAGGAGCACTAGCACGTGGTCTGTCTCGTCCAGATGCAGCAGTGAGGTCCGCATCAACGGGACGTGTTCGAGGTCGAACGGTTGCGCGATGTCGGCCGCGATAATTCGTCGTATCTCCGGGTCGCGTTCCGGCAACGGCAGGTGATTGAGATCTGTTACTGGTAGCGGCCAGTGTGATGGCGCCGGATGAACGAATTGCACTGGTAAACCATCGTCACCGGCACTGAAAGTAGTGCGCAGCACTTCGTGACGGCGCGCCATGGCGACGAACGCGCGCTCGAGTGCGGCAACGTCCAACTTCCCTTCCAGCCGCACTGCCAGCGACATGTTGTAGGCTGAGCTGTTCGGCTCGAACTGGTCGAAGAACCACACGCGCTGTTGTGCAAATGAGAGTGGCAACGCATCCCCTTCCTCACGCACGAGGGGAAGTAACGCCGGCTCGGCTGCGACAGTTCCGGATTCGATCTGTTCCGCACGCTGCGCGAGCAAAGCAGGCGTCGGCGCTTCGAATAGATCGCGCAAACCCACCATCGCTCCGAGACCCGCCTTCACTCGCGAGACAACGCGCGTTGCAGACAACGAATGACCACCGATGTGGAAGAAGTTGTCTTGCGCACCAACGCGCTTCAATCCGAGCACGTCTGCAAAAACGTTACAGATCAGTTCCTCGACCGGCGTGCCGGGCGCAACATATTCCCCACGATTCACGCCGATCGATGTGGGCAGTGCGCGACGATCGATCTTGCCGCTGATCGTGCGTGGCAACTCGCTCATCACGACAAACGCCGACGGCAACATGAAATCCGGCAGCTGCGCCGCGCAATGCTCGCGTAGTTGCGCGGCATTGGTGTCGTCGGCGAGCACGACAAATGCGCAAAGGTAGTTGTAGCCTGCGGCGTCTTCGCGATCGATCGCGGCCACGTCCAACACCGATTCGTGCGCGCGCAGCACGTTTTCAATCTCTTCCAGCTCGACGCGAATACCTCTGATCTTCACCTGTCCATCCTGCCTGCCGAGGTATTCGAAATTTCCGTCTTCGAGCACGCGAGCGAGGTCACCGGTCTTGTAAACGATGTCGTTCGGATCGTTGTTGAATGGATTCGGAATAAAGACTTCGCGCGTTAGTTCCGGCGCGTTGTAGTAACCAAGTGAACGGAACGGCGTGCGGATGTAAATCTCGCCGACTGCGCCATGCGGGCAAGGGCGGCCTTTCGCGTCGACGATCAACGCGGCAGCGCCTTCCATTGGTTGACCGATGGGAATTGACCGTCGCTCCTGATCCGGCTGTTTCACAAAGTAAATAAACTTCGCCATGGTCGTCTCGGAAGTGCCGTAGAGATTGATCAGTTGAATCCGATCGCCGAAGACGTCAAACCATCGTTTCACATCAGCAGGGAGCAGTGGCTCGCCCGCCATCAGGATGTACTTCAGATCGCGGCAGAGTTCGCTATTCAGATCCTGATTTCCCATCGCGCGAAAGAGTGAGGGCACGCAATGGATGATGTTGATGCGCTGGCTGTCGATCCAGTGGACAAACTCGCGCGCGTCGAGCAACGTGTCTTTGCCTGGCGGCACACAGATCGTGCCGCCCGCTGTGAGGGGCACAAAAATGTCGCGCAGCGAACCGTCAAATGAGAAAGGCAGGACCTGACTGACGCGCGTACCGGGACCAATGCCAAGCGTTTTGACTTCCCAGCGAATGAAGTGATCGATTCCCTTCATTCGACCCGCGATCCCTTTCGGCTGGCCTGTCGATCCCGAAGTGAAATAGATGTAGCACATGTCGTCGGGCGCTAGTTCGATGTTTGGCCGGCGCGGATTGAAGTAGTCGCTGAAGTCCTTACCATCAATACAGATCACTTTCGCAGCGCCATCGTTTACACGTTCGGCGAGTTCGAGGAATTTCTCTTCCACGACAAACCACTGCGGCTCGACGAGTGAAAACATCGAATGCAGCCGCTTCTCGGGCGTCCCAGCCTCGAGCGGCACGAACACGCAACCCGCCTTGAGGGTGCCGAGTATGGCTTTGATCGTCGCAACGTTATCTTCGAGCAGGATCGCCACGGTCGCACCTTTTGTCGCCCCTGAGTCGAGCAGGTAGTTCGCAAAGTTGCTCGAAGCGATGTCGAGCTCGCCGTAGGTCAGCGTTTGGCCATTGCGCTCGATCGCCGTGAGGCTTTCATGCTCGTCGACACTACGCTCAAACAGCTCCATTACATTCTGGTTTTTCATATGTGACTCTCTGCTATTTCTCGGGCGATGATCGTGAGCGGGTCGAGACAGACATCGTGCCCGTTTCCACTGGCCGCGTATCTCTTGGCGAGCACGTGAATTTCAGAACAGCCCGCGACGAAAGCATTCACGCGATATTTCTCGAGCATCTGCTCCAACAGTGGGAACAGCGGGCTGACATCCGAGCTGAGCTTGATGCGATAGATCAGTTCGCGGTGCAGACGCTCCTGATCGTCAACACTCGGCAACACGAGCCGGTCTTTGAATTGCCGCCAGCGAGGATGGTTCTCGAATAATTTGAGTCGCCGCGTGCCGCTGGAGCAGATCAGCAGGTACTCACGATCGTTGGCAGCCAGGTGATCGGCGATCACATCGAGCATGGACCAAATTTTCGCGCGTGTCTCGGGAGCGAGCCGTGGCAGCAGGTAATGAATCGTCATACAACACAACACGATTTTTACTGCATTCAGTTCGCATAAGTGGCCGATCACTCGTTTCAGTTGCGCCAGCAAAACGTCGTCGTCGCCTTTGAGAAATGCGGTCGTACGATCGGGAAAACTCGGATCGGAATAAACAATGACGGTGGGCGAGTTCTGCTCCTGCTCACGCAGCCCAAACTCGTAGATGGTTTTCAAAAACTCCGCCGACGCGAATGGCCCCATACCACCCACCACACCGTAGACGCCGGCGCCTGATTCTCTGGACATATAAAACCCGAATCGATCTGGCGGGCTACATCGCATCGCTCTCGCTGAGAGGCGAGTAGTTGCGGCCGGCGATGAAATCGGGTCGTGTTCGATCAACGCCGGTAGGAATGTTGGTTATGCTGTTGTAAGTAATAAGCAGCATCGTTCTGCTGAACGGGCTGATATTGATCGTCGAGGCGTGCACCAGGTTACTGTGAAAGAAGATTGCGTAACCGGGTTTCCCTTTTGGCGCCATGATCCCATATCGTTCCACGAGATCCGCCACCTTGGGGCTATCAACGGAGTATTTGAGATCCGCTGTCAGGGTTGTGATCCATTCCGGGGCGTCTTTGTAAACACCATTTGTGGGGCGTGTATCGCGGGCTGGAACCTCGATTACACCTTCGTGATGTGAGCCGGGAATCAAAAATAGCGGCCCATTAAACTCGGTCACTTCATCGAGGAAAATTGCGACGTTTGTTACTCGCGGAGCCGGCAGGCCATCCTCGTTTCGCCAGAAGATGTAGTCCTGGTGCCACTTCCAAACGTCACCTTGAAAGGCCACCTTCGCGTTGATTTTAAACTGATAGATATAGACGTCGTCAGCTACAAGTTGTTTCGCCGGCCCCAGCAATTTGGGGTGACTGGCGAAGCTGTTGAAATAATCATTGACGAGATGACAACCGTAAACTGAGCGTGTGGCGTAACCTTCCTTCTCTACCACCCGGCGGAGTGAGTTATCACTGTAAAGCTTTGGCACTTCAGCTTTCAGCAAATCAACTTCCGTTTGTGAAAGCAGATCGGGCAACAAAAGGAAACCCTGTTCCTCATACGAACGCAGTTGATCCTGGGTTAGACGCATAATCCACTCTCCTCTAAATGGAATCTGTGTAATCTGTGGACACAGCCTTCAATTCCCTGACGTTTGCGCAAGCCGCTTGATGGTGAAGAAATCGAGAAAGATGCCGAACGTAAGCACGATCATCAGCAGGTCACTCTCGAACGGCAGATTGAGTTGAAAATCCTCACGCAGGTACTGCCGTTTGAGGCGCTCAACCGTGTCGGCGTTGAAAAAGCCCTGCCGTCTTATTCGATCGTACGAGAGCAAATCGTTGACCCACTCGAGATTCCGTCGCAGCAGGGACGGACTTCCCGGCGCGTGAAAGCCGTACTTTTCGCGATTGAGAATCGGCTCTGGCACCAAACCGTCTGCCACTTTGCGAAGCACGTATTTCTCAGTGAACTGATTCAGTTTCAACTCCGGCGGCACTTCCCTCGAAAACTCAATGAGATCGATGTCGAGAAATGGGTAACGCGCCTCGACTGAATTCGCTAGCGCCATCCGGTCGCCGTGATCGGCGATGAGATGATCGGACAGCCTCAGCTTGAAATCGAGATACGAGCGCTGATGTATCGGATGCCGCCCGCGTAATCGTTCTTTGTTGACCAGTGAGTGGTTAAGACAGTCAAAAGTGTCGAGCTCTGCAACCACGTCCGGGGCGTAGAGCGCGTTCTTGATCTCGCGCAACGCGGTATGATCGGTCTCGTAGAAAAGGTTCCGGTCACCGAAAATCGCTTCCCGCAACTCTTCTTCCAACGCCTGCTCGAGACCAAACTTCTCCGTGCGGCGGAGTCCAAACTGATCGAAGCGATAGCCAACATAGCCGGCAAACAATTCGTCAGCTCCCTCACCCGTGAGCACTACCGGCACGCCACTCTGTCGCGCCGCCGCCGAAAGTGCCATCGAGCAGGTGTTGTAAGTTTCTTTTACCGGCGTCTCGCAGTGATAAATCATGTCGCGCAGCCGTTCGGCGATCTCGGACCAGCCGAAATGGATGTCATGATGCTCGGAACCGACGTGTTCGGCGACGAGTCGCTGGTACTTGTCTTCCGAGATCTCGCGCTCGCTGAAAGTTATCGAAAACGAGTGGCGCTGCTCCGCCGAGAGACGGCTAATCATGCCGGCGATCATCGAAGAGTCGAGGCCGCCGCTTAAATAAAACCCGACCGGAACGTCAGCTTGCAGCCGGTAACCAACCGACTGCGTAAAGAGCTCGCGCAGGCGGTCGATGTAATAACTCTCGGGCCGCGCTTCCGGTAACTCATTCAGCTTCGGGTAGTCGAGGTCCCAGTACTCGTGCACCCGTACCTGGGCCTTTTGGACCACCGCCAAGTGCCCGCTCTTGAGACTCAGTATGTTTTTGAACATCGTCTGCGGACTCACCAGGCCGGGAAACGAAAGCACCTGGTCCAGGCCGGTGAGATTCACTTCGGCATGCACTGACGGATGCCGGAGTATCGCCTTAATCTCTGACGCAAAGATGAAGAGGTTATCGGTGACCGTGTAGTAGAGCGGATTAATGCCGAAGTGATCGCGCGCCAGCAGCAGCCGGCGGTTGCGACGATCATAGAGCGCAAAAGCAAACTGCCCGTTGAGCATCTGGAGAAAGTCGTCGCCATACTCCTCATACAAATGCGGCAGCACTTCGACGTCGCAGCGCGTGCGGAATAAGTGGCCTTTCTTTATGAGGCTTTCGCGCAACTCCTGGTAGTTGAAGATCTCGCCGTTGCAGATGGAGACGATAGATCCGTCTTCGCTGTAGAACGGTTGATTGCCGCCTTGCTTATCGATGATCGAGAGACGGCGAAATCCGAGGCCCACCTGCCGCTCGACGAAGTAACCGCAGTCGTCCGGGCCACGATGGACCAGCGAGTCAGCCATGTCGACGAGCACACGCTTCTCAACGCGACCATCGTTTTCCAGATCAATGTACCCGGTGATGCCACACATTTTTGTGATTCAGTTTGCGTTCATGGTGAAGGCGAACGGCTCGACGGGCGCGGGTTCAAGGTGTGCGTCCAGGGGCCAGGATTCATATTGATTGCGCGGGATCGACATCACGTCGCGCTCCACGAGCAAATAGTTCTGATGCTCGCGCAATCCTTCCGCTCGCCGCCGTTCGGCCATCTTGGCGGCGTGAAACTCGCGCAACTCGCGATCGAATGGCAATTGACCGCACGATAGATAACGCACGGCGCCGTCCACATCGCGCGCGGTCATCACTTCGTGGCGATTGTGAATACTGGGTGCGAACGGAATGTCGAGGATGCCGCGGTGGAAAGCAGTCGCCACCCCCTCCGCAATACAACCGCCGCCACTCATGATCACCGCTTCCATAATCGCCTCGACTTCGCAGCGGATGATCGCGCACTCTGCTTCAATCCGTACCTCGTCAAGGCGTTGAGACTCGGCATCGTGCATGCCTCGCATAACCAGGCCCATGCTGTGCACGTTGTCACTGAGCACCGGGATCTTGATGGCCTCGACCGCGGTTTTCACAATCACGCGTGTCGCGCCCGACAGGGTTGCAGTGATCGCGGAGTTGTAGATCAGTTCCTCGGCGCGCGCGGTGTCGGCGGGGAAGGCCGCCATGTACTGCTGAAACACCGTGTTCACTTGAATGTTTCGGTGGCCCATGCGTAGCAACGTCTCGTGGCCCATCTCCCGCAACGTGCGAATCGCGGCGATGTCCTGCGCCCGATTACCCTGTTCGGCATAGCCGAGGCTAACGCACTTCACCCCTTGCTGGACTGCCAGAATTGCTTCGATCAAGTTGACCGCGATCGCGAGCGAGGGTGGGATCAGAGTGGCGGTGAGCGTGCCGAAGAATTCCCGATCCAACACGATGCCATAGCGCTCGTGATAGAGCCCGGTAAGGCGATCGACGTACTGCCAGGTCTTGAGCGATTGGCGCAGCGGGTAGTCCTTGTAATAAGGAATGTTGTAGCAGATAGCGCCGCCCTCGAACGCAGTCACGCCGCCCGCGTAAGAGATCTCGGCAAGTAGCCGCGGATCGCGCGTGCTGTGACGCGTTTGCAGCGGCACTTTTACTTCCGAGATGATGCGACGCAAACCGCTGACGCCGTGATTGATAACCGGAAAGCCATTGAGACTGTTGACTCTCGTCGCGCGACTCTCGTTGATCGCTTCCTCCGCGCCGGCGTAGTTGTTGTTGCGAGTCATCGAATCAACTTGATAAGAGAGCACCTTTGCACCGGCGCTTTTGAAAGCCTGAAATAGACTGATCTGTTCGTCGACTAAGGCGACGCCGGAGCGGGGCTGGATTAGTGGTGGGCCACCCACCGCAACGCTCTGCTGGAGCGCTGGAAATGATGGCTGCCGCACCAGGAACGCCGCGTTCGCTCTCAGGTCACGCGCCTCGATGCCTGTTTCCCAGGTTTCCAGGATTTCTCGCCGGTTCGATTCGAACCACTCTTCGTCGACTACCTCGTCCGAGAGAGCGTCGAGGCGTGGTAATGTTCGGGTTTTCGATTGCTCCCACAAGTTGGACCAATCAGCCGCAGGCTTGGCGCCGTCCAGGTCTTTTGCGAGCAGTTGCAGGACCGTGCTCACGTCAACAAAGTTCACGAATACGCGATCGAAACCCATCTCGCGAAACAGCGTCTCGTAACCTATCGCGTCGCCGATGTCTAAGTTGCCCCCGAGATACCAGCGTGTGCCTTGAATCCGAAACTTCTCGAGCAATTCGTGGAAGTTGTGCAGGTAATAACGCGTGTGGCCGTCCATGCTGGAGATCATCACGACGTTGCAAAATGCCGCGAGCTGGAAGAACTCCTCGAGGCGATTTTGCGTGCCCAGATAACGCACGCGATAGCCGTGCGACGTGAGCGCCTGGCGCAGAATAGTGAGCCCCACGGAGTGGGAATCACCTCCGATGCCACCTAGTAAAATCGTATGACCGTTATGGTTCGGCATAGATCAGACGGGTCGTAAATGAGGCTGATAACGTCTTAGAGAGGAGCGTTAAAGCTGACCGTCAATTGCGCGGTCTCGGCGATTGTTCCCATGGAAAGCGACTCGATATTTGCTTCGGGGTTCTCGGCAATCGACTGGATCAGGTTCTGGAAATGTTCGAGCATTCGCCTGATGGTCGTAGCGGCAAAGAGATCCGTGTTGTAGTAGAAATGTCCGGTCAGTTGCCGGCCTGCCTCGCTCATGTAAAGAACGAGATCGAAATTGCTCGTTTCGCTGCTCGCATCCAACGCCGACAGTGTCAGGCCATTCACCTCCACTGTCGGGAACCGCGCGTTCTGAAACACAAACATCACCTGAAAAGGCGGCTCGCGGTGCTCGCGACGCTGCGGGTGAATGGATTCAAGCAGCATTTCAAAGGGCACATCCTGATGGGCATAAGCGCCGAAAGTCACGTCGCGCGTGCGCGCCAGCAACTCGCAAAAGGTCGGATTGCCGGCGAGACTCGTACGCAACACGATGTTATTGACGAAAAACCCGATCAGCTTCTCAATGGCGCCGCGGTTTCGATTGGCGATATTCGAACCGACGACAATATCGTCCTGACCGCTGTACTGATGTAAGAGCAGTTGAAACGCGGTGAGCAGCGTCATGAATAACGTCGCGCCTTCGCGCTGGCCCAACTCCTTCAGTTCCTTGCTCACTTTCTCGTCGAGTGAAATAAACTCTCGCCCGCCACGGAAGCTTTGCACCGTGCGGCGCGGATAGTCAGTCGGCAACTCCAACGCGGACGGAAGATCTGTAAATTGGCGGCGCCAGTAATCAAGCTGCTTTTTCAACACCTCGCCTTGCAACCACTCTCGCTGCCACACCGCGAAGTCTGCGTATTGAATCGGCAAAGCCGGCAACGGTGAAGTCACATTTGTCACAAACGATTCATAGAGCACGGTGAGTTCGCGCACGAGGATGCCCAACGACCAGCCATCGGCGACGATGTGATGCAATGAGAGCAGCAGCACGTGTTCGTCCACGCCGAGATGAAGCAACGCCGTGCGAAATGTGGGACCAGCGGCGAGGTTGAAAGGGCGCGCGGCTTCGGCGGCTATCAGGCGGCGCATTTCCTCGTTACGAGCTGGTGGCGGCAGATGGCCCAGCTCGGTGAGCGGCAACGGCCAGTATGACGGCGGTGGATGAACTGACTGGAACGGCTGGCCGCCATCCGCGGTGACGTCAAAAGTGGTGCGCAACACTTCGTGCCGGCGAACGAGCGCGCCAAGCGCTCGCTTGAGTGCCGCTACGTTTAACTTGCCTTCCAAACGTACAGCCATTGAGATGTTGAAGGCGGAGCTCGAAGGATCGAGTTGATAGAGCACCCACATTCGCTCCTGCGCGTAAGCGAGCGGCGCGCGCGGCGATCGGATGGGCCGGCGCGGAATCACCTGGGGCGGGAAATTCGGCGCGACCTTTTTCTCCAGCCGCTTCACCAAGACCTCGAGTTTTTCCGGAGACAAGCCGCTGATGCGTTCTGATAATTCACTCATAACGAAAATTACAAGCAACACCGAGGTTGCACTGAGAAGCGCGCTATCGTGACTGTTTGTGGAAAAGCCTACGCTGGCAGGAAATTCTGGAGTAACGTTCCGCGACCGTCTTCGGACGCAAGTTCCATTACCAGTTGCGCGACGGCGAGGTCGAGAACACCTAATCCGAACGGGCTGAAAACCGTCAATTGCTGCGGATCTTTCTTCGGGGCCGCCGTGCCTTCGAGAACTTCAGTGAGCGTGCAGCGAATGAAGTCCGTGCTTCCGGTGTACTGCTCCGCCAAATGGATCGAAGTCTGCGCGCGGCAAACATGCGCCACGTCGTCTACCACGTTGTCGCTCGAGAGAATTACTTCCGGCGAAAGATCGCGCAGAGAAACGTGGAGAATCGTGCTACCGGGAATACACTCCGAAAGGCTGAATACGTGCGGCACGCCGGCCGTCGTCGCAAAAGAAATGAGTTCCGCCTCGCGCAACACCATCGTTAACTCCGGCGCCACCTCAACGTCGACGTTCAACTGCCTGCATTTTTCTCTGAACTGCTTCGCATGTTCCGCGTCGACGTCAAAAACGTAAAAGCTTCGCAGTTCAGGCCAAACAGCCAGCAGGAATCGCATCACTTCAAAGTTGATTGGACCACAGCCGACCATCCCCACCACCCGAGGCGGTCGCGCCGTCAATTGCGATGCCGCCAGAGCCGCACTGGCCGCAGTGCGTTTTGCGCTCACGACAGAGCCCTCCATGATCGCTTCAGGTCGCCCTGTTTGCGCGGAGTTCAGGATGATCACTGCGGACGCTCGCTTCAGACCTTTTTCCAGGTTGGCCGGAAAGGATGAGATCCACTTTATGCCCGCCACGCCGAATCCATCGCCGAGATACGCAGGCAAAGCGATGATCCTGTTTCGTTCATCCGCTGGAAAGCGCAGGAAAAGCGAATGCGGCAAACAGCTCTGGCCCTTGCCGTGCGCCTTGTAAGCCGCGCCGGCAGCCGCGAGTATTTCCTGCTCGCGCCCGTCGAGCAGAACCCGCACGTCGTCGCCGTTGAGAGTTAGTACGTCGCCGCTAACCATCTCTGGTCCTCCGTCGATCCTTCCCAGAGAAAAGACACATTGCCAAAATGTTCACTCACCCACTCGTCGGAATAGATCGTGTCGAGATATCTCTCGCCACGATCGGCAAAGATCGCGACGCAGGTCGAATCGGGCGGAATTATTTCTTTCAAACGATCGACGGCCATCAGCACGCCGCCGGAAGAACCACCAACGAGAATCGCTTCAGTGCGCACAAGACGGCGGCAGCCGACTACACAATCAAGATCGGTCATGAGCAGATGTTCGTCGGCGAGATCAGGCTGATACAGACGGGGCCGCACTGCCGCGCCGTGGCCCGGGATCAAACGCTTGGCCTTCTTGCCTCCGAAGATGACGCTGCCTTTTGCGTCGACGGCGATGGTCCGGGTTGACAAGCGCTGCTCGCGCAAGTATTCGACGCAACCGCGGATCGTGCCGCAGGTGCTCGTGGCGCAGAAGAGAAAATCGATCTGGTCGTCGAGCGCGGAGGCAATCTCGCGCATTGTTTCGTGGTGAGCGACGGGGTTGTATTCGTTGGCATACTGGTTGGGCCAGAAACTATCCTTGGTTTTGTTCAGCAGTTGCTGCACGCGGCTGATGCGGGCCTGCAAAAACTCACCAGTTTCGGGATCCGGGTGCATGACCATATCGACTTCCGCGCCATATGAATTCAGCAGATGAATGTTCTGTGTCGTCGTCTTTGGATCCACGACGCAGATCAAACGCAGGTTGAAATAGGCGCACGCCTGGGCCAGACCGATGCCCATGTTGCCCGAACTCGATTCGATAATCGTCGTGCCGGCCTTGATGTCACCAGTTTCCAAACCGTGCTTGATGATGCTGTACGCCGGCCTGTCTTTGGTGCTGCCGCCGGGATTAAGCGACTCCAGCTTGGCGTAAAGCCGGAACGGAATATCGCCGAGAATCCTCGTCAGCCTGATTAGAGGCGTATTGCCAATCACAGACAAGATGCCTTGCTGCATAAATATGTAACCCCTTCAGTTTTACAGGATTGTTCTTTGGTCCAGGGCCGGCTTAACTTTGTAGCCCGCTCGCGATCGCTTTCGCGTCCTGCTCGGGCAACTGTTCGAGTTCTGCCATCACTGCTTCCAACTCTGCTTCGCTGACTTGTGCGGCGAGGTTTTCTGCGATGCTGACGGCGAGCGCAGCAATGGTCGGAGCGGCAAAGAAGCTGCGCAGCGATAAGTCAGTTTGGAATGTCTCGCGAATACGTGAGATTGCTTCCGTGGCAAGCAGTGAGTGCCCGCCGAGATCGAAGAAGTTATCGTTGATGCCGATACGCTCAACGCCGAGTATCTCACTCCAAAACGCGGCCAGATGTTCTTCAGTCTGATTGCGCGGCGCGACATATGTATTTGCCCGATCGCGGCGCGCGGTGTCGGGTGCAGGCAGCGCCTTTCGATTGATCTTCCCATTTGGCAACGTCGGCAATTTTTCCATTAGCACGAACGTCGACGGAATCATGTACTCCGGCAATCGCGGGCGTAAATAATGTTGCAACGCGCTCGTCGTCAGCGCTTCAGGCGGAAGGTTCGAGCCGTTGGTTTCGATTTCTTTTTGGTCGAGCAGTTCAGCCTGGGGCACGAGGTAGGCAATCAGACGCTGATCGCCCGGCGTGTCTTCACGCACCGTCGTAACGCTTTCCCGCACCTCCGGATGCGCATTCAGTGCCGCTTCGATTTCACCGAGCTCGATGCGATACCCACGTAACTTCACCTGCTCGTCGCGTCGCCCGAGAAACTCGACCGTGCCGTCGGCGAGAATACGCGCCACGTCGCCGGTCCTATAGAGCCGCTCTCCCTCCACCCGACTCAACGGATCGGGAATAAAACGCTCCGCGGTCAGATCGGGACGATTGAGATAACCGCGCGCCAGACAAATACCGCCAATATGCAACTCTCCCGCGACACCACACGGCGTTGGGTTCAGTCGCTCATCCAGCACGTAAACCTTGATGTTGGGGATTGGCCTGCCGATAGGCACGACACCGCCGCTCCTTTGCTCAATCTCCGCCTGATCGCATACGAAGTAAATCGTCTCGATCGCTGCTTCAGTCGGACCGTAGAGATTCACCACCTCAGCGTTCAGGAGTTGATAGAAACGTTTGACTTGCGCTACGGGCAGAGCCTCACCACCGACACACATGCGCCGCAGGCTGCGACACTCCTGCAACAGCGGTTCTCCAAGCAAGACTGTCAACATCGACGGCACTACTTGCAGCACCGTCACGTTGTGTTCGAGCATCGCTTCCACAAGGTAGCTGCTGTACTGCTGTTCACCAGGTCGTGCCAACACCAGCCGGGCGCCGGTGAAAAGGGGAACGAACAATTCCCAGATCGACGCGTCAAATGTAAAGACTGTCTTTTGGAGCAACGTGTCGTGTTCGGTTAGCGGCAAAGCGCGCTGCATCCAGTGCATGTGATTGCAGATGGCCCGATGCGAAATCATCACGCCTTTCGGCTTGCCGGTTGAACCGGAAGTGTAAAGGACGTATGCGAGTTGATCCGGCAACATGGGCCGGGCGGGGTTGGCGTCACTTTCGTTTGCGAGTATGGTCCACTCACGATCCAATTCGAATGCATTGATATGCGCGGGCAGCACGTGGCGCGATGTACTTGTGGTAATGACCAAACGCGGGGAAACATCGTCGAGCATTACCGCCAGTCTGTCGGGTGGCGACTGCGGATCAAACGGGACATAAGCGGCGCCTGCTTTGAGCACGGCGAGCAAGGCGACGATCATTTCCACCGACCGTTCGAGACAAACAGCTACGAAGGTCTCGGTTGTAACTCCGCGCGAGATCAGGTAATGAGCGAGCTGGTTTGCGCGCGCGTTGAGCTCAGCGTAAGTAAGCCGATCGTCCTCTGAGACCAGCGCGATCGCGCCCGAGGTACGCGCCACTTGTTGTTCGACAAACGTGTGCAGGAACAGCGGCGCGCCATAGTCCAGCTCGGTGTCGTTGAAGTCGTGCAGCAGAAATTGCCGCTCGTCGTGGCCCAACGAGTCCAACTCTTCGGAGGCTGATTCCGGATGCGTTACCGCTTCCCGCAACAGCACTTCATACTCTTGCGCCAGTCGCTTTACGTCCTGTTCGGCAAAGAAATTCGGATCGTAGTGAAACTCGATCAGCAACCGGTTTTCTTCCGGCCGGCAAGAGAGCTTGAGTTTGAAGCGATCGACGCACGTGAATGATTCCTCCACTGCGAAGGTGAGACCGCCGGACGCGAAGGGCGGCAAGGGTTGCGTATACGCAAAGCAATACGGAAAGAACTGTCCTTCGTCCAGATCGACCGCCTCGCTCCACGAGAAGCATTCCTGCCATTCACCGGCCGCGTCGATTGCATCATGCACTTCGCGCAAGCAGCCGGCGAAGGTCACGTCTTTTTCAAATTGACAACCGATCGGCAGATACTTCTCGTAAAGACCGAGTGCTTCCTGCAACTCTTCGTCGGTGCGACCGTCAAAGTAAGTGCCGATGACGATGTCGCTCTCGCCGCTCAATCTCCGGCAGAGCAGAAACCAGCAGGCCAGCAACTGTTCCGCAACTGTAAAATTATCGTGGAGAGCACGGGTGGTCCGGTCGTCGAACCATACCGTTAAACTGCGTGGCGCAAACTCGGTGATAGCAGGTGGGGTAAGCTCGGACGGAAGCCTTAAATCCAACGCCGCTGAAATATTTCTCTCACGCCAGTACTGTTTGCCGCCCGCCGCTTCTTCCGATTCAAGTAACTCATTCAGCCATTCAGAAGCGGTGAGGTATTGCAACGGCTCGTCCGCCGGTTCACGTCCCTGGCACGTTCCATAGGCGACGCCGATCTCGCGCACGAGATTCTGAAGACTCCGCTCATCGGCGCAAAGCGCAGGCACACTGAGAAGCAACCTGTGCAGCACTGGTGAGAGCACAGTCAGCGAGGCGTGAAACGTTGTCGGCAGTTCGGCGGGAGACCACACGTCATTACTTTCGCCCAACACTTGCAAAGGGATAGTCATACCCGGTAGACGCTCGAAAGTGAGGCGCAGCGCGTCGTGACGCTGCGTCACTACTTCCACCGCTCGACGTAACACTTCGACGTTGAGTTCACCTTCAATAACGATCAGACAACGAGCCCGTTCCGGCATCTCGGTCCGTTCGTGCTGCAACGTCCAGAGGTGTGTTTGCTGAGGTGAGAGCCTGAATCCTGATGTAATCTCTCGCTGCATACCCGAATCTCCGGTCTAAAAATCTTCAAATCAGGCAGTACTTATCATTTGCTGTCGGCGCCGGGTTCGCCCATCGCGACTAGAATCTTGCGTGTCCCGCTGAATGGTTTGCGTCCGTGCGCAACCAGCATGTTGTCCATCATCAGCACATCACCCTCTTGCCACGGGAACGCCACCGTCTCCTGTCGATAAGCTTCGCGAATTTCGTCGACGACTTCGTCGTCAATCACCGATCCATCGCCGTAATATGTGTTGTAGGGCAAGTCGTCGAGACTAAACTCACTCAGAAACATCTTCCTGACTTCCGGATCGAGACTCGAAATGTGCCAGAACGCGACGTGATTGAACCAAACCCACTCACCAGTCTTCAGGTGTTGTCGCACGGCGGGCCGCACTTGTCGTGTCTCCAGATCGCCGTTTTTTTTCCAGATGCACTCGACGCGTGCACGACGGCAGTAGTCTTCCATCTCCTTCTTAGTGGAAACGCGGAAAGAGGTTTGCCACGGCAAACTCAAGTGTTCACCGAAATTGCGCACGAGCATCCAGCCCTTCTCGTGAAACCGCTCTCTGATTTTTGGGTTAAGACGATCGTAAACTCGACGTACGTCGGCAATCGGAGTTTCACCACCGCCGGCAGCCGGGATCACGCAAAAGAAGAAGATCTTCATCGGCCACGTGATCACGTAGTTGAGTTCGTTGTGCAGAGCAATGGTCTGATCCGAAGGATATTCGGTCGAGGTGTAGACCTTTTCACGCAACTCGGTGCGCGGCGTAGCGCCTTCCATGTAATGCATCCGCGGCAATTCAATGGCGGAGAGAAAGCGATCGAAATCCTCGTGATCCTTCAGGCCAAATCCGCGCAGGAGCAATCCGCCGTGCTTGAGCAAGCTGGACGAGATAAAGTCGCGGCTGTTTGCCGCCCACTCGGCAAGATCGACTCCAACCAGGTTTGGCTCTACCACGAGTGGCAGTAAATCGCCTTCGGGAAGACTGCCGAGCTTGACCATTTCTTCGTGCGACATCCGAATGGTCTTCGGCGTCAGTTCTTTGCGACGCGCCGCCCATGCAGTTCTCAGTCCGGTAGGAGATTCGAGATTTTTCATAAAACAACCTTCGGAATGGCTAGCAATGTCCTGATCGGAATCTTCTCTGTGCAACCTTTGTGTTCTCTGTGTCTCGGTGGTGCGTTTTGCTCGGAATTCATCAACCACAGAGACACAGAGAACACAAAGGTTGCACAGAGAAGAGTGCCATCCGGACTCTTGGTGCAAAACCTTATGGCAGCGCTGCTGCTTTCGACTTCATGTCTCGCAATCTTCTGCGACGCGCACTCTTAAATTCCTCGCGTCGCGCTTCGTCTCGCTGCCTGTCGGCGTGTGCGAACATATTCGCGAGTTCACTCAGTCGCGTCTCCGGTTGTGACACGATGTGGTCCAACAACAATTGATAATGTTTCGCGAGACGCTCGATCGTCTCGGCGTCGAACAGACGCTCGTCGTATTGCAACGTGGCGCCTAGTCCTTCTTCGGTATCGTCGAGCGCCATGAGTAAGCTGAAACGCGTCGATTCATAACCCACCGGAAATGGTGTAAATGTCAGACCAGGCAGCTCAATTGTTTCATGTCGCGTGTTGTCGAGTGAGAAATTGACCTGAAAGAGTGGACTGTGTGCGGCCGCACGGTCGGGCCTGAGTTCTTCGACAATCTTGTCGAAAGGAACGTCCTGGTGCGTATAAGCATCGAGCGTCACTTCGCGCACGCGTCTGAGCAATTCGCTGAAGCTCGGATCGCCCGAAAGATCAGCGCGCAAGACGAGCGGGTTGACGAAAAAGCCAATCAGCGGTTCCACTTCGGCGGTCGTGCGTCCCGCGACTGAAGCTCCAACGACAACGTCTGATTGTTCCGTGTAACAACAAAGCACGACGTCCAAGGCTGCCAGCAAAGTCATGAAGAGCGTTGCGCCTTCACTGCGGCTCAGAGACTTGAGCGCTTCCGCCTGTGCCCGCGAGAATGCAAAGTTGTGGCCCGCACCGAGCGCAGGACCACTCGCCGTACCGGCCGGCAGACGTAGCGTCGGCAACTCGCCACCCAGTTGTTTGCGCCAGTAGGCGAGTTGCTCTGCCAGCACGTCGCCCGTTAACCATTCGCGTTGCCAGTGCGCAAAATCAACGTATTGAATCGAGAGTTCGGGCAGTCGCCTCGGGCCGCCGGTGGTGTGAGCTTCGTAAAACGTCGTGAGTTCGCGCGCGAGCAGGCTCATCGACCACGCGTCCGAAACAATGTGGTGCATAGTCAGGAGCAGGACGTGGTCCTGGTCACCCAACTTTATCAACAGTGTGCGAAGCAGTGGTCCATTGGAGAGATCGAATGGTACTTGTGCTTCCATTGCGGTTAATCGCTGCGCCTCTTTTTCACGTTCTGAAAAAGCCGCGTGAGATAAGTCAGTGATCGACAATTCGAACTTTCCAGGGGAAGAGATCAATTGCTCCGGACGACCGTTGTTCGTAACGAAGGTGGTGCGCAGAGTTTCATGCCGCTCGATCAAATCCGTAAACGCCTGTTCGAGCGCCGTCACGTCAAGTTCTCCAGTGATACGCAGACCTATTGGTATGTTGTAAGCCGCGCTCTCAGGCTCAAGCTGATTGAGAAACCAGAGTCGTTGCTGGGCAAACGAAACCGGCAACGGTTGACTCCGGTCGATACGCTTGAGCGGCGGTGGCACCTTATTGCCTGAAGAGTGGCGCTCGGATTCTATAAACGCGGCCAGGGCTTCGATGGTTGGACTCTCAAACAGCAGACGGATCGGTAACTCTTTTTGGAAAACCTCGCGCACACGCGAAACCATTTGCACCGCGCGCAATGAGTGCCCACCGAGTTCGAAGAAGTTGTCGCGGATACCCACGCGGCTGACGTCCAGTATCTCGCACCAGATTCCGACCAGCATTTCCTCTATCAACGTGCGGGAGGTGGCGTAGTCTTCAGCCGTTTCCGGCGTCTCAAAGTCGATTGTTGAAAGCGCTCGTCTGTCGATCTTTCCGTTAGTGGTGAGCGGGAATGCGTCAAGCGTTATGAACTGAGTGGGCACCATGTAATCCGGCAGTTTTCCACGCAGGAAGTTACGCAGGTCGGCGGCCTTGAGCGTCCGTGTCCCGTCGATAACAGCGTAGGCGACGAGTTGCTTGTCCGTGCCGTCGCTGCGCACTGTCACAACACATTGCCGGATCGAAGGATGAGAACTCAACGCGGCTTCCACTTCCTCTAATTCGATCCGGAAACCACGCACCTTCACCTGGAAGTCACGACGACCAATGAAGTCGATCTGTCCATCGGCGAGGTGCCGTGCGAGATCGCCGGTGCGGTAGAGGCGAGAACCTGGCGCGGCGCTGAACGGATCCGGCACGAAGCGTTCGGCTGTCAGATCAGGACGAATGTTGTAGCCTCGTGCCAACCCATCGCCGCCGATGAAGAGTTCGCCTGCTACACCAGCCGGCACCGGACGCATCTGCTGGTCGAGTAAATAAACCTGCGTGTTTGAAATCGGCCGGCCGATCGACACCGATATCGCTTCCGGCGACAGGCTCGACATCGGGCAGCAGCAGGTAAAGGTTGTATTCTCAGTTGGACCATAGCCATTGATGAGCTGGCCGTCATTTAATTCCTCGAGCGCGCGGCGCACATGCGATGGAAACAACACGTCGCCTCCCGCGAGCAGATGTCGCAGCGTGGCGAGTTCCTGTGGGCGCTCATCGACCATCATGTGAAACAGGCCCGCGGTCAGCCAGACGGTCGTGACACCGTATTGCCGGAATACTTCGCCGAAATCTTCGAGTGTCGGCGTTTCCGGCGGCATCAGGACGAGACGCGCGCCGTTGAGCAGGCTGCCCCAGATTTCAAACGTAGAAGCATCGAACGAAATGGGCGCGTTTTGGAGAAAGACCTGCGAAGGATCGAAGGTGAAGTAGTTTGTTTCTTTAACCAGGCGCACTACGTTGCGATGCGTGACGCTGACGCCTTTGGGCACTCCGGTTGAGCCGGACGTGTACATGATATAGGCGAGATTGTCAGGCACGACGGCGATATCTAAATCTGTGTTGCTCTGGCCGGAAATAAGCTCCTCGTCAGTGTCAAGGCAGACCACCTGCGCCCAGTGGGCGGGAAGCTTATCGAGCCGCGACTCGGTCGTGATAAGCACCGGCAATCCCGAGTCTTCGAGCATCATCATCAATCGCTCCGCCGGATAATCGGCTTCAAGCGGAACGTACGCGCCGCCGGCTTTCAGGATCGCGAGCAGGGTTACGATCATCTCTATCGAACGTTCCAGGCAAACACCGACTGGCACCTCTGGTCCAACACCAAAACTGCGCAGATGATGCGCCAGTTTGTTTGACTGTTCGTTAAGCTCGCGATAGGTCAGTTGCTTACTACCACTGATGACGGCAATCGCATTCGGGGTGCGCTCGACGTGCTCAACAAACAGTTGCGGGAGCGTACGATCTCGTGGATACGCCGTCGTGGTTGAGTTCCATTCGACGATGAGTTGTCGCAACTCGACTTCGTCGAGGATGGAGACATTCGCCAGCGATTGTTCAGGCTGCGAGGCTATCGCAGTCAAAATGGTGCGCAGTTGGCCCAGCATGCGGTCAACGGCTGCGCTTGAATACTGGCTAACGTCGTACTGGATGGACAAAAGCAACGTGTCTGCCAACGTCTGCACGGTGAGGCTCAACGGACACATGGTTGAGTCGTGTATCAAAAATCGCGAAGTTAGCAGATTATTGAAATTCGCATTGGGAAATTCACAATGTGCAATTTTTACCTGGGTAGCGAAGGCGCGCACCTGCGCCGGTATCACGCCTGACTCATAAAGACGCGCCAGCGAACAGTAGTTGTAACGGCGCAATTCAGCTTTTTGCTCTTCAAGTTTTCTAAACCACGACAGCAGCGATTCGCGACCGGTGGTCGTGACACGCAGTGGCAGTGTGTGACGGTACGCGCCGACCGGATCTACGGTAACGCCATCCGGGCGCGCCGAAATGTCAACGCCTATGAACATGCTCGACTCGCCGCTATAACGACTCAGAAGCATGGCCCACGCGCCTTCGAGCAATGTATCGAGTGCGATGCCTTGATTTTCCAGTGCGCGTAGCGCGGCAGTTGATCCAGTCTCGAGCGGAACTTGTTGCGGTGCGTGCGACGACGCTTCAACGTGTCCGGGCTCAGATCCGGCAGCCAGATCCGCAAGCATGGTGCGATAAAAGGCTTCGGCGGCTGATTGGTCTTGCGCGTTCAGCCATGACAAGTAATCTTCATAGCGATCGACCGGCGGCAGGGATGCGCCGGCGCCGCGCGCGAAATCGTCATACAGCGTGAGCACTTCGCGCCACAGCAGTGTCGCGCTCTCCGTGTCAAGAATGAGTTGATGGTAAGTACAGGCAAACCACCAACGATCGTCCACAACGCGACAGAGCGACAGTCGCAGCAATGGCGCAGCGGAAATATCTAATGCGCGGGTACGCTCATCTTCGAGGAAGCCGGTGAACCGTTGTTTCTGTTCACTCTGTGAGATATCACGCCAATCGTCCTGCGACAGCTTCAGCTTTACTTTATGGCGCACGACGAGAAGCGGTTTAACCAGGCGCCGGGTGACAAGCAGCGCGCGCAGGAGTTGATGCCGGGCGGCGACTTGCTCCCAGGCGCGCAGTAACACATCGACGTCCAACACTCCGTGCAACTCGCACGTCAGTTGCCCGTACTCGGCGCCGGCGCCGCGCTGGACCACGTCCTCCTGCGCCGGTGAGAGCGGAAGGATGGTTTCGATGTCGTTCAGTTCCATGCGCTCTTTCCCTGGTACGCTATTGAGACTTTTGCTGGTTCTGCTACGGAGTCGAGCAGCAGCTCTTTGTGACCAAATAGTCGTTCGGCCACCAGCCCGCGGCTTCTGCATTCGGCAACCAGCTTGTCTGACTCCACCATCGGACGCGATTGCGGTTTGTACTTGATCGACGTGAGGAACGTGAGCCACGGTTCCTGACCCATCGCATAAACGTAAACCTCGCTCGGGCGCAGCCGATCGACCATCTCCAGCACTTTGCTGCTATCTGAGCCATCCAGACGTCGCCCCTGGTCCATCTTGCGCAACAGCGGTTTGGTCATCAGCGGTCCGTAGAGCCAGGTAAACGGCGCGCCTTCGCACTCCATGCCGACAAATAGCACTTCAAGATCGCCGGCGACGGCGTGGATATGGTCGTAGAGTGCCGGCTCGAGGTTGTTTGAGTCGGCCGCGAAGAAGAGCGACTTGCCGTTCAGTTTTATCAGGTAAGCGCTCTTCGTTCTGACGTCGAGGTCACCATGCTCGCCGAGAAACGGAACCGCCATGATGTAGCCGCCGTCGATTTCGATCGTCTCCATCTGATCAACTTCTCTCACCTGGTTGAAGCCGATTTGCTGCAACACCAGCTTGAGCGAGGGATCGGCGAGAAACCCACTAGTGTTTTTCGGCACGATCAAGCTCTTGATGCGGTGGCGCAACTGCAGCAAAGGCTCAAATATGCAATGGTCCTGATGGCTGTGCGTGATGACGACGTAGTCGATCGTCTCCGGAAGATCGGCAAGCGTGTAGCGATCGCTGCCGCCCGGGAACGGATAGCTGATCACCGGATCGACGAGGATGCTTGTCTTGCGTGTTTCAATCAGCACGCAGGCATGACCGAAATAACGGACCCTCACGCCGTCGCCGTCGTACGAGGCTGGTGGTGGCGGCGCTTCTTCGGTGAAAAAAGTCGAGAACAGCGCGTCGTCCTCATCGCACACTCCGAGGGCCTCTTTAATCCAGCCATATTCGTGCGGTGTCTGTTTCATCTTGAAGAGCTCACGCAATCCTTCGTGATCGAATGGGATGTCGAGGTGAAGTTGGCCGTCGTTCTTGAGCCGCGGCGTGCTGAAAACAAACGAACGTCCATCGCTTTCGACCAGAGACATCGCGATACTCTGCGACTTTGGGTTGTAGAAACGGCTCCGGAAAAGCAGTCCTTCCATAAAGCGCATTGAGGCGCGATTGTTGAGGTCGTAAACGAGTTCCACGTAGCCCTTCAGGATATCGGGCACTCGCCGGTAAAGCGGTTCGAGTGAATACCCCTCGCCCTCATCGGCGAGTATCTGATCGAGTTGCTTTACTGCATTGGCAAAGTCAACCATCTGCGCGTGTTCGCGCGCCGTTCGTTCCATCAACTCGCGGACTGCCGGCGCGCGACTTGGGTCGTAATTGATGAAAGGGCCGCCGAGCATGGCCGGGTTTTTGAGTGCCGAGACGTGCACCTGCGGCGCCGACACGAAGGACTGCATAATTTTCAGGTGCTGATTCGCGACGTACATCGCGGCAGTCGCAGGCGAGATCAGATTTGGCCACGCGTACCACTGGTTATACAGCGGTTCGATCAGCACATTCGGCCTCAGATAAACGTCCCTCATCGTCATCTTCGACACTCCATCTCGCAGGCGTGACCTCTGTGTTCTCTGTGTCTCCGTGGTTAAGAATTCGCCCGGGAAACTCACCACAGAGACACAGAGAACACAAAGGTGCACTGAGAAGACACAGGTTCAGCCGGCCTGAGCTTCCATTTTCTTTCTCAGGCTGAGCGGGCGCATGTCGGTCCAGACTTCCTTGATGTAGGCGAGGCAGTCTGCTTTGGTGCCACTCTTGCCGGCATCGTTCCAACCGAGTGCGTTTTCGCGATCAACGGGCCAAATCGAGTACTGCTCTTCGTGATTCAGGACCACTTTGTAGATGGTGTTGTCTTCAGTTTCTTCGCTCATTGGTTAATCCTCCGATTCAATTTTCGGCCCGGCTGTATTGATGGGCCATGCCGACTAAAACTTTTCGTTCGCCCGTATACGGGGCGCGTCCGTGCGCGGTAAGCATGTTGTCGAGCCATAGAACATCGTTGACCTGCCACGGGAAGGCGACCGTCTCGCTCCGATAAGCTTCTCGCAGTTCGTCCAGCACTTCAGGTTCGATGGGCGAGCCGTCACCATAGAAAGTATTCGTGGGAAGATTGTCGCCTTCGTAGTCCGCGAGTAGCGCCTCGCGCACCGACGGCTCGAGGGTGGTAACGTGAAAGAAAGTCGCGTGATTAAACCAGACGGGCTCACCGGTGCGAGGATGCGCCGTCACGGCGTTGCGAATCGCGCGGACGCGCAGACGATCACCGCTTCGCCACTCAACCTGGATGCCGTTTGCGCGGCAATGCCGTTCCACCACGCCCGGATCGTTTGTCTGAAACACTGTCTGCCACGGCAGACCAAACCCGTCACCAAAGTTCCGCACGTACATCCACTTACGATCGATAAAAAGCTGTCTGACTCTCGGACTGATCCGTTCGTAAATTTTCCGGCAGTCGGCGATTGGCGTTTCGCCGCCTTCGCTCGCAGGGGTAGCACAGTAGAAGAAGATGTACATGGGCCAACTCTGCTGATAAGAGTTTTCGTTGTGCAGAAAGATGCTCTGATTGGCCGGGTAGTCGGTTGAAGTATAGATATTGTCACCGACGGCCACGCGCGGTGACGAGCGTTCGCTGTATGCGAGTGGCTCTTTACCGGCAATCGCCGCGATGAACTGGCGAAACAGTTCCACACTCGTAATGTTGAAGTTGCGAAAAAGCACGCCGCCGTGAACCGCGAGCTGTTGTTCGATCGAGGAACGATTTGTTGTGGCCCACGCGGCCGGATCGATTCCATTTACTAACGGCTGCATCACGAGAGGCAACGATGCGTTCGGCTGAAAGCACTCGGCTCGAACAAGGTTCTCTTTCGATACCTCGATCGGCTTTCGCCTCGCGCGGCCTAATTTCGCGAGGATCAGATCTTCTTTTTGCATCTGTTCCAGAACACTAACGAGGTGAGAGATTAATCGCCTGCCAATTCGGTGATTTCCGACAGCAGCTTGTCTATCTCGCGGGGGCTTATTTTCGAGAAGAAGCCGGGGAGTGAATACCTGGCAGTCTCTTCCGGTCCATGCAGTTGCAGTTGTGCAATATACTCGTCGGGATTGTTGACGATGCTTTCGAGGAGATTGCGGTAACGATTGAGCAACAACTCCATCGTTTCATACTTGAATAACTCTTCACTGTACGTGAGTATGCCGGAAAGTCCCCGCGATCTCTCCCAGAGCGATACCAATAGATCGAACGGAGAGAAGCCGCCTTTGACCCGCAACTGACTGAGCACGAGGTCCCGCAACTGCAGGTCACTCGGCGCTGCGTTCTGTAAAACGAACACTACCTGGAACAGCGGGTTGCGGTTCCACTCGCGCTTCACTTTCAACTCATTGACCAGCATTGCGAAAGGAACGTGCTGGTGAGCGTAAGCACCCAGCGTGACGTCACGGACGCGCTGTAACAACTCGGTAAACTTCAGATTGCCGGCGAGGTTCGTGCGCAGCACCAGCAGGTTAACGAAGAAGCCGATCAACTTCTCTGTTTCCACTTGAGTACGATTAGCGGTGCTCACCCCAATCACGATGTCCGTCTGGCTGGAGTAACGATGCAAGAGCGTCTTGAAAGCAGCGAGCAGCGTCATGTAGAGCGTGACGTTTTGACGGCGACTAAGGGCCAGTAACTCTGCACTCAGTTCGCGCGGTATTTGGAACTGTATTGAGCGGCCGAGAAAGCTCATCGTAGCCGGGCGCTCGTAATCGTAAGGCAGCGCTATCGCCGGCGGTAACGGATTTAGTTGCTTCATCCAGTAGGTTTGTGGTCTTGTTTCCAGCCACTGTCTTTGCCAGCGGGCGAAGTCGGAAAACTGAATTGGCAAGTCGCTAAGCGGAGCAGGCCGGGAGGCATTGAATGCTTCATAAAGCGTTGAGACCTCGTGCGCCAGGACACTCGCGGACCAGCCGTCCGAGATGATGTGGTGCAACGTAATCATGGCCACATGTTCGTCTTCACTTAGCCGCAGGATGTTGACGATCATGAGTGGTCCCTGGGCGAGATTGAAGTTGTGCTCCAGGTGCGCCGTCGCAAATCGGTTTAGCTCCGACTCTTTTTCGTCTTCCGTTAACTTACTCAGATCTGTTACTGGAAACGAGACCGATGTCCACGGCTTTACGATCTGCCTCGTACCTTGTTTGCTCGCCTGGAAAGTGGTCCGTAGCGCGTCGTGACGGCGCACAATTTCATTAAGAGTCTGCTCGAGAGCTTTCGTGTTGAGTTGACCATACAGCCGGAAGGCGTTGGACAGGTTGTAAATCGGGCTGCCCGGGTTGAACTGATCCCATATCCAGAGGCGCTCCTGCTCGTAAGAGAGCGGCGCTTCGTCTGTATCCAGGTGTTCGAGTTGTGGCATCAGCTCCGGCTCGGTGTCGGTAGCCATTGCGGCTACCACTTCCTCTGTAAACCTGGCCAGCGTCGGCTCCTCAAAGAGTTTGGGCAGCGGCACATCGACGCCGAAGACTTTGCGGACTCGCGCTATGACGCGCGTCGCGAGCAGTGAGTGACCGCCCAGACGGAAGAAGTTGTCAGTTGCGCCGACGCGCGCAAGGTTCAGCACTTCAGCCCAGATATCTGCAACCATCTCCTCGTGCGGAGTGCGCGGCGCCACATATCCGGTGTAAGAAATCTGTAATCCGTTATCGGACACGTGCAGTGCGCGGCGATCGAGCTTACCGTTCGGCGTGAGCGGAAACTCATCCATGAAGACAAACATGGATGGAATCATGTACGGCGGAAGCTGCTTTTCTAAGCGGTCTTGTAGTTCATTCAGTTGCAACTTTGAATCAGGCTCCACCAACAAGTAAGCAATCAGACCCTCTCCATGCCCATTCGTGTGTGTCTTAACAACTGCTTCGCGTACAAATCGCTCGCGCCGGAGCGCCGCTTCAACTTCACCCAACTCAATCCTGTGACCACGTAGTTTGATCTGAAAGTCGTTACGTCCGATGAATTCAAAATTGCCATCCGCTCGTAGACACGCAAGATCGCCGGTACGGTACAAACGGCGTCCCGGCTCGCTGGAGCTGAAGGGATCGGGAACAAATCGTTCGGCGGTGAGTGTGGGTTGGTTCAAGTAGCCACGTGCGAGTTGGGCGCCGCCGATGTATACCTCTCCGACGACGCTGAATGGGACGGGCTGCATCTGTTTATCAAGCACGTAAACCCGCACATTGTTCCCGGGCTTGCCGATAGGCGGCAGTTCCGGCCAGGCAGACGGTTGCCCCTTGAGCATGTAGAGGCACGCATCGTGTGTTTCCGATGGTCCATAATGGTTATCGACAGCACAGTCGCGGAGCGGCTCGAAAAACCTGCGGATGGTAGGCGTGATCTTCAACTGCTCGCCGGCCGCGATGAAGTAACGTAGATCGGGCAGTGCGACGTTTTCCGTAGTAGCGATCTCGGCAAGGTATTGCAGCATGACGTAAGGCACGTCCACACATTGAATACGCTGTTCAGTCAGCACGCGTAGCAACGCTTTCGGATCGTGCCGCGCGTCTTCATCCGCAACCACCAACGTGCCTCCCGAAACCCAGGTCGAGAAGATCTCATAAAATGAAACGTCGAAACTCAGAGAAGCAAACTGCAAAGTGCGCGGCTGTGGCCCGGTCGGGTTACGCGGGATTTGCCATGTGATGAGGTTGGCAAACGCGACGTGAGTCATCGCTACGCCTTTCGGACGGCCAGTTGAGCCTGAGGTGAAGACGACGAGGGCGAGTTGATCGGTCGACATATTAGTCGGGAGTTTGGCCTCATCTGCGGCACAAATTTCCGGCCAGTCTCTGTCAATGTAAATCTGAGTTGTACCGCTTGCTTCGAAGCGCGACGAGAAGCGTTCCTGAGTTACCAGCACGTTCGCGCGCGTGTCGTCGAGCATCAACTGAAGCCGCTCCTGCGGATAAGCGGGATCGAGTCCCAGGTATGCGCCACCGGCCTTAAGTACACCCAACACCCCCACCATCATCTCCAATGAACGTTCAATGCAAACCCCAACCACCATGTCCGGGCCAACCCCCTGCTTTCGCAGGTACCAGGCTAGCTGCGTCGCGCGCTGGTCCAACTCCCGATAAGTTAATTCTTCGTTGTGGAATACAAGCGCCACGTCGTTCGGAGTCCGCTCGGCCTGTGCTTCGAACAACTGGTGGATACACTTATCGCGCGGGAACTCAACCACCGGTCCCTGCCAGGCAGCGACTAGTTGTTGCTTCTCTTCTTCGCTGAATAGAGGGAGCGTGGCAATCCGCGAGTCAGGGGTAATACCTTCGAGCAGGTTCTTGAAGTGCTGGACCATTCGTGCGGCTGTCTCGCGTTTGAACAGATCCGTGCTGAATATAAGTTGCCCGTACAGCCGGTTGTCCGTCTCGCTCATGTGACATTCGAGATCGAAGTGAGTCGCACCGTGGTCAAATTCCTGCGTACTGAAAGTGATGCCGGGTAATTTCAACACACTCCGTGGAGTGTTTTGCATCGCGAACATCACCTGGAACAGCGGGTGAAGATTGCGCACGCGCTCGGGTTGAAATTGTTCCACCAGTTTCTCAAATGGAATGTCCTGATGAGCGTAGGCGCCGAGCGTCACTTCCCGCACCTGGCTGAGCAACTCTTTAAAGGACATGTCGCCAGTGATGTCGATCCTTAACGCCAGCGTGTTGACGAAGAAGCCGATCAGACCTTCGATGGCGCTATCCTGCCGGTTTGCTATCGGCGTGCCGATCGCGATTGCTTCCTGGCCCGTGCTGCGGTAAAGCAGAATGCGAAAGGCTGCGAGCAGCGTCATGAAGAGGGTTACATTGTGCCGGCGGCTGATCTCTTTCAACTTCGCGGTTAACTCTTCACTGAGTGAAAAAGTGATGTTGTCGCCGCGGAAACTTTGCACTGGCGGGCGCGGATAGTCGGTGGGCAGTTCGATCGCCGTTGGCAGGTCTCCGAGCTGGTTGCGCCAGTACTCCAACTGATTCTCCAGCACTGCGCCAGACAACCAGTCTCGTTGCCAAACGGCGTAGTCAGCGTACTGCACCGGCAATTCTGCGAGCGGCGACTCCTCGCCCGCCGCATACGCTTCGTACAGCGTCAATGCTTCCCTAACGAGCACTCCTACCGACCAACCGTCCGAGATGATGTGATGTAATGTCAGCGCAAAAACGTGCGTTTCTTTCGAGAGACGAAACAGGGCGGCGCGGAGCAATGGTCCCGAAGTTAGATCAAACGTCTGCTGCGCTTGCGCGGATGAGAATCCCACGGCTTCGACCTCTAGCTCATCCTCGGGCAAGGTGCTGAGATCGACGATCGGCAGATTTACTTTCATGGATGCGGCGATACTCTGCCGCGGCTCGCCGTCTACATTAATAAACGTCGTTCGCAGTGACTCGTGTCGTCGCACCAGTTCCTGTAATGCTTTCCGTAGCGCTTCGATATCAAGCTGGCCTTCGACGCGCACGACAATGGGAATGTGATAGGCGGGTCCTGCCGATTCGAGTTGTTCGAGGAACCAGAGCCGTTCCTGTGCAAACGACAGTGGCAGGTCGCCGTCGCGTCGAACTGTCGTTATGTGACGCTGCTGCTGTACGTGGCCGCCGGCCATGTCAGCGAGAATCTTTTGTGAGATGCCCCGGATCGTTGGAGCTTCAAAGACGACGCGTACGGGCAACTCTACCCCAAACATCTCCCGCACACGCGAGGTAACGCGAGTTGCTAACAGCGAGTGTCCGCCCAACTCAAAGAAGTTTTCAGCAGTGGTGACACTTTCGCGGTCGAGCACCTCTTTCCAAATATCAGTCAACATTTCCTCGACGGCGTTGGCAGACGCAACGTAGCCATTGCGATGGGCAGCCAGTGTAACCGCGGGCGACGGGAGTTCACGCCGGTTGACTTTCCCGTTTGGCATTAACGGCATCTGGTCCAGCATGACGAACGTTGACGGCACCATGTAGTCCGGCAGGTGTACTTTCAATGCACTGCGCAGCTCTTCCGAATGCAGCACTCGCCCCGGTTCTGTTGTCACGTAGGCGACCAGGCGACTATCTCGGTTGTCTTCCGAGTATGCGATGACTGCGGCCGCGTTTACACCTTCCTGCTCGTCAAGCACTGCCTCGATTTCGCCTAACTCGATTCGCATACCGCGGATCTTTACCTGATCGTCGGATCGGCCTATGAACTCGAGTTGTCCGTCCGGCAGGTAACGCACGACATCACCCGTGCGATAGAGCCTCGCGCCGGCCTCGCTGCCAAAAGGATCCGGTCCGAATCTTTCTGCGGTAAGCGCGGGACGATTGAGATAACCGCGCCCAACGCACTCACCACCGATATACAGCTCGCCCCTCACACCTATCGGCATTGGCTGCATTCGCTCGTCGAGCACGTACAACCGCACGTTTGCGTATGGTCTGCCAATCGGCGTCACGCGGCGCGAGCTGCTAACCCGGCAAATAGTCTCCGAAACACCGATGGAGGTCTCCGTTGGACCATACGAGTGATGCAATTCAACCTTGGGAAGACGCTCGTGGAAGCGCTCGACTGTCTCGCGCGTCAGCGACTCACCGCCGCAGATCACATAACGAAGTGAAGAGATCTGATCGAGCTTTTGCTCTTCCAGAAAGTGAGTCAGCAACGATGGCACGAGGTAAACCACTGTGGCCTCATGCCGGAGGATTGTCTCAACCAGCAACGCCGGGTTGCTCTGCGCTTCAGGTCTGGCGACGATCACTTGCGCACCCACCATCAGTGGCCAGAAGAATTCCCAGACTGAAGGATCGAAATTGAGTGTCGTCTTGAAAAGGAAACGATCGTTTTGGTCGAGCTGGTAACTGCGCTGCATCCACGCAATGCAGTTGACGACGCTGCGATGTTGTAGCATCGCTCCTTTCGGCCGGCCCGTGGATCCCGAAGTGTAGATGACGTAGGCCAGATTATCTGAGGTGACGCTTGCGGCCGGTCGGGTCGTACTTTCGCGCTCTAACTCAGCCGCACAGTCATCGAGACACATTACGCGCGGGCCATCTGCCGGCAACTCATTCGCAAAACGCGCCTTTGTTAAAATCAATCTTACGTTCGCATCGTCGATCATGTAGTGAAGACGCTCGCGTGGAGAGTCCGGATCGAGTGGAACGTAGCAGGCGCCGGCCTTCAATATCCCAAGTAACGCGACGGCCTGTTCCACCGAACGTTCCATCAGTATTCCGACTCGGGTTTCAGGTCCGATTCCCTCTCGTATGAGACGGTGCGCCAGTTGATTAGCGCGGTGATCCAACTGCCGGTACGTGAGCGACACCCCATCGCCGATCAAGCACGCAGTTTCTGGAGTGCGGTCCACCTGAAGCTCAAACAACTGGTGCAGGCAGGTGTCGCGTGCATATTCCGCGTCTGTCTGGTTCCACTCTTCCAGCAACCGCACCCGCTCTGTTTGCGTTATTAATTGGACGGTCGAAACCTTTTCCAACGGATTGGCGGTCACACTCTCGAGGAGCACCTGGAAATCCCCGATCATTCGATCGATTGTCTCTCTCTCGAAGAGATCGGTGTCATACTCCAGCTCGGCAGAGATCCCATCAGGTTTTTCAACGAGGGTCAGCATCAGGTCAAACTTCGCCGTGCGATTTCGCGTCTCGAAGGCACTCAAAGTCAGACCCGGCAACTCGAACGCCTGCGGCGGCACATTCTGCAAAACCAGCATCACCTGAAACAGCGGCGAACGACTCATGTCTCGCTCCGGCTGCAACTCCTGCACTAACTTCTCGAAGGGCAGGTCCTGATGCGTGTACGCATCAAGCGTGGTGCTGCGGAGCTGTCGCAGCAGCGACAGGAAGCTTTCGTCACTCTCCATTTTCGCGCGCAGCACCAGCGTATTGACAAAGAAGCCGATCAAGCCTTCTATCTCCGCGCGATTGCGATTTGCGATGGGCGTGCCGATGAGAATGTCCTTTTGCCCGCTGTAGCGGTAGAGCAGAACATTGAAAGCGGCCAGCATGGTCATGAAGAGCGTTGCACCTTCCTGCCGGCTCAACCTTAATAGTTGCTCTGTGACATTTCCGGGGATTGAGAACAGCTCACGACCGCCGCGAAATTGCTGTATCGGCGGGCGCGGTTTATCGGTCGGCAGATCGAGTGTCGTTGATGCACCGTCCAACTGCTGCTTCCAGTAATCAAAGTGATCTTCAAGAACACTTCCACGCAGCCACTCTTGTTGCCAGGCGGCGAAGTCAGCGTACTGAAGAGGCAGTTCCGGTAGCGGCGAAGGTTCGCCCTCGACAAATGCTGCGTAGAGTGCTGCAATTTCGCGCACCAGCACACCCATGGACCAGCCGTCGGCAATGATGTGGTGCACGGTGAGCAGCGCTACAAAATTCTCCGGTCCAAGTTTCAACAGCCGCATGCGCAGCAACGGCCCGCGGCTGAGATCGAATGGCTTTGCACTCTCCACCGCTACCAGCTCGACGGCGCGGTCTTCGCCCGCTCCGGAAATGTCTTCAACCGTCAGCGTCAGGCGCACGGCTTCATTGATTACTTGCACCGGCTCACCGGCCACAGTCGCAAAGGTAGTGCGCAACACTTCATGCCGCCGGATGACTTTGTTGATGGCCTTTTCCAGTGCATCTGTGTCAAGCCGGCCCGTAAGCCTCAGCGCTAACGGCACGTTGTAATAGGCACTCTCCGGCTCTAGCTGGTTCAGAAACCACATTCTCCGCTGTGCGAACGAGAGCGGCAGATCGTGCTCTCGTGAGACCGGATTAATGACGAGTGCGCTTGATTCAGGCTGCGTCGTCGTATCGATGTGCCTGGCGATGCCCGCGACTGTGGGCGAGTCGAAGATGACACGCAACGGCAACTCGATCTGAAACTGTTCTCGCACCGTGGAAACGAATTGCGTGGCGAGCAACGAGTTGCCGCGCAACTCAAAGAAGCTATCGTTGACGCCGATGTGTTCGATACCAAGCATCGAAGACCAGATTTCTGATAGTTGCTGCTCAACGTGGGTGCGAGGTGCGACATAGCCCTCAACTAACTCAGGCCGCAGACTGTCCGGTTCCGGCAGCGCCTTGCGATTCACTTTGCCGTTGTTTGTCAGCGGCATCCGCTCGAGCATCACGAAACTGTTCGGCACCATGTAATCCGGAAGTCTTTCGCTCAGATAATCGCGCAACTCTTCCGTCGATAACTCCGCCTCCCGATTGCTAACCACATAAGCAACGAGGCGCTTCTCTTCCGACACTTCTCCGCGCATCTCGACTACTACTTCTTTGATAGCGCTGTACCCGGCCAGCACGGTTTCAATCTCGCCCAGCTCAATGCGGAAGCCGCGTACCTTGACCTGCTTATCAAAGCGACCGATGAATTCGATATTGCCGTCGGGTAGAAAGCGCACGTGGTCGCCGGTGCGATAGAGTCGCGCTCCGGGAACACCACTGAACGGATCAGGCACAAAGCGCTCGGCCGTCAGTTCCGGTCGGTTGTGATACCCGCGCGCCAAACCATCACCGCCGATATAGAGTTCACCAGGTATGCCCGCGGGCGTAGGTCGCAACTCGCGGTCGAGAACATAGACCTGCGTGTTGTTGATCGGCTTACCGATGGGAACGGTTGCTCCGAAAGACGTGCCTGACTGCATCGCATAGCAACACGTGAACGTACTGTTCTCGGTTGGACCATATCCGTCGATGAGCGTCAGCGCACTGGCCTCTTCGAGAACCTGTTTCACGGCTTGTGGCGACAATACGTCACCACCTGCAAGCAGTTGACGCAGTCCGAGCAGGCTTTCCAGTTGGTTGTTTACCATCAAGTGAAACAAACCGGCGGTCAACCACACGGTGGTAATGCCGTGTTGTTGAAACGCTCTTCCGAGATCTTCCAGTGACGGCGAATCAGGCGGAATCACTACGAGTCGACCACCGTTGAGCAGACTACCCCAAACTTCAAAAGTCGAAGCGTCGAAGGAGATCGGAGCGAGTTGGAGGACGGTTTCTTCAGGACCGAAGCCCGCGTAATTCGTGTTTCGCACCAGTCGGACGATGCCTCGATGCGGAATACCGATTCCCTTCGGTCGCCCAGTCGAGCCGGACGTGTACATCAGGTACGCGAGACTGTCCGCACTGTTTTGATTCTCTGGATTGTCCGTGCTCGATGCTGCGATCTGGTCCCAATCTGAATCGAGGCGAACAATCGTGCCGCGGGCCGGCAGTGTAGCGACCAGTTTGTTCTCAGTCAGCAATACCGGTGCGGCCAAATCTTCGAGCATGAACGTGAGCCGCTCTGCCGGGTAATTCGGATCTAGTGGAGCGTAGGCTCCGCCGGCCTTCAGGATGCCGAGCAAGCCAACGATTAACTCAAGCGAGCGTTCGACGCAGAGCGCAACCAGGACTTCTGGTCCAACACCGAGCCCGCGCAGGTGATGCGCAAGTTGATTCGCTCGTTCGTTCAACTCGCGATACGTCAACCGCTGCTCGCCGAAGATCACTGCCATTGCTCCCGGCGCTCGCTCCACCTCGGCTTCAAACAATTCCTGAATACAGCTTTCGCGCGGATACGCCGTCCGGGAGCCACTCCACTCATTGAGCAACTGATGACGCTCGCCCGCCGTGAGCATCTCCAACTCGTCCAGTTGCGCCTCCGGATTGGCAATACTACTCTCCAACAGCGCCTGGAAATGATTCAGCATTTGCCCGATAGCCGCTGCTTCAAAGTGACCAACGTCGTACATGATCTTGATGAGCAGTTCCCGGCCCGGGTCGATCATTACGTTCAGCGCATAGCCGGTGGCGGTGTGATAGTGCTCGATGTCGCGTAACTCGACCCTGATACTGCAGGTATCGAGCGGGTGATTCTCAAAAGCGACGACACTGTCGAATAGCTGCGTGCCCTCCGGCGCCTCGCTCCACTGTTGTATTTGCAGCAGCGACGTGTACTCGTATTTGCGCATCGTCACTTGCCGCTCCTGAATCTCTCGGAGCCATGCGAGCAGCGTCGCGCCGCGGCTGACCGCGATGCGGGCCGGCAAGGTGTTGACCAGCATTCCCACCATTGACTCAACTCCCGGCAAGTCTGGCGGACGGCCCGAGACAGCTACACCAAAGACGACATCGCGCACGCCGCTGTAACGATTGAGCAGCATCGCCCACGCACCCTGGAACAACGTGTTCAGGGTTAGTTGATGACGGCGCGCAAACGCCTGTAATGCTTCACTTGTCTCGGCTGAGAGCGAGAGCTGTTCTTCCGCGTAAGTGTGGGTTGCACTCGACTTTCCATTGCCAATACCGAGCGATGTAGGCTCTGCAAAATCTTGCAATGTTCGGCGCCAGTAAGTCTCAGCCTCGGAGAGATTCTGTTTGCGCAGCCAGACGATATAGTCGCGAAACGGGCGGCCCGCTTCGACTTTCAACTCGTTCCCTTGGACCAGCTTTTCGTAGCAGTTGAACACGTCGTTGAAGATCACGGACGACGACCAGCCGTCGATCAGCACGTGGTGATAACTCCAGACAAACCGGTAGACATCGTCTTCAAGCTGGATCAAGGCGACCCGCAGCAGCGGCGCGGTTGATAAGTCGAAGCCACGCGCACGTTCTCCGGCATAAAACTCTTCTACCTGTTGCTGTTGAACTTCGGAGTCCCGACCACGCCAGTCTTCATAGCTGAGCGGCAGCTTCACCTGCTTGCGCACTACTTGCAGTGGCTCATCGAGTCCTTCCCACACGAAGAAGGTGCGCAGGATCGGGTGCCGGTCAACGACGCTCTGCCACGCCTTTGCAAACGCCTCGATGTTCACTTCCCCGTGGATGGTCCACGTGTACATCGCCGCGCGGAGGTCGTCGAAGTTGTGAAACAAGACCCCCTGCTGTGCTGGCACCAGCGGATAGACATCTTCGATGTCTTTGAGTTTCATTTCAAAGCCTTCATTGTCGGCATCAGGAGTGGCAGCGGAGAGGACTTTGCGGAGTCCACGGATCGCCCGGGTTAATTGCCGGAAATCTCGATTTTCATTAGCAGCTTATCCATCTCGCGGGGTCTCAGATCGGTGAGGAACTGAGGCAGCGAATAATCTGCTGTCTCGACGTAACCGTGCAGTTCGAGTTGCGAAAGACGCTCCTCGGGATTGGCGACAATACTCTCGAGTAGATTGCTGTAACGATCAAACAAGAGCTCGATCGTTTCGCGTTTGAATAATTCCTCACTGTAAGCCACTGTGCCTTCAATACCATTTTCCTTCTCCCAGAGCGATATCAATAAATCGAACGGAGAGAAGTCGCTCTTGAGCGCCACCGGGCTGACCGACAACCCCTGCACCTCAACCTCACCCAACGGCGCGTTCTGTAGGATGAACACAACCTGGAACAGCGGATTGCGGTTCCACTCGCGCTTCAGTTTCAACTCCGTGACCAGTGCTGCGTAAGGTGTGTGCTGGTGAGCATAAGCGCCCAGCGTGACCTCACGGACGCGCTGTAACAACTCGGTAAACTTCGGATTGCCACTGACGTCCGTGCGCAGCACCAGCATGTTGACGAAGAAGCCGATCAGCTTCTCCAACTCAATTTGAGTGCGGTTAGCCGAAGCTCCACCGATCACAATGTCGGTTTGGCCCGAGTATCGATGCAAGAGCGTTTTGAATGCAGCGAGCAACGTCATGTAGAGCGTGACGTTTTGGCTCCGGCTGAGTGCCTGCAAATTTGCAAGTAACTCACCCGGTATGTTGAAGGATATCGAATTACCGCGAAAGCTCATCGGATCCGGGCGTTCATAATCATGAGGTAGTTCTATCGCCGACGGTAACGGATCGAGTTGCTTCGTCCAATAAGGTAACGAGCGTGTCTCCAGCCAACGTCTCTGCCAACGGGCGAAGTCGGGATATTGAATCGGCAACTCGCCGAGCGGAGCAGGCCGGTCCGTGTTGAACGCTTCGTAAAGCCCTGTTACCTCCTGCAGTAAGACGCCCGTCGACCAGCCATCCGAGATGATGTGGTGCATCGTAATGAGGGCGACGTGCTCCGCTTCACTCAACCGCAGCAGACTGATGAGCATGAGCGGTCCACGCGAGAGATCGAAGTTGTGCCGTGCATGCATTTCCTGCTGGCGTTTCATCTCTGCTTCTTTGTCGTCTTCCGTTAACTTACTCAGGTCTGTCACCGGAAGCGAGACGGGTGTCCATGAACTCACGATCTGCGTTGGGCCTTGTTTGCTCGCCTGAAAAGTGGTGCGTAGCGCGTCGTGACGGCGCACAATTTCATTGAAGGTTTTCTCGAGAGCCGTCGTGTTGAGTTGTCCCTGCAACCGGAAGGCGTTCGTCAGGTTGTAAAGCGGGCTGCCCGGGTTGAACTGATCCCACACCCAGAGTCGTTCCTGCTCGAAAGAGAGCGGCGCTTCTGTGTCCGGCAAATGTTCGATCAATGGCAACGGTTTCTGCTCCGGTTCAGCCGCCAGCGCCGCCACGATCTCCTCTGTAAACCGAACCACCGTCGGCGCCTCGAAGAGTTTATGCAGTGGGAGCTCGATGCCGAAGGCTTTGCGGACTCGCGCCATGACGCGCGTCGCCAGCAGTGAGTGACCACCCAGGTGGAAGAAGTTGTCGGTCGCGCCCACACGCGCGAGGTTCAGCACTTCGGCCCAGATCGCGGCGACCATCTCCTCGTGCGGAGTGCGCGGCGCAACATATCCGGTGTAAGAAGTTTGCAGCAGCAGATCATCGGTCGCGCGGAGTGCGCGGCGATCGAGCTTACCGCTCGGCGTGAGCGGAAATTCATCCAGGCAAACAAACGCGGACGGAATCATGTGTGGCGGCAACTGTTTTTCTAAGCGGCCTTGCAGTTCATTCAATTGCAAACTTGAATCAGGCTCCACCAGCAAGTAAGCAACCAGGCTCACTTCTCCACATGCGTTCTGATGTGTTTTGACGACTGCTTCACGCACGAATCGCTCGCGCCTGAGCGCCGCCTCCACTTCACCCAACTCAATCCTGTGACCGCGCAGTTTGATCTGAAAGTCGTTACGCCCGATGAATTCAAAATTGCCATCCGCCCGTAGACACGCAAGATCACCGGTACGGTACAAACGTCGTCCCGGCTCGCTGGAACTGAAGGGATCGGGAACAAATCGTTCGGCGGTGAGCGCAGGTTGGTTCAGGTAACAGCGCGCGAGTTGAGCGCCGCCAATGTATACCTCTCCAACGACACCAAACGGAGCGGGCTGCATCTGTTTATCAAGCACGTAGATACGCGCGTTATTCATCGGCCGGCCAATGGGCGGCAGCTCAGGCCACGTTGATGACGGACCCTCGAGCATGTAGGTGCACACCACGTGTGTTTCCGATGGTCCATAGTGGTTATCGACCGCGCAGTCGCCGAGCGGCTCGAAAAACCTGCGGATGGTAGGCGTGATCTTCAACTGCTCGCCGGCCGCGATGAAGTAACGAAGGTCAGGCAGTGCGACGTTTTCCGTAGTAGCGATTTCGGCAAGGTATTGCAGCATGACGTAAGGCACGTCCACACTTTGAATACGCTGCTCAGTCAGCACGCGCAGCAACGCTTTCGGATCGTGTCGCGCGTCTTCATCCGCAACCACCAACGTGCCACCCAGAGCCCAGGTCGAGAATATTTCCTGGAATGAAACGTCAAAGCTCAAGGAGGCAAACTGCAAAGTGCGCGGCTGTGGTTTAGCAGTATTGCGCGCCGCCTGCCACGAGATAAGGTTCGAAAGAGCGATATGAGTTATCGCCACGCCTTTCGGACGGCCCGTCGAGCCCGAGGTGAAGACGACGAAGGCGAGTTGATCCGTCGACATGTTTGCCGGCAGCGCAGCCTCACGTTCGGCACAAATTTCCGGCCAGTCTTTGTCGATGTGAATCTGAGTTGTACCGCTCGCTTCAAAGCGCGACGAGAAGCGTTCCTGAGTTATCAACACGTTCGCGCACGTGTCGTCGAGCATCAACTGAAGCCGCTCCTGCGGATAAGCGGGATCGAGCCCCAGGTATGCGCCACCGGCCTTCAACACACCCAACACACCCACCATCATCGCCAACGAACGTTCAATGCAAACGCCAACCACCGTGTCCAGACCAATCCCCTGCTTTCGCAGATACCGGGCTAGCTGCGTAGCGCGCTGGTCCAACTCGCGATAGGTTAGTTTTTCGTCGTGGAAGACAAGCGCCACGTCGTTCGGAGTCCGCTCGGCCTGTGCTTCGAACAACTGGTGAATGCATCTATCGCGCAGGAACTCAACCACTGGACCCTGGCAGGCAGCTAGTAGTTCCTGCTTCTCTTCTTCGGTAAATAAAGGAAGCGTGGCGATCCGCTCTTTAGCAGTAACAGCCTCGAGCAGGTTCTTGAAGTGCTGGATCATGCGCTCGGCGGTTTCGCGTTTGAACAGATCCGTGCTGAATACCAATTGCCCGTACAACCGGTTATCCAGCTCGCGCATGTGACATTCGAGGTCGAAGCGAGTCGCACCGTGCTCAAACTCCTGCGCACTGAAAGTCAGACCAGGTATGTCCAACGTGCTCACGGGAGCGTTTTGCATCGCGAACATCACCTGGAACAGCGGGTGAAGATTACGCACGCGCTCGGGCTGCAATTCTTCCACCAGTTTCTCAAAGGGAACGTCCTGGTGAGCGTAAGCTCCAAGCGTCACTTCTCGCACTTGGTTAAGCAACTCTTTAAAGGACATGTTGCCCGCGAGATCGATCCGCAGCACCAGGGTATTGACGAAGAAGCCGATCAGGTTTTCGATGGCGCTATCCTGCCGGTTTGCGATCGGCGTACCGATCGCGATCGTCTCCTGACCTGTGCTGCGGTAAAGCAGAATGCGAAAGGCAGCGAGCAGCGTCATGAAGAGGGTCACGTTTTCGTGACGGCTGATCTCTTTCAACTTCGCGGTTAGTTCCCTGGTGAGTGAAAACTCGATGGTGTCGCCGCGGAAACTCTGCACTGGCGGGCGCGGATAGTCGGTGGGCAGTTCGATCGCCGTTGGCAGGTCGCGCAATTGTCCGCGCCAGTACTCCAACTGATTCTCCAACACTGCACCAGACAACCAATCTCGCTGCCAGACGGCGTAGTCAGCATATTGCACCGGCAATTCTTCGAGCGGTGACTCCTCGCCGGCCGCGTACGCTTTGTACAGCGACACTGTTTCCGCACCCAGCACGCCTGCAGACCAACCATCGGAGATGATGTGATGTAACGTGAGGGCAAAGACGTGTCTTTCTGCGGACAGACGTAAGAGAGCGGCGCGGAGCAATGGTCCCGAGCTTAGATCGAACGTCTGCTGCACTTGCTCAGTTGCGTGTCGCACTGCTGCTTCGTCGCGCTCATCCTCGGGCAGAGTGCTGAGATCGATGATCGGCAAGTCTACTTTTATGGAAGCGGCGATATTCTGCCGCGGCTCGCCGTCAATGTTGATAAACGTCGTTCGCAGTGACTCGTGTCGTTGCACGAGTTCTGCCAGCGTTTTCTCCAGCGCCGTAACATCAAGCTGCCCATCTATGCGCATGATCATCGGAACGTGATAAGCGAGTCCCGCCGATTCGAGTTGTTCAAGAAACCAGAGCCGTTCCTGCGCGAATGAAAGCGGCAGGTCGCCGTCACGTGGAACCTTCGTGATATGACGCGACTGCTGTAGCTCTCCTCCGAGCATGTTGGCAAGGATTTTTCGCGACATGCCGCTGATCGTTGGTGCTTCAAAGATGCTGCGTAAGGGCAACTCCACTCCAAACATTTCCCGCACACGCGAGGTAACGCGAGTCGCTAACAGCGAATGTCCGCCCAACTCGAAAAAGTTGTCAGCGGCGCTGACTCTTTCGCGGTCGAGCACTTCTTGCCAAATGTCAGCCAACATTTCCTCGACGGCGTTGGCGGGCGCGACATAGCCGTTGCGATGGGCGACCAGTGACACCGGCAGTTCACGCCGGTTGATCTTCCCATTTGGCATTAACGGCATCTGGTCCAGCATGACGAACGTTGACGGCACCATGTAGTCCGGCAACTGTTCTTTCAACCCACGCCGCAGATCCTCGGCACTAAGCACGCGCTCAGGTTCTGTTGTCACGTAGGCCACCAAGCGCTGATCTTTGCTGTCCTGCGACGACACGATAACCACGCCGGCGCTCACACCTTCCTGTTCGCCAAGCACCGCCTCGATTTCGCCTAACTCGATTCGCATACCGCGGATCTTTACCTGGTCGTCGGATCTGCCTGTGAACTCGAGTTGCCCGTCCGGCAGATAGCGCACGCGGTCGCCCGTGCGATAGAGCCTCGCACCTACTTCGACGGCGAAAGGGTCCGGTCCGAATTTTTCTGCGGTAAGTGCAGGACGATTGAGATAACCGCGGCCAACACATTCACCACCGATATAAAGCTCGCCCCTCGCACCTAGCGGCACCGGCTGCATTCGCTCATCGAGCACGTACAACCGCACGTTTGCCAGTGGCCTGCCAATCGGTGTTATGCGGTGTGGGCTGTCAACCCGGCAAACAGTTTCAGAGGCAGCGATGGACGTTTCTGTTGGACCATACGAGTGATGTAGTTCAACCTTGGGAAGACGCTCGTGGCAGCGCTCGACTGTCTCACGCGTCAGCGACTCACCACCGCAGATCAGATAACGAAGTGAAGAGATCTGATCGAGCTTTTGCTCTTCCAGAAAGTGGGTCAGCAACGAAGGGACAAGGTACGCGACTGTGGCTCCATAACGGATGATTGTCTCAACCAGCAACGCCGGGTTGCTCTGCGCTTCAGGTCTGGCGACGATTACCTGCGCGCCCACCATCAATGGCCAGAAGAATTCCCAGATTGAAGGGTCGAAATTGAGTGTTGTCTTGAACAGGAAACGATCCGACTGATCGAGTTGGTAACTGTGCTGCATCCACGCTATGCAGTTGACGATGCTGCGATGTTGGAGCATCGCTCCTTTTGGCCGGCCCGTGGATCCGGAAGTGTAGATAACATACGCAAGGTTGTCTGGCGTGACACTGGTGGCCGGTCGGACTGCACTTTCGCGCTCTAACTCAGCCGCACAGTCATCGAGACACATTACACGCGGGCCATTCGCCAGCAAGTCATTCGCAAGCGCTGCTTGAGTTACGATCAACGATACGTTCGCATCGTCGATCATGTAGTGAAGACGCTCACGCGGAGAATCGGGATCTAGCGGAACGTAGCAGGCGCCGGCCTTCAATATTCCGAGTAGCGCGACAGCCTGTTCCACTGAGCGCTCCAGCAGTATCCCGACTCGCGTTTCACAGCCGATTCCCTCTCGTATGAGACGGTGCGCCAGTTGATTAGCGCGATGATCCAACTGCCGGTACGTGAGCGACACCCCATCGCCGAGCAAACACGCTGCATCCGGAGTGCGGTCTACCTGAAGCTCAAACAACTGGTGCAGACATGTGTCGCGTGCATATTCCGCGTCTGTCTGGTTCCACTCTTCCAGCAACTGCGCGCGTTGATCCTGCGTCAGTAGCTTGATCGTCGAGACGTTTTGCAGTGGATCCCTGGTCATACTCTCGAGGAGCACCTGAAAATTCCCGATCATTCGATCGATTGTCTCTCCCTCGAAGAGATCGGTGTCATACTCCAGCTCGCACTGGAGTCCGTCAGGCGTCTCTACCGTTGTCAGCATCAGGTCAAACTTCGCCGTGCGATTTCGCGTCTCGAAGGCACTCAAAGTCAGACCCGGAAGCTCGAACGCCGGTTGCGGTGCATTCTGCAAGACCAGCATCACCTGAAACAGCGGTGAGCGGCTCATGTCTCGCTCCGGCTGCAACTCCTGCACTAACTTGTCGAACGGAAGATCCTGATGAGCATATGCAGCAAGCGTAGTGGCGCGGATTTGTCGCAACAGCGACAGGAAACTTTCGTCACTCTCCATTTTCGCGCGCAGCACCAGGGTGTTGACGAAGAAGCCGATTAACCCTTCGATCTCCGCGCGATTGCGATTTGCGATGGGCGTGCCGATGAGAATGTCCTGCTGGCCAGTGTAGCGATGGAGCAATACGTTGAAAGCGGCGAGCAAAGTCATGAAAAGGGTCGCATTTTCTTGTCTGCTTATCGCTAAAAGTTGCGCTGTGACCGGTTTTGGCACCGAGAATAGCGCCCGGGCTCCGTGAAACTTCTGCACCGGCAAGCGCGGTTTATCACTCGGCAGATCGAGTACAAACGGCGCGCCTGATAACTGCGTTTTCCAGTAATCAAAGTGATCTTCAAGAACACTTCCACGCAGCCTCTCTTGTTGCCAGGCGGCGAAGTCAGCGTACTGAAGAGGCAGTTCCGGTAGCGGCGAAGGTTTGCCTTCGACAAATGCGGCGTAGAGCGCCGCAACCTCACGCACCAGTACACCCATGGACCAGCCGTCGGCAATGATGTGGTGCACGGTGAACAGAGCTACAAAATTCTCTGGTCCAAGTTTCAGCAGACGCATGCGCAGCAACGGCCCGCGACTGAGATCAAAAGGTTTCGTGCTCTCCTCCAGCGCCAACTCGACGGCGCGGTCTTCGCCCGCTCTGGAAATGTCTTCAACCGTCAGTGTCAGGTACACGGCTTCATTGATTACTTGCACCGGCTCACCGGCCGCAGTCGCAAATGTGGTGCGCAACACTTCATGCCGCCGGATAACTTCGTTGATGGCCTTTTCCAGTGCGTCTGTGTCTAGCCGGCCCGTAAGCCTCAGCGCTAACGGCACGTTGTAATAAGCACTCTCCGGCTCTAGCTGGTTCAGAAACCACATTCTCCGCTGCGCGAACGAGAGCGGCAGATCGCGCTCGCGCGTGACCGGAGTAACAACCGGCGCGCTTACTTCATGCTCATCCGGTAATATCGCCGTCAGGTACGTTGCCATTTCGCCAATTGTGGGCGAGTTGAAGATGACATGCAGCGGCAACTCGATCTGAAACTTTTCCCGCACCGTGGAAACGAGTTGCGTGGCGAGCAGCGAATGGCCGCCCAATTCAAAGAAGTTATCGTTGACGCCGACACGTTCGATGCCAAGCACTTTGGTCCAGCTCACGGATAGTTGGTGCTCAACGTGGGTGCGAGGTGCGACATAGCCCTCAGCTAACTCAGGCCGCAGACTGTCAGGTTCCGGCAGCGCCTTGCGATCCACTTTGCCGTTGTTTGTCAGCGGCATCCGCTCGAGCATCACGAAATTATTCGGCACCATGTAATCCGGAAGCTTCTCGCTCAGATAATCGCGCAGCTCTTCCGTCGACAACTCCGCCTCCCGATTGCTAACCACATAAGCAACCAGTCGCTTCTCTTCCGACACCTCTCCGCGCATCTCGACTGCTACTTCTTTAATGTCGGCATGACGTGAGAGTACAGTTTCAATCTCACCCAGCTCGATGCGGAAGCCGCGCACCTTGACCTGATTGTCAAAGCGACCGATGAATTCAATATTGCCGTCGGGTAGAAAGCGCACGCGGTCGCCGGTACGGTATAGTCGCACTCCGGAGACGCCACTGAATGGGTCGGGTATGAAACGCTCGGCCGTCAATTCCGGACGATTATGATATCCACGCGCCAAACCATCACCGCCGAGATAGAGTTCGCCCGGCACGCCCGCAGGTGTCGGTCGCAACTCGCTGTCGAGAACATAGACCTGCGTGTTGTTGATCGGCTTACCGATGGGAACGGTTGCTCCGAAAGACGTGCCTGACTGGACCGGATAAAAAGTCGAGTACGTAGTGTTCTCGGTTGGACCGTAGATATCGCAGAACGTCAGGGCACTGCCTGCTTCGACAACCTGTTTCACAGCCTGTGGCGACAGCACCTCACCACCGGAGAGCAGTCGTCGCAGTCCGAGCAGACTCTCGAGTTCTCCATTTGCCATTAGGTGGAATAGCCCGGTAGTCAGGAACAGTGTCGTAATGCCGTGTTGTCGTAATGCTCTTCCGAGTTCTTCCAGTGACGGCGAATCGGGCGGCATCACTACGAGTCGACCACCGTTGAGCAAACTGCCCCAAACTTCAAAAGTCGAAGCGTCGAACGAGATCGGAGCGAGTTGAAGCAGGGTTTCGCCAGGACCGAAGTCGTAATAATTTGTGTTTCGCACTAGTCGCACGACGCCTCGATGTGGAATGCCGATCCCCTTCGGTCGACCAGTCGAACCGGATGTGTACATCAGGTACGCGAGGCTGTCTGCGCTGTTTTGATTGTCTGGATTGTCCCTGCTCGACGCGGCGATCCGGTCCCAATCTGTATCGAGGCACACGATTTTTTTGGACTTGGCCGGCAGTATGTTGGCAAAAAACTCCTGTGTGAGCAGCACCGGAGCAGCGGAGTCTTCGAGCATAAACGTGAGCCGCTCTGCCGGATAATTCGGATCGAGTGGAGCATAGGCTCCGCCGGCCTTCAGGATGCCAAGCAAACCGACGATTAACTCGAGTGAGCGCTCGACGCAGAGCGCTACCAGGACTTCTGGTCCAACACCCAGCCCGCGCAAGTGATGCGCAAGTTGATTCGCTCGTTCGTTCAACTCGCGATACGTCAACCGTTGTTCGCCGAAGATTACTGCAACTGCTCCCGGCGTCCGCTCGACCTCGGCTTCAAACAGTTCCTGAATACAGGCTTCGCGTGGGTACGCCGTCCGGGAGCCACTCCACTCATTGAGCAACTCGTGGCGCTCGCCCGCCGTGAGCATCTCCAAATCGTCCAGTTGCGCCTCCGGATTGGCAACACTACTCTCCAACAGTACCTGGAAATGATTCAGCATTTGCCCGATAGCCGCTGCTTCAAAGCGACCCACGTCGTACATGATCTTGATGAGCAGTTCCCGGCCCGGGTCGATCATTACGTTCAGCGCATAGCCGGTGGCGGTGTGATAGTGCTCGATGTCGCGTAACTCGGCCTTGCCGCTGCTCGTAGCGAGTGAGCTGTCAATCGGATGGTTCTCAAAACCGACAATGCTTTCGAATAACTGCGTCCCCTTCGGCACCTCGCTCCACTGTTGTATTTGCAGCAGCGGCGTGTACTCGTATTTGCGCATCGTCACTTGCCGCTCCTGAATCTCGCGGAGCCATGAGAGCAGGGTCGCACCGCGTCTGACCGCGATGCGGGCCGGCAAGGTGTTGACCAGCATTCCCACCATTGACTCAACTCCGGGCAAGTCTGGCGGACGACCTGAGACAGCTACGCCAAAGACAACATCGCGCACGCCGCTGTAACGATTGAGCAGCATCGCCCACGCACCCTGAAACAACGTGTTCAGGGTTAGTTGATGTCGTCGCGCAAACGCCTGTAACGCTTCACTTGTCTCGACTGAGAGCAAGAGTTGCTCTTCCGCGTAAGTGTGTGTGGCACTCGACTTTCCATTGCCAATACCGAGCACCGTCGGTGCTGCAAAACCTTGCAATGTGCGCCGCCAGAACCGCTCCGCTTCGGAAAGATCCTGTTTGCGCAGCCAGACGATGTAGTCGCGAAACGGCCGGCCTGGTTCGACTTTCAACTCCTGCCCCTGCGCCAGCCTTTGGTAGAAGTTGAACGCATCGTTGAAGATCACGGATGACGACCAGCCGTCGATCAGCACGTGGTGATAACTCCACACAAACCGGTAGACCTCATCCTCGAGCTGAATCAAGGCGACACGCAGCAGCGGCGCTGTTGATAAGTCGAAGCCACGCGCACGTTCTCCCACATAGAACTCTTCTACCTGTTGCTGCTGAACTTCTGGGTCCCGGCCACGCCAGTCTTCATAGTTGAGCGGCAGCTTCACTTGCTTGCGGACCACTTGCAGTGGTTCATCGAGTCCTTCCCACACAAAGAAGGTGCGCAGGATCGGATGCCGATCGACGACGCTCTGCCACGCCTTTGCAAACGCCTCGATGTTCACCTCGCCGTGGATGGTCCACGTGATGATCTCGAAGTACATCGCCGCGCCGGGATCGTGCAGATTATGAAACAGCACCCCCTGCTGCATTGGCGCCAGCGGATATATATCTTCGACGTTTTTCGGTTTCATCCTAAGGCCTGATTTCTCTGTGCAACCTCTGCGTTGCACAGAGATGAATTCAGATAGAGATAGCCTGCTGGACCACTTATCCTACCGGGCTTGCGGTGTACGCGTTTGGACCAGGCGCTGTGGGCGATATTTCGTTCAAACCAGTTGAGGAAACATACTTCAAGTTGCTTAGCCGGCTCTGCGGATCCCAGCTCGAAAATATCGACCGCATTTCCTCCTCTTCATCACGACAACTCTCGCCCGTATCGCTCAATCCCTTGACGAGCATCTTTCTGGCGGTTTGTGCAAAATTCGTAACTTGTTCGACGGAGAAACCGTTCTGAAGCAGGTACGGTATGGACCAGATGCTGAAGCCGTTCAACGTTAGCGGGAAGGATTTATCCACACGCCGGAGCATGTATTCGACCCATTCGGCTCCCTCCTGCCAGCACATGGTGTTGTGCCGCCAGTTGTAATAGTTTCCCTGGATTCCATATTCTTCGCGCTTTTGGTGAATGGGCGCCATGGGGTCGTGAAAGTACAACTGAACATTAAAGAAGGTGGGCGCCGTTTCTTCTACAAATTCGATCGTGTTGTTAACCGACTGCTTAGTCTCACCGGGGAATCCCATGATGAACGATCCAAAAGTAAGAATGTCTCGCTCCTTTAGCTTTTTAATGCCCTCTCTGTACCTTGGCACGTTCGCGAATTTGTTCATGTTGTTCAAAATCTGCTGGTCGCCGGATTCGATCCCCAAATAGACACCGAGACAACCACTCTCCTTCATGAGGTCGAAGCACTCATCATCCGCATTTGAACAGCGAAAGAAGGAGACCCACTGGAGATTAAGCTTCTCTTCGATCATCATTCGGCAAAGTTGCTTGAAGCGCGGGAGCGGGACGTTGAACGTGTCGTCGACAAAAATCATGTACTTCAAGCCGTTGTCGACCAGATATCTCAGCTCGTCGCGAACGGTCTCTACACTGGACACAGTGTGATCGCCCGACATCGCCGGGTAGTTACAGAATGAGCAAGCGAAGGGACAACTGCGCGCGGTACGCATGTACGAGGTCGGAGTAAAGAACTGCGGGTCGAATGAGCGCCAATTGACGGCGTTTTCGTCCAGACTGTTATGCTCCTCGACGCGGTGGGTCCTGACCCAGGTAGAGTCGCGGTTTTTGTAAATGAGGTTGGGAACGAATACCAGCCGCGAGTCGCGGCCCGCCTTAAGACAACTGAGGACTTGTGCAAGCGTGGCCTCACCTTGCGAATCGACGATGTGGAAATCCGCTCCGATTGAATTGAAAAGGACATTCTGTGTTGCTGGCCGGTTGTCGGCGCAGGCACTGTGAATGTATGGCCCACCTAAAATAATACGTGTCTCGGGCGCTCGCTCCCGCACGAATTCGATAATCTCTTTTATCGGATCCTCGTCGATATAGTAGGTAGTGGTAATAGCGACCGCGCGAGGCGATTCCATGAGCAGGCTCGCCAGGTGATCTTTTTCGAAGTTGAAAAAATTGATCAACTCGACCGAGAAGCCTCGGTTGCGCAGAAAGCTGGTTAAGTAGACTGCGCCCAGATTCGGTACTTCAAAAGCATTCAGATTGGGGTCAGAGCCATGTATCCCGGTGATTACATGGTTGAGCAGTTCCATGTAAGTCATGCGCTGCCCGTTGATCAGAACTGAATTAGTCTTTATCTCACCATAGGTGCCATTGTATTCCTGAAACGGTCGGTGCTTATCGGCGAGGCTATTAAACGGCAGATCGTTGTAACCAATGACGATGCAATCCAGTTGGTTCATTTTTGTTACATCCTTTCGAATACGAAGTGGGCTATGGCTCGTTGCCACTGGTTTTCTCGGTGCAACCTCTGCGTCTCTGTGTCTCTGTGGTGAGTTAACCACGGAGACACAGAGACACAGAGGTTGCACCGAGATCAGATCGAGCTCACGGACTAGACTGAGGCTAAGAGGTGCTTTGGCTCGGATGTTTGTTCGGAAAGTTTTCGTAGACGCGACAAGTGTTGCAAGCTGTCGAAAACGGAAGCTGTGTCGATCCCAAAGTCGATGAAGCAGGCGACTTCGTCGACGCCGATCTGCTTCAAACGCTCGATCATGGGGAGACACTTCTCCGGCGTTCCGATCAGCGACGCCGTTTGGTAATAACGTTCAAAAGCGAAGGCCACCAGGTCGTCAACGTATTCCTGATCGATTCCGACTTTAATATCCAAACTCTTCGTCATGGTTCCGATCAGGCCCACGTGCGCCTTCAGATAGTTGCACAGGGGCGTGCGCGCCTTGCTCAACACCTGATCGAGATCCGGACCGACGAAGGTGTGCAACATCAACGCTACCTGTCGGGTGGCGGGATCGTGGCCGTGCTTAGCCAGAGCCTCGCGATAGCTGGAGATCTTGGTTGCGACTTCATCGACCGACTGCCCCAGCAATGCCGTCAGGATATGGAAGCCACGCTCGCCCGCGCTGACAAACATTTCCGGATCGCCGCTACACGTGATCCAGATCGGCAATTCAGGTTGAATGGGACGCGGTAGAACTCTCAACTCCGTCGCATTGCCCTTGCCGTCACGCGCGGTAATCGATTCGCCGCGCCAGAGTCGTTGGACCTCTTCAATGCCGCGCCACATCTCCTCGCGTTTGTTGGCGTAACGCTCGGGGAAGAAAGCGAAGTCGTTGGGAATCCAACCGGAAGTAAGCGAGATCCCTACGCGTCCACCCGAGAGGTTGTCGACTACGGCCCACTCCTCGGCGACGCGAATCGAATGATGCAGCGGCATCACCACGCTGCCCGCGCGCAACTGGATACGATCCGTGATGGTTGCGAGCGCAGCGCTCAACACGGATGGGTTCGGATAGAGACCACCACTCTCGTGAAAGTGGCGTTCGGGCGTCCAGACCGCCGCAAATCCGTTCCGGTCGGCAAACTTCGCTCCTTCGAGGTAGAGCTTGTACTTGTCTTCGCCAGGACGCAGGTTGTCGGCGGCGAAGAAGAAAAGACTGAAGTCGAGTTGCCTGGCGGGTTTTTGATCGCCGTTCTGCGAAGAGTTGGTGGCTTCAATCGCTAATTGCTCCGCTTCCGTTTCGTCTTCAGAGATCATTTCGATGAGTTTGTTCATTTGACTTTCATCGAGCGCCGTCAGTGACAAGTCGATTTCGGTTGACTCCGCCGCGGGAGGCGTTTCGGTCTTGATGTCTCCGTTCGCAGCGATCGCAGCCATCTCCGCGACCGTCGGGTGCTGGAAGATCTGTTGTGGCGTCAGATGAATGCCGGCGCGTTTTGCTTGCGCGATGATTTGAATTCCGAGAACAGAATCGCCTCCAAGTTCGAAGAAGTTGTCGTGGATGCCGACCTGTTCGATGCCGAGCATGGTCTGCAAAATCTCGACCAGGGTTCGTTCGGTTTCGTTTCGCGCTGCGGCGTACTCACCCAACGAGGCCAGGCGCGCGTGTGTGGTGGTAGCCGGCGCAACTTCGAGTTTTCCGATCTCCTCCATCACGTCCGCAGTCGTGAGAGCACCCATCTGCGCGATTGAAGTTTGTAAATCACGCGCCGACACGACTACTTGCGGGGGCAATGGGTTTGAGAGAATGCGTTTGAAGGCTTCGATTCCTTCGTGCGGCAGAATGCCTTCACGCATCGCCCGTTGATAGACGCCAACGTTGTCACTGGCCGGCAGCGCAGCAACACTTGAGGACCTGGCTGCGCTAAGGGCGCGCAACGGCTCGGCGGTGTTGTTGATACGCTTTTGGCTGAATCCATCGATCACAACACTCTCGGTTCCGTTCTCGTCCATCAGAATGATGTCGAACGTAATAGTCTGCTCGTGTGGGAGATCGTCCCGGAATTTGATGTGGGCGTAAATCTTCCGCGGCAATGGCTGCTTCACGCGCAGTCGTTTGTACGACATCGGCAGATAGTGACCTTCGTGAATGAGGTAATGCTTGGCGGTGCCGGTAGCTCGATCGAGCAGCGCCGGATGGAGCTTGTATTGGGCAAAGTCGTCCGCGAACTCTTCAGGCAGTTCCAACTCCGCGAGCAATTCTTTCTCGCCAAGGTGCACTCGCCGCAAACTCTGCCAGCGTGGACCAAGATCCGGATCCATTTCGTAATCGTCAGTGATCAAAATCTCTTCTTTGCCACAGCGTGCGCGTAGTGCTTCGAGGTCGTAGCGGCGCAGCGGTTCAGCTTCAGTGAAGCCGATTTGGCCCAGGGCGTAATCCTGCCAAACAGGATCGCCGCCATTCTCGGACGGAAGTTCACCGAGTACGCGAAACTGATATACATCGCCATCTTTTTCGAGAATGGTTCGCACTTCCCTCGTTTCGTCGTCACGCAGTCCGAGCGGCGCCAGAAAGTACGCGGAGCTGATCTCGAGACAGTTCGCTTCTTTGGGTGCGTTTGAACGGCGCTCCAAAGCTGCGCGCGCCATTTCGAAATAAGCGGTGCCCGGCATGATTGCAGTGCCGACGATGCGATGATCGTCGAGCACCCAATGCGTGCCTGGACTAACACGCGTGGCATACACGCCTTGCTCCGTAGTTTCCGATACGGGCGCATCAATCAGCGGATGACTGGCATCGGAAATCTCAGGCTGCGCATGGCTGTCACGTAGTCCGAACCGCTCGACCGTGTTTACCAGCATCCCGACTTCGCTCCACGCATCCCAATTGATCGAGATCGCAGAGGTGCCGGTGCGAGCAGCAAAGTCGTGCGCGAAGGAATCAAGGAAAGCGTTTGCCGCGCAGTAATCCGCCTGCCCAAAACCACCCAGGATCGAGCTGCGCGACGAACATAGGACCAGAAAGTCGAGTGGTTCAGCGGCGAAGAGTTGTTCGATGACGCGCGTCCCTCTCACCTTTGGCGCCAGAACACTCGCAGCGGCGTCGTGCTTCAGCAGTTGGATCAGGCCGCTACCCGGAACACCAGCCGTGTGAATCACGCCGTTGATTGGACCAAAGCGTTCGCGGACTTGCTCCACTGCCGCACCGAATTGCGCCGCATCTGCGACGTCAGCGGCGAGGACCAGCACTTCCGTTCCGCGAGCCTCGAGCGCAAGCACGCGTTCGATCTTGCGGCGCGTGGGATCAGACTCGAGATGCGTAGTGAGGTAGTGTTCCCACTCGGCGCGTGCCGGCAACGGCGTGCGTCCAACCAACGCCAGACGTGCATTCGCTTCCACGGCGAGATACTGTGAAAACTCCAACGCCATCCCGCCCAGACCACCGGTGATGAGATAAACTCCGCCGTCCTTCAAGCGCGGCGCAGTTGCCCCCGCGGCGCCGAGACTCAGTGGCTCAAACGTCTGCACCCAACGGTGCTGGCCGCGATAGGCGACGATCCTGTCGCTTTCATTCGACGCCGCTTCGTCGATCAGTTGTTGGCAAAGTCGTTGGAGGTTGTCTCCGATTGTCACGTCGATGCTTCGACACGAGATGTGTTCGTACTCTTGCGGGATCACGCGGCATGGACCCAGCGCGAGCGCCTTGTCCGGAGATATCGATTCCGCACCCGTGACTTCCTGCATACCGTCCGACATGACGTACAGGTCAAGCGGTTGGCGACTGCTCTGCTCACCCAACGCTTGCGCGAGCTGGACCAGGCTGTAAAAACTCCGTCCTTGAAGTTCTTCCGTACTAAGCGCAGGCGCTACCATCGCGGTCCCGGTGACGGTCCAGAGATAAAGGATCTTCTCGGGCGCAAAACCATTTGCCGTGAGTTCGTTAAGCAAGGCAACGTAATCGGCGTGCTCGGACGGGTTGAGTGTATAAGCTCGCTCGTCGAGTTTGAGAAACATCTCGCCGCGCTTGACGGTCACAACGTCTCGCCCGGCGTTTCTAAGTTGCCGCGCCAGTTCGACGCTCACCCCAACCTCGTCTTCGAACAGCAGCCAGGCGTTGCTCGATGCCTCGTTCAACACGTGCACGTTCGGCACTCGCTTCCACGATGGAACGTAGAACCATTCGGAAACGTCGTCGCGTCTCGCCGGCGGTTTCCCGTCAGTCTCAATATCCTTTTTCGCCAGACGCGGTGGATCGATCCAGTAGCGTTGGCGTTCAAATGGATAACTCGGCAAAGGCACGCGTCGCCTGCGCTCCCCTTCGTGCAGGCCGGACCACTCGACGTTCACTCCCGTCAGCCACAAGCGCCCCAACGTCGTCAGCATGTATTCAACGTCGTCCGCACCGCTCTCATCGGCGTGCGGCAATGAGTTGAGTACGACGCGGTTGGTTCCTTTTTGCGGATGGTGCCGGAGCAGAGTGGTCAAGGTTCGTCCTGGTCCCACCTCGAGGAACATGCGATCTCGATCCTGAAGCAACTCGATTAGTCCCGAGTTGAACTGCACGCATTCGCGCAGGTGCCGTCCCCAATACTGCGGCTCCGTCGCTTCTTCAGTCGTGATCCACTTGCCGGTCACGTTCGACAGATACGGAATCCGAGGGGCGTGCAACTTCACGCGGGCGACTTCGTTGACAAACTCGTCCACGATCGAGTCCATCATCGCGGAATGAAATGCGTGCGAAGTATGCAGGCGACGACTGCCGAGGCCGCGCTCTTGCAGCTCCTGCTCCAACTCATCCACCGCGGGAATTGGTCCGGAGACCACACACAGCGACGGCGCGTTCACTGACGCCACTGAGAGTTCCCGGTTCGCCAGCAGCGTCTGCACTTCGTCCTCCGGGATCGTCAGGACCAGCATTGCGCCGGGAGGCAAACTCTGCATCAACCGTCCCCGCAAGGTGACGAGATTGAGCGCGTCTTCCAAATCGATTACTCCCGACAAGCAAGCCGCAACGTACTCCCCGATGCTGTGCCCGATCATCGCCGCCGGCAGCACGCCCCATGACATCCACTGTTGGGCCAGCGCGTACTCAATCGCGAACAGCGCCGGCTGCGTGACGATCGTTTGCTTCAATCGTTCCGACGCTTCGGCTGCGTGCTCTTCGTCGCTGAAGAGCACCTGGCGCAAATCGAAGCCGAGTTGCGGCTGGAGAATGTCAAGACAGCGATCTACCTCGCGACGAAACAATGCTTCATGCTCATACAGCTTCGCGCCCATTCCGGCGTACTGTGCTCCCTGCCCCGGGAACATCATTACGATCGAGCGCTCGTGCGGCTCCTGTAAACCGGTGAACACCTTTCGGTGGTCTAACGTCTCGAGGACGCTGGTTGCATCAACTATGTCGCGGCATACGGCGATGCGACGATAGTCGAAAGCCTTCCGTCCGTTTTGCAGCGTGTAAGCAACATCGGCCAGATTGGCGTCAGGGTGTGTTTTGCAGTGCGAGATGAGATTGACAGTGCCGGCGTCGAGAGCGGTTGCGGTTTTCGCTGACAACACCAGCAACTGCGCCGGCCGTTTCGAATCTTCGCTACTCTCGACCGGCGCTTCTTCGAGGACGACGTGAGCGTTAGTGCCACCAATACCGAAGGAACTAATACCGGCCCGCAGCGGCTCACAGTTCCCGGCCCAGGGTCGCAGGCTGGCGTTCACGAAGAAGGGTGTCTCTTCAAAATTAATACTCTCGTTGGGCCGCTGGAAGTGAAGACTGGGTGGCAGCTCTCGATGTTTGAGCGCCAGTACCGTCTTGATTAGACCCGCCACACCGGCGGCCACATCGAGATGACCGATATTGGTTTTTACCGAACCGATGGCGCAGAACTTTCGCTTGTCGGTTGAGGCTCGAAAGACTTCTGTCAAAGCTTCGATCTCGATCGGATCTCCAAGTGTGGTTCCGGTTCCGTGTGCTTCGACGTACGTGATCGTTTCAGCCGGCACTCCCGCGACCGCCTGCGCCTCGGCAATTACTTCAACCTGCCCACGCACACCCGGCGCGGTGTAGCCGACTTTGAGCGAACCATCGTTATTGATCGCGGAGCCGCGCACGATCGCATCGATCGTGTCGCCATCGGCAATGGCGTCTTCCAATCGCTTGAGCACGACAATGCCGGCGCCGTTGCCATCCACTGTTCCATCGGCATTTGCGTCGAAGGCGCGGCAGTGACCATCCGACGAATGGATGTCGCCTGTCTGATGGAAGTAACCGTTAGCGATCGGCGCCGAAACCGTCACGCCGCCCGCCAGTGCCATGTCGCATTCGCCGTTCAGTAAACTTTGGCAGGCGAGATGAATGGCTACGAGCGATGTCGAACACGCTGTTTGGACAGTGATTGCCGGTCCTCTGAGATCCAATTCGTAAGCGACACGCGTGGACAAATGATCGGTCCGGTTCTGAATGGAAGTTTGAAGATTGCCGGCCTTCTCGATGAGTTCGCGATTCGGCAGGAGATTGTTGAGCAGGTAAGTGTTCACACCCGCTCCGGCGAAGACACCGATTGCCCCCTCATAATTTTCCGCGCAGTAGCCCGCGTTTTCCAGCGCCTGCCACGCGCATTCGAGAAAGATGCGACGCTGCGGGTCCATCATTTCCGCGTCTCGCGGACTGAAGCCGAAGAAGGCGGCATCGAAAAGATCGGAGTTCTCCAGCATGCCTTTGGCGCGGACGTAATTCAGCGCGCGCAGATGAGTGGCGTTCACACCTGCTTGCAGCAACTCTTGATCGGAGAAGAAAGTGATCGACTCCAGGCCGCCGCGCACATTGGTCCAAAACTCATCGACGTTAGCGGCGTTAGGAAAGCGCCCGGCCATACCGACAACAGCGACGCCTCCGACCGCTATCTGGTTAGCGTTTTTGTGCTTCACGGTTTGTTTGCCTCAAGCTCTCTTATCCACAGATTACACAGATTGTTTAAAGAGAATCTGCGTAATCTGTGGATAAGAACCTCAATTTAGGACACCACCGTTTGCTGCCGGCGTCGCGCTGCCTGCCTGCGTTTCTCGACACGGTTTTGAACGCGACGCAGATCGGCGCTGCCGCCGTTACGACCGGTGAAATACTCGCCCAGCAAGCTGATGGTGGGGTATTTGAACAGTTCCACAATCGAGAAATCGTCCCGACTAAAGGCGGTGCGTAGTTCGGCGTGCACTTTGACCATGGCCAGTGAGTGGCCGCCAAGATCGAAAAAGTTATCCTCCCGCCCGACTTGTTCCACTTGCAAAACTTTCTGCCAGATACCGGCGATGACGTGCTCGACTTCGTTGCGAGGGGTGACGTATCTGGCTTGCCGTCGCGCGGCTGCATCGGGCGCCGGTAAAGCGACGCGATCGATTTTCCCGTGGCGCGTCAGCGGCAGGGTCTCGAGAAAAACAAAACTCGAGGGGATCATGAACTCGGGCAGGGTCTCGCGCAGTAGTTCGCGGAGTTCCTGAGTGAGCGTTTCGGTGGTGTGCCGTGGCACGACGTAGGCGACCAGATCTGTCTCGCGCACGGCGACAACTGCGCTGCGTATATTTTCATGCCTGGTCAACGTCGCTTCGATCTCGCCCAACTCGATGCGATAGCCGTTAAGTTTTACCTGCTCATCCACGCGACCCAGGAACTCGAGATTGCCGTCGGCTAAGAAACGGGCGCGGTCGCCGCTTCGATAGAGACGCGCGCCGGGCACTTCGCTGAACGAGTTGGGAATAAACCGCTGGGCCGTCAATTCGGGACGATTCAAATAACCGCGGGCGACACCAGGACCACCGATGTAGAGTTCGCCGGCAATGCCGATCGGCGCCGGCCGCAGCGCCTTGTCCAGCAGGTAAACCCGCACGTTGGCGAGTGGACGACCGATGCCTGGCTGCAACGGTGAACGCCTGACTTCACAGCAGGTAGCATCCACCGTGCACTCAGTTGGACCATAGAGATTGCAGAAACGACTGGCGGAGTGATCTGACAGCAATGCCCAGAGAGTCGCGTCGATCGCTTCTCCACCAATCAATACTGTCGGTGTCTCGAGGGTTCCGGTCTCGAGCAGGAGTTTTAGTTGTGAAGGCGTGAGATCGAGTACGTCAAGACGACTTTCATTGACGAAATCCAACAATCGCGAAGGGTCGGGACGCAGCTCCTCCGGCACGATGTAAAGCGTATGCCCGAAGAGCAGTTGGACCAGTTGCTTTACCGAAGCGTCAAATGCGAGCGGTGCGTTGAGGCCGACGCGCAGGGGCTGTTCCGTTGCCTCTGCATAGATCGCACGTCGCAAAGCTTCCGCGAGATTCACCGCTGAACGATGCTGAATCATTACGCCCTTGGGCTGGCCCGTGGAACCGGAGGTGTAGATGACGTAGGCCAGGTTGTCAGGGGTGACGATGTGGACCACTGACGTAGCGGGGTTCCCAGTCCTACTCATAGCCTCGCTATCGTCGAGAAACAAAACTTCCGCACTGTTTTCGGGTAATCCTTCGCTGAGTCGCCGTTGTGTCAGCAGCACCGATACACCAGCGTCGTCGAGCATGAACTTGATCCGCTGCGCTGGATAGGTCGGATCTAGCGGCAGGTACGCGCCGCCGGCTTTCCAGATCCCCAGTACCCCTACGATCATGTCGAGGCCACGCTCGGCACAGAGTCCAACGATCGTTTCCGGTCCCACGCCGTGTGCACGCAACCGGGCTGCAAGTGTTTCCGCGCGCGCGTTCAGTTCCGCATAAGTCAGCCGCTCGTGCTGATACACCACCGCATTCACGTCTGGCGTTTTTTGAACTTGTGCGGCAAAGAGTTCATGAAGACAACGGTCTTCAGGAAACGCGACGCTCGTATTGTTGACCTCCACGAGTAATTGCTGCTTTTCGGACGAACTCAAAATGTCCAATTCAGCAAGCGGCGTTTCCGGATGCGTGAGTGTGTTGGTGAGCAAGGCGCTCAGGCGGCCAGTCAAACGGATAATCTCATCGGCAGGAAACCGTGAAGCGTCGTACCGGAGTTCGAGCGCGAGCGAGTCGTCATTGCGCACGCAGGAAAGTTTGAGGTGAAAACGATCTGCGTTGCTGTGCAACTTGTAGATGGAGAATGCGACACCGCCCGCATGACGCGCGCCAGGCCACTGCGCAAACTCAAAGCAGAAAGGACAGTAAATCTGCTGTTCGCTCGCGCGCGGCCAGACGAAATACTCTTGCCAGGCGCGTGCCTCGTCAACGGCTTTCTCTATCAGCGCCAACGCTTCCGTGAACCGCAGCGAAGGTGACAAGCGCACGCTGACGGGCAGCGACTTGGCGAGTGGACCGAAGACGTTGCTAAGCTCTTCAAACTCTCGACCGTCATAACTATCGCCAACCACGATCTCTTCTTCACCGGTTAACCGCCAAAGCAACGTGTGCCAGCAGGTAAGTAACCACGTGGGACTCGCAACGGCTTCGAGCTGCGTGACGACTTCGCGCGTCAACGCCACTGGCGCGGTCTCGAGGCTGGCTGGTCCAACCGCAGTGCCTGGCAGTGTTTGCTCACAAAGAGTCGCAAGGTTTTGCTTGCGCCAGTATTGCCGGCCTTCTTCGGCATCGAGATCTTCAAATAGTTCCTGTTGCCAGGCAGCATACTGCACGTAAGGCAGCGGCATACTTTCCGGCACTGTGCCGCTCAAGCCGGCGGCGTAACAATCCGCTAGTTCGCCGAACAGCTTATTCAATGTGCCCGTGTCGGCGATCAGCGCGGGCAGCGTCAGGATGAGCAAGTGCTGGCGTGGCGCCAGCGTAAGCAACAGACTTTTAACCAGCGGGCCACTCTCGAAATCAAAAGGCGCGCGTGCTTCCTGTTGCAGCAGCTTTTCGATCATCACATCGTGCTGGGTTGCGTCGTGCTCGCTGAGATTGAGCGTACGCCACTCTGGCGCACTGAAGTCGGCGACGACCTGCACCGGAAGTTTGACAGCAGGCAGCTCCTGAAAGGTCGTGCGCAACACCTCGCAACGCTCGACGACAAGACACAACGCGTCGCGGAGAACGTTTGGGTTGAGTTCTCCATCGAGTCGAATCGCACACTGCGCTTCGTAGCTAATCCCCTCGCGCTGTAGCGCCCAGAGGCGTTGCTGCTGCTGCGATAGTTGAAAACCCTGAATGACTGGCGTGTTCACTGGTTGAAATCTGCGTAATCTGTGGATAAAAGAAATGAAAATACGCGTACTTAAACGGAGACTTGAGCGGCTACACCCATCTCTGAGGATTGGTAAATTTCCTGGAACGGATCGGCCATGGCGACGACCACCTGGCGCGGTCCAACAAACGGCTCGCGCCCGTGAGCGACGAGCATGTTGTCGAGCATGAGAACGTCACCCGCTTGCCACGGGAATGAGACGATGGATTCATGATAGGCCGCTCGAATCTCCTCCATCAGCGAGGGATCGATCGGCGTCGCGTCGCCGAAGAGCGTGTTGAACGGCAACTCGTCAGGCGTGAGTCCGGCAAACGCAGCCTGCGTAGCCGGATCGAGACTCGACACGTGAAAGAACAATGCGTGGTTGAACCACACCCACTCACCGGTCTTCGGATGAGTGCGAACTGCCGGACGTACCTGCCGCGTGCACAACCGGTCGCCATCCTTCCATTCACACGTTATCGCGGCGCGGCGACAATGCGACTCCACTTCAGCTCGCACGAGCGTCTGAAACACTTCCTGCCACGGCAGACCAAGACCATCACCATAGTTGCGTACATACATCACTGACTTCTGCTCGAATAACCTGATCAGCGCCGGGTCGAGGCGACGATAAATCTCGCGACTGCCTGCGATTGGAGTGCGTCCGCCCTGCCGCGCCGGCTGCCGGCAATAGAAACAGATCTTCATGGGCCAGTTGAGCGTGTACGACTGTTCGTTGTGTAACACGATATGTTGATCCGCAGGATGATCGGTCGACGTGTAAATGCCGGCGCTTAACCGCGTGCGCGGCGACGAACGTTCACCATACTCCAGCAGTTCGTGCGAAACAGCGCGGGTGAATTCTTCGAACGCGCGTATTGAATTAACATTGAAACCGCGGAAGAGTATCGCACCGTGCCGAAGAAGTTCGGCTTCGATCAGCTCCTCGTGACGCCCCGCCCACGTGGCCAGTTCCACTTCCGCAAAGGATGATTGAATGACGAGCGGAAGTCGGTGGTCAGGTGTCAGGTAAGACGTCCGGAACAACCCGTCGCCTGAGACAGTGACCGCGCGTGGCTTCACACTGGTTAGCTTTTTCAGTCTCGACGTCGTGCGCTCTTTCTGGCTGACTTCCGGGTCGTACATCTGTAACGCCTGCACCGGTGTTTCGACCGCAGCGACGACGCTACGCACAATGTTTTGGAAGTGCTTTATCATCCGCTCGATCGTGGTCGCGTTGAACAGGTCGGTGCTGTAACGCATCGACCCTTTGATACCGTCCGCTGTTTCCTCGATCGTCAACGTCAAGTCAAAGGCGGTGGTCCCTTCGTCAATTTCGAGTGTGCGCATGGCAAGGCCGGGCAGTTCCAACTCCCGCATTGGCGTGTTCTGGAAAACGAACATCACTTGAAACAGCGGATTGCGATCGAACGTGCGTTCGAGCTGAAGTACCTCGACCAACTTTTCGAAAGGCAAGTCCTGATGCGCATAAGCGCCCAACGTCACCTCGCGCACGCGACGCAGCAGTTCTTTGAATGTCGGGTTGCCGGAAAAATCCGTGCGCAGTACGAGCTGGTTGGTGAAGAAGCCGATCAGACTTTCGATCTCGCGGCGGTTTCGGTTGGCGATGTCAGTGCCCACAACGATCTCGTTTTGGCCGGTGTAGCGATGTAACAACGTCTGCCACGTTGCGAACAGTGTCATGTAAAGCGTTACATCTTCACGCCGGCTGAGCGCGCGTAGCTCGTTTGAGATCTCTGCGGGAAACGAGAAAAAGCGACGCGCTCCGCGAAAACTCTGCACTGGCGGCCGCGGATGATCGGTTGGCAATTCCAGAGGTTTGAGACCGGCGAGTTGCCGGCGCCAGTAATCGAGCTGCTCCCGTAGCACTTCACCTTGCAGCCACTGCCGTTGCCACACCGCGAAGTCGGCATACTGGATTGGAAGCGCTGCGAGCGGCACGGGTATGGCTGCGACGAACGCCGGATAGAGCGTGGCAATTTCTTGTGCGAGAACTCCCATGGACCAGCCGTCGGCGACGATGTGATGTACCGAAAGCAGCAGCACGTGCTCAGTCTCGGACAGACGCAATATTGTCGCTCGCAGCAACGGCCCCTGCGTGAGATCCATCCGCAGATTACGCAGATTATCTGTGTAACGCAGGTTATCTGTGTAATCTGTGGACGGATTTGTGCTCAAGTCTTTGAATTCCAAAGACAGTTCTGCGACCGGGCTGATGACCTGCGCAGGCTGACCGTCGACAACGTGAAATGTCGTCCGCAGAATTTCGTGGCGCTGTACGATCTCATTGAGTGTCGCAGCAAACGCCGTGAAGTTAAACGAACCTGAGAGCCGCAGTGCCGCTTGTATGTTGTAAGCCGGATTGCCTGGCACAACCTGGTCCAGGAACCAAAGTCGTTGCTGCGCGAATGAAAGTGGCAGCGCTCTATCTCGTGGTGTGCGAGTGATAGGCGATGTACCGGTCGTGCCTAACGACCCTTCAATGCGTTCGGCGAATTCCGCGATCGTCTTTGCTTCGAAGATGCTACGCAAAGGCATCTCGATTTCGAACATCTCGCGCACGCGTGAGGCAAGCTGCGTTGCCAGCAGTGAGTGTCCGCCCAACTCGAAGAAGTTATCGTGAATACTGACGCGTTCGCGATTGAGGAGCTGTTGCCAGATTTGCGCTAGCTGCAACTCGACGCGCGTGCCAGGGGCGACGTAAGCAGCCGTTGGCTCCAGCGCCATCTCTGCCGGATCGGGCAGTGCGCGTCGATCAATTTTTCCACTCGATGTAGTAGGTAGCTCCGCCAACAAAACGAAATCCGCTGGCATCATGTACTCCGGCAAGCGCTTTTTGAGCTTTTCGCGCAGGTCGTTCACCAGCAGCTTGCGGCTGCTCCAAACGCTTTCGGCCGGCTTGTGGCTCCGCTGCGAAACAGTTTGCGGATTTCGGCTGGCGTAAACGTTATACAAACTCGTTTGCGCGAGTTTTGTATCCTGCTGAACATTGACCGTAAATCCATTCCGGCTCAGTAGCTCAACCACTTGCCTGACGCGACCATCGAGATCATGAACCTCCATCACTACTTGCTCGATCCTGGGCCAATCAGCGTCTTCAATGCCCGCGAGCACCTCGAGCTCACCTTTCTCGACGTCAATCTTCAGCAGATCGATCTGCTTCACTCCCTCATCGCGAATCACTTCGGACAACGTCTTCAACTGGCATGTAAAGCGTTCGCTCGTTAAGCGCTCGGCGACGAGCTCGTCGAGCTGCTCGGCTGAGGGCGATCCGTTTTCATGCTGCTGGCTCATCACAAACGACTTGACCGTCTCCCCATCCGCAACCACATCGGCAAAGCGCCCGGACATGAGCGACACATTGGGATAGTAAGTAAAGCTACTCTGCTCAGAAACGTTTGCGAGTCCACACTCAAACAACTTTGCGTTCACTCCATGAATCTCCACATTGCGCCGCAAAATCTCAAAGACCGGCGAAATAGGTTCAAAGGAGTAAACTCGCGATCGCGGAGCTAACCGGCTGGCGAAAAGCGTGAAGAGCCCGATGTTTGCGCCCACGTCAAAGATGCAGGCGTCGTTTGGGACCTCGATACCAAAGTTGAGGTAAGTCTTATCCGCAAAGATCTCCTCATACATAAACTCCGTCTCGTTGCGATTGCGGCAAACGATCGTCGTCTCGTTTGGCAACTCAAACTGAAGCAGATCCTTGAGTTGCCCTGTCGCCTCCAAACCAAGCAGCCGCTTGATCGGCGCCGCGCGCTGTGGATCCGGAACTACATAGGCCACTAAACGTTTGCTGCCACTACTCTCTTCCCGCGCGACGACCACTGCCTGCTGCACTGCCGGATGTTCATGCAAGGCCGACTCAATTTCTCCCAACTCAATGCGGAATCCGCGCAGCTTCACCTGATGATCCGTGCGCCCCAGATATTCAATGTTTCCGTCCGCCAAATATCGCGCCAGATCTCCGGTCCGATAGATCCGCGCTCCCTCAACTCCAAATGGATCCGGCAGAAATCTCTCGGCCGTCAGACCGGCATGCTGCAGATACCCACGCGCCAACCCGATGCCGCCAATGTACAACTCACCACTCACTCCGAACGGTACCGCTTGCAGGTTTTTATCCAGCACATAGATCTGCGTGTTCGCGATTGGCCGTCCAATGGGCACTAGCGGCAGCTCGATCGCGCTGCGGCAATCCCAGTACGTCACGTCCACCGAGGCTTCCGTCGGCCCATACAAATTGTGCAGCTCCGCCGGCAGCAACTTCAAAAACTTTTCCTTCAACTCATACGGCAACGCTTCGCCGCTACAGATCACTCGTTTTAGACTGCGGCACTCGCCTGCTTCTCTTTCCTCCAAAAACACGGCCAACATCGACGGCACGAAGTGGATCGTAGTGATCTCCTGCTGCTTGATGACGTCCACCAAATATCGACTGTCGCCCTGTCCTCCGGGCCGCGCCATGACCAATCGCGCGCCTGCGATCAAAGGCCAGAAAAACTCCCACACCGAAACATCAAACGTGTACGGCGTCTTCTGCAAAACACGGTCTGCGGTAGTTAGTTGATACGCTTGCTGCATCCACAGCAAACGGTTGCAGATGCCCTCGTGCGCGATCATCGAGCCCTTAGGTTTGCCTGTCGAACCCGACGTGTAGATCACGTAAGCGAGATTACCGGGTCTGGTGTTGATAGTTGGATTCTCGTTGCTCTCTCCAGCGATATCCTGCCAGTCCGCATCGAGACAGATCGCATCCGCCGAAACAATCTCGCGGAAGCGCTGCTGTGTCAGCACCACTCGTATCCCGGCTTCCTCGATCATCAAGCTCAGTCGCTCTTCCGGATACGACGGCTCCAAAGGCACATACGCCGCCCCCGCCTTGAGTATTCCCAACAGCCCGATCACCATTTCCAGTGATCGCTCCAGACAAATTCCCACCAGTGTTTCCGGTCCAATGCCGCGAGAACGTAGGTGGTGGGCCAACTGGTTGGCGCGCTCGTTCAGTTCCCTGTAGCTGAGGCGTTCGTCGTTGAATACGAGCGCGGTCGCTCCTGGCGTACGCGCCACCTGCGCCTCAAAGAGTTCGTGAATGCCCAATCCGCGTGGGTACTCAACCGCAGTCTCATTCAACTCGGTAACGATGGTGTGCCGCTCGTCATCCGATAGCATCTCGAGCTGCGAAATTCGCTGACGCGGATCGGCGACCGCGCTTTCCAGCAGCGTTTCGAAATGAGTAGCGAGGCCCTTAATGGTTTTGGCTTCGAAGCGAGCCGGGTTGTACTCCCACGACGCAGTCAAACTTCCGTCGCTCTCTTTCAGAAAAAGAACCAGGTCAAACTTTGGCGCGGTGCTTTCCAGTTCCAACTGCTCCACGCGAACGGCTGGCAAGTCAATCACCGCCGGCGGCGTGTTTTGCATCACCAGCATGATTTGAAAAAGCGGCGTGCGGTTGAGATCTCTTTCCGGTTGCAATTCTTCCACCAGCAACTCAAACGGCACGTCCTGGTGCGTGTGTGCTTCGAGCGTCAACGTGCGTACACGCCCGAGTAGATCGTCGAATGAAGGATCGCCCGACACGTCGCCGCGCAGCACAAGTGTGTTGGCAAAAAATCCGATGAGCGACTCCGTTTCAATTCGCGTGCGATTCGCGACGGGCGTGCCGATGACGATATCGTCGAGTCCGGTGTAGCGATGCAGCAGAATTTGGAAAGTCGCCAGCAGGGTCATGAAGGTCGTCACACCACGCTGCCGGCTCAAACGTCGCAGCGCAGTGCGGATCTGTTCCGGAAACGCTCTCTGCTCAGTCGCCGCGTTAACCTGGTTTGAGGTTGACCCCACTCGCCGGCCCGGCAGTTCAATGGGCGGCAAAGACCCGCTGAGACGCTGCTTCCAATAACCGAGATGTGGCGCAAGCGCGTCGCCGGAAAGTTGTTGGCGCTGCCACTGTGCGAAGTCGACGTATTGACAGGGCAACTCGGCGAGCGGCGACGGCCGGTCATCGGCGAAGGCGTTGTAGAGTGCTGATAGCTCGCTGACAAGAATACCGATGGACCAGCCATCCGCAACGATGTGATGCATCGCCAGCAACAGGATGTGGGCGCCGGCATCCAGCCGCCACAGCGTGGCGCGAAACAGTGGCCCGTTTGCGAGATCGAACGGAAGCAGTGCCACTTTTCTGGCGCGCCGCAATGCCTCGCGTTCAGCGTCGTCAACTCCGATGAGATCGATCACATCGAGACGCCACGATCCCGCAGGCGCAATCACTTGAACGGGGCGCTCGTCGACCTTCTTGAACGTAGTGCGCAACGATTCGTGGCGATTGATGACTTCGCGGATGCTACGCTCCAACGTGCTCAGCTCGAGTGGTCCAGTGAGCCGGATCAGAATCGGGACGTGGTAAGCGGCGCTGCCCGGTTCAAGTTGGTCAAGAAACCAGAGACGCTGTTGCGCGAAGGACAGTGGCAATGGAGCATCTCTTTCGACGCGTACGATGGGCCGCGTTCCGCTCTCCCGAGTGGCGGCAGTGACGCGTTCAGCGAGTCCAGCCACAGTTGGCGACTCGAAGAGGTGACTCAGTGGCAAGTCAACCTGGAAAGCTTCGTTGAGGCGTGCGATCACCTGCGTGGCGAGCAAAGAGTGGCCGCCGAGGTAGAAAAAGTTGGTATTAATACCGGCCCGCTCCAACCCGAGCACTGACGCCCAAATACCTGCGATTATCTCCTCTGTCTGATTACGTGGCGCGACGAAGTCAGGTTCTCCGCCGTGCGTTAAAGCTCCCGGTGCAGGTAGCGCATTGCGATCGATCTTGCCGTTCGGCGAGAGTGGCAGCTTGTCCAGCACGACAAACGTCGCGGGGATCATGTAATGCGGAAGTTTCTGTTCGAGCTGAGCCCGAAGTGCTGCTGTGGTTAAGGGACCATTTGCGGCGACGTAAGCCACAAGCTGCTTGTCGCCCGTCTCTGTCTCGTGCGCGACGACCACAGCGTCTCGAACCGCGCTGTTTTCGCGCAGCACAGTCTCAATCTCACCCAACTCAATGCGGAAGCCTCTGAGCTTCAGTTGATGGTCCAGCCGTCCGAGGTACTCAATAAATCCGTCCTGCCGGTAGCGCGCCAGATCACCTGTGCGGTAAAGACGCGCACCGGGCACACGCGAGAATGGATCGGGAACAAAACGTTCAGCCGTCAACTCCGGTCGATTCAAATAGCCACGCGCCAAGCCAAAGCCACCCAGATACAACTCGCCCGCCACTCCCGCGGGAACCAGTTGAAGATGGGCATCCAGCAAGTAAACCTGCGTGTTCGCAACCGGACGGCCGATAGTCGGAGCTTCGTCACTGCCCTTCTCGATCCGTGCCCACGTCGAATACGTCGTGTCCTCTGATGGGCCATAGAGGTTCAGCACCTGTTCGACGTGTTCGTATTCATAAACGCTTTGCGCCAACGCGTTCCGGAGTGGCTCGCCCGCGAGATTCACCACCCGCACCGAATTCGGCACTCCCTTCAGCCGCACCAGTTCATTCATCGCCGACGGCACCGTGTTGACGAGTGTCACTTCATGCGCGGCGGTCAGTGACGGAAGTGCCAATGCATTCGCAGCCAGGATGATTTTTCCACCGGTACTGAGCGGCACAAAGATCTCAAAGACCGAAAGATCGAAGCAGATCGAAGTCGAGGCCAGCACGCCCGCGAGATGTTCCGCACTGAACTGCTCCCGGGCCCAATGGATGAATGCGACCGCGCTACGGTGTTCGATCGCCACTCCCTTCGGCCGCCCGGTCGATCCGGAGGTGTAGATGACGTAGGCGAGCGACGTATCTGTTAGCGATCGCTCCGGGTTATCTGTTCGCTCGCGTGCAATCTCCGGCCATTCCCGATCGAGACAAACGAGACGTGCTTCATGTTCCGGCAATGCGTCGAGCCAATCTACCTGCGTCAGCAGTACGTGTGCGCGTGCATCTTCGAGCGTGAACTGCAACCGCTCGCGTGGATAGCTGATGTCGAGCGGCACATACGCGCCGCCTGACTTGAGCACACCAAGCATGGCCACGATCATCAGCGGTGAGCGCTCCAGCAACACGCCGACCAGCGACTCGGGGCCGACGCCGAGTCTGCGTAGGTAGTGGGCTAACTGGTTTGCGCGCTCGTTCAGTTCTTCATAGCTGATGCGTTCTTCGTTGTATACGAGCGCCGTCGCTCGAGGCGTGCGCGTCACCTGCGCTTCAAAGAATTCATACAGGACAGCCGTCTCTTCGTATTCGAGCGCCGTCTCGTTCCAGTCGACAACTAGCTGCCGTTGCTCGGCAGGCGTTAGCAGTTCGAGTTGGGACACACGCTGCTGCGGGTTTTCGACAATGCTCTCGAGAATAGTCTGGAAGTGGCCGGCCATGCGCCTGATGCTCGCTTCGTCGAACAGGTCTGTGCTGTATTCGATCGAGCCCAGCAACGTTTCACCGATCTCCGTCGCCATGACCATTAGATCGAAAATGGCTGTGCGCTGCGGCAGCGCCAGCGATTCCAGGCTCAATTCACCGGCCTTAACTCGCAATCCCCCTTCGCCGGTGGCGAATGATGACCCCTCGCTTTTCAGTAGTTGCGACGGCTGATAGACGAACATGGTTTCAAACAACGGCGTCCGGCTGGGATCGCGTTCCGGCTGTAATCGTTGGACCAGCAACGCGAACGGGAAAGCCTGGTGGGCCAGCGCGTCAAGCACAGTGCGGCGAACGCGCGCCAGCAGATCGATGAAGCTCGGATCGCCGGAGCAGTCAGCGCGCATCACCAGCGGATTGACGAAGTAACCGACCATGTCAGTTAGCGCGGCGGAATCACGACCGGACGAAGGCGATCCAACCGCGAAAGATTCCTGTCCGGTGTAGCGATAGAGCAACGTTTCGAAGGCCGCCAGCAGCGTTGCATAAAGCGTGGCGCCATGATCGTGCGCGAGTAGGTTGAGCCGGCGCGTGAGCGACGAATCCAGTTTGAACGTATATGTCGCGCCGCGATTGGATTGCACCGGCGGACGCGGTCTGTCAGAAGACAAGTTGAGCGCCGGCAAATTCTCACCGAGTTGCTTTTGCCAGTAAGTCCAAAGGCGTTCACCTTCCGGCCCTGCAAGCATCTCGCGCTGGCGACAAACGTAATCCGTGTAGTTCGTCTGCAAATGTGGCAGCGTTGCTGGTCGCGCCTGTCGCCGTGCGGTGTAGAGTTCACCAACCTCTTGCCAAATCACTGCGACTGACCAGAAATCGACGATGACGTGATGCGCAACGATCAGAAGCACATATTCATCATTCGGACGCTTAAAGAGATTCACTCGCCATGCCAGCCGCCCTGAATCGAGATCAAATGGCCGCAGTGCTTCTTCCGCAAGCCACTCGTCAAACCTTGCCCCGTTCCACGACAAAGCATCCGTCTCTGTGAAAGGCAGCGAGTGATCGTCGTGAATCCTTTGCGTGGGTTTCCCTTCAGCCACAGCGAATGTCGTCCGCAACACGTCGTGACGCTGAGCCAATGCTGCAAATGCCTGCTTCAGCGCTTCAGTGTCGAGCGCGCCTTGCATGCGCACAGCCGAAGCGACGTTGTAAGCCGCGCTCTTCGGATTCATCCGGTGCAGAAACCAGAGCGCCTGCTGCCCGTGTGAAAGCTCGCGCGTTCCACTCTTCGCGTGTGCAGCAACGATGGGTGGCTGCGTTGCATTTTCAATTCTCGCGGCCAGTTGCTCCGCCAACTCAAGCAGACTTGGCCCTTCAAGCAACATCGCCATTGGCCACTCGACACCGAAATCTAATTCGATCGCGTGGGCCATTTCGATCGCCGACAACGAATCAAGACCATAGCGGGTGATCGGCTCGCGCACGTCGATGCTCGCGCTGGCAACACCCAGCCTCGACGCTAGTTGCGCGCACAAATAACCGGCGAGATCCGCTTCCGTCTCGACGTTCAATTCGGCATCGTTCTCGCTCGCATTCCATGCAGCCACTACCGCCAGCGTTGACGATAGCAACATCTCGCGGCACGCCCTCCGCTGAGTTTTGCCACTCGAAGTTTTGGGCACAGCGCCAGTTGCAACCAGGACTACGCTGTGAGGCTGAACTTCGTGCTCTTCAGCCAGCGACTGCCGGATATTCCCGATCACTTCGTCGTAAGAAGACGAAACGTGACGCCCGATTTCGTGCACGATCACAAGGCGTTCTTCACCGCCGTTATCAATGGAGAAAGCAGCGCCCCCACCGGCTCTCAGTGATGGATGACTCTTCTCAACCGTTCGCTCCAGGTCGTGCGGGTAGAGATTGCGGCCACGAATAATGATCAAGTCCTTGATGCGACCGGTGGCGAACAACTCGTCCGAATGTAGGAAACCGAGATCTCCGCTGCGAAGGTATGGACCCGCGCCGCTGTCGGAAAGATATGCCTGAAACACGTTCGCGGTTTCTTCGGGCCGATTCCAGTAACCGGCGGCCACGCTTGGTCCACTGATCCAAACTTCACCCACTTCACCAGGCGCGCACGATGCGAGCGATTCCGGGTTGGCGATAACGATCTGCGGTTCGTGTTGAGCAGCACCGCAGCCGACCAGAGAGACTGAATCGGGCGCCTGATCGGCAACCGCAGATCCTTTTTCGAGCGCAGTGCGCTGCATCGTCTTGATGGTTGGTTGCGCGTTCACGCGTGCGCCCGAGACGAAGAGTGTCGCTTCCGCCAGCCCATAGCAGGGATAAAAAGCCTCGCGTTTGAAGCCACACGGTTCGAAGAAGTCCACGAAACGCTGCAAAGTTTCCGCGCGCACCGGCTCGGCGCCATTGAAAGCAACTGTCCAACAACTCAGATCGAGCAAATCCCGCTCTTCTTTGGAGATTTTTTGCGAACACAGATCGTAAGCGAAGTTTGGTCCACCACTGGTCGTGCCGCGATAACGTGAGATCGCGCGCAGCCATCTCGCTGGTTGCTGAAGAAACGCGAGTGGAGACATGAGGATGCAACGGGCGCCAAGATACAGCGGTTGCAGCACGTTTCCGATCAGTCCCATGTCGTGGTAAAGCGGCAGCCAACCGACGATTACGGAGTGCTCGCTTTGGTGGAAGGCGCGGCGGATCAGTTCTTCGTTGTGAAGTAAACCGCCATGCGTGACCATCACGCCTTTTGGTGTCGCAGTCGAACCGGACGTGTATTGCAGGAAGGCGAGCGTCGAGTGATCGAGTTGAGGTGCGCGCCAGGAATCGGCAAGTTGTTCGTCGAGCTCTTCAGTAACGCCCCAGGTTAGTTCGCTCAAGGCCAGTGCTTCGGTGAGGGATGATTGAATTCGCTCTCGAATTGACGCAGTGGTTAAGGCGAACTGCGCCTGCGCGTCGGCCGCGATCGTTTGCAGTCGATCGAAATGGCGATTGCGACGAGGTGGATATGCCGGCACTGCAACCGCGCCTGCATAGAGACAACCCCAGAACGCGACGATGTATTCGAGACTCGGCGGATAGAGCAGCAACACGTTTCGGTTCTGCAAGTTGCGTTCTTGCAACCACGCGCCGACTGCGCGCGCCTTGCGCGCCAATTCACCATAAGAAAGATGCGCCTCTTCGACCTCGCCATCGCGCAAAAAAGTGTAAGCCAACTGCTGAGACCGTTCCGCAGCTCTTGTTTCCAGGAGATGGACCAGGCTGTCAAACTTGCAGTCTGCAGCGTAAACTTGTTCGCTTATCGACAACATCAATTTTGAGAGATTGATTAGCGCAGAAGGCGCAAAGGCGAGTCGCAGACAGCGCTACCGCACTTTGAGTCAAAAGCCTCAACCTGTGGTAGCTATTTTGTTTGTCGAGGGTACCGCCCTGACAGCACTGCGCAAGCCGACAGAGACAACTTATGCGCCAGCAATCCAGCGATCGACAGAGTTCGACCTACTGCTGGGCGCTTCCGGCTCTTGCTTGTGCTATTAGGGAGGTCGGGTAATAGTCCGCGGGGGATCGGAACTATTTTGGTTTTATTAACGCGAACTTTTACTTCACCGTCAAAGTACATCAGCCCACAATGTCTGTCTGTAAGGAACCAGACTGTGTCTGAAACTAGACCAATGTGATTTGATTGCAGATCAATTACGGCTTCGCCGCACTGGATGTTGACGGCGCCGCCGGCTTCGGCTTCAACTCCCACAATACGTTGATGATCTTCCATTCGCCGTCGAACTTGGCGACCGAAAGATAATCAATCCAGTCAGACGCAACTATCTTCACTATCGCTGCATTGTTGAAACGATCGAGAATGGTGACCTCTTTCAACTGCTGCTCTTTCGGAGTCTGCTTGCCGCCGCCGCGTCTCGTCCCCTGTACCAGGGCCATCGCGCTCATTTGATGGAGTTGGCTACGGCCGCTTTTCTGATCTGTATAGACCATTCGCTTAGCAAGTTCAGGATGAAGCGCACTCTCCATACGCGCGGCGTCGCCTTCATACCAGCCTTCGATGTAATTAAGAGCTGTTTTTGTAATCGCCGCGTTCTCGTCAGGCGCCGCCGCCTGCGCCGCCGCAGCACCACAGGTGAGAAGAACAATTGCGATCAGTGACAATACTCTGGTCATCAGACACTCCTTCCATTGACATGGCTCATAGATTTTTCTTGAGGGGAGAGCTACGTTTTAGAACGCGCGCATTCTACTACCGCCAGAATCTTATTCATAGTTCTCTTTTTGTTGTTCGGGCGGAATTAAAGATTTTGTCCAACCACCACAGGCAAAAACGACTCGGTCTGCTTTCCGACTCAGTCGGCTACATGACAGACAGCGTCCTCATCTTCAGATAGAAACAGTCGCGTTCTCAATGATATTTCCGTGATTCCCCCGCTTAAGGATCAGCTCCGCTTGAAGTCTAGTCGAGGCGATTCAAGCTCTCTGCTCCTCCTCAAAAACCAGATCGAAATCATAAAACCTACCGATGGACCAAACTATCTCATCTGCCAAACCGCATCGGCGTCCACTGCTGGTTACATCACGCATCGGCGATGTCCCGGGAGTGCTGACGTTCTTATTCATCCTGTGTTGTGGAGCATTTAGCCTGTATCAAGGCAACTCTCCGGCAGCCGTTTCCGCCGACGCCGACACGAATAGTTTTTCTTCCGGTCGGGCCATAAAACATCTCCAGGCAATTACGAAACAGCCTCACCCGCCGGGATCCATCGAGCACGCAAACGTGCGCCAGTATATCGTCGAAGCGCTCCGGAGTTACGGACTCGAACCTGAAATCCAGACCGCGACGGCCATCGATCGACAACGAGATACGGTTTTGTTGGCTGGAACCGTTCGAAACGTGATCGCAAAACTGCAGGGCACAGAAAACAGCAAAGCCATTCTGGTAACGGGACATTACGACACCAGCCCACAAGCCTTCGGCGCCAGTGATGACGGTGCTGCCGTGGTTGCAATGTTGGAATCTGTCCGCGCCTTGAAGGCCGGACCGCCACTCAAAAACGACGTGATCTTCCTTTTCACGGATGCAGAAGAGGAAGGGCTCCTGGGAGCGAACGGTTTTATCTCAGAGCATCCGTTAGCGCGCGACGTCGGACTAGTGCTCAATTTCGAAGCAAGAGGGAACGGTGGTCCATCGATAATGTTCGAGACGAGCAATAATAATGGCTGGCTCATTCCGGAGTTTGCCAAAGCGGCTCCCCATCCGGTGGCGAACTCGCTTTCGTATGAAATCTATAAACGGCTTCCTAATACTACCGATTTTACTGTCTTCAAAAACCGGGGACTTGATGGTCTTAACTTCGCCTACATAGACGGGCTCTCGAGCTATCACACGCCGCTCGACAATATTCAGCGAATTAACGAAGGCAGCCTGCAGCATCATGGGACCTATGTGCTTGCGCTGACGCGCCATTTTGGCAATGTCGATTTACGTCAAATCAGGTCGGCCAATGCAGTCTATTTCGACGTTTTAGGCTCGACACTAATTCACTATCCTTATTCCTGGATCGTTCCGCTATCGATCCTGGTCTTAATTCTCCTGGCTGCCCTCGTTATAGTTGGTTTGAGAGCAAAGTACCTGACCGTCCGGGGAATGATCTTAGGCTGTCTGGCGTTTGTCTTAACCACGGCCGTAATCACGGCTTTTGCACAATTACTGTGGCTGGCGATCTTCAAACTGCGTTATGAGTCTGAGGAAAGACCGCTGGGCGAAACTTACTACAGCAATCTTTACTTCATAGGTTTTATCGCCCTGGCCATTGCTGTGACTACTGCCCTTTACAATCTGTTTCGTCGTAAGACGAGCACAGAAAACCTGGCGGTCGGCGGATTAGTATGGTGGGCAATTTTGATGTTGCTTACGAGTTTCTATCTACCAGGTGCGAGTTATCTTTTTACCTGGCCACTAATGTTTAGTGTCGTTGGTCTAACAATTGGATTCGTGTTGAGACAGCGGAACCACCACTCGCCCGCGATCCCAATTCTTCTCCTCAGTGCGTTGCCGGGACTGATGCTTTTGATTCCCGTAACTTATCAGATCTTTGTTGGCCTGACGCTGAACTCCATCGCAATTGTTGCCGTCCTGGTACTGCTTCAGATTGGCTTGCTTATTCCACACCTAAACGTCATGGCTCGGGCCAACAAGTGGTCGCTACCTGTGCTGGCGGGACTTGTCAGTATGGGTTTTTTAGCTGCGGGTCTCCTGATAACCAGCTCCGATCGACAACATCCAAAACCGGATAACATCTTCTACGCCCTCAACGCCGATACGGGCAAAGCCGTTTGGGCCAGCATGGACCAAAGACCAGACGAGTGGACTTCGCAACTCTTGTCGACAACCCCTGAAAACAAACCTTTGAGTGAATTCTTTTCGCCTAACACGAGGGCCGTGAGATTCCGACAGAACTCGGCTCCGGTGGCGACGATTGCGGCCCCACAGATCGTTGTCCTCAATGATCAGAATAGCGGTGGAGTTCGGCTGCTTCGCTTGCGCATTACGTCAACCCGGCTGGCGCCGTTGCTCTTTTTGTATGTAGATTCGAAGGCGGAGTTTCTCAGTATGATGGTGAATGGAACACGGCTCGACCCCGGCAACTCGACAATGCTGCGCAACAATAAACAGGTGTGGAATATGCAATATGTAGCTCCTCCGGCTGAGGGTGTGGAGGTTGCCCTGGAATTCAAGGCTCAAGAGCCGCTTAAAATACGGGTTGTAGATCAGTCGTACAGCTTACCGGAAATTCCAAACCTAACCATCGCGCGACCAGACAACACGATACCGTCGCCTAATGCGCTGAGTGATGCCACTCTGGTCAGCAAGACCTATAGCTTCTAGTTCCTAAATTTGACGCTCTTGATCCACAGATTACGCAGATTGATTCACTAGAATCGGGGTAATCTGTGGATGAATCTATTCGTACCTGAGCGCTATCAGTGGGTCTACCCGCGCTGCGCGTCGTGCCGGTATATAACAGGCGACCAAAGCGACGAACAGCAGCACTAACGTAATCGCGGCGAAGGTTACCGGATCATTTTCACCAACGCCAAACAGCAGACTTCGCATTAAGCGCGTCAACGCAAAGGCTGCCGTCAAACCGATTACGAGACCGATTCCGATTACTATCATCCCCTGGCCCAGGATCATCTTCGAAATATCTCTCACCTGCGCGCCCAATGCGAGACGAATACCAAGTTCCTGCGTGCGTTGCGTAACGGTGTAAGCGGTCACGCCATAGATTCCCGCCGCCGATAACAGCAGCGCTATGCCGCTGAAAAGTCCGAGTAGAAACACATTGAAACGAGGCTGAGTTACCGACTCGCTGACGATATGCTCCATCGTCTTGATATCGGAGACGGGTACCGATTTCTTGACGTCCGCCACCGCCTGACGCAGCGACGGCGCGAGACTCGCCGGTTCCACCGCGGAACGAATGACTACTGACATCTGTTCGAAAGGACTCTGCTTGATGGGAAAGTAGAATTCGGGCGGGGCTTCTTCGCGCAACTCCGTACTGCGAACGTTGGCCGTGACGCCAACGATCTCGAACCAGATCGGCTCATTGTTTACCATCGTGTTGGCGAGTGTGATGCGCTTTCCGACCGCGCTCTCGCCGGGAAAGTCGCGCTGAGCCAACGCCTGATTAATCATCACCCTTGGCGGCGCGGTATCGGTGTCGTCTTCGGTGAAGGCGCGGCCTTGCATGATCGGAATATTCATCGCCCGAAAATAGTCGGGACTGACACCGCGGAAATTCGTCGGCACCCACTTGTCGGCGGGAGGAATCGGACGCCCTTCAATTCTGAATGCGGTCGTTGGACCTTTGCTGAGTGGCAGGACAGTGATCACACCGGCCTGTTGCACTCCCGGCATCGCGCGAACACGCGCCAACACCTGATCGTAAAACGCGGAATAATCTGCGAGGTTCTTAAACTCCGGACCAGAAGGCGACAGTCTTGCAGTCAACACTTGTTGCGGCGTGAAACCGGTATCTACTGCCTGAAGTCGCAGAAAACTCCGGAATAAGAGCCCCGCACCTGCAAGCAATACAACCGACAACGCAACTTCCGCAATAATCAATGCATGTCGCAGCCTGCTGCTACGGGCACTGCCGGCAGTGCCGCGACCGCTTTCCTTAACTACTTCCTGGACGTCTGTCCCCGAGATGTGGAGTGCGGGCGCGAAGCCGAAAAGAATTCCAGTGAACACTGACGCTGCGAGGGTAAAAGCAAGCACGCGCCAATCCATGCCAATCTCGCGTAAACGCGGAAAATCCTGTGGCAGCAATCTCGTGATCGCGGCCACGCCCACGACGGCGAACAATAAACCAAGCGCACCACCCAGCAGTGCGGGAATCGCGCTCTCCGTTAATAATTGCCGCATCACACGCAGCCGTGAGGCGCCGAGCGCGGCGCGAACCGCTATCTCTTTGCTCCGGGCGGCGGCGTTTGCCAGCAAAAGATTGGCTACGTTTGCGCACGCAATGAGCAGTAAAAACGCGACCGCGCCAAACAGCAGCCACAGAATCCGGTCGGAATTACCAACGAGGTGATCGTGAAGCGAAACGACGCGATCGAAGCGACGGTTGTTGGTTTCCGGATACTGCTGCCGCAAACGCGTGGTGATCGTTTCCATTTCACCTGCGGCTTGTTGCACGGACACGCCCGGTTTCAAAAGAGCAACCGCATTCAAGTAGCCCATGCCGCGATTCTGAGTCACTTCGACGCGCTCGTAGAGTTCAGGCGCAAGTTTAAGTGGAGGCAACCACGCTTCGGTTTTGTCGGGATACTGAAAGCCGGCTGGCGCTATGCCAACGACCGTATAGTTCTTGCCATCGAGGGTGATCGGTCTGCCAATAATTCCCGCGTCGGCGCCAAACCGGCGCCGCCACAAGACGTCACTGAGAACTATGATTGGTTCGTGTCCTGCCTGCTCATCAAGCTGAATGAAGAGACGACCCAATTGTGGTCCAACTCCGAAAACGTCGAAGAAGTTGGCAGACGTTTGAGCCGTATCGATTCGTTCGGCTTGATCGGAGAAATTCAGGTTGGCGTTGAAGGATCTGAAAGCAGCCAGTTGTTCAAAGACAGTATTCTGCGCTCGCCAGTCGAGAAAGTTTGGGGCAGTGACCTGAATGCGCTTACCCTCCGGATTTAACTCCTGAATGACAACGATGCGATCGGAGGTGCGATAAGGTAAACGCCGTAACATGACGCTGTTCACGACTGTGAAAATCGCCGTACTAGCGCCAATACCAACAGCCAGCGTTAAAATCACAATCGCAGAAAAGCCAGGACGCTTTAATGACGCACGAACCCCGTAGCGAATGTCTTTAAGTAAGGTCTCCATAAGGCTCCATTTACACTTAACGTGGGTTTGCTGAGAAAGGGTCAAGCCCAAAAGCACGTGAGGCACAAGCGCTTTTGTTCGCTTTTATGTCTCTTTGCTTTTGCTGCTTGCAAGGAACCTGGTCGGGGTACCTCATCTTACAATAGCCTGACGCACCCATTCCAGCACCGCTGTCGGAGATAACCCTGGGGGGAGAACTATCGCATTTTTCGGAACGTCATCGTTTTACTTGAAGCTAAGGCCGCTGTCTGTCGGGAACTCGACTGAGTCTGGAAGCCGACTACGTCTGCCTCCAGACACAGCTCGCGAGGTCGTCCGTAGCGTGTGTAACTCAGGATGCGAGATTCATCCGCCGAAGTAATTCCAGAAAGCGCGGTTCAGAGCGTAGCGGATCGAATATTGGGTTTACCTTAAGTTGTGTCATCCGATGATCACGAGAGCTGATGGCTTTCTCCAGATAATCAAAGGCCTTCTCCTTATCGCCAATGCGCACAGCAGTCTCCGCAGCTTCGTTGTCGGGCTGTGGTCGACGGGAGCGAACCAGCCAGTAACCGCGCAGACCGTGAGCACGGTAAGCCTTCCGTTCCTCGGGGTCGAACCAGCCAACTCGCTCTCGTAAGGCCTCCCACTCGGCTGTCCGACCCATTTGTTCGTAGCAATACATTGCCTCGACATTCCAGGCACCGAAGAAGTTATCCATCTCGTTAACCGTTCGATATTTCTCCGCCGCCTCATCATAGCGGCGGGCCCAGAAGAGAACCCGGCCGTAATCCGCCAGCACGGGTGCAGAGACGGGATCCAGCACGAGCGCGAGCCTCATCTCAGCTTCGGCTTCTTCGAAGCGACCCATTTCGCCGAGGAAAAGTCCCCTCCAGTGATGGGCGGTCACATAGCTCGACTTCAGGTCTATTGCACGACGGAACTCGCGATCAGCGGCAGCCCAGTTCCAGTCGTAAAGCCAGTGAACCAGGGCCAGCGAGTTGTGCGCTTCCGCGAGACTCTCATCGATTTCAAGCGCCTTCGTCGCCGCTGCGCGGGCAGCGTTGAATGCTTCGGCTGGAGGTAAATAGATATACGCGCCGAGCAGACCGTAGCAGTCTGCTAAACCTGCGTAAGCGAGCGCGTATTTAGGGTCTTTCTCGATCGCTCGACGGAAATACTCAATGCCTTTGTAGTAGTCTTCTCCTTTACGCCGGTTAAAGAAGTAACGACCTAACAAGTAAAGCCGGTAGGCTTCCTCGTCGCCGGTCTGCTGGCGCAAGGATTGGCTCAATTGTGCGGCGCTCGGCGTCACTCCGAGCTTCTGTGTCACATCTCTAACGATCTGCCTCTCGATCGTTAGCAATTCGGAGGGGCGTACTGCGTACGTGCCGCCCCACATATTGTTGCCGCTATTTGCGTCGATCAGTTGGACTTGTACATTGAGCCGCTCGTCATCGACCGCCAAACTCCCGACGAGTAGCGTCTCAACTCCGAGTGACTGCGCCATCGTCTTAGGGTCAAGCTGCCGTCGCTTATAACTCAACACGGAATGGTGTGATGGTACTGCGAACTGGGGCAGCACCGAGAGCCGTTCGGTCAGCCCGTTGGCCAGGCCGTCGGCTAGCTGCTCACTGTAAGAACCTTCGGCGCCGCCGCTGAACGACATAACGGCGATCGAGGTTCTGGGCTTACTGCGCGAGCCCGAAAACCCCAACAGCAATCCCACTAGTAAGCAGAGCGCGCCAATAACGACGGTGGGAAGGACGTATGCGCGGTGCTGTCGAACGAACCGTTTTGAGCGATAAGCTACCGAGTCGCCCTTGGCGGTTATCTTTCGCCCCGCGAGGTGAAGACGGATGTCATTTGCGAGTTGTTCGACTGATTCGTAACGTCGAACAGGTTCACTCCGTAACGCCTTCAGTACAATCCGGTCGAGATTTCCCTTCAGTTCGCGGTTTACTTCATCCGTGTTCGTGATGACGTCGCTCGGCTTGCGTGTCGGTTGAGCCTCGATGGACCGCAAAATCACATCCGGCGACTGGTCGCTAAACTTGTATGGATGTTCGCCGGTCAGGAGCACGTAAAGCAGCACGCCCAACGAATAGACGTCGCTGGCTTTGGTCGGCGCTTGCCCGCTCAACTGCTCAGGACTCGCGTAGCGCGGAGTCATCACGCGGTGAGCCGTCGCTGTATGGTCACCGGACTTTCCATCGAAGTCCAGATTCACGAGCTTCGCGATCCCGAAGTCGAGGAGTTTTGGCGTGCCTTCCTGCGTGACCAGAATATTCGAGGGTTTTAGATCGCGGTGAATCACGCCGTGCTGATGCGCATAAGACACCGCCTCGCATACGTTGAGGAATACATCGAGCCGCTCCAGGATCGATAATCCAGCGTCAGCAACATACTGATCGATTGGTTGCCCTTCTACATATTCCATGACCAGGTAAGGCAGCCCGTCGGCAGTCGTCCCGCCATCGAGCAAGCGCGCGATATAGAAGTGTTCGAGTTTGGCTAATATCCGGCGTTCGTTCCTGAAGCGATGAATAACGAAGTCGGTAGCCATCTCGCGTTTGACAAGTTTGACGGCGAATCTTTCGTGCGAGTCGCCGCCATCGCAGAATGCCTCATAGACGGCTCCCATTCCGCCGCGACCAATTTCTCGTACCAGCGCATACCCCGAGACGCGAGCGTCATCCGACGATCCCCACCACTCCGCGTCGAGAACTCTGGCAGCCATTTCCGCAGCCGTGAGGTGAAACGCCGGTCGATTGAGGAGATGCTGATCGGTCTCGTAGGCAGTGAGGAGTGACGCAACGTCGGCCATAACGGCCACATCGCCGCCGCATGCCGTCGCCAGAAAGTCCGCACGACTGGCAGCATCGCGGGCGAGCGCCTGGTGGAAAAGTCTCTCTACTATTTCGGAGTGTTCGTTCTCACTCATGCGAAATTCCGCGGTTCAACTCTCGCGCTAACCACGCGCGCGCAAACTTCCAATCGCGCTCAACCGTCGAATCCGAGACCTGAAGTACTCCTGCGGTCTCCTCTATAGAAAGACCTCCGAAGAAGCGTAGTTCAACGACGCGGCTCTTCTGTGGATAGAGGCGGGCGAGCCGTCGCAGAGCTTCATCGAGCGCGACCAGGTCGTCGCCCTCCGCTGGCGCGACGCGATCAATCTCCGCCATAGCGAGTTTCAATCCGCCGCCGCGTTTATCGCGCGTGTGTCCGCGTGCGTGATCGACGAGCACGCGACGCATCATCTGGGCAGCCACGCTTACAAAGTGCTCGCGGTTACGCCAGGACATACCAGCCTGCGCCGCGAGGCGTAAGTAAGCTTCGTGTACCAGTGCCGTCGGTTGAAGCGTGTGGTCCACACGTTCACGCCGGAGATAGTTTCTCGCCAAACGTCGCAATTCATCGTACACGCGAACGAGGAATTCATCGGACGTTGGCGGGTCACGTTCAGGGTCGGGTTCGGTTGGTTCGCTGACCTTTCCTTTCGCGGCCATATACCTCTTCAGCTTGTGGAATGGTCTTGGACTTGTCTGGGTGAGACGGGTCAGATTCTAACGGAAGCTCCTGCAAAGCGAAACCTCGTTCCGACTTCGCACGCGCCTGTTTTACGTCTGAACTTTTGTGAAGGAATGTCGGAGCAAAAAACGCGTTTAGCTTAGAAGCAAACGAATGCATGCTCCCGCGCCACTTTGTTTAGTGCTGCTGTTTGTTGAGAAGGAATAGCTAAACATAAACAGGCAAGACAGTTTCATGCTTAGTGGGCCGAACTCTGCCTTGCCTCAAACACATCACCCCAAAAGTAAGGAGAGTGTCCATGAATAAACTAAACAACGTCGCACAATGGCGCAATAACGTTCCCTGCGCCGAGCGCTCTCGCGGGCTACATTTCTCGATTGCGTCATTTACGAAGTGTTTTCTCAGCGGCGCGATTTTCGTCATTTCACTATTTGGAATGACTTCACCAGCAAGTGCCCAGGGAGTCTACGGAACAGTCCGGTATGAAGTCGCAGGGGGCAATATCCTTCCCGCACCCAGCTTCCGGGTGAAGTTATGTAAGGCTGACCCGAATAAAAACTATGCCTTGATCCCGGGTGCCTGTTCTACATCGAATCCATCAACCAGTGGGGGATCCTTCGGCCTCGGGCTTGAAGATGGAAACGGTTGGTACTACATTTTCACGTGGCGTAATGACTGGTTCTGGGGTTCTGAAATCTACCCGGTAAGCGGCCCAATATTTGTCAACGCGTTTGACGACTTTGACCAGGACATAACCGGCTTTGTTTCGAAGCCACGGGCCCTTCAGCCAGTTCCGGTGAATCCATCCCATAACTCCTTCAATCAACCTATTAGTTTCACTCTACAGTGGAGCGATGGATTGGATACATCACGGCGTGATCCGGATTGGCCGGTCACGTATGACATCTACGCCAGCGGAAATGAGTTTCCTGAGACCAAGATCTTCTCAAATATCGCTTGTAACGGGACCGGAACCTGTTCTGTAAATGTCAGCGGACTTGCCTATACGACGCGATACCAGTGGCGCGTCGTCGCCAGGATGAGATCACCGATCCCGGTTGCAAATTTCGGTGAGAACGTCCATCTGACGAATTCTGCGACATTCAAATTCACAACCGGGTTTGATCCCAGCACGCCGACTTACTCATTCCGCACCGCAAACGGTACTCGGTACCTTAATGCACCTAATGGTGGTGGTGGTGACTTCAATGCAACCACCGCCTTCATCAGTCCTCTCACCTCGCAGTTCAAGATCATCGACGTTAACGGTGGCTCCTTGATGAGCGGCGATACGGTGCACATCCAAACCAGCAAGAACTACTACCTGATGGCCTTCGGCGGCGGAGGTGGGGACGTTGCGACGAGCGGGTGGGCCCAGGCCTTCGAAACGTTCCGCATAATAAAGGTCGGTGGCACCGGCCAAATCGGTAACGGCAGTTCCGTTGCTTTGCTCGGCCCAAACGGCATTCATTACCTGGTGGCTGAAAATGGCGGCGGCGGAACAGTCAACTGCAACAGCACCACAATTGGACCATGGGAAACCTTCACACTGGTCCAGCAATGATGCTGGATCACTTTCCACGTGGAATTTCCGGGCCGCAGGCCATTTGGGCGGCCCGGACATAAATCTTCCTAAGCTCAGAGGTGAAAAGATGAGAATACTCACACACTTTCTGTCCACATTCATGATCATCAGCATTAGCTTTACGTCCTCCGCCGGACAGGAAAATCTCGACACGCAGGCGCCGCCTGACAGTAATAAACCGGCAATTGAAGACCAGGCCTATTTGTTGCTCGATCAAGTAATCGCGGGCATTGGCTCCCTCAAATTGCCGGAAAACCGCAGTCGTCTGGAGATGATGGCCGCCGATCTGCTTTGGAAGCGCAATTCGGAGCGCGCTCGCACTTTATTTTTGCAGGCTGCCGGCGACGTTGCGGAACTGTCGCGACAAAGCGCCAGGAAGCGCAACGAACCATTCAGCCGCTACCAATCAAGTGCCGAGTTGCGTCAAAAACTTATTTTGACGGCAGCTCAGCACGACGCGGTACTGGCCTACGAACTGTTTCGGAAAACTCAACCGGAAAAGGCCGAACTGGCGGAAGCAGGTAGAGCCGAGCATGAAAACTACCTCGAGCAGCTTCTGCTTGCTGAAGTCTCACAGATCGATCCGAAGTTTGCGTTGAGTAAAGCAGAAGAGATGCTCGACCGCGGCGTCTATTCGCTCGCCATTACAGCAACGCTGGCCCAGCTTCAAAAACAAGATGAGCGCGCCGCGACGCAACTGACTGAAAAAATTCTCGGTTCTCTTCGAGCAGATATTCTCCTCAACAGTTATGAGGCCATTAACCTCACGCTGGGACTGCTGCGAGCAGGACCACGTGCGTCTGAAGCGCCCACCGGTAGCATGGCGCAATTGAGCGTGTCCGCTTATCGGCGCCTCCTCGAGACCCTAGCTACAGCCGTGCTCAAACCTTCTCCAAACACGGTCCAACGCCAAAGCGCGTCATCACCAAAGTTGGACCAGCAGAACACCAGAGACTTGTTGGTGAATCTCCGTCCATTGTTGCCGCAGATCGAGCAACACCTGCCCGAACGTTACCAGGCCCTACGTCAAGAGATGAACGAGTTGAAAAACGCTCACACCGGTTTCGACCGCCTTACTTACCTTACGCAACAGGGCGCATCCAACAATCTACTAACAGCCGCGAGCACAGCACCACCCACGGTCCGAGATCGTCTCTATCAGCAGGCCGCTTTCAAAGCCGTTGACGAGGGAAACGTGGATAGCGCGCGTCAGATCGCCAACGACCAACTCGATGCGGAGATGCGCGCGGCAGTTTTTGAGCGGATTGCAGCGCAGGAGCAGATCCGAAAAGACAAGACCATTCAACTTTCCGGACAGCAATTGACTGAGGCGTACGTATTAGTAGCGGGTCGAACAACGAATTACGAGCAACTGCAAAATAAACTACAAGTCATTCGCGCGTTACGCGCCAGCGATCTCGCACGAACTTTTGAGTTACTACAGTCGGGCATCGATCAACTTAACGAGCTCACATCTGCTGCCGCGACGCTTAATGGGTTCGAGGTGGAGATGTTCGTTTCGAACGAGATGCCTTTGCCTGGTAATAGCCAACTCGCAGCGATGATCATTCAGTATGGACAGGAACTGGCGCTGTTGGCGAAGAGCGACTTTCGCCGCGCGACGGCAGCAGCGGAGCAATTTCAGTATCCCGAGGCTAGCCTCTTCGCTCGTTTGTCGATAGTCGAGGCGGCGCTCGATCTCAATGGCAATGTTTAAGCGAGGTAGACGTAATGATTGCACCTTCAATTCGACGTAAGCTGTGCCATTATGAACAGTGTTTCCTTGCTCCTATCGGTAGCGCCAGCGAGCGCAGATGGTTGAGATGCGTCCAAATTAATCAGTTTACAGTTTGATCGGGTTGGACCAATTATTCCTGTAAATATGATTCTAAAATCTCGCCCGCTTGGCTCAGTAAACCAGACTCACGCCTACAACGTGAGCCTGTTCAGTTACTACAAAGGTGAGTCTAAACGTTGTCGGGAAGGTTAACGGCAGGCGCATTTGACATCATTCAGCCGTGAAGCTTCCTACTCATCGAACTGACTTCCAATCCAGCCATATCTAAACTTCGCTGGTCCAGTTTCGGGAATGTATCACCGGCCGCCTGCGAAGTATCTTAAAGGGTTTGAGTACTCTTCGACGACTTAATCTCTTTCCCTTATTTCCATGAACCACGACTCCTTATTCAACAGAAATGTGAACTCCTCACCGTTGATTCCAGTTTTCAGGAACAGCTCCAACTTCCTGTTGTCAGTTATGCTGACTGTCAGCGTGTTGTCGGAATTACCCGACGGTTGGGCTTTGATGGTAAACATTCCCGAAACATCGACCGGGTTGCCGGTTACGGGAGGATCGCCAGATGCCATGATGAAATGCTCCTTTCAGTTTTGAGACCTAACAAGTTGATTGAGTTGTTTATGAAAGTTCCCGATGTCGAACCTCTGAAGGTAAAGGTTGTAAGCTTCGGGTCCCTCTTTCTGTTCGAGCTCCGAAAGCCGGCTGAGTGCGCGAGAGGCATATTCCCGAGCGCCGTTCTCATCACGCAGTCGTCGGCTGGCCTGTGCCGCAACTAGCCACGCACGCCATGCAGAATCTGCCTTTCCGAAGTGCGCCAAGCTCTGCTGAGCGCTCAACGCAGTTTCCAGCGCTCGCGAGACTTGACCGTTTTCCAAACTCGCTTCAGCGAGTGCCAGTAATGCGCCCGCGAGCAGTTGGGGACTGCCAGTGCTTTTAGCCATCTCAACTGCTTGTTCACAAAAGCGTGTTCCCGCCTGCGTTGCACCTGAGCGGATTCGGCTTAATCCCATCGTCTGCTTCGCGACGATGGCAACATCTAAATATTCGGTGCCCGCAAGCTCGAGGGCCTGACGGCTCTCGCTTTCGCACTCTCGATAATTCCCTGCACTTAGTTTCAGCAACGCATCGACCAAATAGATATCAGCCAGCAGTGACTCAGATCTGCCTTCAGGACCTTCTGCTATTGATTTGGCTTCATTGAGCGCCATCTTGGCCTCCTCCGAATGGCCAACTTGCCAGAGAACACTGGCCCTGGCACTGGCCGCGTATCCCCTAAAGATTTCGGCGTTCAGCGAGCGGTAAATTCGATAACTCTCATCAAAATAGCCGAATGCTTCCGAGTATTGTTCCTGGATTGAAAAAATAGTGCCGATGTCGAAATTTGCCATCGCCACCTGTGACTGATCACCTAACTGCTCTCCTAACTGTTTCAGTTCTTTAAATACTTTTAGTGCGCCCGTGAGATCACCCTTGTTACGATAGATGCGTCCAAGTAGCGTCAGAGTCTGTGAAAGCCACTTTCGATAACGGTGTTCTTGAAAAAAAGCAGCGGCTGGTTCCACGTAACTCAGCGCTTCGTCCGTTTTGTGTTGCAGAGAAAGCACGCTTCCAACCTGCCGACGCGCCCATGCTTCGTTGAGATTCATCTTGAAGCTTTGCGCAATTTGAAGGGCTTGCAGGTACTGCCTTTTCGCTTCGTCAGGCTTGCCTCGGAGGAGAAATACATCTCCCAGTCGTATGTACCCACTCACCGCTTGATTCTGAATACCACTGTTTAGTGCCACTTGTATTGCCTCGGTCGCTTGCAGTTCCGCCTGTATTAATTTGCGTTCGACGCTGAATGCGCTGCTTAACGCTTGCATTGCCCTCACCAGTTGATGTTGGTTGCCAGTCGACTTGGCCATTTGGATGGAGTTCTCTAACTCCTCGCGGGCTCTAACCGGCTTGCCCTCATCGATGAAAAAGAAGCCCCGCTGGTAGAGCACTTCGGTGATGCCTTCCTGATTCTTGAGAGCTTGATACAGCGCCTCAGCCTTCATGAACGCATCGGTCGCAGACCTATAGTCCTGCAACTTTCCGCAAACTATGCCGAGGCGCAAAAAAGCTGTGGGCGATTGCGGTGTGAGGTTGCCGACTTGTTGATAGAGATTCCTGGCCTGCTCCAGCTCATCATTGTTTTCATACGCTCTTCCTAAATCCAAATATACATTCGCCTTTGCCTGGTCCGAGGTCTGGCTCTCGATCTGTTTATAAGTTTGAATGGCAGAAGAAAACTCGCGAAGGGCCGTGCTTGTGATCGCTTTCAGGTAGAGCGCATCTAGTTCCTCTAATGATAACTCGCTGGCAAGTGACCTGGCTCTAATGATCTCTTTTTGTGCGGAATCGCTGTAGTCCAGCTCGGTTAAGGTTTCGGCCAAACGTGCGTGGGCCACAGCGAAGTTACCATCGCTGTTGATGGCTTGCTGCAAGTGTTTGCTGGCTTCAAAATATGCCCCAGCGCGCAAAGCCATCACGCCTTTGTCATAAAAGCTCATGGCCTCGGGTGACGGACGATAAGGCTCAACGTCGAATCGCGACTTCATCGCAAAAAAGACCAGCACCGCGAGGCAAAGAGCTACACCCGTGGCATACATGACAGTGGCAGGTTCCGCGGAAGCAACTCTAAACATTAGACGTTGGACGGGTGTCCTGTTCTCGGTCTGCAACTGAGCATACAATGCGTGGAGATCTTCCAGCAGATCAACGGCTGATTGATAACGCACACCGAGTTCTTTTTGAAGTGCCTTCATCACGAGAGTGTCGAGCTCATGTGGCACGTTCTGATTGAGCTTTGAAGGTTGTGGCGGATGAAAGTGGATCACTTGAGAGAGGATTTCCGAGTTCGTATCACCAGAGAATGGCAGCGCTCCTGTAATGCACTCGTAAAGAATTACCCCTACCGCAAATAAATCCGAGCGCGCGTCTATAGGGTCGCCTCTAGCCTGCTCGGGTGACATGTAGGGTGGCGTGCCGGGGCGCGCACCTGCCAGCGACAGCATGCTTTGAGGGCTTGCATCACTTTGTTCTCCTTGCAGTTGATCAATGGTCTTAGCCAATCCGAAGTCCAGCACTTTGATTTGGCCACGTCCAGTAATCATTATGTTTCTGGGTTTGATATCTCTATGAACAATTTCGCTTGAGTGGGCCTCGGCAAGTGCTTCGACAATTTGAATGCAGACATCCAGAGCTTCAACAGGCTGTAAGGGTTGAATCTTAATTTGGTCGTGAAGAGTTCGGCCGGCAACATACTGCATCACAATGAAGCTGCGGTCAGCTTCTTCCTCGACTTCATACACTGCACAGATATTCGGGTGGTCCAACTTGGCCGCCGCCTTTGCTTCCCGGACCAGGCGTTTTCTGGCGAGCTCATCATCTTCGAGATATGTAGGCAGAAACTTGATGGCAACTTTGCGGTCGAGCCTGGTGTCTTCTGCCAGGTAGACTTCACCCATCCCGCCGACGCCGAGTTGCGCTTCCATCCTGTAAGCACCGACAAGTTGTCCGGCAGTCAATTCAGGTCCGCAATATAGTTCGGCTGCGTCCTCCAATGCGGGTCTTTCGAGAAACCCCGCGGCTTTCTCGTAAAAATTGAGGAGAGACTCAACCTCCTGCCTAAGATTTTTATCCTCAGAGCACGCAAGATCGAGCAGGGCTGCGCGACCTGCCGGCAGACATTCAAGAGTCACTTGTAGCAAATTATCGATTTGCCTCCAGCGTTCCGGAGTCATTTTCAGTCCCTTAATAGTTAAGGCGAGATTTGCGGGCGAAGCCAATCACGGCCGTCATTCGACTTGCTGAGTCAGAGTTTTCAGTAGATGAAGCTTGGCTGTTTTCCACTCACGAGTGACGGTCGCAGTAGAGATTCCAAGGACCTCACCAGTGTCCTCGTCTGTCATACCACCGAAGTACTTCATCACAACGACCTGGCACTTTCGTGGATCCACCGCTTCCAGTGTGGTTAACGCTTCATGAAGAGCAAGCACATCCGTGGATGTTTCAGGAGCTCGTACATCTGCGGCGTGTTCGAGACTTACACGATTGACCTGGCGCTTCTGCGCCTGATTGCGGCGCGCGTGGTCCACCAGAATTCGCCGCATGGCCTGGGCAGCCACAGCATAAAAGTGAGCTCTATTCTGCCAACGGATGCCTTTGAGATCTGCAAATCGCACAAAAATCTCGTTTGCAAGAGCCGTAGTTTGCAGCGTATGGCCCCGCCGTTCTCCACGCATATAACGATGGGCCATCCGACGAAGCTCTTCGTAGACGAGCGGCATTAACTCGTCGAGTGCTTCCTCAGTTCCTTCGCTCCATTCGATGAGTAATTGGGTTATGGATTTTGGCGAGGGTTTCAAAGGCGCGAGCCCCTCACTATGAGTAATTTCGGTGTAGCTGGGCTGGATTATATCACCCCTGCCCGCTATTGCGTGATGGGAGTCGGTTCAGATTTCCGCCTTAATAGATAGGACAGCTTGAACATCCACCGGGAATGCGGGCTGGCATAAGGAGAAAAGCCGTACCCGCTGTTTTTGACTCCCACGAATGAGGCGAAACACTATGACGACCAGTTTTTTCCCGTATCGCACAGTGATTTACAGGATCACGGCTCTACTGCTGCTCATCAACTTCACGCTTCCCGCGGCAGCCCATGACTTCGGACCGGGATCGTTGAAAGCAATCAGCGAATTCAGGGTCACCCAACAACCCCAGCCGCATCCGGTCTACGACATCAGCCCGCCGAGCGGAGTACCCGGCCGAGCGTACGCCGTGAACATCATCAGCCACGATCCGTCTAAAAAACAGATAACCGCTCAGACCTCCGTTTTTGCACCAGCGGGGATCAATGTGAGTGACGTCACGATGATCGCCAACAATGGCCTCTCCGCCACAATCACCATTCCGGACGATGCCCCACTCGGCCACGTGCAGATCGTACTTAAAGACACGGCTAGCGCCGGCGCTACTATCATTGGAGTTGCAGACTTTGACATCACATCAGTCGCTCAAGGCGCAATTCCTCCCGGTCTTGATCCCGAAGTCGACGTCATGTGGACGGTGATGGCGAAAAATGTAGTGCACCATAACTTTGGCTCTAAGATTGCGAAACATTACTACGGGATTCAGCTCAGCATCGGAAACAACTCGGGTTTTGATCTTCAAATCGCCAGCGTCGGCTTCCGGCTGCCAGCGAACACCAATATTAAGAATATTGTGCCCACTAACAGCTACAGAGCGACGAGAGGTACGCTGGAAAGAGAACAGGAGATCGGCACACGAGCGAAGGTATTCAACTCGCTGAAGACCGCTGGTCTTCTTCTGACCGGGTTCCTTCCCTTCTGGCATGTCCTCGGTCCCGCGGCGAATGCGGCGCGATTTGCCGACATTCTCAATGGGCCAGTCATCACTGGAGTCGGATTGGTCTATCCGGATACCACCGTTAGTCAGATGACTCGTTTGGACGATCAAATGCTAAGAGATGGTTTAATAATCAAGAACAACTCACAAGTCAGAACTACCGTGTTTGTTCCGAAGCAGCTTCTCAATATCGCGAAGAATGAAGGAGTCAACGATGACAAGACACTCAAAAGATATAACGCAGAAAAGAAGAAGGGTATTGATTATCGCAACGACCCACAATACGTAAACCTGCGGCTCGGAGACCTGGTTCTTATCGGACAAGCCGTTAAGTACTTGAACCGCGTTCAGGTAATCAGGACGTCCGAGGGTGGACCAGTTACGCCTCCTCCTACTGTCGTCGGAATAAACCCGCAAACTGTCATGCAAGGCCCCGATGCGGTGGATTTAACAATCCCGGGCTCAAATCTCGACAACGCAGTAATCACGCCGATCGATCCTGATACTAACACTAGAGTCTCAGGCATCGAGTTTACTGGTACTGCGAGTGATGCCAGTGGACACATTTTGAGGACGACAGTTTCAGTTAAGGATGCGGTACCACCCAAAAGATATAGAATCGTCATATCCACGCCAGGAGGATCGGTTGAAACGACCTTGGCAGTGATCGCACAACCATGATCGAAGGCACAGATGGCTCACTCGACGGCTTTACTTTTTGGGGGTGGCACTTCTGCGCCGCCCCTTTATCGCCTGCAGCAACTTGTGATCCGCTTGCCTGCGACTAGAACAGAGATTCAGGGCAGTTTCACTGCTTTGTGTGGGGGTCTTGCCATTCATTGAGCGAAATGCTCGATAACGATTGCCCATTGTGCCATGGCCGGATTGCAGTACCTTCGATTGTAGTGATTCAGCGCGGACCCGTTAACCTTAGTCAGAGGTCAGGCTTGGAACAATCACAAAGCGAGCTGCTGCGTTATCACGTATCCAATTGCTTTACCGGTGGCGCTAGCGAGCGCAGATGGTTTAAGATGCGTTCAAATCAAGTCACTTTACGGCTAGTGGGCTGATCCGATTATCGCTGTAAATTCTTGACTCTAAAACGCTTATCGCCCGCTTGGCTCAGTAAACGGGCTTTACGCTCACAACCTGAGCCTTTTCAGTAACTTACAAAGGTGATTTTTAACGTTGACAGGAAGTTTGACGGCAAATCGACATCTCTGAAAATCGACGTTACGAAGCAGCCAAATAACTAATATTTCTCGGCCATTCTTGGCGAAGTTTGCAGCATATCTGTTGGTTGAAACACGTCGCGAAACAACCAAACGTAAGGTGACGCCAACCGTGTGCCGGTCGCATTTACTGATCGTCCGCGAATTTGACACCTCCCTTACGCTTTCCTTCGACCGACATTACTCTACACAACCAATAAGAAAAAGAGGCGGGTACCGAGTCAGTGTTTCACTTTGAAATCTCCAAAGGGAACCGCTACACATCCGCAGATTCTCGATTGCCCCTAATGCTGCAAGTCGATAATCTACTTTGAATTTTTTTGGGGCTGCCGCCACTACGCGCGCATTTCCTCGGCCCAACATCTTCACAGAAATCTAAATAACGTGGGACACTCGCGAGACCGTCCGAAACATCTTGCAAAGAAACTTCTGCAAATCTGGCTCAGCTTAGGAATGTCTCAAGGAGAGATGGTCCAACAACTTAGTGCTCAAGATCTGATCCACTATACGACGGTTTTTAATACGAACTCGACAAGACCGAACCACCGCTCGCCATCCTGCTCGCCTACGCTCGCCTCGCAGGGATTCCCGTTGAACAAATCATCGATGATAAACTCGAATTAACGATCTGATTTCCACGCCGCGATCGTTGCAACGTCCATTTAACCTCCAAACACGAGTCGACGCGATGCTCACACGGTCGATATTGATAAATCGCTGCTGTTGACTGCCGTCCTCGCGGGGCTTCAAGGTAATTAAGGAGCTAACGCTCCAAGAATCCACTCTGGATTCTGGCTGAGACACCCCGCTGCGGCTTAAGATCGACGAGAGCTGCTAATGTAGATGCAAACCGGAGGTTCAGCATATGGATCGTTATTATCAAAACGGCGTGAACCACGAGAGTTCTTCCTCGGGAGTTGCTCTCGATCCCGTTCAACTGACGACTCAGGGACTGTAGCCACCTCTCGAAGCCAGTCGCCCAAGCGATGGTAGCCTATGGACTTTAACCACGCCTGATAGTTCACCACCTAGTTCGGCGCGAATAGTAACTGTAAGGGCTTTGCGTCACCAGAGCCGAGTCGCTGATTGAGGTTAATAAAACTCAAAGTGCGCTTAGAGGTGTGGGTGTTGCGACATCGCCCGCGTGATTAGGCGGTGTGTGGCTAATGCCAAGAGAAACTGTTATTCGCAGATGACGTGTCGTGAACAGACTTCAGTCCTAAACGACCAGCGAACACATGCCTTCAGATTTCTGACCGCGAAGCAGGCGTCCATGTTTGGTCGGTTACGACCGATATATCGGCACTAAACAAAATGGATCGCGAAACATTTCGTGGGGTGATGTCGCAGTGGGTTTTGTTCGGGTCTGGAATTTGGAGAGTTGGGGCAACACCCGAAACCGTTTGTCGTCCCATGGTGCATTAAGAACGCGATGGATATCAGTGTTATAGAAATCAACCTGGTTGAACCCATCACCTGCTCTCGCCTTGTCCCAAGCGAAGGGCGCGGCGCCCTCATCGGCATCATCGATTCGGGCTTCGACCTGACCCACTCTTGCTTTCTGGACGCACAGGGTAGGACTCGGATTCTCGCCGCGTGGGATCAGGTGAATCTCGGCGGCGCGGCGGGCTCACCACCGCCTGCTTTCGGTTACGGCGTCGAGTACACAAGTGGGACGATCGATGAGCACATGGCAGCTCAGAAGACTGTAATCGTCAGGAATCATGAGTGCGCTGGAGCACACGGCACGTATGTGGCGGGGATCGCCGCAGGTAACGGCACGCCGCACGGGGTTTATAAGGGTGTCGCGCCTAGGGCAGACCTCATTCTTGTCACCTATAGGAACGACATGCCCGTGGGCGAGTCAACCTACGTCTTGGACGCGATCGATTACATACGGAAACTCGCCAGAGCTTTGGGGCGGCCCGTAGTCATCAATATAAGTCAGGGCGACAACTTGGGCTCCCACGACGGCATGAGCGGGTTGGAACGCGCAATCGATCACGCGATCGAAGAGGGGCGTGTGCTAGTCGTAGTCTCGGCTGGCAACGAACGTGGCGGGCCGGCCAGTCACCACGCACAAGGAAAGATCGAGCAAGGGCGCGAAATCGCCCTGTCGTTCACGCTCGCGGAGAACCCGGGCCACGTCGTAGATGGCGACGCAATAGAACTCTGGTACGGCGGCGGCGACCGCTTCGCAGTCGCCCTCCAAGCGCCCGGCGGTGAGAGGAGCAACTTCATCGAGCCGGACGGAATGGATGTTGTAATTGAATTTCCGGGCGGGAACCGCGCACTCGTCCATTCGCAGACCTGCCACCCGACAAACGGCGACAATCGTATCGGCATTGTTCTGGAGCGCGGTGAAGAGTGGGAGACGGGCCTTTGGCAATTAGTCTTGCGTGGCGACAAGGTCGAGCGCGGCGACTTCGACGCCTGGGCCGATCGACCAAATGCGGTTACGGTGATCGACTTTCGGAGTCACCAGTGTGACTCCTCGACCATTACGCTCCCCGGCAACTCACGACGTGCTATCACGGTGGGCGGATTCATCTCGCGACCTTCACTGTGCGAGGACAACCGTCAAGTGAGGGGAGATTTTGCGCCCGGCTCAAGCACGGGCCCCACTCGCGATGGCCGCATTAAACCCGATCTGAGCGCACCCGGCACCCTCGTCATGGCACCGAGAATGCGCAGAAATGGCCACCCCACTCGTTACGATCTCATGAGCGGAACAAGTATGGCTGCGCCACACGTGACGGGCATCGCTGCGTTATTGTGGTCACTTTGGCCCGAGTTGACGGCAGGACAGATACGCGACGCGCTTTTATCCACCGCCAAAAACGATGCATTCACGGATGTAACGCCAAACACGAACTGGGGACAGGGGAAACTAGACGCCAAGGCAGCGTACGAGGCTTTATCCATTTTAGTCGAGAAAGGAGAAGCAAGGATGTCAGCAATACAAGTCTTAGAGTTCGAAACCAGCTTTCGGGAGAACCGTTATGGTGAGCCCGCAGGGATGAAGATCAGAATTGAGTTGGGAGATAATGCTGATCTCACTATCACCGGGACCTCCACCGGAGCTTACGATGGGCAATCTTACATGGGCACCTTGATGCTCAGAAAAGCGATGAGCGGATATGAAGGAGGAGATGAGTGCTGGGTAAACGGCGTGTGGGTAACTCCGTGCCCTTCGAACGAAACGGAAGGCGACAAACCTTCCACCACCGAAGGCAACACGCACCCGGAGGAATGATCTGCCGGTCCTCGCCTAACGGCGGTGCGGTGGGAATCTTCCCGCCGTGCCGCCTGACTGCCGATCCCTGATCGCACATGAGTTCAATCGAAAAGCCTGACTAGCACGGGCACGTACGCTTTGGTCATACGTACGCAAGCAAGCTGTTTCCCGTCGGGCGACCACGCGAACGAAAGCATGTTGGCGTCCTTGAAATATGTCAGTTGATGGGGTGGCCCACCTTCGAGCGGTTGCAGCCAGACGTTTGAGGTACCATCGGCGCGGCTAACGTAAGCGAGACCCGAACCGTCGGTGGTCCAGCGCAGCCTGTTGTCGGGAGTCAAGCGCAGGCCATTAAAGGGCGTAGTCGATTGCGGAAGTTCGAAACGCTTGACGACAGCGAGAGAGCTGAGGTCGTACACCTCAATGTGCCACGTTTGACTCTCAACCCGATCGTTGGTGAAGAATGCGAGCTGCCGCCCGTCAGGCGAGAGCACAGGACAGAGCGCGCTCTTATCAAATAACTTGATCGTATCTCCGCCGTCGATTGAGACTTTCCTGATGCTGCTTCCGGTACGGTAAATCACCCACCTGCCGTCCGGTGTGATCGATGGCACGTCGTCGTATGCGCTGCTGGTGAGTTGCTTAGGCTGCGTCCCATCGGCATTCATGCGCCAGATGTTCATCGCGCCGGCGCGTGTGGAAACGAACACGACGTGGCGCCCATCGCCCGACATCGCGGGCTTGAAATTGTCGCCTTCAAAAGTCAGCTGCCTCAGCGACGCGCCTGGCTCTTGCACCCACAAATTCGTGTGGATGCCGTCGTTGACAGTATAAAGAAACTTTCCCGCGCTGTCCCAAACGATTTCCGAAACACCTTTCCGCTGGATCACTTCGGTCACGTCGGGCCGCACTTCACCTGTTGCGGAGACTTGCCAGATACTGGAATCGTCTTCGATGTTTAGCGTGAGAAAGAGACTCGAATCGCGTGCACCGCTGATGAGGGTGTAGTTGTACGGATCATTCGTGATCTTGCGTACCTTTCCGCCCGGATAGGCGAGTAAATGAAGCTGCCACGGCGCGCCTGGTGCTGCGGCTGCTGATACAACAAGCCCGCTCCCGTCAGCTAGCCAGGCCACGCGCGAGATGTCATACCATGATTCAGCGTTGAGGCGCCGGCCGGCACCGGTCTCGACATCGATCACTTCAACATTCATCTGCTGTTCAGGAGACACTGTGAGCGTCGGGCACGCCAGTACTTTACCGTCCGGCGACCACACCGGGCCTGCTCGCTTCATATCGGCCATAAAGGTGTCAGCGTCGGCACGGGTGCGCCGCGCCAAAATGCGTTCAGACGTCGCGTTAATCTGCGCGACGATGAGGTCGGGCGTATCTAACGCGCGGTTCGAGCGAACGAAGGCCAGCAACTCACCGTCAGGTGAGACGGTGACGCTGGTGTTAACGTCATCGAGAATCTTGCGCTGTCCGCCACCCAGCTTGGAGACGCGATAGAGAGTGCCGGTCTCAGCTTGATTCTCCAGGTAATAAAGGTAAGTACCATCGGGCGAGAAAGAGAGGCCGCTGTAATTGGCCGCCGAGGGCTGCACGATACGCAGGTCACTCGCTGTAGCGATCTCTGTTATGCGAATCGTATATTTGCCCTCTTCGGCGACGACGCGAGCTACGTACTTTCCGTCAGGCGAGAGCGTGATATCGCTTATATCTCCAGATAAGTTCAGGCGCTGAAACTTTAAGTTGAGTGTCTTGCCGAGGAGAGGCCCATGTTGCCGAGCGAAGTTGATGTAGAAGTAGATGCTGGCGACCGCCAACGAGAGCAAGACGAGCCAGTAGATAGGACGCCACTTACGTTTGAGCTTCGAGGCGCGCGTGCTGATGAGCGATACGGCTTTAAAACCCGCCATCCGTTGTAACGCGCCGTAAGGAAGGTTGGATTCGCTGTTCAAGCCCGCCTGCGGTCCGGGTGATAAGCCGGTCCCGGCGCTTTTAGGATGGGATGATCCGGCGTCGTAAGGAGTGCCCGGCGAGCCCGACTCTTCACTCACCTGGCGGCGCACACGGCGCAGTTCGTCTACCATCTCCCGACCGGACTGGAATCTTTCGTCCCGGCGCTTTCGTAGTGCCTTCGCCACGATTTCCTCGAGTGCGGGAGGCAATCCGTCTCTCACGCACCCTATGGGCTCGGGCTCACACTCAAGTATTGCGACGATGACTTCGCGGGATTCGCGCCCTGGGAACGGACGCCGCCCGGCCAGCATTTCGTAGAGCACCACGCCAAGACTCCACAAATCTGTGCGCTCGTCTGTGGGCTGGCGTCGCACTTGTTCAGGCGACATGTAGTCAGACGTGCCCATCATCAGTTCGGGCTCAGTATGCAGCGAGGGGATCGGTGTGGCTTCCGGAGTGCCGGCGTAAAGCCTGTCTTCGACGAGCTTGGCAAGGCCGAAGTCGAGGACTTTCACGTAGCCATCGACGCGCAGCACGACGTTCTCAGGCTTGATATCGCGGTGGAGAACACCAGCTTCGTGTGCGGCCACGAGCGCAATTCCGATCTGGATGCCGATATCAAGCGCTTCGCCGACCTCCAATGGTCCACGCTGTAATGTCTGACGCAGCGTTCTCCCGTGGACGTACTCCATCGCGATGTAGTGTCGTCCCTGGTCCTCACCGATCTCGTAGATGTGTGCGACGTTAGGGTGAGAGATGGCCGAGGTAGCGCGAGCCTCCTGATCGAAGCGAAGGACGCGCGCTCCGTCGCTGACGAGGACGGCTAGCAGCAGCTTCAGTGCGACGCGGCGGTTCAGACGCGGGTCGTGGGCGAGGTATACCTCTCCCATGCCGCCGCAGCCGAGTAGTTCGAGTAACTGGTAAGGGCCAACAGTCTGGCCCTTCAGAGACTCGTGCTCCTCCGCGCTCATCAGCATCAGTCCCGCGCTCATCAACGGCGCTTCCATGAAACTGTCGTTACGATCCGCCGATGAGATCAGTGACAGGACCTCGCGACGCAACGTTTCGTCGCCAGCACAGGCGGCGGCGATGAAGCTCTCGCGCTCGCCGGCCTTGATTTCGAGGGCTGCGTTGTAGAGCGCCTCTACCTGTTTCCATTGCTCAGAGTCCATGAACGAAGAGTGAAAGGGGCGCCCCCGCAAACTAAATCAGGGCGTAGGTGTGACCGACGAATAGAGCGCCCCTTATCTAGAACGCGACGGTCGCACCCAAAAACTATCAGGCGTGCGGCTTTGCACAAAGTCCAAGCGTGCCTATCTTCCGCGCACCTGCCGACGGAGCCAGGACTTCGCCAGACCCCAGTGTCTGATCACTGTCACCTCGGCAATTTTCAGAACCTCGGCCGTCTCTTTTACGCTGAGCCCGCCGAAATGTCGCAACTCAACGATGCGGGCTTTCAATGGGTCGATTTGTGCCAACTGGTCGAGCGCCTCATTGAGGGCCAGCAACTCGGCTGACTTCTCGGGCGTCAGGACGGCCGCTTCATCGAGCGGCAAGTCGACGGTCCCCCCACCCCTCTTACCGCGCAGGTTGCGTCGCGCGTAGTCGATGAGGATGCGGCGCATGATCTGCGCGGCGATGGAGAAGAAGTGTGCACGGTTGTGCCAGTGGGCGTGAGTCTGATCGACCAGCTTCAGGTAGACCTCATTGACGAGCGCGGTGGTCTGGAGCGTATGGCCAGGACTTTCGCGACGCATCTGGTACTTGGCCAGGCGGCGCAATTCGCCTTCGACAAGTGGAATCAGCCGGTCGAGGGCGGAAGGATCGCCATCGTTCCAGGCAATGAGGAGATCGGTCACGCTCTCGGTGTGCATCGGTAACGCTTTCCACATACTACAAGTGGAGTGAGTGCCTGATCGGGCGGAGCCCTGTCCGCATATGCGGACCAAACCTTCCAGCTATTCGGTAAGAAAAATTTTGATTGAAGGTGATAGCCACCTACCTCTTTCAGCGCGATTGAAATGTGAGCGGGGAACCGCAGCACGAGCCGAGAAACCGGCGCTCGACCGAATGCCACTTAACGAAATCAGACAGACAGGGTCATCTTGGCGCACAGCCCGACGGGTGTGCATTTTATGTCCGCCACGCGCCGTGTGCAACAGACATGAACATTCTCGAAGCTATTGAGCAGACGACGCGGCGTGCGGGCAGAAACCAAGCCTCTCGGCGCGGAACGGAGGCGTTCGCGCAAGCCACTAGGGACTGGCGCACTGTTGAGCGGCCGGAGCGCGTGTTGCGGCGCATGGAACAACTGGGGATGCAAGAGGAGGCGTTGACGCTGGCCCAAAGCATGTCCAGCGACAACGGCTTAATCGGCTTCAACCCGCTCGAGCGCATCATCGGGCAGGACCAGCTCATGAGCAGTTTTTTCTTACCGCTTGGAGCCGAACGCGCCCGCGCCATCGGGCGCATCGTGACGCAGACAGGTGTTGGCTTCGGCACTGGCTTCCTTATCTCCTCGCGGCTGTTGATGACGAACAACCATGTTATTGAGAACGCCAAAATCGCGGCGCTCTGCTGCGTCGAGTTCGACTACGTACGTCGCTTCGATAAGGGATTCGGCCCCACACAACTTTTCCGTTTGCTCCCCGGCGAGTTCTTCCTCACGTCCGTCACCCGCGACGATCTTAATCTTGACTACACGATCGTCGCCGTCGAGCCCGTCAACTCGCCGGGTGAAGAACTCGCCGGGCGCGGATCGATCCCGCTGGTTTCAAACCTCGCGGAGCTGACGGTATTGGAGTGGGCGAACATCATCCAGCACCCGGGCGGCGACCCACAGCAGGTCGCGTTGCGCGACAACAAGGTGGTTAAGTCTCTGGACAACTTCATCCATTACGAGGCGGATACGCAGCCGGGCTCTTCCGGCTCGCCAGTCTTCAACGACCAGTGGCAGCTCGTTGCACTTCACCACAGCGGAGTGCCTGATGAGGTGCGTCCGAAAGTCTATCGGCTCCGGAACGGCGACGAATGGGATAGGCGGCGGTCGCTCCCGTATGAGAAGGAACTACAGATGTGGGCGAGGGTCAAGTGGCTCTCGAACGAGGGTGTTCGCATCGACAGGATTATCGCGGACGCGCGATCTCGCCTCGACGACGACGCAACGCACCGCGCTCTCTTGAACGAGGCCCTCCGGGAAAATGCTTCGCCATGCTTTAAGGAACAGGAGGCGCGGCGTCTACCACCCGAGTAGTGACGAAAAGATGATCATCACGAAACTTAACGAACGTTACGTGTTCGAAAGAGAGTTGGGCCGCGGAGCATTCGGCGTCGCCTACCTTGCGCGCGACAAACACATTCATCTACGCCGTGTAGTAATCAAGATTCTATTCGAAGCGGAGGGACAGACCTTCGACGATGCTTCGTTCAGGATGATGTTCGAAAGAGAGATCAAGGCTCTCGCAGGAATCAATCACCCCTACGTGGTCCATATCTACGATTTCGGGTGGACGCCAGAGGGCCAACCTTTCATTGCTATGCAGTACGTCGAAGGCAAGACGCTACGTGCCGCGATGGATGGGCGGTCGATGGAACCGAAGCGCGTCGCACTTATTGTCAGTCAACTCGGTTCTGCGCTGAGCGCGGTGCATAACGCGGGAGTCATCCATCGCGACCTCAAGCCTGAAAACGTCATGCTCCACCTTTCTTCCGGTGACGAATTGGCCATCCTGATCGATTTCGGCATTGCCAGGGTAGAAGTCGCGCGCGCAGGGCAACCCGAACGGGAGACCTGGGCCGGAACACCTTTTTACATGGCGCCGGAGCAACTGAAGGGCCATCCTGTCACGGCGAGCGACGTATGGGCTCTCGGAGTTGTCGCCTATGAACTAGTGACCGGGCGAAGGCCCTTCTCGGCGGCCGATGTGATCATGCTGAAGGATGGGCCACTGCCGGCGTCTTTCATGGAGTCGAGGGCTTCGTGTTTCGAATTGTCGAAAGCCGCACAGTCGGTGATCCTCAAGGCACTCAGCTACGACCTGGACCTCCGTTACACGCACGCCCACGAAATGGGCAAGGAATTTCTACGGGCCATCACCGAAGGTGGTCCACTCGATCCGTCGTCTGTTCCGAAGTCGGCGGAAGAACTGCGTCCAAATAGTTTACCGCTCGTTGGTCCAAGCAAATGAGGGAATGTTCAGTATGTAAGCGCTGTTTCTCTGATGACATAGGGGTGTGTCCTCAAGACGGCGAGGAGACTAAGTTTTCACTCTCGGGCGAGCCGATCATTGATGGACGTTACCAGTTGGAGCGGCGACTTGGACAAGGTGGCATGGGCATCGTCTTTCAGGCCCGCCACATTTTTCTGAAAACACAACACGCAGTCAAAGTGATCTTGCCCGATTCGCTTGGCAATGGTCATTCATCGGTTACTCGCTTTAAACAGGAAGCGTTGGCCGCCGCGGCTATACGCCATCAAAACATCGTGGCCGTGACAGATTTCGGCGTTGCGCTCAACACAATGCCTTACCTCGTTATGGAGTTCATCAAGGGTAGATCATTGGAAGAAATTATCTCCGATGAAGGAGCAATGAGTCCGAGTGCCGCATTTGAGTTTATCCGTCCGATTGCCGCAGGTGTCGCGGCTGCCCACCAGCAGAAAATCGTTCATCGCGACCTCAAACCCCTGAACATAATAGTCAGAGACAACACGCCGATTCACGAAGCAATCAAGATCCTCGACTTCGGCCTCGCGAAAATAAAATCTCCTGAATTGTTAGGCTCCTTCATGCAGGCTAAGACGAGCGGACTCATTGGATCGCCGTACTATATGGCGCCCGAACAATGGTCGGAGGAGGAACCGGACGCGAGGGCAGACATCTACAGTCTCGGAATCATGCTTTATCAAATGCTGGCCGGCGCAGTGCCTTTTGACGGGTCGTCGGGCGCCGTAATCATGAGAAAGCATCTGACCGAGTTACCTCCTCCATTTGCCTCAAGGGGTGTTGAGATACCTGAGCAAGTTGAAAGGGTAGTCCGGCACGCACTTGAAAAGGAGGTCTCGGCCCGCCCTCCATCCGTCGAAGCCTTTATTAACGAGCTACGGCTGGCATTGAACTCAGCTGACCCTCGCTCGAGTTCCAGCATTGGTAATGCAGACTCAACAAATCTCACCGATTCGTTTTCGCTTCACACCGGCGTGACAGCTTTACGCGGTGAACTAATTCTTATCCCCGGTGGCGAAGCAATCATTGGGGCAAGAGATGACGTGCTCTATAGATTGATGCAAATGCACGACGTTTCCGCGGAGCGTATGGAGCAGTGGATGAAACCTGAGGCTCGCAGGATCAATCTTCCCGCCTTTCATATTGCGCAAGGGACTGTCTCGAACGATGAGTATCTGGAGTTTGTTCAAGATACCGGCTACAACCGGCCGAAACATTGGCAACAGTCAACGGGTAGTTTTCCGAGCCATCTGCGAGACCTGCCAGTCGTGAACGTCAGCTTCGCTGATGCTGAGGCGTTCTGCCAATGGAGCAACACTCGCCTGCCTACTAACGATGAATGGGAGCGAGCGGCCCGAGGAAACGATGGACGAGCTTATCCATGGGGAGTTGCGTGGGAGGTTGAGACCAATGGTCACGTTCTCCGACCCAAGGTTGCTATCGCTAATGATCAAAGCGAGTGGCGCGATGCTTATCCAGCGAACACGATTGAGCGTAATGAGGTAACGAGCGAAGGCCTGCTACCTGTATATGGTCTTCAAGAGGGAAAGACACCCGAAGGTCTATTGAATATGGCAGGCAACGTTTGGGAATGGGCCGATGGTGGTAAAGGTGGGATGAAACATACACGGGGCGGGTCATACAAGTGTGAAGGCCGGTTCTATTCACTCGCCTGGTTTCGCCTTCCTACTGACCCCGTGATTACCGACGACGACGTCGGCTTTCGTTACGTGCGAGATGATTCTGCGACCGGACGAGACCGACTGCTCAGTCTGGAAGAACTAACAACGACGGTTTTTGTGCCGGAGGGCGTCTACAACGTTGGGGTCACGCTGGCCCAATGCCTTGCTCTGGCTGAAAAGTTTGAGCTGTCGCACGAGTCGGCGCAGAAGGTTGGCCGGAATCAGGCGCGCCAGGTTCATAAGTCCTCGTTTCGTATTCGAAAGTACCTGGTGACAAATGAAGAGTATTACGAATTTGTGAAGCAGACGGGATATCTCTGGCCTTCGCACTGGTCTGCCGAGCTTCTGAAGTGGTCGCGCTCAAGCCTCCCGTTTCTCGACAAGTACCGTTATCACCCTGTGACCCACGTTAGTTATCGCGATGCGGTTGCGTTTTGTTTTTGGCGTGGAGGTAGATTGCCAACGGAGGAAGAGTGGGAGTGCGCCGCGCGCGGACAAACAGGCAACACTTATCCGTGGGGAGACGAATTCGATCCATCGCGGTGTAATGCTTCCGAGTCTGGCTGGGCGAGAACTAACCGCGTTAACGAGTATGGCTCTGGAGTCAGCCCGGTGGGCTGCTTTGATATGTGCGGAAACGTTAATGAGTGGACTGCGGCTGATGACTCCGGCAATTACTTTGTGCGTGGTGGATCCTTCAAAGACAGTGGTCCGCTTTATTGCCTGACCTTTCTTGGAATGCGGGCTGATCACGAGCTGACTAACGGTGAAGTGGGTTTCCGATATGTGCTCAAGTGAAGAGGTGCTCACATGGTAAGCAAGATCTCGAGGTGGCACAAAACTAAACCTCAAGTAGCGTTGGCCGCAGCCGCAGTCGCCACCGTGCTCACGTTTCTGCTGGTCCGGGTTCTAGCGCCTCGGCAGAGTTACATTCACGATCTGTTTCTTGAGCGAAGCTGGATACAGTACGCCTCAGTGTTTTGCTTCTGGGTGACAATTGCCATTCTCACCATCAAGCACAGCTCTTCCTACTACGAACAAGAGGCGTTTGAAGCCGCACAGAAAATAGTGAGCGGACCAGAGTTTGGCTCGTCGCTAATCTGGAGTGATGCTCAGATGGTTTCTGGCAAATTCGCGGGGCAGGAGTATCAGCAACACCATGCAAGTATTGCGTTCAGCAGAATTCTCAATGCATTGGATCGTCTTCGTAAGACTCAGAGCACGGCCGCGCTGGAAAACTATTTCCACACTCGCAGCGATTACGATGCCGGACGGTTGGAAAATAGCTACGCTGGCATTCGTTATTTTGTTTGGCTCCTTCCGACTCTTGGTTTGATAGGCACAGTGCTGGGATTGGGTTTAGGTATGTCGAGGTTTGGCAGAGTCATTCAGGGCGCCTCAGGTTTTGAGACAATAAAGAGCGCCCTACCTGATGTCACGGAAAATCTGGGCACTGCTTTCGATGCGACCTTTCTGGCGATCCTGCTAAGTGCTATTGCGGCGTTCTATATGGCGTTCCTGCAACAGCGGCAGGAACACATACTCGAGGAGATCGATCATCTCTGCGTCGACGAAGTGTGTGCGCTTTTCCAGGAACACTCCAGCGCTTCTACTGAAATAATTCAGGCGCTCTCCGAGCAGATACAGTTGATCGTGCGGGCCAGTAACGGGAATCGCGCGCAGATTGAAAAGGATCTGGAACGTTTACCGGCACTCTTTGCGGGGCGATTGCAGACATTTGGTGCGACTATCTCTGAGCATCTTAATGCGATCGCCACCTCAACAACTCAACTGGCAACACAACAAGAAACTGCTGCTGATCTCTTCTCCGAGATCAAAGAAATCAAAGCAGCCCAGGAACGCTTGAGTGAAAACATCATTGCGTTTAGAAGCAGTGTCACCGAGTCATAGCGAGGTTCTTACCTCATGAGAATCAGAAAAAGTCGTGAAATCAGTATTTTCACCGTTTCATTTCTGGATGTCTTTGCGAACACCATAGGCGGATTATCTTTTCTTTTACTGCTCGCCATCATGATGGTTGGATCAGTCGTGTTCAAGAAACCAAAGATTCTCACCGAAACTTTACCGGACGGCTATCACAATCGGCATTACGTTCAGTGGCTCAGCGCTCGCGAAGGATTAGGTAACTTTCTCTGGTCCATAAGTAGCGGTCAGCCGCCTAAAGGCTTGCAGCTTGACCCCAAAACCGGAGAGTTGTCAGGCGTGCTCAAACTTGACCCAACTGACGGTAACGAGAAGCAATACAAATTTCAGGTTAATTGTGAGTCGCACAGTGATGAAGCTCAGGGAGATTCTAAAGTAGTTAGTCAGGAATTTCGGCTAACAGTGCATCGCGAGCAGCCGGTGAACGCTACTCCTTTGCGCATCGTAACTGAGACCACACTGCCGGCCGCCTACCGTGGCCAGCCATATCCACTCTCGTTTGCCGCCGAAGGAGGTCAACCCCCTTACACCTGGGCCTGGTCCGGTGATTTACCCGCAGGGTTAACTCTGGGGCCAGGTGGTCAGATTTCCGGCACGCCTGCTGAGGTTGGGAAATCCACGTTCACCGTGAAGGTGACCCCGTCAAAAGGCGAGCCTTTGAGTGATAACTTTTCACTGAACATTTCGGACAACTATCCACCACCGCCACCAGTTCCGCCACTAAAAGTGCTGACGACCAAACTCCCCTCAGCAATTGCGAAACGAGAGTACACCGTGCAGCTTGCGGCTGAGGGTGGCTCTCCGCCTTACAGGTGGCAATTGGTCGGTGGCGAGTTACCACCGGGATTAACTCTCGACAAGAACACCGGAGCTGTCTCTGGTTCACCAGAAAGGGCGGGTGATTGGGATTGCAAACTAACCCTGGCCGACGCAGAAGGACAAACGGCGGCACCCCTTCCGATTAAATTGGAAGTGCTTACGGAAACAGGCGCTCGGCAATTGGTAATTATCACGCGCTCTATCCCGACGTTATTAACGAGTCAAAGTTCAGAGATCGCTCTTGGAGCCGAGGGCGGCGCTTTGCCTTACCAATGGCGCTCTTCTAGTTCCCTGCCCGCCGGGCTCGCTCTCGAAAACGGCAGAATTGCTGGTAGGCCAACTACGTCGGGCAATTACTTGTTGGATTTGCAGGTTGTAGATGACAGGGGCGATGTTGCGAGTGTGACGTTGCCGCTCAACATCAGACGAGTAACTCCGTTTTGGTTGACGTTGGCCATCGGTTGTCTCGCCACAGTGATGCTCGCGATGGCGGTCTTCCTTGGCCTGGGTTATTCCCGACGAAAGATCCAGCCTTTGCGAATCACCACAGAGTCGATTCCCAATGCTCGGGCCTCATTTGATTATTCTCTACAACTGGCGTGTACGGGAGGTTTGCCGCCGTATCACTGGAGCGTGGTGGCGGGAGAGCTTCCTCCCAGTTTGAACTTGAGCGAGGACGGAGAACTAGCTGGCTGTCCATTCGAAGGAATCGGCGTTGATACGACTAAAGAAGTCTTATTTACCGTCCAGGTGAAAGACCATAGAGGTACAACAGCAACGCAACAGCTTTAAGTAGAAGCCAATGAAGATTGAGCCAAATCATACTGTGGATTTTCGTCAGGAATGTGTTCTTTGCGAAGAAGGCAAGGTGTTTCTCTTCGATAATTCAAACACCGGCATCGCAGATCTGAGTGCGGAAGACAGTTCTTTTCGGAAGTTCTGCCAGTCACTCGATCCAAACAGATGCTTCATTCTGGCTCTCATCCCGAACGACAACGACAAAGAGGTGTTTTTCGAAGCCAGACAGGTAGCAGATGAAGTCGGGCTGCACATACAGGCCACCGTTGATACACCGGAAAGGCATAGAGCACTTTGGGAGAACTATAAAAACATGAAGCAGTATCCACAGCCAGAATCCGACGATCAGATTCTCACAACGGAGTGATCATGAATCCGACTCAGAACCAAAACGGTTACCTTCTCGCCGAAGGTGTTTTGCCCGGTGTGCAGGTTCTAAATCTCGACCTCAAACGTCTCCTTTCAGCAACACTTGGAAAGCAGCTCCTTGGGATAGACATGAGCGCCGACCTGTATGCCAGGAATGGTTATCGTGTGATTGCGACGTCCGCCTTCGCACACAGATCAAAACTGGAGGGAGAGTCACAGCGAATCCGAAACATCTGCAAAATCGATCCGGCGGCCGCAATCAAGTCGGGCATCCGGATCGGCTACGACAGCCATTTGCCGTTGGACCGGGACGATATTCTGCAATGTCTATCGAATCTTCAAAGTCCTCGCCAACGAATTCTATATGATCTCTTCTGGCCGCATATTTCAGAGCAACAGTTTGATCTTATTAAGCGGCCTCGTAATCTCCTCACAACTCAGTCCATCAAGGTCTTGAAGGAGACAGCCAATACTGCCAAAGGCCAGGATGCGTCCATAATCAAGCACGCACTAGCTCTGATTCACCACAATCAAGCCATCGCTCATGAGTTGCTGTTCGCTTCCGGTGAAGTTGAATGGAGCTCAGAACATTGGAACAAAGCCATGTTCTACTGGGCTGATGTCCTGACGACTGACCATTTCTGGAATTACATCGCTGAAAGAATTATTGAGCTTGATGATCCTCGCCTCGACCTCGACGATCTAGACCAACTGCGTACCGAGCTCCCCTCCGTCATTCTGGCTTTCAACTCCTTATTTGCTCAGGTCTTTGCCAGGTCCTCTGCCTCGGCCGCCTGTTATGGCCATCTGATAATCATGGAAAGGAGCGGACTGCCCTCAGACACAGTTACCGAAGCGCTTGAATTGACCGTCAGAAAAATAGCCGATGGCAAACTCAAACCGCTGACCCAGAGGGTGGAAACACAACTACTGGATCCGCAAGGCAAGATAAACCTTCCTCGATTTATGGAAGTTTGTTCACCGATTCTGGATGAGGCGTTTGTAGTTCGTACTTATCTGCTGAACGAACTAAACCTGCCCGCAAAGCTTGTTGAAACCACCCGTTTCGATCTTCTCAGCGAAAAGATCCTGAGTGCTTTAAATGGAAAACTGGACTTCTCCAACGAAGAAGAGCGCTTGCGCAGCATCCTCTACTGCATGCTGGTCGCAAAGCGCTTAGGCCAACTTCCCTTGTCGGCGCTAATGAAACAGAAGCTGGAAAAGTCGATGAGAAGTGACACCAGTATTTTATATAAGGGCTTTCTGCCAACTGCGAATGATTTTGATCCTACCTGTTGCTGGTTCCTTGAAAGTGAGTTGCCGGATCCCTGGCTCAGCTTCGAGCTGCCGGTCTATAAGATAACGGAAACCAAAGGGATCAGCGTTCGCTGGGAATCACGTCGCGTGTTGGTACCTCGATCCGAACGCGCCCGGATGGTCCATGACGGTAAGTTGAAGATTGAAGACCTCAATGAAGATGAATATGACGAAGAGAGTAAGGCTCTCCTGGCGCAGATTAAGTCTCTTAAAATGAGTTGCGATCGGTCCGTGCAAGAGTTGAATAATGTGCTCTCCACTGAGGTTGCTCTCGACGTTGCTTCAACCGAAGACGCACTCCGCCAGCACAATCAGAGAACCGCCGACGAGGCAGCTGCCGCCGAAGAGACTTTGGCTAAGATCAAACAAAACCGCGATCGCCAGGTTGAGTTGGTCCAAAAGAACTTCGACACGGAAATTGCTCAAGCACGAAAGAACGCTGCGGGACCGATTGCCGAAGCACAATCTAATCGGGCAAAGCTTGGTGAAATCGCCAAGGGTGTCCGCGGGCGTTTGCGTCTTGAAATTCCCCTGGCACTCATCCTCGCAACGGTTTTCGGCGGAATTTCAATAACCATCGCCATTCAGGATGTCAGTGCTGCCGGCGCGACGTCACCGCTGATTCCACTTACGGCAACAGCCCTGGGAATGATCGCCGGGTTAGCGATAAGCCTAGCGATTCGTCGCCATCGTTACACGATAGCTGACAAAGCCATCAGCGAGGCAAAAGCGTCAGCGAAACGTGCAGAACGAAAGATTGATGAGCAGCGTCGCGAGGCAATCCGAAACCTGGACCAGCAGGCAAAGCGTGACGGCGCCAAAGCGGAAGGCGTTTTGCAATCGATTACTACCAAGAGAACACAAATCACCAGTGACGCTCAGAAACGACAGGAAAAAATTCGCCGAACATACCAGCAGGAAATCAACAATGCCCAGGCGTCTGCTGCAACCCAAACCCAACCGTTGCAGCAGCGATTTACCGCTCGGATCGAAGGTAAACCTGAGTCAGCCAAAAAGGATTTTCCGGCATACATAGCTGCCAAAGCCGCGGGCTATCAGGATGGTAAAGGCCCTTCCGATTACGAAGTAAACCGAATCGTCCGACGCAAAATGGACGAAATGATGAGCTCGCTCGATCCGGTAGCAAAGGTTCTTCTTGAAGTGACACTGCGACAACTATCAAATGACGAAGCAAACCGGTTCCTCGCTGCTTTGATTGAAATGTCGTCCTTCGAGCGAAACCAAAAACTGCGGGGTCTTTTGAATCGTTGAAAAGATGAACACTTTCCTCAACTACTACAGCGCTCTTCGGCAAAAGGCTTTTCCTTCGGCGTTCCGTATTGACAGCCGAAACTCGGACGACTGGCCCACGGCACTCGCTCGGACGTTGACGGAATTACTGCAAGTCCTGAACACAACACGCGTAATGCCCCCGGTGGTTGAACCAGCGCGGAACAATGGACCAGCACTAACTCCTGATTTTGTGGTGTCTCTTTGCAACTATTACTTTCGCCTGAATCGCAACGCCGCCCAAATGGAAAGAGAAGGTTTGAATTCAAAGGAGCTACGAAGCATCAAGCTGGCGCTGGAGAATATTGAAACACTGTTCAAGAAGCAGGGTATCGAATGTCGCGATCTGACGGGCCACGAATACGATTTCGGCCGCTTGGATTTTGAGCAGATCGGCCAGCCTAGCCCAGTCCCTGGACTCGATCGATTAAGAATCGGGCGCTGTGAGCGTCCAGCAATCATGCTTGCCGGTAAGTTAATTCAGAAAGCAAAGGGTCTGGTTGATAGACCAGCATAAGGAAAACCTCATGACTAAAAGATACGTTCAATGCGGGATCGATCACGGGACGACCAATTCCTGCATCGCAATCATGGATGGTGATAAACCGCGCGTCATTAAGCCAAACCCAATGGATGACACGATGCCATCGGCCGTCTACTACGACAAAAGGGGCCGAAGATTCGTAGGCCAGACTGCGATTGAAGCGATGTGGGTGAGCAGAGGCGAAGATGGTAATGGACATACCGGCTACAAACTCCGCATGGGTCAGGACGACAGGTTTGAGTTTTCGGCAGCGCGGAAAGTGATGACGGCGCCCGAACTCGGATCGATCGTAATCGGCGAACTCTTGCGATTTTATCGAGAAGAAACCGGTGATGATCCAAAGGCCTGCGTCATCAGTGTTCCCGCCAAATTTGATCAGAGTGCCTGCGATGGAACAAGAAAAGCAGCGAAGCTCGCCGGTCTCTTGTATTATCCCCTGCCCCAGGAACCAGTCGTGGCCGCCCTCGCTTATGGTCTAACTCAAAAAGACGAGCACGCTCAATGGATGGTCTTCGATCTTGGCGGCGGCACACTTGATGTGTCGCTGGTGCTGGTTCGCAATGGCGAACTAGTGGTGCCACAAAACGGGCATATGGGAGATGTCCACCTCGGCGGCAGAAGGTTTGATCGGGAATTGGTCGATTACGCGCTAAGTCAGTTATCACAAGACTATGATCTGAAAGAATTCAAAGAAAAAAGCCCCAAGTATGGTCCAGCCTATGGAACGCTTATGCTTGCCGCTGAAACAGCTAAGATCGAGTTGTCTGAAAAAGACAGAGCCGTCATTCAGGTAGATGGTGTGCTCTGCGAAGACGAGCGCGGAAAGCCCGTCAAAGTCGCAGTACCAATCACTCGCAGCCAGTACGCGAAATTAGTGGCGCGTGATGTGGAAAAGGCTGTTCATCAGTGCCAATTATTATTGAGCAGGAACCGGCTATCATCGAGAAGTGTCGATCGGCTAATTCTCATCGGTGGTCCAACGAAAACACCTTACATACGGCAGGTATTGCAAGACCATCTCAAAATTCCTCTTGATACCTCGATCGATCCCATGACTGCGGTCGCTCAGGGAGCCGCCATCCATGGCACTACAGTGGAGATCCCTCGCGAGATCACGTGGGGCTCAGGCGTCGACAAGCCACTGAGCGAGGTCGAATTACAGCTTGAATATGAAGCTAAATCGAGCCTGCCTACTTACTGCGTTGCGGGCAAAGTAAATGGTCCCGCAGCTCTCGAAGATGGTGTTTCCATTGAAATCTATCGTGCCGATGGGCTTTGGTCGAGTGGCCAAATACCGGTGGATGGAAATGGATTTTTCAACACGGAAGTCTCGCTAATCGCGCAGGAAACACCCACCCGTTCACGGTTCACCACCAAGGTGATTAATCGGGCAGGTGAGTTGCTTTCTTCTGTGGAGGAGCCCGAGATTTGGTATCCATTCCCTGCAGTAACAGTTCGTCTGGCCAGTTCTTTACTAGTCGCTGTCAAAGGTAATCTGACTGCGAAATTGATTGACCACGGATCAGAATTGCCTGCTCACCGCACTGAGTCATTCGTTACCACCAAATCCGTTCGAAAAGGAAACTCTGACGACGTGCTTCTTGTTCCAGTGTTGGAAGCAGTGACGAATTTGTTTGGCGCTGAGGATTCCCACGCTGATTGTAATTTTCATGTGGGCACCCTCGTCATTGCCGGCAGTGACGAACGTGTCACCCAAGATATTCCGGCTGGATCCGATGTTGAGGTAACTCTGCATGCGGACGAATCACGCACCATCCGTGCTCAAGCTTATGTCCCCTTACTTGATGAACAGTTTGAGGGTGAATTCTTCCGCGAGAGCTTCGGCTTCGAACTTAACGAAATCACCGAACGATTTGAGACGTTGAAAAGATCGCTGAGCGGCTCAGAGAATCTCCAACTGGATTATCCCATTCCCGAGGTCGAGCAAGATCTTGCTGAGGTCAGGCGCCTGGCCATCGTCGAGTCGATCTCGAAAGATCTGGAAAGGGCGCATGCCGGCGAGCAGGACGCCAGAAACAGCGCATACAAGGCAATCCTCGCCTTCGCTGGTTCGCTTAATCATATTCACAGGTTACAGGTCGACGCTCGCGTCAGACAGCTTATCGAAAAGCTTGAACCTGTTCTGCGTGATGAGGAAGCGAAGGAACTGGCCGATATCAAGTCGCAATATGAGAGCCTTCCTAAAAGTAATACTGAACAACTACTGGAGTTGGAATCACGACTATTGGACCTCGATTTCCAGGTGCGCCAACGTCCGCTATTCGACCTAACTCTCGATTGGACGTCTTTTCCGCCCACGTTTTACGGTAACCCTGAACAGCTCGAATCCTTCCGCGACGCCGAACATTTGGTTCTGGAAATCACTGAGCAACGGAGGAATGGTGGCGAGGTTTTGCAGGCTCAGTTTGATCAGTGTGCCCGCGCTCACGATCGTTTGCTGAAAGCGTGGCCGGAATTACTCGACTGGAGAAGTAAGAAATTCAAGGAAGTGGTAGAGCAGGGCCGCACAGAGTTCGACATAAGTGACATCGAAAAAGCCGGAAAGAAGAGTAACTGATACTTATGAGCGAGCACGTGAGTAAACGAATCGCCGAAGTAACATTGCAAACAGCAACTCATCTGGCGGCGTGCGGTCAATACCGGGCTGCTTCTGAATTGTTGGATTCGTCCGACGCCTCGCAGGACTCACTTTCGGGATTATTGTTGCGGGCAAAGATCGCCGTTCAGCAAGGACGATTTGATGGAGCTATTAATTACTGGCGGAAGGTGCTTGCTATGGTGACAGATAATCAAGAAGCGAAACAAGGGATAGACTTGGCCCAACAGTTGAAGGTCAAGCGTGGTAGCCGTTTCTATCTTCGTGCAAACTTTTATTATGCAGTCCTCATGCTGATTATCGTCGGGCTGGTGGCTTTGCTCATAGTTGTCGGAGCCCGCAATGCCCGCAGCACGGATGCCGCGATGATGAGCGCGATTGGAGATAAGCAGGACCAACAACTCCAACTTCAACGTCAGATAGCCCAATCGTTGCCATCGAGCTCCAGTAGTGGCGGACAGAATTCCCCGGCTCGACTCGCGCATGTTGAGATCAGCGCGCCCGGTATCTCCGTGCAAAAGGAACGTGATGAACTTTTGCTGCTGTTTGAAAAGGGACTGTTTGACAGTGGTCGGTTTCGCATAAAACGCGAAGAGGAAAAAACATTGTCGTTGCTTGCCGATCAGCTCAAGCCCAATGTAGGACGTATTTCAGTTACCATATATGGACATACCGATAACGTCGCCATGTCTTCCGGCAATACGCATCGGGACAACATCGCATTGGGTTGGGCAAGAGCTGTTGAAGTGGTCGAATTCCTCCGAACAAAGGCTCAACTGCCCGCCAGCATGTTTGCTATCCGTGGGCCTCGTGAACATCCGATGATTCCATATTCAAACGATACGATCGAGGGACGTGCTCGAAATCGGACAGTCGTCATCCGGATCTCTGGAGTAGAGAGCGACTAAATCAATGGAGTGGACTGCAATCTGTAGTTTTCAGCGTGCAGAGGCTCGACAACATTGACGGAATCTTGACGACTCTGTAGCGTTCGGAGCGTTGAGCGCGTCGAAAACCGAGCCGTTAAGCCGTTGCAAAGTAAGTAGTCGCGATGTAGGATGCATTTACGAAGAAACGAAGCCCGCTTGGCTCAGTAAACGGGCTCCCGCTCACAACTTAAGCATTTTCAGTCACTTACAAAGATGAATTTCAACGTTGACTGGAAGGTTGACGGCAGCTCAAAACCTCAGAAAAATCGACTTTACGAAGCAGCCAAATACTAACATTTCTCGGCCCATTCTTGACGAGGTTGGTCAGCATATCGGTTGGTTGGACCACCTCGCGAAACAACCAAACATAAGGTGACGCCAACCGTATGCCGATCGCACTTACTGATCGTCCGCGAAATTGATACCTCTCCCTCACGCTTTCCTTCGACCGACACTCCTCAACACAACCAATAAGAAAAAAGAAGCGGTTAACGAGTAGGTGATTCACTAAGGATCTCCAAAAGGAACCGCCGTTATGAGATTTTTACTTGGCGTCCTCGTTGGTTACACCTTACGAGGCAAACAGAAACTGCTTATCAGATTTCTTGTGACGCTGGCGCTCGTTGTGTGCGTCGTTATACCGGCACTTGCGCTTTTGGGCCTGAGTCTTGACGTCCAACGTGAGCGCCGGTCAAGACCAGCGCAAACCAATGTGCCAGTGCTCAAAGGATTGAGCTATGAAGACGCCGAGAGGAAGCTTCACGCCGCTAACTTGAAGATTCGACTATTGGCGACACGTTACGATCCGAGCGTTCAACCCGGATTGATTATCGACCAAACTCCCACACCAGGTGAGGAAGTAGTTGTCGGCTACTCGGTTGGAATTACCACTAGCAGAAAGGATTTCGCCGGCCCTGGTCCATAAGCCAAAGCTGCTGCATTGGACCAGATAAGCCACACGCTACGTTCTTGGCGTATCCAGCCTCCTGTCTCTCAATAGATTCGACACTACAAAGCGTCTTGCGCAGAGACACGGAGGTTTCACGTAATCACTTCCTCCGAGGTTGCTAACATGAAAAATGTTTTCTCTCTTCGCAAGCGTTCATTCCTCTCGCCTGTCTCAACCGGCTACACGTCGCATATCTTCGCTGAGGTTGAGTCCTCCAACGAGGGCGAATACAGGTGGGGTCACAACATGCTTACCATTGCCGATTGTCGGCGCAGAGTCCAGATTGAATTCTTTCTAGGGACTAAGCGCGAGCGCCACCGATCTCTGGTTAAGATCAATTTGCTTATCGCCATTCTCACGCGTTTTCGTGACGCGCTCGCCAAAGAAATCGCCTTAATCGAGAAGGCCAAAGCCAAATAGGTATCTAGAAACATCGCGGACCAACTTGCAGCTAAGCCGCTCATGTTCAGGTGAAAGCTGAAAGCGAGTTGGACCGCGATGTCTGCATTTACTCAAGTCAACTGTCTGCGCGAGAAGAAAGAGAGGCAACTAATGCCGACGACTAAACATGAACTGCTCGATTGGTTAATGGATGTACCAGAAGATGCCGAAATAGGAACTGACGGAGCTGGACTGGCTTTACTCGCAATTCTTGGCACCGACGTTCACTTGTTAGAGGTCGGTCGCATTCCCAATGCGGACGAACTCTATGCCGAAGCGATCAATCAGGCAATGTTGGAACGACTACGGCGGATTGATGCAGCAGGCGGAGAAACGGAGACCGGCGTAATAATAGTGACATTTCTAGGTTACATCTCAGGCGTTCCGAGCCTGTTCTCCAGCGACTTCAATACGGCGTTTATATTCAAGAATACAAAACAAGCGGAAACCTTCATCACTGAGTTCGCGGACGAGCTACACAATCCGCAGATTCTCGATTGCCCGTAATCCTACCAGCGGATAATTTGCACTGAATTGTTCTTGGCTGCCGCCAGTAGAAGCCTCAGTCATTCACACAAATCAACCTCTTTCACCGAAATCTAAAAACTATGGGACACTCGCGACCCCGTCCGAAACATCTTGCAAAAAAGGTGCTGCAAATCCGACGCACCTTAGGAGTTTCTCAAGGAGAAATGGTCAGACGACTTGGTGTCCAAAATTTGATCGACCATACGACTATTTCCAAGTACGAACTCGACAAGAATGAACCGCCGCTCGCCATCCTGCTCGCCTACGCCCGCCTCGTAGAAATTCCTGTCGAACAAATCATCGATGATGAAATCGAACTAACAATTTGATTTCCGTAAAAGCACTTCGATCTTTCCTACTGCTAATCACTCTCCAAACATCAGTCGACGCGGCACTCTCAGTGTCGATCTTGAAGTTCCGATCAATCGCTGAATCAGCTAATTCAATAACTTGTTCCCCTACCCTTTACCAATCCAAGTAAAGAGCGATACGCGAGCCTCCGCTGCGGAGGCCGTAAAGGGTCTCCGCTACGCTCCGATGAACTCCGCGAACTACAAAACAGTTCGCTCCGCCCTTGACTGCCTTCCTCGCTGCGGCTTAAGAGTCAACAAGAGCTGCTAACGCAGCTCAGAAAGCGGCGCTTTCAGGGCTCAGTGTTTTTATCAAAAATAGCGCGGACCAAGTAAATCTCAATGAGTGGCCTCTAAATCTTCTTCGCGTTCAGAATGTCTTTGGTCTAATGCGCAGTCAGTTTCGCGCCCGCGAGCAGCTACATTATCCTTCTAAGGTTTGCTTGGTAGCGCTCCTCGTCCAACAGCGACTGCCCATTCACAATTCTTCAGAAATCAGCATCACTCTTATTACATCATGGTCCCCCGGTTACGCACAGCTTCTCAGCCTCCGTCTCGTTTCCTAGACGAGCGCTAATCGTCGCATATTTTTAAAACGTGGCTCGGGTTGCCGGACGGCATGGATCGCATGTAACGGCGAGACGCCAGCGATCAGAATGGGCCAACAGGTTCGATCTTGGTTGGCCCATTGCGCGAGAGCGACCGCCGCGAAGCGCGTCAGACAGATTTTCTAATGAGGGCGTCCGCAACGACCCCACCGTGTCGAATCATCTATTGAGGCGGTAGTTGCTGAGAAAGACAAGCGGCGTTGCCCCGGGATCTCTGTGGCGTTTTGCAACCTGAAGCTCTTTCCACTCTTGCAGGCTCGAAGGGAAAGTATTGTGGGGGGGTGAGCCTTCGCTGACTTTTCCCCTGAAGGAACGTCAAGCAACATAGTGACAGTGGTATACCCGCAAGTTGTGATTGCTATCAGTCTTCCACTGATTTGAACCGGAGATCGCCCTCCTGTTTTCAGCGTAAAAGGATTGAACCTGAGTTTGTCGATCTGTTGTTGCGAGGCAACTTCAAGATCTGCTTCGCCGGAGAGTGCTGCTGAAGGGTATTCAACGCTTCCATGGTAGTTGCCAGAGAGGTCTGTCTGAATGCTTTCACTGTCCTCTGTACATTGTTGCGACAGCATTAGTCTTGTCTTACTCGCTTTCTGAAGCAACATCGATTCGCCTGGTTTGGCTGCAATTGTGATGTCAACAAACAGAAATGGAAGTAAGGCCAGAAACAATCCAAAGAACCCGTACCCTAAGACTCGGCCCATTCCTCGCTGAACACTATTACTCATATTTCGGTTCCCCCGGATTTCTCCCTGACCTAGGGCCTTCCGCTTTTGGCTGGACAATCGGCGTTCGCCAGTCTCTGCACGACCTCCGGCTGAGTACGGTCGGTCATCGGAGACCTGTTGCTTGGACAAATCCATAGAATAACTCCATAGGTGTCTTGCGGTGTGCCGGGAATATGGAGGGTCTTCAATCGTTCGGAACTTAGCCCCCTGGTAACGTTCAGGTATTTTTCACTTCGAGTAGTTCGGAGTTCGCACATGGATTCAGTGAAGAAGTCTCCCGAACATCCCGAGCCTGCATAGTCTACGTAATAGCCTGTCGTGCCGGGTGCAAGGTTAAGCCAGATCGCAAAGTTGTCTAGTCGAGCCTTCTCGTCGTTAAACTTGATGTCGCGATAGGCGTCAAAAACAAAACATTCCTCGGGCGGATTTTCAATCTCAACCGGACAAGTAGCAGTCTTAGTGTCAGGCGGGCAACCCGGCGCATTAACAGTTGACGTCACGCTAACGTTAACCACCCCCGTCACGCCGGTAAGATTCAAAGTAATCTGCGAACCGGTTTGATCGCCAACGACAGTACCTGCTGAAACAGTCCACGAATACGAGGTGGTCACATCCGGCTCGTTATTGGAAACAGTGCTGGTCGCAGAAATCTTTACGTTGGCGGAATTATCCCTGGTCACACTTGAAGGACAGTCCAACGCAAGATCCGTGATCCTAGGACAAGCCACACAATCGCACGGCTCGGGTGTCACTTGATAAGCAACGATCACATCCCGTAGCGTGCCATCCGCTCGCTGCTGCTGGAGTGGTTGGCCGGTCACACAATCCTTAAACCCGAGTTTCACGGTGTAAGCCCGGGGCTGGATCGGATCGCTGAAGACCCACCGAGCCCGGTAAACTCCGACTTCGCCGGGTTCTGTGATAATTGTCGTTCCCGAATCTGCGATCCACACGGCGGTATACCCCGGCATTTTGACGAGGTTACTCACATCGTCGAGCGTGCCCCTCAATGGGATTTCTCGGTTCGGTGGACAACTGACACCACCTTTCGGTCTTGAGCCCGGTTGACATTCCAAGGTCAGCGATGCCGGTCCACCCTCTGCTTGCAGGGTAGCGTCGGGTGTCGGATGATCTTGAGGCGTTATATATTTCGGGCGGCGTCCAAACCAGGCTTGAAAGATGAAACCATTGGGATTACTCGACGGAGCAAACCCCAATGGGAAACCGCTATTCGTGGCTGGAAAGGCGACGCTGGTACCGTCAAGCCGAAATACTGAAGTATTAGAGTCTTGCGGAATGAAGCGCGTCCTGTCTTGCTGATTGAGATGACGGCGATACGCAGCGCCGAAGCCGAACTCAAATCTGGACTCGAATACCTTAGAATAAACTTTCAGGCCGGCTAGAACGTCGACCGGGTTGTTGTTGAACGCATTTGGCGTTTGGCTGCCTACATATTTTGTAGACCGAACCTCCACGATTGGTTGGAAGTATTTCTTGAGAGTAACGTCGATGGCAAACCCGTTCTGAAATTCGTTTGGTCGATCCAGCAGCGAAAAGATCCCGCTCGGAAAATCCCCTTTCGGATTGCTGTTTAGAATGAATCCGGAATTAACAGATACATTCAACGATTTCGTCAGTCGCGCCTCACCGATTACGAATCCGCCAAAGTCACCGATGCTGCCTGCGGGACTTGCTCCGCGCTGAAGCTGATCAAAGCCATTCGGACCATCTGCATTGCTTCTATAGAAGCGATAAAACGATAATACTGCCAGGGCATACTTCTTCTCGCGAGCTTGAATCCGATATTTAGCGCCGATCAAAAAGGTCTCGAAGGAAGAGCTTCCGTAAGGGCGATTGATGAAGGGCGCGTCAGGTAGATAGGATGGAGCGATAGTAAATGAAACGGGAACCGTAATCGGGCCAATGGTCGCTGTGGCGGGAAGAATACGAGTCGCCAACACTAATCCTGGCAAGATACCCCCAACAGGCGAGCCGATTCCGGGAAAGGTATCCGCGGCGCCAAAATTGTCTCTTGAAGTGCGCACCGGTGGACCCAACAGAGCATTAAATCCTGGAAAGCCGAACAGCCCGCCGATCGGGCCCGGACCCAAGCCAAAAGTGCCCGCGGAGCCTCCAACAAATGGGAACTGGACAAACGGTTGGTTGTTCAAGGGTCTAAAGATCGCATTGCCCATCAGGGTCCCGACATTCGGCCCAGAAGGCGCCAATATTATCGCCGGTCTGCTGCACACAACTCCGGGCGGTCCGCATAATAGTGGCGAGTTGGGCAAATAGAAACCAGAAAGGTTACTCTGGTTGTTGACTTTGATTCCTCGATAGGCGTTGCCCGTAAAGAAGAATTCCATGCGCTCCTTGATCCCATACTGAAAACTTACCGGAACCTCCGTTAGATCAACATTCCCCGGGTCCCGATCAAAGTTGCTGTAGGCAACGCTGATCCGGTAGCCCCCTTGCTCCAGAGTCTGAGCGTCGTAGATGGAAAAGAGACCAGTAGGGCCTCCGACAGGCCCCCCGGTCCCTACGGTTGGAGACAATCGCCGGTAATCTGGCGTGGGCGTGGCAGTTGGGTTCGGCCGTGTGCTATTCCCTGAAGCGGGAGAGGGCGACGGGCATGGTTCCTGGCCTGCAGCCAGAAGCGCGAAAGCGGCCGGGAGAATTGCTAACCAAGCGATTCTGTAGATTGTCTTCATGACTTAAGCATTTTCACGCACGGGTTGGTATCATCCACAACCCCAATGCACTTCGTGGGTGCGGTAGGCGGTATCCAGCAATAAGTGTCCGTGATCGTATGCGACTCCGTATTCTTGCCGGTTGTGGCATTGGGGAACCCTCCTAACTTGATTGTGAGTGTCCCATGGACAGTGCCTTTAGGAGCGTTATTGACCTTGTACTCGCCCCCGTAGAAATAACAAAACTCCAAAGTTGTCTTGCTGTTTGTTTCAAACCGGTCCTGGATTGGGTAACTCTCCTCCCAAATACCGTAGGCTCGATAAGTTTCCGGTTGGAAACTCGGGTAAACCAACCCTGCCAATTGCTGCACTCCATACTTCCGTTGAAGTGCCGGCATGGAGAGCAATTTCTTAAAGCTCTCAAGCGTCGGAAGGCCGACGATTGCCCTTGCATCATATTGAGAATTGGTACCGTTATAATCGAATATCGGACTGAGAGAATTCATGCTCGAAGGACTTACCGCCATCGCAAAGAAACGCTTGTCGTCCGGCGGCGCGGCGTGTGCTCGAAAAATTCCTGATTGACCACCCATGTTTCTCGCCGTTTTACTGGTTGTTGCAAACGTAGTTTTAACTGCCTTTCCCGGACTCTCATAAATCGTCTTACCTAATTCAATCAAATCCAGAATCTTTTTTCCCTTGTCCTTTATCACGGCAGCCGCCGCATCTACACCGCTACGAGCATTGTCTCGCGATGCATTGTCTCCTCCGAAGAAGTAATTAAGAATTCCGTAAGCAGTTTCAAATTGGAAACCGAAGCCGAGAATATGAGCCAACAGTCTGCCTATCCCCAAGGCAACAAGAAATCCTTTTGGCGGCTCAACATATGTTTCGAGCGATGGAAAGCGGTAGGCCGCCATCGCCCGTTCCAGCGGTGACATAGTCATCGCCGCTGCGCCAATTGCGCCTGTCACCAAAAAGTTGCGACGACTCACAGAGCGTTGAACCAGAGTGGGAATGTGCTGTTGACTTAATCGATATTTCTCGAGCAGATCGATTGGACGAATGAGTTTTTCGTTAGATTGATTCTTGTGGCTCATCGGAAACTCCCTTAATGACGATAGGCTGAAACGGAAGTTAGAGGTTTTCTGACATAAGAATCCAGCTGGCCGGGGCGTAGAGGTCGATCATCTGGGATGCTGCGGCTCGCTGGAAACTGAGGCCAGTCGGTTAGTGACGCAAGGACAGCCGATTAATACTCTTCTTTACATTCCTCGTCAATAGGTTTCCCACATAGGTTTCCCACATAGGTTTCCCACATGGTGTCGTTATCCCCCATGATGTACCCGGGAAATTAGCAAATGAGATGTCCGGTCTTAGCGGCAGGGTAAGCGCCAGCAGTGGAGCGGGGCGATGAAACTACAGGACGTGATGTTACGGGCAATGGCCAAGCGGACCACCTGGTATCAGGCGGCAGAGATTCTCGGCATTAGCTGCCGGCAGATACACCGTTGGACGACATGCTTTGTCCTCGGTGAACACCCAAAACCGGCCATTATGACCACCTCAAAACCGGCCACTCTCATTAGCCGATCTTCATGTGTTAACCGAGATCGGCGCTTCAAGCTTATGATTTATTGGTATCAAAAGTGGCATAGACCAAGTGAATTTCAATGCAGAAAATTGAAACATTGAAACAATGCCTGCGATGTTTACAGTTAATCATCGTCCTAAGTATCGGCGGACATTGACAAAGCGATCGCTGATAAAAGCCGCATAATCACTTCGTTCAGACTGGATCATTAGCGGGAATTCTTCAATCGACCATATCTACATTCAAAAGCCGATAAAAGGGCACATTTCGGCCGACAATGCATCTGATTAGTAGTTGAGCCAGCTTGCAGTGCTCATCGGCGATGGAAGGTCTGTCATGTGCGATCGGTTCAGCTAACACTGAGTTATTAGCTTAGGCGTAGGTGCAGATTTCGTACGACGAGTTACAAACTTTGATGACGATAGTATTGCGATGAGCGAATCCTAAGTGCGATGATCAGCTTCTTGCAGCAACCGACAATACTAATGTACCCAAGCTAACCAATATCGCTTATCCTTTAATACCGGGTACGCTGAAACTGGAACAGAGTTCCCGCACTTCCGCTCTGATTCTTTCCAAGACTTTTCCCTCTTCGAGATTCTGACACACATTATCGATCATTCGTGCGATAACCCGCATCTCACGCTCTTTCATTCCCATGGACGTTAGAGACGGAGTTCCCATGCGTACGCCACTGGTGACGAACGGCTTACGAGTATCCCCTGGAACCATATTGAAGTTACAAATTATGCCGGCGCTGGCGAGAGCTTTGGCTACCTGTTTCCCTGAGTAAGGCTTATCACGGAAATCCATAACGAGAAGGTGATTATCCGTACCACCAGTCACTAAGCTGTACCCTTTACTCAGGAGTTCTTCGGCCAACATCTTACAGTTTAATACTACTTGCTGAGCATAGTTTTTGAAATCGGACGACATCGCTTCTTTGAAGGCAACAGCGATCGCCGCGATAGTGTTCATGTGCGGTCCACCCTGCAAGTGTGGGAAGACCGCACGATCAATTCGCTGCGCTAGGTTGAATTTGCTGTCCGAATGATACTTCTCTTGATATCTGTCCTCAATATTGGAAAGTATAAAGCCACCTCGCGGTCCTCTTATCGTTTTATGGCTGGTACTGCTAACGACGTCGCAATAAGGTACGGGATCCGGGTGCACGCCACCAGCTATCAATCCGCTTATGTGGGCAATATCGGCGACAAGATAGGCATCGATTTCCCGTGCTATCTCAGCGAATTTGTCGTATTCAAAAATACGGGGGTATGAGGTGCCACCGACCCAGATTATCTTTGGCCTTTCCTGCCGAGCCGCTGTACGAATCTCATCAAAGTCCAGTGTCCCAGTTTTCAGGTTGACGCCATAAGGTATCTGCACATAATCCGTTCCAGAAAAATTAACGCCCCATCCATGAGTCAGGTGGCCGCCTTGCGGAACAGGCAATCCCATGATCTTGTCACCATGTTGTGCTAAAGCACGATACACCGCCTGATTGGCAGGAGATCCAGAGTAAGGTTGAACGTTGGCGTGCTCTGCCCCGAACAGTTCCTTCGCTCGCGCGATTGCGAGATTTTCCACTTCATCAACTACTTCGTTGCCCTCATAATATCTTTTACCCGGATAGCCTTCAGCGTACTTATTGGATAGAGCTGAACCTGTGGCTTCAAGTACCGCAAAGGAGGCATAGTTCTCAGAAGGAATCATCTTAAGAGTAGTTTGCTCGGCTTCGATCTGTTTTCCTATAAGCTCATACACCTCGGGATCAGTTTCTTTAAGGTGTGGAAAGCGCTCGTTATTCATAAACGACTGCTCCTTAACGGGCTAGGTTAGTAAAGCTCCGGGACTGATACTTCCGCGAAAACAAACGACCCTAAGGGTTACAATAATGGATATAATTGTCAATTTTCCACTCTACTTTTAATTGAACTTCTAAAGTGCAACTCATGAATTAAGATAAGCAGTGAGCGGGAACAACCGTTATGTTGGCACGTTCGCAAGATAGTCCACACAAGAGCGTTGATTTTGGACTCTTTTTCTTCGCTTCAATTGATAGTGAATCCAAGAACCGTTATCAGTTAATGATTGAAGCCGCGAAGTATGCTGACACGTGTGGCTTTCGCTTCGTCTCGACTCCCGAAAGACATTTCCATCGCTTTGGCGGACTCTTTCCAAATCCTGCCATTACTTCTGCGGCATTGGCAGCAGTAACAAACCAGATCGAAATTCGCGCCTGCAGTTTGGTGTCTCCGCTGCATCATGTCTTGCGCATCGTGGAGGACTGGTCGGTCGTTGATAACTTGTCCAACGGGCGTCTTGCGATCTCTTTCGGCTCGGGATGGAATGTGAATGATTTCGTTTTTGCCCCGGAGCTTTATAGTCGACGGCATGAGATCATGTACGATCAAATTGAACAGATCCGAAAACTTTGGAGTGAGGGGATCTGTACCGTGTCTAACCCCTTGGGGAAAACAGTAAGCTTGTCGCTCTACCCACGTCCTGTGCAAAAAGAACTGCCCATCTGGATTACTTCGTCAGGCAATCCTGAGACTTTTCAAGCTGCTGGTCGAGTGGGTGCGAACCTTCTTACGCACCTGGAGAATCAGGACCTTAAGACTCTAAGAGATAAGATTCGGCTATACCGAGAGGCGCGGGCCGCTCGCGATGACGATGCTGGTGCAGGCAAAGTCACTCTGATGCAGCACACCTTTGTTGCTCAATCCTCTGAAGAAGCTTCCAGATACGGTGAAACTCATCTTACAAAATATCTTTCGTCAGCAATGGAACTCGAATCCGCCGCGGTGCGCGCCGGAGGGAGGATGAGCAGCGGACGAAACGTATCGGATGCTATGATGTCAGATCCGAATGTTAGACAAGATATTGTCGATCACGCTAGTCATAAGTACCGGAAGTCTCTTTCTTTAATTGGGTCGCTCGAAGAATGTCGGCAGCGGGTCCATCAGTTACGCTCTATAGGAGTTGATGAAATCGCTTGCCTGATTGATTTTATCGACGACCCACCTGCCGTTTTGACCAGCCTCAGACACTTGAATAAATTGAAGGACGAATTTTCAGCAGTTGGATTAGAAGCTTACAAGAACAAGGCAATTTCGTCCTTCTTGGCGGATGATTGATACGGCTTCGTGATTGCGTTACTGTCGTCTTATCTTCACACACTAACCGGTCGCAGCACCTTTGATAATTTGCCGGCTTGGACGTAAGCAGAAACTCGCGTTGAATAATTCACTTAAGGGTGCGGTGCCGAAACTATTATTAAGAGATTGATTGGTTGTCGACCTCACTACCCATCCAATACCGGATGACTTGAAGGGTGGCACAAAATGAGCAACTTTAGATCCTTCATGATTAACCTCTCCCCTCCCGACGCTAAACTCCTCAACGCGCCCGCGATCGTCAGCAATAACAAGCAAGTGACTTATGCCGCCTTGAAACAAAGCATCCTGGAAGTAGAACGTCTGCTGGACGGTGCCGAAATCAGTAAGGGGCAAGTTGTCGCACTTGCTTCTTTTGAAAAGATCAATTGGATAGCCATCTTGATAGCGATCATGCGGAGTGGTCGAATCTACATGCCGTTAATAGTTACTGCCGATACAGGAGCTGCTTATCTGAGTGAGGTAAAGCCTCATTGGCTCATTGTAGGTGAGTCATCATATCCCGACTTAGCTCCGCATCTTGTTCGGCATAGCATTACCCGGACATGGCGACTTCCCAATGGTGACTCGCCGGAAGCTTATCATTTGCTCCACTTGTTCTGGGGCGATGGCCCAAGTGCCGAACAGCCAAACCTTCTCTCTAGTCCTGATGATTCCTATCTACTGCCGACATCGGGTTCGACCGGCCAGTCCAAGATCATTGTCGGCAGTTTTGCGGGCTTGGCACACTTCATTGACTGGGAGATAAACGCTCTCAAATTGCTACCCGGTACTCGGGTCTCGCAGTTGACGCGCCCTACGTTTGATCCTTCCTTTAGAGATATCTATGTCCCGCTGTGTAGCGGCGGAACGCTTTGCCTTCCAGACTCCTACGATTCGACGCTCGATCCTGCCACTCTTCTCGCGTGGCTTAATACATCGAAGTTATCTGTAGTTCATTGCGTTCCTACTGTGTTCCGGTCACTGGTATCGCAGAGATTAACTCCCGACCTGTTTCAGGATTTGCAATATGTCTTGATCGCCGGCGAACAACTCTATGGCTCAGACGTGAAGCATTGGTTCGACATTTTAGGGACACGCACACAACTGATAAATCTTTATGGCCCTTCCGAGACGACACTGGCGAAATTTGCGTACTGGATCACCCCTGAGGATTGCAAGGCTGAACGAATTTCCATTGGGAAACCAATCTCAGGCGCAAGTGCCATTGTGCTTGACGATAACATGCGTGTCTGTGCGCCTTATGAAGTAGGCGAACTTTATATCCGTACACCACATCGGTCACACGGTTACTTTAATAGACCTGATTTGACGCAAGCAGCGTTCATCCCTAATCCGTTCAGCTCGAACGAGACGGAATTGGTATATAAAACTGGGGACTTGGGATTCGTTAGAGATGACGGCCTTTTTGAACTGGTTGGTCGTACCGATGATGCGGTAAAGATCGCTGGGGTGAAGATCCAACTGAGTTCGATTGAAGCCGTCATTCGCAAGCTCGGACACGTTAATGATGTGACCTTGAAAGTCTGGCGCGATGCGCGAAATCAAAGTTTTGTTTGCGCCTACATCGTATCTGACCAGCCTGTTGAAGCAGGGGGGCTTCACAAACAATTGTTTGATAAGTTGCCGCCTTACATGATGCCGCGATTCTTTGTTCAAGTACCTAAGCTGCCGAAAAACTCCCACGGCAAGGTTGATAAGCTCCAGTTACCGCCACCCAATGAGGTCATGGACAATGCGAGCGCAGTCGCACCACGTAATAGTTTGGAGGCAGCACTTCTCACTATCTGGAAAGAAGTTCTCCCGAGCCGACAGGTGATTGGATGTCACGATCATTTCTACTTTCTTGGAGGACAATCTATTGAGGCCGTGCAAATAGTTGGACGCATCAATCGACAGTTCGGGCTCGATTTACAACTTCGAGAGTTCTTGCAGTATGGCACTATTGCTGATCTCGCTCCGGAAATTGTTTTTCTTTTGATCTCTGGCCTCGACGAAACACAGTGGCTTTCCGTTCTTCATCGCTTGGCCGCATACATCAATCAGGCAAGCACCTTGAGTAACAATGCCGCAGTATTGCCGTTGGCATTCTCTGATGCTCCGTTGGTTTCTGACAGGAAAGCCTTAATCCGGTTACTTAGTCCACATGGGCTTGAGCCCCTGATCCAGTGTATTCCTGCTCCCGATGAACCAAGATCATTACATCACGTGCACCGTTCTAATCATGAGCCAGCCCCGCTTTCTTTTGCACAGAAACGCTTCTGGAATCTGGAGAAGATAAAGCCTGGAAATCCCAATCTGAATTATGTCTGGGCCGCCGAACTTAATGGGCCGCTGGAAATCCTCAACCTTGGACAAAGCTTAGCCCATATGGTTGAAAGGCATTCTGTAACTCGCACGGTCATAACAGAAAAAGAGGGTATTGCCTTACAGAGCTTTGTCGTGCCCGCAGAGTTCAAGATGAATGTCCACGACCTAAGCGGCTTACCGAAAGGCTTACGCAAGTCTGAAGCACTCGGATTGGCCCAGGAGGGAGCTCGCCGCCCCTTCATAATCGGACAGGACTTGCTCCTGCGCGCAACACTTTACAGGCTTGAAGAAACACGGCACATATTGATTTTGAGCGGTCATGTCATCATCTCGGATGGTTGGAGTAAAACCCTCTTGCTAAGAGAGATCGCATCACTTTATACGGCGAGCCTGAGTACCCATTCACCTATTGATACTCTACCGCCCGTGCGGGTAAGCTTCGCGGACTTCGCGCACTGGGAACATAACATCGCTGGTACTGTACTTGAACGACATCAGGAATACTGGCGTGCGCAACTAGGTAGCGAGCTAGTTGACTTCAAACTGCCATATGATTTTCCGCCCTCCGGCCAAATCAACTCGGCGGGTGACAGTGTCATGGTCACGCTCGATGAGACGCTTGTTGAGGAGATCGAAAGAATTGCCGTCGCGTGTGGTACAACAAAAACTGCAGCCTTGCTGGCGGGGCTCGTCATTACCTTGGCCCATTGGTCTCAACAGGATGACATTTTGCTGGTTATACCAACGGCTAATCGACCCCTGGCGGAAGTTGAAACAATTGTCGGATGCTTCACGGACTCATTTATCTTTCGTCGGCGTGTGAACTGGCACACAACTTTCTACGATTTCGTGAAAGAAATGGGGCAGCAACTTATCGAATCGCTCGAGAATTCACGAATGCCGTTTGAACTGTTAATGGAGAATCTTTTCCCCGCTTTGGATAAATATGATCCGCAAATCCTTCCGGTCATGTTCTCTCCTCAGTTATCCGTCTCAACAGACTTTGTGCTGCCTAACGTGCGCGTTGAAGAATTGGAGATTGAACTGGCTACATCCATTTTTAATCTCCACGTTTTCACTTTCGATCACGGATCGCTTATAGACCTCAAATTCAATTTTAGTACGGATGTATTTCAGAAATCTTCGATCAAACGACTTGTTGGGTTATATAAGCGCATCATTGCGGATTTCACAGCACGACCCGATCAGGTACTTGCGCGTACGGCCAGTGATAATGATACTTTTTCCACCCTTCCCGGAGAGGAGGGGGAAATCAGTCCACGGTTTATTGCCTAACAAAGCAATTCGCGGATTATCTCCTGCTGGGAATGCCTCATTGTTTGTCGATCTGAACGAAAGGAGGCCAATGAAAAGAGTTGATTGGAAATCCAAACGGGTTCTTGTAACAGGCGCATCGAAAGGAATCGGAAGGGCTTTGACCACTAGTTTTGTGCAGCGCGGCGGCTCTGTTCTGGCAATCGCTCGTTCATTGCAGGATTTGAGTACCTTAAGAGATGAATGCAAGAGTTACGAAGGACAATGCTACGTTCGTCAGGTTGATGTAACTAGTGGGCATGATGTAGCGGAATTATTATCCTGGATTGATCAGGAATGGGGAACCCCGGACATTCTCATCAACAATGCCGCCGTCGGTCACTTCTCTCCAATTATTGATACTTCATGGGAGATGACGAGCCGTGTTATCGACACAAATTTCACCGGAGTGGTTAGACTCTGCCAGGAGATTGGCCGGCGGATGAGTACGCGCAAGCAAGGAACGATAGTTCTCACGTCTTCACTTGCCGGGAGAGTTCACTTCACGAATCTGGGTATTTACACTGCGACAAAGTGGGCGCTTGAAGGATTGGCCCTTGCGTTGCGCGACGAACTCGCACGATATAGTGTTAAGGTCTTACTTGTTCGACCAGGACAAACAAAGACTAATTTTTTCCACTCAGCGGGTATAAATGTCGAGCCTGATAAGTTAGAAAAAATGAGAAGGCCTCATGACATTGCTGAGAGAATCATCGCTAGCCTCGCTCAAGGGGATGATGAGTTAACTGTCGGCGCAGATAAATACTTCTTAGTGCTTCACAGATTTTTGCCCAGAGCGGTAGCTCGGCGCATTCTGCCTATATTTACCTGATCAAACCACGGTTGACCTGTCTTCACGTAGCAAGGCAACCCTATGGCAAAACCATAAAGCCAGAGAGCTTTAGAGATGCGGAAATTGCTCACCATCGACTGGACTATTCACGCTGACCAAAGGAAGCTAACATGACGAAACAACCTTACCGCGAACAGCTTATTAATCCCTTGTCATATGCCGTCACGGACAACGATTTAGCAGAGTTTGAAAGCTTTATGGATTGGGTGACGGATATACCCTCTTCGCAGCCTGGACATCCTCTATACATCAACAAGGCCGGAATTACGGATAGAGAGATCTTTATCAACATAGATGACTTTCTCAACGATGGAAGGGTCATACCAGTGATTTGCAGTATTGACGCTTATGTTGATCTTTCCGCAAAGAATCGCGGGATACACATGTCCCGGATCGAAGAAGCGATAAACAAATTCAGTAAAGACAGTTTTCCTTCGCTTGAGGAATATGCAGCTAGTCTTGTCAAAGAAGTCGGAGCAAGACAAGAAGCACAGAAGGCATATGTCTCCTTAAAGGGCATGGTAATTGTAGACCGGCCTACGCTGAGATCCGGTAAGGTATCCTCTGATCGCTTTCATATCATCAATGAAAGCAGATGGGAAAGATCCTCGGGTGTCAAACAACGAATCGGTTTTCAAGCATTCAATATCACAGCCTGTCCATGTACTCGCGCTTATAGTAAGTATTCCAAAGTCGAAGAACTGTCCAGAATCTTCTCACTCGAAGATGTGAATAAGATCCTCAGCCACGTGTTGACTTTTACACACTCCCAAAGAGGAATGGTTACGATACTCACTGATAAGACCGCCAGCATCTCAACGCGAGATTTATTTGACACGTTGAGCCGCGCCACGCATTTAGTCTTCGATTTGCTGAAACGGCCTGATGAACATGAACTTGTGCGACGAGCACATGAGAATGCGCAATTTACCGAAGATGTCGCACGTGATGTATGTGTGGAGTTCCTCAATAGTCATGGCGAGAAGTTACCGAAAGATACTTACCTCCGCATTGAGTCGAAACTATTGGAGAGTATTCATATTCATTCTGTACACACGTTGATTGAAGGAACGGTTGGTGAATTGCTAAGCCAACTAGAGTTGGGTTATCCGGCGGATGAACATCCTTAGAAAGTCAGAGATTTGGTTGATAGTTGGATGATATGGAATACAAACATCTTGGACGAAGTGGATTGAGCGTCAGCTCTCTGTGTGGGGGCATGCTGAACTTTGGCTGGATGACGAAGAACGCGGGAATGTTCCCTCATGGGATTACACCTTGGATGCCGGTATGAGATTTCTTCGATAAGCTACCTCCCTACAAGCATGAAAGGGACGAAAGTAGAACCCGAGGTTACCATCCTTGGCAGCTTATGTTCAGGTGCTTCTGCTATATTTCTCATGAGCCGCACTGGCTGATTCAACCAAACCATTTTCCCAATTATCGAAGGCCCTTAGTCAACCTCATTTGAAGCGAACATGAAGACCAGCTAGAATAAGTCAATTCAGAGTCGATTACTCAAGTGCACGTCAACGCCGACCTTGCAGCGCGGTTAGAATGATCATACTAAATGGATGAGCAGCTCATCTCACTTCCCGCTAAATAACTGCTTGGAAGGTTCGGAGCGGATGGTTAGGTTTCCCAGCCAGGAATTAGGGCATTCTTAGGAACTCCTGCATGCCGCATCTTGCAAAATCAGCCTTTCTCGCGGGCGACTCGATGGTAGCGGGCCAGCTAACCGCGATACACTTTCAAGTTAAGTGTGATTGAAACGCTGTGCTTTTGCTTTAACGCGCTATATCGCACTTTAATTGTCGAAGATTCGAATTCTGAATGAGGCCATTTACGCGCTAGAGGCGTCAGAGCAGTCTAGCTCATTGCGTCTAGTGAACATGGGTTAAGCACAAGTGACAATTAAATCCTGGCCAGTAGAGTACGGCAATCAACTGATCATCGGCGATCCTTCTAGTAACGTTGCGATTTGCTGCTTCTGGTCTCGTAAAGAGCGCTTCCCAGGGATCCTTTCACCAAGAAGGTACAGCGTGATCGGTAATTTGTATTCCCGGGCAGGTCTAAATCCAATGCTGCGCAATATACTTGCGAACCCCTCGATCCGTTATTTAGTTCTAACGGGTAGATCCCTTACCGACAGTGATGAAGCTCTTCTCGATTTCTTTAGAAAAGGTGTGGATCAAGATTGGAGGGTTGTCGGTAATGGCGCACAACTCGATTTAGCACTCCCGTTGGATGCTCTCAATGATGTGCGAGGAGGTGTGGAGCTAATTGACCTGCGAAGCTCACCAGACTTTGAAAATGAATTTAACAATTGGACCGAAACACTCAAGCCATGCGATCCTTTTTGCCAGCCTAGGACGTTTCCGAAAATCCCTCCGAGAGTTAGAAGCCTTCCAAGCGAATTTACTGGCTTCGTTATTCGAAAGAGAACCATTTACGAAGCTTGGATTGAGATACTGAGAACAGTAATGATGTTTGGCGACATCTCACCTACCGATTACGGGTTGGAGCAAAAAGAGCTTTTAGCTTTGCTTTCTGTGATTGAAACGCCGGAATTGCATCTCGAGACCCTTCCCGGCTGGGCACCATTCAAGCAGTATGATGTGAAGAACTATGTGCACAACTTCTTGAGTGCAAAAAACCAGGTTGGTATCGCGTATAACTACGGATATCGCCTCCAGTCTCACTGGAGCGAAGATCAGTTTAAGCGCATACTTTCTGAGTTACAGCGCTTCGGTCACTCGCGTCGTGCTGTCGCTAGCCTTTGGGACCCCCGTGAAGACAGTCAATCTTCCGATCCCGTATGTCTAACCACAATTCAAGCTGTGATCAGACGGGAAAGGCTTCACCTGATGGCCTACGTACGCAGTAACGACATGTTCCGCGCGTATCCGCTTAATGCTGCCGCGCTAGCAGGCTTGCAATCTAGTTTAACCTCAAAACTCGAAATTGAGACCGGGCCCTTAGAAATTCTCTCGTATTCGGCTCATATTTATTCAGACTGCTGGGACGCTTGTGAGCAGGCGAGCGCTGAGGCACTCAGTCTAAACCGCAGATTTGAGCAAGATCCTCGAGGTAGTTTTGTTTTCCGCACTCAAGATATGGAACTTATTGCTGAACACTACAGCCCACTCGGTGACCTACTCGAAACTTTCACATCGCGGACGGCAAATGGCTTGATGGAAATGATAGCGCCTTTAATCGGTCGGGTTGATCATGCAATGTATTTAGGGCGCGAAATCGAGCGCTTAGCCTCTGCCATCGACAAAGGCCACGATTATGAACAGGACAAAGTTGGAGAAAATAGAAAGGTATAATTACGATGACTGGATTGCCCTCACTCGAAACGGAACTTAACCGTAGAGCCGAGCAAGGAGAAGAAGATGCGAGAGAGCTCTGGGCGCGCTACGGGAGTATGAAAGCTTATCTGTCCCGGGAGTATTATCCATGGATCCAGGCCAACAGTTCTTTTTTGACCGATCATGGAGAACAGCACATTAGATCAGTAATTCAGTCTGCCAGTGCGCTGATCAAAAAACACCTCAGCCCGAGAACTAGAGATAAGAGAACTATGACCTCTTTGGACTTGTTCTTAATCCTCTCCGGCATACTCTGGCACGATGTGGGCAACGTTTACGAAAGGTCTGGTCACGCCGCCCGTGTTGCCCAAATGACGGAAAAAATAAAGGAGATCGGCTTCCCTGATCTTGCGATTCATCGTCTTGTTGTTGAAATTGCCGCAGCGCATTCAGGACAAGATGGATTGACAAAAGCTCGCCCGGAAGAAGATGCTTCCATGCTTCAAGGAACATACACGGTCTATACAAGGAGTTTGGCAGGCATCGTGCGCTTAGCGGATGAAGTCTCTGAAAATCGCTTTCGCATTAGTACAGAGTTGTTAACCACTATACCCGACGATAATAGGATATTTTGGCAGTATGCTCACAGCGTTACCGCTTCAAGACCCGTACCCGAGAGGAACCGGATCATAATTACAATCGAGCTCCAAGAGGCAGTGGCTGTTGAAAAGTTCCTTTCTGCGGAGTTTCCTAGCCGTAGAGATAGTGACGGCAAGATGCACTTACTTGATTACATTTTATGTCGTTTGGAAAAGATGAATAACGAACGTGCCTATTGTTCGAATGCGTTTGGCCGATACGGCACTATTGATGAGATCGAGGCAAGGTTTGCTCTCCTCAATGGAGTCAACCGGATTAGGGAAACGACGGTCTTTTTTGGAGATGCTGGTCTGAAGAAGGATGATCCTTACCCAAACATAAGGATTTTTGACGATTTTTACGAGAAGCACCCAGATTGGAAACCCGAGCGACTTAAGGAGGAGTTGTCACAATGAGTCACAATCCTCTTTCAGACAGCCCAACAAGATTCACCAATCCGTTTGTCGTTGAGAGCCCTGAAAAGCTTACGACAGCTCAGATCGTCGACCTGTTCGTAACACAGTTCACAGATATTGAGACGGTAAAGCAGCGCAAACATACGTTAATCTGGGGGTCGCGAGGCGCCGGTAAGAGTATGATGCTTCGTTACCTTGAACCCCAATGCCAGAGTCTCGCTTCAGGTGGCATCAACGAATTCTTCGGCCGTGGAAACTCTTTTTTTGCGGTCTATTGTCCATGCAAAGAAGGGCAACCAAACAAGACCGAGCTCCTGCTGCTTGATAACTACTCCAGACTGATCATCAGCGAGCATATGATGAACCTTGCGATCGCAGACCGATTAGTTGAATCATTCCAGAGACAGTTTCCAGCTAATTTTTTTAGAAAAGAGGACTGTGTCGAATTCGTTAAGAGGACTCTGAGGCTTTTTGACAGGGCGTCAATAGCCTCATCTATCGAAAAGGTAGACTCTGCAGTTAGCCTCGATGATGAGCCTTTTACCTGGCTTCAGGAACTCTTCATCGCGGAGAATCGGAAAGTTAGCAACTATCTAACGCGAAACGCCTTGCGCGGTGGTGGAGCGATCTATGAAGGTGCAACAAGCGGCTATCATGATTTCCTGCTGCCTTTGATGAAGCTGACGCAAAAACTCCCGGGTTTAAATTCAGCATCTGTGTATGTCCTTCTGGATGATGCAGGTAAGTTTACAAAGGAACAACAGAGCATAGTCAATACTTGGATCGCAAACAGAGATCAATCGGCTATATGTCTAAAAGTAACGGCACTCCGCGAGGAATATAAGACATTTCTCACGAGGGACGGCGGACTGATAGAAAAGCCGCATGATTACTCAAGTATCGATATCGAAGAACTCTATACTCAGTCGAAGGAAGACTATGCGCAAAAAGTGAAGCTCATCGCGAATAAACGTTTGGGGTTGTCTGACGTTCCGACTAAAGATATTGAGACTTTTTTGCCACCCGATTCAACTGAGGAAGCGCTGTTAGATAGCTTTAAGAGGGAAACTGCAGGTGAATGGGAGCAACAAGGCCAACCTGGTCGACAGCGCGATTATGTCACTCGATATGCCACTGCAAGACTATTTCAGCACTTAAAAGCCAGCAGGCAGCGAAAGAGTTACGCGGGTTTCCAAACCATTGTGCACCTGTCTTCCGGTGTTGTGCGGGATTTTCTGGAACCATGCTACCTAATGTTTGACGAGTACGTAAGTGAAGGCAGAAGCCCAGACTCTATTTCGCTTATTCCTCCCGCATTCCAGAACGAAGTTCTATTCAGGTATTCCGAGGAGCATATCCTGGGAAAGTTTGAAGACATCAGAAAGAATCTGCCTCCGGAAAAGTGGCCTCAAGTTGACGCGCTGAAAACATTGTTAGAATCGCTCGGTCGGCTTTTTTATGAAAGACTCCACGATCCAGAGGCGCGAGAGGCAAGACTGTTCTCTTTTACTATAAGAGGTTCGGTACCCTCATCAACCGCAGAAGTGCTCGATCTGGGTGTGCGTCATAGGTACTTTCAACTTCGAACGTACAGCACGAAAGAAGGAGGAGGTCGCGAGAGTTGGTATATCCTCAATCGTTGGCTGTGCCCGGCTTATAAGCTTGACCCGACTGGATTCGAGGGTCGTATTTCTTTGACAGCCAAATTCATCCAGTTAGCAATGGAAGATCCTGATAAATTCGTCAAGCTTAGACTCAAGCAACAAGAGGATTCGTCGAGTGAGAAGAGACAGGCCACGCTGTTTTCTCTTGAAGAGGAGGAAGCTGGATGAGACATTGGTCGGTGAGTGAACTAGTAAACAGCGGCGGCCTTCCGACCGTCCGCGACGGTTTGGCCGACGATATCTTTCTCGTTTCAGCTAGCTATGAAGATAGGACCTTAACCGTTGTTCAGTCACTCTCAAATGAGTATCGAGCAAGTAAAGGAATTGTCTATGTAAATCAGGAACTGTTGAAGGATCCTTTCATTAATAAGGTCAAGCCACATCTTGAGCAACTAACCGAGCTATTGGCTTTGAGATGTGAGTCGGTTGAGCGCGTGGAGGGGAGTTGGCTAGATCCGCGAGTTCAATTGCTCGCGCTTCGAGATGGATTGGTTACCACCACCGACCGAGAACAAACCCAGGCTATAACGATCGATACTACGACGTTCAATCGCGAATCGCTTTTGACGGCCATCGCGTTGCTCCGAAATCATTTTCCGTCTTCTAGGATGCGTGTCGCATATACGTCGCCGCAGAAACACGGTGACTGGCTTAGCCAAGGCTATCGAACTGTTCGGAATGTAATGAGTTTCGCTGGAATTCAACAATCTAGCCTACCTACACTTCTCATGGTCTTATCAGGTTTTGAGCCCGAACGTACTCTCAAACTGATAGAGGAGCATGAGCCTTCGAAAGTGTTACTCGGTATTGGCGATCCTCCCACAAATCAGCAATTCTTGCAGAGAAATCTTGACGAACAAAAGCTAATCTTGGCTAGGCAAGAGGTTCAAAAATTTAGTTTTCCAGCAAGCGATATGCTCGCTTGTCGCGAATCACTGGAAAGCTTTTTAAGACCATATCTTCGAAGTCACAACATCGCTGTGGCACCAATGAGTACCAAACTCTCTACGCTCGCTGTTTTCCTGATTGCTGAAGACCATCCGGAAATTCAGATTACGTATTGTGTTCCCGGAGAATACAATTCCGATAATTATTCTTCTGGATCCGACAAAGTCTTCGTAGGCGAACTGCCACGCCGCTCAATGGCAGATGAGTCTTTGTGAACCCTTAAGATGCAACTCAAAGTCAGTTTATTCATAAGACAGCTGAAGAATCCTCGACCACAATGTCGAACTTATTCAATGTTGTAAGTTTACTCTCGCGGGAATATAAGGACCCGCAACTCAGCAATTTCATTGACCCCATAGACGAGATCGTCTTTATTCTTCTTTCAGAAAAGACTGATGAAGCAAAATACAAAGCTGCGTACAAAAACCTTAAAGCTCACTTCCCGACCTGGACGCACGCCCTTAGCGCTACTCAGCGCCAAATCAAAGCGGCGATTGAAGTCGCTGGTATGGGGAATCGGCGGGCGGACCTCCTGATTAGACTTCTTCGAGCAATCGTAAAAAAATTCGGTGCGCTAGATCTTTCCAAGCTGGCGTCTCTCTCCTCGGAAGAGGCTGAGACAGAACTAATTCAATTGCCTGGGATCGGCCGCAAAACGGCTCGATGTGTTCTCCTTTATTGCTTTGGGGTTCCAGTGCTGCCAGTCGACATTCATACATATCGGCTGGCTATAAGACTGGGCATCATCTCACGCAGTGTTTCGTACGAACGGTCGCATAACGAACTACCCCTCTTCGTTCCGGAGGCCTTACGACGGCGGTTTCACGTAAACGCTGTAGCCCATGGACGGGCACGTTGTTTTGCCCATGATCCTAATTGCAAGAACTGTCCATTACGCGATTACTGTTCTCATCCTAAGGCAATTAAGCCTCTACCGATCAGTGTAAGACCAGAGGCGATTGCTGTAGACCTCTTCGCTGGTGGTGGTGGCCTCAGTCTAGGCTTTAAGAATGGTGGCTTTAGAATTGTTCAAGCAGTGGAGTGTAGTTCGAAAGCTGCTGCTACGTATACGCGTAACAATCCGGATGTGGACCTCATCGAAAGAGATATAAGAACGATCGACCCACATGCGGCGTTGGCGCGACTAGGATTACGATCCCGTGATGTGACAGCACTTATCGGTGGAATTCCATGCCAAGGATTTTCGGAGTCAAACCGTCGCACACGGAGTTCAAGTAACCCCAGCAATCACCTTTACAAGAGATTCATTAGGTTCTTGGAGATCATGCAGCCAGAGTGGTTCGTCCTTGAGAATGTCGCAGGAGTTAGGACAATGGAACGCGGACTGATTCTCCATCGAATAATTGGGGAATGCAAAGCAGCTGGGTATGAGGTTGATTGGAGAGAACTTAATGCTGTTGATTTTGGTGTCCCTCAAATCCGTCGCCGCATCTTCATCATCGGAAATCGCTTAGGACTGCCGATTACGTTTCCCATGCCGACACATGGTCGTGGACTTAAGCCGCCTGTGACAGTGCGTCAAGCGCTGAGCGATTTGCCTACTCTTAAGAATGGCGCGTCCGATGATCGAAGGCGATATCGCAAAAATGGTAAGGACCTACGCGCGTATCAGCGTTTGATGCGTACATTAATGAACGGAAACGGCGAAGTGCAAGGCAATCTCGTAACTCGCAGTGCTGAGATCATCATAAAGCGTTATCGTCACATTGGTGCTGGTGGAAACTGGAAAAAAATACCGTCAGAGCTAATGGCCAATTATGAAGATGTTTCAAGATGCCACACGGGTATCTATCATCGTTTGGCCTGGGACAAGCCATCTAAAGTCATTGGGAATTTTCGAAAGAATATGCTAATACACCCTCAGCAACACCGAGGGTTGTCGGTAAGAGAGGCAGCACGCCTTCAGTCATTTCCCGACCACTACGAGTTCCTTGACTCGATCGGGTTCCAACAGCAACAGGTCGCCGACGCCGTGCCACCCCTTCTAGCAGAGGCGGTGGCCAGATGCATTCTTAAGGTAAGAAAGTAAATCCAGCTCGGACATTCCGTTGTGAAGAATAAACAGGGTAAAGCTGGTTTATTGATAGCGCTACGTGATTACCGACATGGATCAGCAACTGATTCTGCTCCCCACAACACAGCTGCTCGAAAAGTTCGGTGCGGGTAATCACGTACCTGGATCTGGGAGTGCTGCGGCGTTTTCAGGAATCCTCGCTTGTAAACTTTCTCTCACGGTGATCAAGCTAACAAAGGAAAAAGAGGACTACGCTGCGGTCGAACCTCGTATGAATTTCATCGAGACGCAAATAGTAAACATGCTAGAACCGGCTCTCTTTGAAGCCTTTCAAAAGGATAGCGACGAGTTTGACAAAGTTATCGCGGTACGGCTTCAACGGAAACAGGAAACCGATCTAAAGAAACGTAAACAGCTTGGGGATCAAGCTCGGGAACTCCTTCGTCCTGCGACCGAAGTTCCGGTCCAAATATGTGAAGTTTGTCATTCAGTGTGTCAACATGCCCTCTCACTATTTGATCTCGGTTTCCAATCGGCGCGAGGGGATTCAGGCACCGCCGCAACTTTAGCGTTGGCAGGTGCAAATGGTGCTTTATTCACATGCTATCTGAACCTCAAGGAGTTTAGGTCAGGCGATTGGGCCAAGGAGACACGTAGGCGATGTGATGAGTTATTGCAGCGGTCGACCGACTTGCAAATAAGCCTATTCTCAAGGGTAGCCAGATTACAGGAAGAGGGTATTGAGCCAACCGCTATTCAGCTCGAATTAAAGATGGATTAGGCTTTTTTAGTGACGAGGTGCACTGTAATCTTCCTATTGACTTCGCTGTATCAGTGCACTGGCAACTTGTGAAGGACACCAAACAGGTCGAGGCGATGACTTGTTCGGCGCGGTCTAACTAGGGGGTCTCGGATTGAGATCTCTAACCAAATGCTCGAATGCTCGCTGATGTGCATCTTTGGTTTTCCAACCCTTAAAATTCACTATGTGTCGCGTCCTACGGAGTGATGCCGCCCAAGCTCTTTCACTGTTCAAGACAGCATCATCGATGTTGATAGGAAAGAGAACCAATCTAGTCTCTTTGCGTTCTCGTTCCAAAGCCGCCTCAACCTCATCCTCAACCCAAGGGCTTGATATGGACCTCTCAGAAAGAATAAGTAAGAGTTTGTCGTAAAGGCGAATTGAGTCATCGATCCGTTGTCGAAACTTGTCACCTGTCTTCAAGTCTTCCGGAGCAAACCAGCAACGAACTCCTCGTTCCTGTAAATCTGCATAAATTCTTTGGCAAACCCTTCATCTTTGCTTCTTCTTACGCAAGCTTGTGCTCAGAGCATGGTTCTTGGACCACCGTCAAGAGAGTTGAGGTAATTTTAGGCGTCGCCTTTGCTGCGATTTGTTGGCCAAATACTTCACTGCTTCCATGCTATCAGTCACCGCAGCCGCGAAACTAACGCCAGCAACTCCGATACTGCGTTCACGCCCCCGGCTACTAGGTGCGCTTGTGCGAGCGTGAAGGGCGCATCCGCTCGACATTTCTCGGCGAACCGCACAAAGTTCCGGTCCGCTGAAACCAACACATCGACGTCAACGAGATGCGAGCTGAGTTGCGAGTCGGCCGGGTTTCCTGACGTTACCTTGTGAAACGCTTGAAGGAGTTCGAAGGCGCCGCGAACCCATTGTCGAGGTGCATCGTTCGGCGTGATCTCGTAGTACCAAAGTTTTGTCAGGGACTCTGGTGACGCCGCTATCGCGACAACGTTGATTTCGCTATCAAGCCACTCGCGATAGGGACTCGCATACACATCAAGCTCGGTCTTTATGTGGTACAGACTAGGAACGCGCCAGTATTCGACGGGTTTTCCCTGCCAACCTAGGAGCGCGGATGGCGGTATCCCATAGACCTCGCGGATGCTGATCGATCCGAGCGCCTGCTTGCGTTGGAGAACTCGTTTGCGGATCTCTTGCGACTCCTGTCTAGCCAGATCATGCTCTCGCTCCCCACGAAGGCTCTCTTTCGTCACGGGAGGAGCGATATCGTCATGGGCTCGCGACCAGAACCCTCCGTCGTCGCGGCGCCAGTCCAACTCCAAGGCGTTCACTTCGGTAAGATCTGGACTTGGGATCAACCAGTCGGGTCGAAAGCGACGTATAGCGGTCTTGATTTCCTGCGCCTCAAGAAACGCCTCCGGCATTAGGCGCGTCCACGCGGGGTGCGCGAGCAGCTTAAGGATAGCGTTGCGCACCGGATCGTCCTTGAGCTTACGGGCTTCGAAAACCAGTGCGGGGACAACCACAAGTTGGACATCACTTTTTAATGCGCACTGTTCCAATGCTGCGCCAGCGTTCTGGTTTGCCACGTAGCGCCAGACGTTCGAGTCAAGCAGTACTTTCACGTTCGCACTCCGCGATCTCGGTGAGCAAGAGGTTCTTTCTGTAGTAAGGAAGACAGATGTGGGCTCAGCCGAAACATCGACGCATAATCCGACTACTCATCCCAAGGTTGTTTATCAGTTCTCTTTTTTCTTCTTTATGAAACTTCTTCGAGACTGAACGAAAGTTGTTATCGCACTAGCTTAACGTTTGATAGGCCGTCGCCGCAAAGATTACCCGCGAATCGAAGCTCGAAGCCACTGCAATACCTCGCACGTTTTGCCTCAGACTCCGACAAACAACCTACATAGCCTAATAGCTGGCCCAGCGCGCTGTCCTTCGCTTTGCTGGCTTTTAATTCAACGACAACCAAATTCTTGTTCATATCTCTAGCCAATAGATCGATTCGTCCTGCGTCGGTTTGATATTCAACGCCACTTTCAACCAGCGTCAAGCCAGACTCGATTTCACTGACCCTTGCAGCTAGATAAGAATGGAGATCTCTTTCTACAGATACGCTGGCTTCAATAGACTCCTCGACTCGGCTTCGATTTGATCCACGGGAGGCTCTTCACTTGTTTTGCGAAGCAAAGCTAGGCACAACTATCTCGCCGGTTCGGTATCATCATGGCTCGCGCTGGACGGCCCGAAATTGATCTCGTAACAGAATCAAGTCTCCCCTGAGACGATAACCAGCCGCAACTGCGCCTGTGGCGCAGTGCGGCAAAAATTTTGGCGTTAAAATCCGACCGAGAACCTGACAAATTCTTTAGTGAACTCCCACTGAAGCTCGCTTCTGTTCGGTACGTTTGAGCATTGACAAGGCGAGAAACTACAAGTCGTATGCTGGCCCCTACTTTCCCTACACAAAATTTCGCCAGCTTTCCCCTATGTTGTTATCTGATTGTAGGCCGTTCCAATGGTGCTTTGTCGTAACATGTCTCGAATGCAAAACTAGGCAAGTCCTCTTCTATGATCCGTCGCATGGCGAAGCGAGAATTCGCCAAACATATCAGCATCGGTGCGATAAATGTGGGACTGAAAAGTTCTATGAACCAGAGTATATAGAACGTTACCAGCACATCGTTGAACGCCGACGAAAAGCGCGCAGCTAACGAAGCAGTTTCGCCAGCCAGAGTGCGACCAGGTTCATTTCAAAACACGTGGGTGAATACGCACGATCTCATACCAACGGCGCTGCGTTTGTTAGTTGTGTCTCTCCTAGATTTTCCTTCCAGCCACTCGAAAATCGACCCATAGTAAAGGAATGCCGGAATGAGGATGGCGTTCGAAATCGAAGGCTGAATGTCTCGCCAACCGAAAGGCCAAGTGCTCCCAGGTGAGCACTTGGCCCTTCGGTTCATACCGCAATTCCTAATTCGTTTCACATCGTTTAGTTTCTCGGACGTCGCAGAAGGAGCATCTGCGACTGTCCTCGAAACAAGAGGATTTCGGCAAAAAGAGCCTCAAATCGGACGGTCATCTGATAACAGAAGATTCTGTTCTCCCAACTACAGCGCCTAGCGGCGCTCCCGAACAGAATCGCTGTTATCAAACGCCCGCTATTCTATTAGTTCTCCCCCTTGCGCCCGCTTCGCTCGCGCGCTCGGCGCACCTCGCACCGCTCACTACGCTACGCCCCCGCTGGGGGCTGGCGCCGTTTAGTTTTCGTCTCGGTGTCGTCTTAGGCTCCAGTAGAAAAGTTTCGAGATAGTTGAATCGAGTGGCCCATCCACGTGTGTAACCAAGCTTTGTCAGAATCGCGCCGCGGCGCTTGGATCTGTCGGCCGTAAGCGCGGCTGCAGTGTTACGTAGGTCCCGCGGGTTAACCATTCCATTCAATGCGCGCTGTGAAGCTCGTTGTACCAGGTCGTGGATTTGTGTGTCGCACACGGGCTTGTTTTGTGTCAGCTGATAGCGCCCAACAAATAGGTATTCAGAGACACCGATACGTTTTCGCTTCTCGAAATAACGCTCCAACAGAGGACGGAGCCACCACGCTGCCTTTTTCGCATACTTCATTATTGGTCCCTCACGTCTCGGTGACTGCAGCCCCCGACTCGCTTCGCGAACTGGTAGCAGCAAATACTCGAAGTCTCTCGGGCGGTCGCATTCGCCTGTTGGATTCTCCGCCGCCACCAACGACGGTATTTTTGCGTTGCGCATCTCTGTCACAGTAAGCAGGTGAAAGAAGATCAAATACAATACCAACGCCTCTTCAGGGTCAGCGTCAGGCGAAGCCATATAACTAAAGAGGCGTTCGACCAAGTTATCGTCGTACCGCCTGATAGAAGCTGCGATCTCGACCATCTGCCCACGTCTATTCACCACTGTGAAGCCTCTTCGGATCTTCTCGGTGTTATAAGGAAACGGATTTTCCGAGACTACATCATGTAGCTGAGCCCAGTTGAAGAACGTCCGAAGGTTCACTGTAACTTGAGCAACTGAGGCACGAGCCAACCTTCTAATTTTTACGTAAGAATTGATCGTTTGGCATTCCTGATTACTACAAATCTCATTTGTCTTAGCGACGTCTAACGGGATTCGTTTTCGGCACGCGCTGCACTCCAGCTGCCAGAAAAGAGTTTCCTTGTAACTTGCTGCCGTGCTCTCGTTGATGTTGGCGAGTGAGCAGATGTCACGCTTGATGCACCATTTAAGAAACCTGATTACAGTGTTAATAGTTTTACGTATGTCTTCACTTGTATTGGCAAGAGGCAGCGCTTCATGCAGGTTTATGGCGAGCTTCGGATTCAACATTCCTTCCGATGCCCATTTCTCGAAGGCAATTACATGCTCAAGGAATATCGCTGGCACTGACCTCAGCCTCTTTTCCAGTAGGCGTTCATGTTGGTACGGCACGAGCTGCTCCTGAAGGAAACAATTACCCAGCTCCACCAACCCTGAGCAAATCCACTTGCACCTGGTTCGTCCTCGTTTGCTGAGTCTACTGAGTTTTGGCAAAGCTTCGTGAATTGCATCCCACGTCAGCCTTTCAGGAAGTTCGCGGCTCTGGAGATATTCACCGACCGCGCGATACTTCAATAGGTCTCTGACCCGCACGCTTCTTTCGTCACAGTTAGCCAATCTTAATTTCACGGTTAGAGCCAAGAAATAGCGGACGTTCTGCGGAAATGGCGAGTCGTAGCTCTTAATGTACTTACTCAGTAGCTTTGGAGCGCGGCGATTCTGGTTGTGATAATTGCAGAGCTGCAATTTTTTGTGGAGGATTGATCCCCTACATCCGGTAACCTTGCATCTTCCTGTGCTAGTGCGACGCTTCTCGTAGCACGTTTTACAGATCATTTCAGCGTTAGGGAGGGAAGTCTTCGTGAGCCCACAAGCGCAACATACGATCTTCCGAAGGCGCAACTTCACATTTTTTCTATGGACCGCATTGAGGTAACACTTGCGACAATGGCCAGGGTCGCTGATAACCGGATAATCAGCCCGCCCACACTTTTCGCAGACAATCATTAGCTTAGACAGTCTTCTAGAGCATTCCAGACAAAGTGGAGAGTCTGGTTGTAGCCTGCGGACTTTTCTCGCACACGCGGCGCATTGCACTTTCGGAAGCTTGCGCACACACAGGTCGCAGACGTCGAACCACTGTCTGCTTTTTCGCGGCAACTTACACTCTTCACAAGTTATCGAACGTCGTGTTTGCATCTTTCTTCACACCTTTGTTGACCCTGATGAAAACTTCCGCGCATCCGGATAGAATCCGGCATAATCCAGTGTTCTGATACTTGGACCAACCCCGCGATCCCGCGCTCGCTGCGCTCTTCATCAGAAGGTGGTTGTCGAGTTCGCGTCTTTTTTTGTGGCTTCTGCGATGCCATCGGTAGAACTTCCAGGAACTCGCTCAGCGGAATGTAGAACGCGTTACAGATCGCTTCGATCGTTTCGAGTCGGATCATTTTTGGTTGCCGATTCAGCAGATCGCATACCGCCTGTACCGACAATTGGTGACCGATCTCCTCAAGACTTCGGCTGATTTCCGATGCGCTCTTGACGCCACGCTCCTTCAACAACTCTCGCAACGTCCACTTAGTAGGCATTACTTTTTTCTCCGTTTCTCAATGTCAGGATTGATAAAGATATCGATGAGATCGCCCTGTTCATCCTCAACATCGGCGTCCGTTGCAATAAGGTAAGGAGCGGCCGAGCTTGGATACGTGTGGCCCAGTTTTCTTAGAACCTTTCGGTATTCCAATGGGTTTTGTTCGAGCGCAAGTGTGGCGCAGGTGCGTCGCAGGTCGTGAGGGCGAAGGTCTTCAGGTACGGGCACTCCAGCGTCCCGAGCTAGTTCAACAATTTTCCTAAAATTGTAAATGTATTGGTGATCCAGCAGCGGGTCTCCGCCTTTGTCTAGAAAGAGATATTCACTTGCATCGCGCCGTGGGAACATTGGTTTGAAGATCTTCTCAAAGACACGCAAAACCTCCATTGCAAACGCCGGGAGCGGAACGGTTCGCACACGCTTGCCGCTAAATGCTTTTGCTTTGCCAAAGAGACGCACACGGTCTAGCTGCCAGTCTATGTCGCAACTTTTTCCACTCGACCGTATCCCCAGCAGTTCGCTGGTACGCGCGCCGATCTCGGTTTGAAGAACAATCGCCGTATAGTCCTGAGCCCCGAGGTGAGGCAAAGGATGGTTCGGCAGGTATTCG
>DASSFI010000082.1:0-7164 GCA_035694465.1 Pyrinomonadaceae bacterium | reverse complement strand
ATTCGACCGGGAGTTAAAGGCGAATGTGCGGACAAGATTGTCCCGGAGACTGTGCCGCAGATCGATGCCGCGCGTGAGTTGATCGCGCAGGCCGAGGCGTTTCTTTATCACAAAGAATACGAGCACGCGATGCGAGCGGCTCACGAAGCCGCAGCTGCCGCGGCGCGTGTACCACTCTATGCGCGATTAGTAGATCCTTTCACTTCGGATGAAGCGCTCTGGGAGTTCGAGAATCTGTTTGTTTTGTCGGGACAGACAAAGGGCGATTGGCAAGGTGTCTCCTCTCGGTTTTTGCAGATCAAGAACGGCGAGTCAAACGAATTCGCCGTCAAAATCATTTTGGATGAGGCGCGAGAATTTGTGACCTATTGCGCCACATTTTCTGCGTTAACCAGTGATGATTGATGATCTTGCTAGAGTCATTCTGACTGAAGAGGATTGCGCGCTATTCGCGGTGTTGGACCGGAGATGAATCCGACTGCAACATGAAACCGCGCGTCCATTAAGCGTCCAACAAGCGTTCCCGTGAGTCTTTTAAGTGCGGTAGAGTGCTATCCATGCCGCTAAGTTCCTTTGAATTACAATAGGTCGCTTCTCTTTCATGGCGGCGACACGGGTTCGACTCCCGTACGGGACGCCATTTCATTTCAACTACTTGCATCTTTCGCCGACATTTTCAGCAAGGATGCGGCGTATCACAATCAAATCTTCTTTAACCACATACTCACAAGCTCCGGCCGAGCGTGCAGCCTGGCGCAGGTCCGCATCGTCGTAGTTTGTGACCATTATGACCCGCGCCTCCGGGTGGGCCGCGACTATTTGCCTCGTCACGCTGATGCCGTCGACTTCCGGTAAGTCTATGTCCATCAGAACCCAATCCGGATGATGCTGAGTGTAAGCCAAAAGCGCTCCGGCGCCCTCGCTGCATTCGAAGACGCACTCGACCAAATCCTTCACCAGGGTTTTCACCATCCGGCGCATTTGCTCATTGTCTTCGACGATCAGGATGTTCATTGCTATCCACACTATGTATTTGCGAGAGCGGGCTCGATAACCACGTATTCGGACTACCTGGCCCTGCGTGATTTTCAAATCCGGGAAGGACGAGCGAACTCGCGCGCGACGCACAGCGAAATGAATTTATGTCGCCGGTGTACACGATGAGAGGCCGCCACTGAGCCTGACAGCTCATAGGTGGCGGCCACTCAATATCCGCAACAGCTGCGCTTGGTACCTATCCAGAGACCGCTATCGTCAAAAGGCTTGGGCCATACGGATCAGGATCGCCGCATTCTGAGCGCTTATGAATTTGCCTATGTGATTCTGAAGCTCGTGCATGTAGACAGCTACGTGTTGCGCTTTCCCTTTCAGATCACCTCGGGCCTCGGCCTCCGCAGCCGCTCGCAGTTTCTGCTGGAGCGAGTTGTTGACGCCCGCGTTGATGACGAAGCGAGCGGTTAAGTTGGAAACTGCCTGTTGAGTGACTTTGACGGTAAATGAGGTCGCGCCATTGCCGACATTATCGGCGTAGTCGGTGGCTTGCGACGAGTAGGCGTGTTGCGAAATTGTTTGGGTACCCTGCACAAAATCAAAACCTTCGCCGGAAATGTTCTGGCAGGTGTTATCCCGGACGCCCGACAGATTGTCAGCCGCTATGCAGGTGATGTTAATGAATTGGTCGGCGGTGAAGTTGCCGCTGTTATTGGTGTAGGTGATAGTCGGTGCCGTCTTATCAAGGGAAAAGCCCGTAAGGAAACGGAATTTGATGTTGCCGGCGTTGTCCGTGGCTTTGCCGGTGATGGTCTGATCCGCGCCCTCAGTTGAAAGCACGACTGTGCGTGTAGTGTTAAGTGGATCAATCCCGGAAACCGGAAGCTCTGGGTTTGGGCCATCAGTCCCATCAAAGTAGTTGAAGGTGGCCGTCACGTCGGCGTTGTACCACCCGTAACTGTTGGGCAAACCCTTGGCCTCACCGCTGATGGTCGGCGGCGTCTTGTCTATCCAGACGTCGACGTACCCGCGATCACTGGTGTTGCCCTGCGAGCCAACGGCGTAGAAGCTGACTACATATTTGCCCTCGCCCGAGATGGTAGTGAAGGCCGGGCCGTCCTCCATAATGCGATCCACGAGGATGTTGGGCTTTACGCTTCCGTCGAATGGTGGAGGCGGGCCAAACACGCTATAGACAACGTGCTTGATCGTGTCGGTGCTTTCGCCCCACATATTGGAAACGGTCACATCTTGATTGAACCAGCCTGAGCTATTGTGAGGTGCCGGGACGTTCCATGTCGGAGTGATCTTCGGCTGTTCTGACCAACGTTGGTTGAGATAAGTGACGAAAGCTTTTGGGCCCTGAAAGTGATTGCTCTCGCCGCTGACTTCGGTGGTTTTAGCAGCGTAATCGACCCTAAGAAAATTTGGCAGACGATGCCACTTATCTTCAATGTCGGTCAGTCTGCTTTTGAGCCATTCAATGTCCTGCACGCACTTTGTAAAGTCATGCGTGGGTTCTGGATCATCACGCACATGCTGCATCATGAAAAGCGGGACCCTGAAGTCGTCTATGTCCTTGGCGTTTTTGTCCTTGTTTTTGTCCGCCCAGTCGTCGTAGTGCTCTCCGCGACAACCCTTCGGCACACTGTGGTTGCCATAGATGGTGTCGACAATTACATCTTTGTCAGAAGTGTCATCAAAGGTTTGGCCATCGTGATATACAAGTCGCTTCCCATAAGTGACGAGATGTTGGAGGGTCGGCATTCCGTCCATCGGAAACCACCATCCGTTTGGGGTGGGTCTCAAACCTCCCGGTCGTCCCTGGACGGGTGGCACACCGACGTTCACCTTGTTGCCAAGAATGAACAGACGGTAGCCAATACCCGCGTCGTCGAATGCCTGGCGCGTCAGGTCAATTGAATCGTCGGGGACGTTGCTGCCGACATTGAGCGTGACGACCTCATTCGGATTATCGTTCAACCAATCGCGAATCTTTATCAAACGCTCGCTGAAATTTTCGAGCGGGTAGAGCGCTCCGCTGAAGCCTAAGCCTAAACCTCCATGGAGATACCCCAGCCCGTTATCCCAGCTGTGATGGCCCAGGACGATCTCCGGGTCATGTCGCCCGTAGCCGTCATCTATGATCCAGTCGTTGTCAAACGTGTCTTTCGTGTCGCCGTCACTGTTGTAAATGCGAGCTTGATAGTTCAAAGCATACTTGAACTGCCTGACCTTCCAGATTCTCAGATCCAGAGAACGAACGCCGGAGTTGAGCTGATCGTCGATACTCCTATCCTGATTGCAAAAGATGAAACAGAAATAGTTTGCCGAAGGCGTGGTGAAGGCAGCGTGAGACTCCAGGTACGCATTCTGATCGTAGCGTCTGCTGTTATCGGCGCCGAGCGATTGGGCCTGCGTCTGTCTTGTAGATGCTGCCGTGAAGCACATCGCGAACAGGAATAGCAGGAGCCAGCATCTCAACCGACTAAGAAGCCGTTGGGTTTTCGACGTCCGAATCTCCGCGTTTGAGGTAATCGCTTTGTTCAAGGGGTTCATTGTTTTTGTCTCCTGATATTGCGGGTGGTTGCCCCGCTGGGAACTCAATCCAATTCAGCGGTCAATATGAGCTTCCGCAGTGAGGGTGAGAATCGGTGTGACTACGTATTCTGTCTACGTAGGTCTACGTATTCTTCGACTAAGGATGAGAGCAACTCGCGGGTTAGGATCTATAGGTCTGAGAGTTCAGACTTGTGGTCAAGCGCGAATTTCATCAGGGCATGATTGCCGTGAATCTCGAGCTTCTTGCAGATGTTTGTCCGGTGAGTCTCCACAGTGCGGTGGCTGATGAAGAGATCTTCGGCGATCTCGCGACTTGTTTTGTATTCCGCGATCAATTTCAGGACGCGCCGCTCGGTGGGCGAAAGATCTTTCAACTCGGGTTTTCGTTGACTGAACGATACGGCGCGACGATGACGGTTGAGCAGGAGACTGGTCAACGCAGGGCTCACATAGTGTTGTCCGGACGCAACGGATCTCACGCAATTAACTATGTCCGTCAGAGCGCTGTCTTTGAGTACGTAACCTTTGGCGCCTAGATTGATGGCCTCGTTGAAAAAATCCTCATCGCGATGAATGGTCAGAAAAACAACTTCGACTTCGATCTTCTCGTGGCGAAGCGCTCGCATCACACCGAATCCGTCCAATTCAGGCATGTCAATGTCCAGGATGGCGAGTCGCGGCTTGAGGGATCTGATCTGGTCCAATGCTGTCAACCCGTCAGTGGCCTCGGCGACGACTTTTAATCCGCGCTCTGCTTCGATTATTTTGCGCAGACCCTGACGCACGATCGGGTGATCATCCGCGACAAGGATCTCGATTTCAGTTGGCGCCACCGTTCGTCCTCTCCGGTTTGATCGTCCGGTCGAATTTGATGGTCACAGTGGTCCCTGAGCCCAGCGCGGAATCCACCGTGTGCTGCCCCCTCATCATACGCACCCGTTCGGCTATGCCGAACAATCCAAAACCACCCCGCCCGGGTTCGCGAAAGGACACAGCCTCCGGGTTAAATCCCTTGCCATTATCCTGAATCGAAATCTCTATTTCCCTTTCGTCTCTTTTAATGGCGACCGTGGCCTCGGTGGCATCTGCGTGTTTGAGGACGTTGCTGATGCTCTCCTGGACGATGCGATAGAGATTGATCTCTGACTCTTTCTCAAAGATGCCGTCAACGTTGTCGAGTTCTAATTTGAGTTTAATGACTTTCGAGTCGACGGTCTTCTTGAGCATGATTTCGAGCGCCCTGGTTAGTCCAACCCGATCCAGGTGATATGGCCGCAGGTTATATGCGATCTCCCTAACTTCGTCCATGGCGTGAACCGCTGCTGCCGCAATCTCTTCCATTTGTTCGATGGCCTTCTCATGGTCCTCGGGCTTGCTCAGGCTTAACGCTGCACGGCTTTTAATGATAGCCAGGCTTTGCCCCAGGCTGTCGTGCAGCTCCCCAGCGACTCTTTTTCGATGTTGCTCCTGCGATTCGATTAACTGCCGAGAGAACGACTCCTGGGCTGCATGCGCGCGCCTGAGCCGCACGAGGCGACGCTCATGCACGAGGAGAGCGGTTCCCATAACGAACAATGTCGTCAGCGTTAGAAACCACCAGGTGCGCCAGAACGGCGGTCGAACGATGAGGCTGAAGCTTGCTCCGTCGTTGTTCCAGACGCCATCACTGTTCGCCGCGATGACTTTGAAGGTGTAAGCGCCCGGCGGCAGATGCGCGTAATAAGCTCTGCGCCGTGCGCCGGCCTCAACCCAATCTTTGTCCACGCCCGCCATTTTGTATTTGAAGCGCACGTTCTCCGGCTTGATGAAACTGAGAGCGGTGTAGCCTATTTCCAAATTCTCCTGTCCCGGATTGATCTGCACAGTAGCTTGCGGACTGATTGCTTTACCATCCAGCAGTGTCTCCTCGATCACGACGGGCGGCGGATGTGGATTAGTGCTGATCGCTGCCGGGTCAACTACTGCCACGCCGCCCTGCGTCGGAAACCACAGCCGTCCGTCGCGGGCGTGCCAACCTGCTGGCTGCCGGTTGCCGTTGCATTCAGTGTTAAGCAGGCCGTCCGGTTTTCCGTAAGCCACCGAAGTGATGGCGGGAATTTTCCCAGCCGCAAAATCGTTGAGTTGTTGCTTACTGACACTGTAGATACCCCGGTTGCAGCTCATCCAGAGATTTCCACGCCTGTCTTCAAGGATCGCGAAGACGCCACTATTGAAGAGACCCTGGGCCACGGTGTAGCGGGTAAACCTACCGTCGCGCAACCGTCCCAGGCCACCATCGTAGGTGCCGATCCAGAGTGTGCCCTCAGCGTCTTCGTAGAGCGCCCGGACATGATTGCTCGGCAAACCATTCTGCTCGGTAAAAGAGACGAAGCTGCCGTCCTGGAAACGCGAGAGGCCGCCACGCGTGCCGATCCAAAGACGGCCGGTTTGATCCTCCAGCAGCGCGATCACGTCGTTATCGGCGAGGCCATCTTTCGCGGTGTAGACGACGGCGCGCTCGTTCTCATATTTGATGAGCCCATGATCAGTGCCTACCCAGTAGCGCCCTGCGCGATCTTGCAGAATCACTCGCACCAGTTTCGAGGTTAGGCCAAAGCGGTTTTTATTCTCCACGAACCGTCCGTTTTTGAACGAGCTCAGCGCGCTCGTCCCGCCAATCCAAAGGCGCCCATCGCGATCTTCGAACAAAGCCGAAACGGTTTGGTAACTGCCGCCTGGTGACGCGTAGTGGGTAAAGGTGCCTTCCTTGTAACGATAAAGCCCGCCACCCAGGGTTCCAATCCACATGTCGCCGGCGTGATCTTCCAGCAGCGGGTAGGGTTTGGTTTGTGAAAGCTGGCCATCAACAGAATGGAACGCAATCACCTCTTTTCTGAGACGGCGCAACCCGTGATCGGCTGAGCCAAGCCAGAGGTTGCCTTCATGGTCTTCGTAGAACGGCGGAATGATGTTGCCTATCAAAGGATCCGTCGTCGCATAAGTAAAAAAGCGACCATCTTGAAATTGACATAAGGCGCCGCCCTGCGTGGCTAACCAGAGATTGCCCTGCCGGTCTTGATAGATCGATTTAATGGGCTCTTTAGGTAGGCCATCTTTCGTCGTGTAATGCGTGAACCGGCCTTGCTGCAAACGGTTCAAGCCGGCGTTGGCTGTTCCGATCCACACGTTGCCCTGTCGATCCTCATAGACCGTACTGACGTTGAGACTCGAAAGGCCGTCGCGAATCGTATACGTGCTGATCTGGTCATCTTTAATGCGGTGCAGTCCGGCGGTATCGGAACACCAGAAAGCACCTGACCGCACCCGATAACAAAGTTGATTAATCGATATTCCGGCGCCGGTCTGGTATGGCAGAAACTGGCCATGCTGCCAGCGCACCAGGCCACTGGCGGTGAGAATCAGGAGCGCGCCCGGCTGTTCTCCCCAAATCGCGAGAATTCGGTTGTGCGGTAAGCCGTCCTGCGTCGTGTAAGTAGCAAAGACTCCATTGTGATAGCGGGTCAGACCGCCATCTTCCGTTCCGATCCAGAGGCTGCCCTCTTCGTCTTCAAAGAGCGAACTGAACCGCACACTGGTAAGACCCTTTGTATTGCTCTTATCAAAAACAGTAAA
>DASSFI010000081.1:0-31145 GCA_035694465.1 Pyrinomonadaceae bacterium | reverse complement strand
TCTTGCTCCACCCGTCGAATTTCTGATAGTGTACGGGTAACGTAACCTCGCCATTATCAAGACGTTATATTTAAATCAATCGAGGTGATGCATGACAAAAGCAGAACTCGTCGAAGACGTAGCTCGGGCGGCTGAACTCACAAAAAAGGACGCTGAGCGTTTAGTAGAGATTGTTTTTGAAAGCATCATCGAAACGCTGAATCAGGGCGAGAAGATTGAGCTGCGTGGTTTTGGCAGTTTTCGCGTGCGGGAGCGCGGCGCGCGGCGCGGTAGAAATCCGAAGACTGGCGATCCGGTGAGTATTCCGGCCAAGCGTGTTCCATATTTCAAACCCGGCAAAGAACTCAAAGAGCTAATCAACGACGAGAACTCCGGCTCACAGGCATCAGCAACAAATCCTGCTCGGTCCTTTGGCGACGACACTCATCGTCCCCCCATCCTTTAATTACATGGAAAGATTGTGGAGTCCCTGGCGAGCCAGGTATATCGCGTCAGGCGTAGATGCGCAGCGTGATGGTTGTGTGTTTTGTCTGATCGCCGAGCATCCAGAGGAAGATGAAGCTAATTTTGTGCTGCATCGAGCCGAGCATTGTTTTGTGATTCTCAATCTTTATCCATACATCACCGGGCACTTGATGGTTGTTCCTTACCTGCACACGAGTGAGTTTGACTCATTGGCGAAAGAAATTTCGGATGAGTTGATGGACATGGCGAAGCGATCGCAGACTGCTTTGCGTGAGGTCTATTCACCATCGGGGTTCAACATGGGGATGAATCTTGGTACAGCCGCAGGCGCCGGCATTGCGGATCATCTGCACATTCACTTACTGCCACGCTGGTCCGGCGATACAAACTTCATGACCACGATCGGTGAATCGCGTGTGATTCCGGAAGACCTTCCAACAACCTACTCGAAACTCAAACCGAGATTTTAACCGCGGATTCACGCGGATGAACGCGGATTAATAAAAACTCTTTTTATGTGCTTTTTGTGCCTTTTTGTGGCTACCTCTTGCTGACTTTTCGTGGCACGGCTTCGTCTTCGACTTCGCCGCCGAGGCTGATGGGAACGTCGGAGGGTTTGTTGTAACTGATGCCTCGTTCTTCGCTGTCGAGGTTGCCGGCGGGTAATGGTGGCAGTGGTCCTGTTAGCGCGGGTGGGTTGAAGCCGGGATAATCGATGCGCGCGTGATAGATCGCGGTCAAAGCGCTGATCATCGCTTCGCGGATCGTCGTTAACTCCTGCAACGTCACGTCACACTCGTCTAGCTGGCCGTCGGTAATGATCGCGTCGACGATCTTCACCACGATGGCGCGGATGTTCTCGGGATCAGGACGCGCCAGCGATCGGGCGGCCGCTTCACATGAGTCAGCCAGCATCATGATCGCCGCTTCCTTGAACTGCGGCTTCGGACCGGGATAGCGGAAGTCTGTTTCGTCCACAGTTTCATTCGGCTTTGCCTGGGCCTGCGCTTTACGCAGGAAATAGTGCAGCGTCCTGGTGCCGTGATGCTGCGGAATAAAGTCGGCGATCTTTTGCGGCAGACCAATCTCTTTTGCGAGTCGGGCGCCGTAGGTTACGTGGCTGGTGATGATCTTGGCGCTCTGGTAAGGACGCAGTCGATCGTGTGGATTCTCACCCTGCTGATTCTCGACAAAATACTCCGGCGCTGCCAGTTTGCCGATGTCGTGATACAGAGCCCCGATACGCGCCAGCAACGGGTTTGCGCCGACAGCGCGACAGGCATCTTCTGCCAGTTGGCCCACTGCGTGAGAGTGTTGGTTCGTGCCGGGCGCGCGCAAGGCGAGTTGGCCCAACACCGGCAGATCCGCGTTTGATAGCTCGAGCAGTTTGACGTCCGTCAGTATGCCAAACATTGATTCGTTAATCGGTAAACCACCCGCGGCGAAGACCGCCGTCAACAAGCCTCCGGCAATGCCTGCTCCAAGGGCGAGTAGAAACGTTCTGAGCGTGAGCGGCTGTTCGGAGTACGCGATCAGGGCCAGAGCCATAACCACATTGACTGCGCCGACGAAGAGACCCGCGAGCGTAACGGATTGCCGTTCGCGATAACGCCCGATTCCATAGATCGCAGCCGAGCACGAAACCATCGCGAAAAGGGCTTTCTGCATTCCGCCCGGCGCGAGCATACCGGCGAAAAGGGCGGTGATCATGCCTGTCAGAAACGCGAGTTGAGTGTCGACCAGCATCGCTACCAGCAACGCGGCTGCTGCAAATGGAATCGCGAAGTTCCAGATCAGCGGATCGTTGAAAGGCGGCTGCATACGCGCGGCCATGCTTTCGCCAAAAGCGAAGCCAACTTTCATGAGCGCTGTTTCGACAAGAATTGCCGAGCCCACGAGAGCAAACGCTTTGTGCTTGTTCAAACTCAGTGGACTACCACCGCTCCGGTGTTCAGCAAACTTCCACGCCGCCCAGTAAACTCCGACTATCACGAGTAACAATCCGAAGAAGTTGTGCCACGGCTTGCCTGTGTGTCCGGCGCTCTTGATGGCCGCGATCTGCGCCAGAGTGTTCGGCGTTATGGTGTCGCCCTCGCGCGCAATCACCTGGTTGCGTTTGAGTGAGATCACGACCGGCTGAGTACGGCTGGCCTCTGTTTCGCGAGCTGCTGCGGTCGCCGTTTGGTCCAGAACGACGTTGGGTCGAATGAGGGGAGCCAGGGCTGAGGTGAGTGCGGCCTTTTGTTCTGACGACCAACCCTGAAGGTTGACGATTCGTGTTTCTAGACTGCGGCGTGCCGACGAGAGTGGAATCATTCTCGTACGCGGCGCGGGCACGATCATTTGCGCGACCGGGTTGCGAACGTCGACGAGCACGATGTCCTGTTGCAAACGATCCGCTTCGTTATCGTCGTAAATATACCCGGCACTGATTTCGCGAATGATCGAAGCAATGCGATCGAGATCGGCTTCGTCGAACTTGTGGGCGATGATCGCCTTTGCTACTGCCGGGCCTCCGGCGCCGCTCCAGACAAAAGACTTTGTCTGGCCGGAATCTATTTGCTGTTGCAGATCATCCCAGGCCGAACGAAAGCTCTGGACCGAAGTCTCTGATCGACTCGAGTCGAAGTTAAAAACGGCGCGCGTGGATTCACGGGCGATATGCTTGAGGCGTTCCGTTTCAGCCTGATCCACCGCGGTCAGATCGTAAGGCGCGACGATGGAGCGTCCGAGTACTTCGCCTACGTTGTAGTTCTCATTGAAACTGGAAGCGCGGTTGGTGAGCAGGAGAAGGGTCGTCAGAAGAACCAGCACGCTGCAGCCTATTAGAAAGCGTGTGCGCGGTTGAAACACCAGTAGCGGGCGGTACAGGTAAGCCAGTAGCTTATCGCGCGCCTGACTAAAAGGAGTTTTGAATCGTGGACGAAATCCCATAAGAGAGATTAGCCACAAAGAGGCACAAATTTTGTGCTTTTGTGGCTACTATGCCGCAGCGAGATTGCGGGCCAACACCGCTCCTGCTTTTTCGAGTAAAGCGTCGAGAGTTGATGGCTTGATGGCTGAAATAACCACCGTTTCGCCGCTATCAAGTTGCTGCGCCTGCCGTACGGCCGCTTCCACGGTTTCCGGCTCAACCAGGTCAGCTTTGTTCAACGCAAGCACCGAAGGAATCTCGGCCAGCTTCAGGTCGGCCAGGATGCGCTTCACTGACTGCACCTGTTGTCCCCAGCGTGGATTTGAAATGTCGACGGCGTGAATCAATAACGTGCTGTCGCTGATCTCTTCTAATGTGGCGCGAAACGCGGAAATCAGATCGGGAGGTAGGGCACGAATAAATCCGACGGTGTCGTTGATGATCACTTCCTGTTCGCGCGGCAGCCGCAGCCGTCGCGATGTTGGATCGAGGGTCGCAAACATGCGCTGTTCCGCGTGCACGGCGCTCTTCGTAAGCGCGTTGAGCAGGGTCGATTTGCCGGCGTTGGTGTAACCGACGATCGAGATCACCGGTAGTCCCTGTCTGGTTCGTCCTTTGCGACGTTCCTGACGCCGCTGCCGCTGTGACTCGATCTCGCGTTCGAGCCGGTTGATGCGGTCGCGTACGCGACGGCGATCCGTTTCGAGTTTTGTTTCACCCGGACCCCGACCGCCGATGCCGCCCGCCAAACGCGAGAAGGCCGAGTCCTGACCGGCAATCAGTCGCGGCAACAGATATTTCAACTGCGCCAGCTCGACCTGAATTTTTCCTTCTTTCGACTGGGCACGCTGCGCGAAGATGTCGAGGATCAACTGCGAGCGGTCGATCACTTTCAGATCCGTTGCTTCCGATAGCGACCGCACCTGTGCCGGCGAGAGCTCGCTGTCAAACACCAGCATGTCGGCGCCGAGTTGCAGGGCTCTGATAATCAATTCGTCGAGCTTGCCACGACCGAGCACGGTGCGTGGATCGATTGCGGAACGCCGTTGAATGATGCGGTCCTGAACCACAACCCCCGCGGACGTCGCCAATTCTGCCAATTCTTCCATCGACTCTTCAGCGTCTGCGAGCGAGCCGGTGGCAACGCCGACCAGAATTGTGCGATCGCGAACTTCGGCACGACGCGCCGTGCGACGATTGCGCGCCATTTCTTCTTCCAGCGAATCGATCAGCGCCCGGAAATCGAGATCGAGCTGCGACGGAATTTTGGGCTCCAGAAACGCGTATAGTTGAGGGGTGGTGTCGTTGTCGAGTTCACCGGCATGCAACGGCAGCAAGTGAGCGGCGCGAACGAGTCCGGGCAAGCCTGAATCGGCGTCGACGTCGATGGCGGCCATCAAGTCCAACCGCAGGAGAGCAAGGTCGGTTAAGTCGTCCTGTGTCAGTGGTTCGCCGCGCAGGTGCGTATGAACGCAACGCAGACCGCGAAATCTTCCCGAAGCGACGCGCACGCGTTTGAAATCCGGCAGCTCGATACGGCGATTGTCGCCAACCATCACATATTGAATATGTCCCTGGCGGTCGATGAGAGCCCCGATTTGTCTGCGTGTTTCGTGAGAAAGTTCGCCTAGTTGGCGAGCAAACTCGGGCGTGACGATTTGATCGGGAGGTATGCGTCGAGTGTACAGCTTTTCGATGCGCCGCAGTTGATTTGGTTTTAAGCCCAGAGTGTTGCCGAGAACGCTGGTAATGGCTTTTTCCTTCCTATTAGGCCGCAAATTATACCATCTCTTCATTAATCCGCGTCATCTGTGGCATCATGAACGGCTTTTATGAGTAGCGCAGGGAAAATCCTGAGTATCGATCCGCCTTACGGGATTGCGGGCGGTGAGATTGTTATTGACTGCATTGGCTTCGACACCAGTGATCCGTCGGAGTGTGCGGTTTTTATCGGCGACACACCGGCGCCGATTGTCGCGCTCAGCCCGAGTCGTGTGCTGGCAATTGTTCCGGAAACGAGAGACGGCAGGGTTGAAGTCAGGCTGAGCAATGGCGATGACCTGAGCGAGCCTGGCTTTCTATCAGTTGCCAAAAAACTGGCCGGCGATCTGCATCCGGTTGCCAGTCCCGCTTTCGACCCGGACGACGGCGCGCTTTTCGTTACGCGCTCCGGTTCGCGTGGTGAAGAACTGCCGGTCACTTTATTTCGCATCGACATCAGCGGTGACGTTTCCGAGTATTCCGGAGACATCTCAAACCCAACCGGTATCGCTTTTGGTCCGGACGGTCAGATGTACGTGAGCAGCCGGCTCGAGGGCGTAGTTTACAAAATCAACCCATTCAAGGAAGGGGTCACCTACGCGCGCAACCTCGGTGTCGCGACGGGCATTGCGTTCGATCGGAGCGGCTTGATGCACGTCGGCGATCGCACGGGGACGATCTTCAAGGTCAACGGCATCGGTGAAGAACGAGCCTGGACGCAGATCGAGCCGTCAGTTTCAGCCTTCCATCTCGCGTTTGGTCCCGATGATTCGCTCTACATCGCTGGCCCGACGGTGACGAGCTTCGACTCGATCTGGCGGATCAGTCCTGACGGCGATGTCGACATGTTTTTCAAGGGACTGGGACGGCCGCAGGGTCTGGCGTTCGATCGAGACGGGAATTTATACGTTGCGGCGGCATTGCGTGGACGACGTGGCATCGTTCGGATCTCACCGGACGGCTCTGAGGCGAAAGTCGTAGTTGCCGGAGTCAATCTGGTGGGACTTGCCTTTAGTTCCGCCGGTGAAATGGCCGTGGTATCGATCGACTCAGTCTATAGTGTCCCAACGCAGATTAAGGGAACTCTTTTGTCCTGATTTCGGTAATCACAGATTAGACAGATTCTGTGTAATCTGTGGATAAGACAGGTTGCAACCGGGAAAGCCGGAATGCTAAGTTCATCGTCTAATCTAACCGCAGCCGTATTGTGAGCGTTTAAATTGAATCCGGAACAACTAATACCACAGTTGGTCATCTACATGGTGGTGCTGTTGATGGCGATCTCGGCACACGAGGCAGCGCACGCTTGGATGTCTGATCGGTTTGGTGACGACACCGCGCGTCTGTTGGGACGCGTGACGCTGAACCCTGTGGCTCACACCGATCCAATCGGAACGCTTTTGATTCCGATCGTGAATTTCTTGATCGGCGCCAGTGGCGGCGCCGGCGGGTTCTTCCTGATCGGATGGGGTAAACCGACACCGGTAAATCCGCTGCGCTGGCGTCAGAAGGATCTCGCGAATGTGATGGTCTCGATCGCGGGCATCTTGGCCAACCTCATAATCGCGTGTATCGCCTTCACGATTCTCAAGACCTTGATCGTGACTCGCTTGATTTACTCGATTCCCGAAGGCATGCAAGAGCCAGTAGGGCTTTTGCTCGGTAATATGTTGTCGATGAACATCTCACTGGCAGTCTTTAATCTACTGCCCTTTCCTCCGCTCGACGGCAGCAAGGTGCTGGAGACTTTTCTTCCTCCCAGCATGCAGCCGCTCTACGAGATACTGGAGCAGTATGGATTCGTCATTCTGATGGTGTTGATGTACATGGGAATTTTCAGCGCGATCATTACGCCAATCCTTAGAGTAGTTTACTCACTTCTGTAAACGAGAATGACCAAGCGAATATTCAGCGGCGCGCAACCATCGGGCAACGTACATCTGGGCAATTATCTCGGCGCGTTACGCAACTGGGTGGCGTTGCAACACGAATACGAAAGTTTCTTTTGTATCGTTAATTTGCACGCCATCACCCTGCCGCAGAATCCGAAGCTGCTCGCGGAAAAGACCAGGGAACTCGCGCGGATTTATCTCGCTGTCGGCATCGATCCCCAGGTCTCGACAATCTTTGTTCAGTCGGACGTTAACGAACATGCGGAACTTACGTGGGTGTTGAACTGCACCGCGCGCGTGTCTGAGCTCGAGCGCATGACGCAGTATAAAGACAAAGCACGCAAGCAACAGGAAAACATCACCGTCGGACTTTTTGATTATCCGGTTTTGATGGCCGCCGACATTTTGCTGTACCAGACTGATCTCGTGCCCGTTGGTGACGATCAGCGTCAACACCTGGAACTGACTCGCGACCTCGCGATTCGCTTCAATCGCGATTACGGCGATACGTTCCGAGTTCCCGACGCATACATTCCCAAAGCCGGCGCACGCATTATGTCGTTGTCAGATCCGACTCGGAAGATGTCGAAGTCAGACGACGATTCAAACGGCTGTGTTTTGCTATTGGATGATGCGGACACGATTCAAAAGAAATTTAAGCGCGCGGTGACCGACTCAGGAACTGAGATTCGCTTCGACGAGTCGCGTCCGGCAATCAACAATCTACTCGAGATCTTTCATCTCATCACGAATCGATCGCAGCAGGAAGTTGAAGATCACTTTGCCGGGAAAGGTTACGCGCAATTGAAGGGCGACCTGGCGGACGCGACCGTGGAGTTCCTGCGACCGATTCAACAGCGCGTGGGAGAAATCACGGACGAACAGCTCGATCAGATCCTGGACCAGGGACGTGAAAAAGCCGGCCAGATCGCCAAGGTGACCCTCGATCAGGTATTTCAAAAGACAGGTTTAGGCCACAGATAACACGGATTTGATCCGGATGGACGAAAACAATCCGCAAGAGACATTAAATGTAGCCGGAGCGGTCCCGCAGATCGTCACTGACGAGGACAGCGACGATCTCAAGATTCTGCTGGGTGAGTTTGAGGGTCCACTCGATCTCCTGTTGCATCTCATCCGCCAGGAGCACGTCAGCATCTACGACATTCCCGTCGCTCGCATCACTGACGAGTATTTGCGTTATCTGCGTCTCATGCAGGAACTCGACATCGCGGTGGCCGGAGACTTTCTGGTGATGGCTGCGACGTTGATCGAGTTGAAGACGAAGATGTTGCTGCCGCGCGATCCTCTCGCCGCTCCGGAAGAGGAAGACGATCCGCGTAAGGAGTTGGTCGATCAACTGCTCGAGTATCAGAAATACAAAGCCGCGGCCGAAATGCTCTGGTCACGCGCGACCGTCGAGCAGGCAGTTTTCAAACGAGCAGAGCTGGAAACTGATAAGAATAATCCCGAAGTAGCAGTCGGTTTGTTTGATTTACTGAAAGTATTTCAAATTATTCTGGCGCGTCACAAAGAAGAGAAGCTGCTCGAAATCGAGCGCGAAGAGATCTCGATGGCTGAGATGCTTGAACGTTTGCGCAACATGGTCTTGTCGGCCGGAGAGCTCAACTTGCGCGTCTTCTTTGAGCGAGCCAAATCGCGACGAGAACTCGTGCTCGCGTTTTTATCGGTGCTGGAACTCGTGAGAACAACTGAGGTCAAACTATTTCAGCGCGAAACTTTTGGCGACATCATCGCGCGCGCAACAGGCTGATTAAATGGACAGCAATGAAGAGAATGTGAATCAGGAGCCGCTTGACGAAGCCGCCCTGAATGAAGAAGCGAGTCGTGAACTTGCGGCGATGGTTGCCGAAGCCGAGCAGTTGTCCGGCGCCACGGAAGAAGAGGCGGCGGACGATGGCCCTTTGTCTGCGCCGCAAAGTCAGGCAGAACGCGCTGGTGTGATCGAAGCGTTGATCTTTGTTTCCGATGAGCCGCTGAGTGTGAAGATCATCGCCGACGTTCTCAAAGAAGACAAGGCAGTGGTCAGCGAAACTGTCGCCGCCCTCGCCGTCGAGTTCAATGGTCGAAATGGCGGGTTACAGTTGCGAGAGGTGGCCGGCGGTTGGCAGTTTGCGACGCGTCCCGAGTATCACGAACACGTGCGCAAGTTTCTGAAGACGCGGCCGAGTGCGAAGTTGAGTATCGCGTCGCTGGAGACGCTGGCGGTGATTGCGTACCGGCAGCCGGTCACGGTTCCCGAGATCTTGGAAATACGTGGCGTGCAGTCGCCTTCGGCTATCAAAACGTTGTTGGATAAAAAACTGATTGTGGCCAAGGGACGCAAAGAGACGGTGGGCCGTCCGATGATGTATGGAACGTCGAAGGAGTTCCTGTTACAGTTCGGGTTGAAAGATTTGTCAGAATTACCGAGTGTAGAGGATTTCCACGATCTGAGTGGCGGATCTTAATTGCCACGGATTGATAACGGATTGGACCAGCGTTTACAAAAGTTGATTGCGGCGGCCGGTGTCGCCTCACGCAGGCACGCGGAGGAGTTGATTTCTGCGGGTCGGGTGACGGTTAACGGCGAAGTCATCAAAGAGCTCGGCACGAAGGCTGATCCGGATAAGGATCACATCAAGGTAAACGGCAAACTCATCAATCCCCAGCTCAAATCGCGCGAAAAAGTTTATGTACTTCTCAATAAGCCAAAAGGCTATCTCTCGAGTGTTTCGGATCCGGAAGGAAGGCCGCTGGTAACAGAGTTGCTGCCGCCGTCGCTCGGCAAGCTTTATCCGGTGGGACGGCTCGACTTCAACACCGAGGGACTTCTTTTACTCACGAACGACGGCGAGTTCACAAACTTCGTGACCGCGGCTCGCAATCGGGTTGAGAAAGTTTACGAAGTGAAAGTGAAAGGCGTGCCTCCTGAAAGTGGCATTCAAAGACTGCGACGAGGAATAACGCTCGAAGACGGCACACGCACCGCGCCGGCCAGGATCGAGAAACTTCACGAGACACAGACCAACGCCTGGTATGAAGTTTTGCTTCATCAGGGACGCAACCAACAGGTGCGACGCATGTTCGAGTTGATCGGTCATTCGGTGTTGAAGCTGCGTCGGGTGCGCATCGGTTTTCTGGCCGATGACAAACTCAAGCCTGGTTACTGGCGCTTGCTGACCCCGGCAGAGGTCGGAAGAATGATGAAGAAGCGCACCAAATCCGTTAAGTCCGCCTTACACAGATCCGCGTAATCTGTGCTAAAAACTTATCACTATGCATTTCGAGTTATCTGAAGAACAGCAACAGATCAAGATGAGCGTGCGCGAGTTTGCCGAGTCGGAAATTGCGCCTCACGTTCTCGAGTGGGACGAGTCGCAGCACTTCCCGATCGAATTAAAACCTCAACTCGCAGATCTCGGTTTACTGGGTGTGATTTTCCCCGAGCAGTATGGCGGCGCCGGCATGGGTTACGTCGAATACGCCACGATCATCGAGGAGTTGTCGCGCGTCGATGGCTCGGTTGGCATTTCCGTCGCCGCACACAATTCACTCTGTTCAAATCATATTTACAAATACGGAACTGAAGCGCAGCTCGAGAAGTATCTGAAACCGCTCGCGAGCGGTGAGCATTTGGGAGCCTGGGGACTGACCGAACCGAGCGCCGGCTCGGACGCTTCCGGGACCAAGACCACGGCGGTGCGAACGGATGGAGGTTGGATCGTCAACGGCTCGAAGAACTTCATCACGCACGCGATTCACGGCGACACGTGCGTGGCCATGGCTGTGACTGACAAGTCGCAGCGAAGCAAAGGTATCTCAGCGTTCATCTTCGAGAAGGGAATGAAAGGCTTCTCGCCTTCAAAGAAAGAAAACAAACTCGGTCTGCGTGCGTCAGAAACTGCGAGCGTGGTTTTCGAAGACTGTTTTGTGTCTGAGGATCAACTGCTTGGCGAAGCAGGTCAGGGGTTTGTGAACGCGATGGAGATACTCGACGGTGGTCGTATCTCGATCGCGGCCCTCGCGGTCGGAATTGCACAGGGCGCATACGAATCAGCCGTGCGTTATGCAAAAGAGCGACAGCAGTTTGGAAAACCAATCGCGGAATTTCAGGCGATTCAGTTCAAGCTGGCAGACATGGCGACACAGATCGATGCCGCGAGACTGCTGATGTATCGCGCTGCCTGGATGAAGGACAACGGCAAGAAGACTACGAAAGAGTCGTCGATGGCCAAGCTGTTTGCTTCGGAAGTGAGTGTTAAGGTTTGCGAAGAAGCGATCCAGGTGCACGGCGGATACGGTTACACAAAAGACTATCCACCGGAGAAATACTGGCGCGACTCGAAGCTGTGCACGATTGGTGAAGGCACGTCGGAGATTCAGCGCATCATCATCGCTCGCGAAGTGTTGCGGCAGGTGTAGCCACAAAAAAGCACAAAAGCACAAAAATCGGTGCCTTTCTTTATTGTGTGTTTGTGCTTCTTTGTGGCTTCTTAAAAATATATGGTGGCTAATCTCAGCGAGCGTGTGAGTAGTGGTGAAGCAGCCGCAGTGGCACGCGCTATCTCGAAGATTGAGGATGGCGCAGGCGATGCCGCGGCGTTGATGAAGGAGATCTATCAACGTTCGCGTGGCGCCCTTGTGATCGGCATTACGGGCGCTCCTGGCGCCGGGAAGTCTTCCCTCGTCGATAAGCTGGCGATGTTTTACCGCCAACATGGCGAACGTGTCGGCATCGTCGCCGTCGATCCATCAAGCCCGTTCTCCGGTGGTGCAATCCTCGGCGACCGTATCCGCATGCAGGCACTCGGTCTTGATGAGGGTGTTTTCATTCGTTCCATGGCGACGCGTGGCAATCTTGGCGGACTTGCGAGATCGACAGTCGACGCGGTCGCAATATTGGACGCAGCCGGTTACTCCAAGATCGTCGTTGAGACGGTTGGCGTGGGACAGGACGAAGTCGAAGTAGTCAAAGCGGCGGATGTGTCGGTCGTGGTCCTCGTTCCGGGCATGGGCGACGATATTCAGGCGATCAAAGCCGGAATCATGGAAATCGGCGACATCTTCGTTATTAACAAGTCCGACAAAGAAGGTGTTTACGCGACTGAAAAGGAACTTGAGTCGTTATTGTCGCTCTCCTCGCGTGGCGACGGCTGGGAACCGCCCATCGTCAAAACCGTGGCCACGGAGAATCATGGAATCGCAGACCTTGCCCAGGCGATCGAGAAGTTTTGTACCGTACAACTTGACGCGCGCGTGAGTAGCGAGCGACGTCGAGCTATTGCCCGCTGGCGCATTGTCGAGCTCCTGCGGGAAAGTCTCCTCTCCCGGGTTTTGGCAACAGACGCGTCGATTGCTATGCTTGACCGGCTGGCCGACGAAGTTGCCACGAGGCAGCGGGACCCTTATTCTGCGGTTGAGGAGATTATTCAGGCTGCTGAAAGTTGATCACATCGGAATTGCTACGAAGAGCATCGAAGAAGGTCTGGCCGTTTGGCGCGATGCGCTCGGGCTAAAAGTTGATGCAACTGAGGAAGTTACCGAGCAAGGCGTCAGGGTTTGCATGCTGGCTGTCGGGGATACTCATGTCGAGTTACTCGAACCGCTGAGTGCCGAAACGGCCGTGGGGAAGTTTCTTGCGAAACGCGGTCCGGGAATGCACCATATAGCAATTGAAGTGGCGGACATCAACGCCTCGCTTGCAGAGCTAAAAAACAAAGGGGCGCGCCTCATCGACGAAACCCCGCGCGTGGGTGCGGGTGGGTGTTTGGTGGCTTTTGTTCATCCCTCATCAGTTAATGGAGTGCTGCTGGAGCTCGTGCAGCATCAATAGTTGGAAAGGAAAGTATTTTGACTTCAACAAGAAAAGCTGTTATCGCGGCCGCTGTCGCCCTGGTTTTTGCGCTGGGTCTGATTTTCTGGCAGGTAAAAGCACGTAAAGCCGGTCCGGTCGAATTAACGTCAGAAGACATGGCACTTATTGCCGAAGACCAGCCGCCGCAGATGCGTGCCCGTTTGGCTACTGACGAACAGGCGCGAAAGGATTTTGCGCAAGAGGTTCGTCGGCTTTTAGCAGTGGCCGAAGAGGCCGAATCGAATGGTGTCGCCAACAGTCCTGATATGAAGCGCCAGCTCGAATTTCAGAAAGCCAGCGTCATCGCACAATATTATTTCGAAAAACAGGGTGATAGTGGCGCCGCCGACATTAAAGACGCCGAAGTAGACGAGTTTTTCAAACAACCCGCTAATCAGCACAAGTTCGATCAGATCATCGCCGACGCGAAAGCCAAGGATCCCTCGTTTGCCGCCCAGGAAATTCCCGAAGACCAGATGAAGATGCTGAAGCAGCGCCTGGGCCGGATTTATATCGCCGAGAAAAAGGCGATCGATCAGGGAATGGACAAGAAGCCTGAGGTCCGTTTGCAGATGATGTTGCAGCATGCGCGCGTCGTGGCGCAGAAGTATGCCGTCGACAAGCTGCAGGAGCGGATGAAAGCAACTGACGAGGAAGTCAACAAGTATCTCGCCGATCATCCGGAGCTCGACACTGACAAGAAAAATCGCGCGAAGGCAGAGGAAGTTCTCAAGCGCGCGCGCGCCGGAGAAGACTTTGCGAAGCTCGCACAGGAATTTTCAAGTGATGGCAGCAAAGACAAGGGCGGCGACCTCGGTTGGTTTGGTCATGGCGACATGGTGCCTGAGTTTGAACAGGCCGCATATGCTTTGAAGCCGGGCGAGATTAGCGATGTGGTCCAGAGCAAATTTGGTTTTCACATCATCAAGCTCGAAGAGAAAAAGAACGAAACAAAAGACGGCAAGACCGAGGAAAAGGTGCACGCTCGCCACATTCTGATCAGCGATGCCGGTGCAAATCCGTTTGCGCCTCCGCAAAGCCCGCGCGATCGAGCCAAGGCTGAAATCGAGCAGGAGAAAGCGAAGAAAGTGCTCGACGAGATTGTGGCGCGTTCACACGTGAAAGTGCCTGACACCTTTTCGGTGAAGCCACCCGAGCAACAGCCGATGCAGCAGTTGCCGCCGGGATTCGCGCAGCCACAGCCGCAGGAGCAGGAACCACCCGCGCCGGCGCCTTCGCCCGCGAAGCCTGCTGCGAAGCCGAAACAGAAGTAGGCCACAGATCCGTGGCTGGTTTTTGTCAGATGCAGTTTGGTGATTATCGCGTCGAGATCATTCAGGACACCGAATTTCGTCTTGACGGCGGCGCAATGTTCGGAGTGGTCCCGCGTAAGCTTTGGGCGAAGGAGTGTCCGCCCGACGATGATAATCGCATTCGCATGAACATGAATTGTGTGTTCATCGATACGGGCTCGGAAAAGGTTCTAATCGAAACCGGAATTGGCGATAAGTGGTCCACCAAACAACAATCGATGTATGGCATCGATCGGGTGCGACCACTGACCGAAACACTGAAGACGCGCGCCGGCGTTGCCGCGGATGAGATCACGATCGTGGTCAATACGCATCTGCACTTCGATCACGCCGGTGGCAACACGAGTCTGAACGCTGAGAGTGTTCCGTCGCCCACGTTTCCAAACGCCCGGTACTTCGTCTCGCAAGCTGAGTTGGACCACGCCGATCATCCAACTGAACGGGATCGCGCCAGTTATTTACCGGAGAACTGGAGACCACTGGTCGAGTCGGGCCAGCTTGAAGCAAAAGACTCCGCTTACGAAGTTGTTCCGGGATTGAAAATGGAAACGATCGCGGGTCACAACCGCTCGATGCAGTGCTGGCGATTAGAGTGCAACGGCAGCACGATGTTCGGGTTTGCAGATCTGATACCGATGCGCGCGCACGTTCGTCTGCCGTGGATCATGGGCTACGACCTCTATCCGGTTGAGACGCTCGAGGCAAAGAAGAAATTGTTGCCACAGGCAGCGCGCGAAAACTGGATCTGCATGTTCTATCACGAGCCTGATGAACCGCTGTGCCGGTTACAGCAGGGAGAAAAGGAGTTCAGCACCGTTCCCTATCGCGGAACGGAACAAGAGCTTTCATGAGTACAGCAGGAGTTCGTGTCGGCATCATCGGCGGCAGTGGTCTTTACCAGATGCCCGAGTTGACGGCGATCGAAGAAGTTAAGGTTGACACCCCGTTTGGACCACCATCCGACGCGTTTATCGTAGGCACTCTCGAAGGCGAACGCGTTGCCTTTTTGCCGCGTCATGGACGTGGACATCGTCTGACTCCGACTGAAGTTCCGTTTCGCGCGAATATTTATGCGATGAAGCTGTTGGGCGTCGAGAGTATTCTCTCGGCTTCGGCGGTTGGATCTTTGCAGGAGAAATACGCGCCGCTCGATATGGTGATTCCCGATCAGTTTTTTGATCGCACGCGTGGACGGGTGAAGGAGTCGACGTTCTTTGGTGAGGGAATTGTGGCGCACATCTCGTTTGCCCATCCGGTTTGTGGCCGGCTCGGTGATGTGCTCGAAAAGTCGTGTGGAGTTGCCGACGTGAAAGCGCATCGCGGCGGGACGTATCTTTGTATGGAAGGCCCGGCGTTCTCAACCCTCGCCGAGTCGAACGTTTACCGTTCCTGGGGCATGGATATCATCGGGATGACGAACCTTCAGGAAGCAAAGCTCGCCCGTGAGGCCGAGATTTGCTACGCGACGCTGGCGCTTGTTACCGATTACGATTGCTGGCATCCGGGTCACGATGCGGTGAGTATTGAGACCGTCGTTGAATATTTGAACAAGAACGTGCGGAATGCGCAGATGATTTTGCGCGAGGCGCTCAGGTTGATGAAGGAGAGCGAGCGGAGTTGTAAGTGTGGTTCAGCGCTGCAACACGCGATCTTCACGGCGCCAACTCTTTGGCCCGAGGCGACAACAAAGAAGCTTGAGGCGATCATCAAAAAGTACGCATCGTAGAGTTTTAGTGAGGCCTTGTGAGGTAAACCATGAGAAATACGTTTTTGTTCGTGTTTGTTGTGTTATTTGTGTTTGCGGTCGCTCCGGCCACGTTTGGGCAAGTTAAACATGGTCCAGACCCCGCGACTATGCGCGACCCCGATCTGGAACGCGACTCACTTCACAATCTCGAAGTTGCCAGGAACTATTTCAAGCTGAAGAAAGCTTACGTTGCCGCGCTCAAACGTTGTGAAGAAATCATCGCCGGCAATCCTAACTTCGTCAGGATCGACGAAGTCCTGCTGATGGCGGGTCAAAGCAGTCTCTGGTTGTCACAGAGTAAGGGTAAACAGAATCCGAACCTGTATGTGAGTTTTGACGGCGGAGAGAAAAAGACGCTCACGGCGCAACAGTTTCGCGAGATGGGCGTTGATTACCTGAACAAGTTGATCAAGGACTTCCCTGAAGGCGCGTTCGCGAAACAAGCGCAGGAAGAGTTGCGCTTACTCGACGCACCAAAACAGCAGTAACTACAAAGCTCGAAGATCAAAGTCAAAAAGAACAAAAACACACATGTCCCTTTTAGTTGTCGGATCGGTAGCCTATGACGAGGTCGAAACTCCATTTGGAAAATGCGACAAGATGCTCGGTGGTTCAGCCTCGCACTTTTCGATCTCAGCCAGCTTCTTTACCAAAGTTGGTATCGTCGCCGTCGTAGGCGGAGATTTTACTGAGCAGGAAGTTTTTGAGAGTCGCGGTATCAACACGCGCGACGTGGAACGAATAGCAGACGGCAAGACGTTTCGTTGGGGCGGTCGGTACGAATACGATCTGAATGTCGCTCAAACGCTCTACACGGATCTGAACGTCTTCGCCGACTTTCAACCAAAGCTCTCTGAAGAATCGAAACATTCGCGTTTGTTGTTTCTCGGCAATATTCAGCCCGATCTTCAGCGCGGCGTGCGCGAGCAGATGCCCGACGCGGAGCTGGTAGCGCTCGACACGATGAATCTCTGGATCGAGCACACGCGCGATTCACTCGTTCGCACGATCAAAGGCGTGGACGTCGTTATTATCAACGATGCCGAAGCGCGGCAGCTTACAAACATTCCGAATCTCATTAAGGCTGCGCGCGAGATTTTGACATGGGGACCGCGGGCGTTGATTATCAAGCGTGGCGAGTATGGCGCGGCGCTGTTTACGGCGGAAAGCTATTTCGCGATTCCGGCATACCCGCTGGAATCGGTGTTTGATCCGACTGGAGCCGGCGACACGTTTGCCGGTGGCTTCATGGGTTACCTGGCGAGTCAGGAAAAGCTCGACGAGAGTGCGATGCGGCGCGCGATGATCTTTGGATCGGTGATGGCGTCGTTTAATGTCGAGGAGTTTGGCACGGAACGCGTCAAACGTCTCACGCACGCTGAGATCAACGATCGTTTTCATGCGTTCAAACGCATGACGCATTTTGACGAGATTCCGTTTGAAGTGAAAAGTTAAGCTGAGGGGAGCTGCTGCTTATGTTCTGTCCTGTTTGTGAGGCTGAATACGAATCGGGTATTACTCATTGCCCTGATGACGAGACTGCGCTCGTTGAGCAATTGACTCCCGAGAACACTCTTCACGACGGCAGCGAGGCGCGCTTCGTGGCCCTGCACAAGTTCGGTTCGCCGGCGGAAGCCGAGATGGTGAATGATATTCTGAGTCAGAACAATATTCGTTCGGTGGTGAAATCCGGTGGTAATGATGCGTTTTCGCCGCTTCTATCGGCGACGGCAGAAGGCGCAGTAGTTCTGGTTGACGAACGCGACGCCGATCGTGCGTCAGAGATTTACCAGGCTTTCTTTGGTGGCGATACCAGTCCGCTCACTGGCGGAATCGTTGACGAAGAGGGCGACGCTGAAGACGAAGAAGAGTAGTTTGCAATGCCTGACGATACTGCTGATGCGATTATCGTCTTCATGACTGCAAGCAACGGTGAAGAAGCCGCACGGCTCGCAGACATGCTGGTTGGTTCACACCTCGCTGCGTGCGTCCAGATCTTGCCGGAGATGGAATCGGTTTATCGCTGGCAGGGAAAGATCGAACGGGCGCCCGAAATTTTATTACTCGCCAAGACTACCAAATCAAAATTCGAAGAGCTTGAGCGTGAAGTGCGCGCGCTTCATAGTTACGACACACCGGAAATTATCGCAGTTCCTGTTGTTGCCGGATCAGCTCGCTATCTCGAGTGGTTGCGCAACGGATAACACGGATCATCGGTACAGATCCGTGTCAATCAGTGGCCGGTTTCCGTCAGAGACTGCGTTTTCGAGTTCAGTCAGGGTGCTTTGGCTGCGCACCACAATATCCACGACTTCGGCCGGTGAGTCAGTAATATGAAACAGGTCCAGATCGTGGTCGCTGATCTTTCCGCCCGGTAACACTATCGAGCGTAGCCAGTCCAGCATGCCCCACCAATAGTGACTGCCAAACAACACAATGGGGAAGTTGCGAATCTTCTTCGTCTGGATCAGCGTAAGCGCTTCAAACAATTCGTCGAAGGTGCCGAACCCTCCCGGAAAGATGACGAACGCGAGGCTGTATTTAACAAACATCATCTTGCGCACGAAGAAGTATTTGAACGTGAGGCTCAGCGTTTGGTATGCGTTTGGTCTCTGCTCAAACGGCAATTCGATGTTGCATCCGATCGACAAACCGCCGGCTTCAAATGCACCGCGATTGGCGGCTTCCATGATGCCTGGTCCACCGCCGGTGATGACGGCAAATCCCTGCGCGGCAAGCAGGGCGCCGGTTTCCTGAGCCGCCTTGTAGTCCGGATCGTCAGACTTTGTCCGTGCCGAGCCAAAGATCGCGATGCCGCGACTCAGAGTCGCGAGTTCGTCGAAACCCTCGACAAACTCACCCATGATCCGGAAAACGCGCCAGGGATCAGTGTGAGTAAACTCGTCTGCGCGCGGACTCTCGAGCAATTGCTCGTCCTGCGTAGTTCCCGGTGCTTTATGCGATGGCTTCTCTTTTTTATCCATTCTTATTCCGCGTTCATCGTCTGCAAATCCGCGTTGTCAGATACCCATGATGTTGTAGCCGCAATCGACATAGATGACTTCGCCGGTGATGCCTGAAGCCATCGAGCTACAAAGAAACACGGCCGTGTTGCCGACTTCGCGCGGGTCGACGTTGCGACCGAGCGGCGCACGCTCCGCATGATGTTTCAACATCGAGCTGAAGTCGGAAACGCCGCGGGCCGAAAGAGTTTGAATGGGACCAGCGCTGATTGCGTTGATGCGGATGTTTCGTGGTCCAAGATCCTTGGCGAGATAGCGGGTGCTGGCCTCGAGTGCTGCTTTCGCAACACCCATCACGTTATAGCCGGCAACGACTTTTTCCGCTCCGTAATACGACATCGTGACGATGCTGCCGCCTTCAGTCATCAACGGCGCGGCGGCACGAGCGAGTTGCGGCAGAGAATAAGCGCTGATTTCGAGTGCGGTAAGAAACGCTTCACGGCTTGTATTCAGGTATTCGCCACCGAGCGCCTCGCGTGGAGCAAAGGCAATGCTGTGAATCAGGAAGTCGAGCCGGCCAAACTTTTCACCCACGAGGCGAAAGGTTTCGTCCACTTCTTCCTTGTTTGTGACGTCGCAGGAAAGCAGCAACGAGCCGGGCATCGCTTCGTTTGTGAGACCTTCGACGTTTTCTTTCAAACGATCGCCCTGGTAAGTGAAAGCGAGATTTGCGCCCGCTTCATTAAGTGAGAGGGCAGTCGCCCACGCAATGGAGCGCTTGTTGGCGACTCCAAAAATGATTCCGTTTTTGTCTTTGAGCATTTGTGCTGTCTGTGCCTTTTTGGTGGCTGATTACGCGGCCGCGCTTTCCGGCGCGTTCATCAGAGCTTTGTATTCACCGCTTTCAACCCACTGCAAAATCTCTGAAACACGCCACACCGGAAACGGATGCGACAGGCCGGAAGTGATCACGTCGGCCCAGAATCGATCAAGGGCCTTCTCGTCGTAATTCTTTTGGAAGTCGCGTGCCTGCGCGAGGAATTGATCGTAGTCGACCCGAGATGCGAAAGTGCCCCCGCTCAACTTCATCATCGTGCGACCAATGACGTTTGCGTCCTGTGTGACCAGCAACGCCGCGCGATCGCACGAAAGCTCCGCGCGCCTGGCCCAGGCGAGCAGTGCCGCGCGCATAGTCATCGTGAGTAGTTCCTTGACGATGAAGGTCAGTGGCGATGCCATTACGGCGCTCTTCGCCAGAAACTCGATCAAACGAGCGGCGGTCAGATAAAGCACGTGCTCGGAGTGTATGTGACCAACTTCGTGCGCTACGACAGCCAGCACTTCATCGTCGCTGAGCCGTTCGATCAATTGTGAATAGAGCACGATGACCGGGCGTTCGACGCCGCCAGTGAAGGCATTGACGATCGGATTCTGTTGTACAAACAACTCGGGCATATCGACGCCGAGAGTGGTGCAGGCGATCTGAAGTTTTGCGTAGAGATCCGGACATTGTGTGGGCGTCACTTTTACCGCGCTGGCAGTAAAGATGACGCGAATGGCGGATTCACCTGTCACAGCGAGTAGCTTCTTCAGTGCCGTATCGATGCCGGGAATCGCTCGCAGTGCGGCGAGGGCACGACGATCGGCCGGGTGGATGTACTGATCCTTGTCTAAGTGCGCGAATTTCTTGTGTGGCGCGTCTGAAAGCGGCAGCCGGCAACGACCGCAGCGTGCATCACCCGCGTCGACACGGATTTGATTTCGTTGGCCGCAGTAACGGCAGCGGATTGAGGGGAGGTTGTTAATCAGGTCTTGATCTTCAGCCATATTTAACGCTCACTTCTCGTACAAATTGTGCCACGGATTATACGGATGAATGACCGGATCCGTCACTAATCCGCGAAACCGGTTGTAATTAATGCTTAAAATGCCGCACGCTCGTGAATACCATTGCTAAACCGTGCTCATTGGCGGCGGCGATTGCCTCGTCGTCGCGCATTGACCCACCCGGTTGAATTACAGCCGTGATCCCCTGGCGCGCAGCTTCGTCGATGCCGTCGCGAAATGGAAAGAACGCGTCGGAAGCGAGCACTGACCCTGCGACCGGTAGTTGCGCTCGCATCGCGCCGATCTTCACCGAATCAATGCGCGACATCTGTCCCGCTCCCACACCGACGGTTTGTCCCGCTCGCGCGTAGACGATCGCGTTTGACTTCGTGTGCTTGCAAACAGTCCAGGCAAACAACAGCGCGCGAATTTCTTCGTCTGTCGGTTGTCGTGTGGTGACAACCTTGAGCGACCGCGGATCGAGCTTATGATCGTCGGCAGTTTGGACCAGCATGCCGCTGCTGATTTGTCTGAACTCCAGTTTTTTGCCGGCCTTGCGCTGCTTCACTCGCAGCACGCGCAGGTTTTTCTTCGTCTTAAGGATCTCGAGTGCGGCGGGGTCGTAGTCGGGTGCAATGACGACCTCAGTGAATATCTTCACGACCTCTTCAGCGGCTGCCGCGTCGACACTGCGATTAAAGGCCACGATTCCGCCGAACGCCGAAACCGGATCGGTTGCGAGGGCTTTTGTGTACGCTTCGGCAGGTGTTTCACCAAGTCCGACGCCGGCCGGGTTTGTATGCTTGATGATCGCGCAGGCAGTTTCTTCGAAATCAGAGACGAGGTTCCACGCTGCATCGGCGTCAACGTAGTTGTTGAACGACATCTCTTTGCCGGAAAGCACTTCGGCGTTCGCGACGCCGCCTTTTTGGGCTAGCTGGTATAGCGCGGCCATCTGATGCGGATTCTCGCCGTACCTGAGATCGGCAAGTTTGCTGATGCCCCACGACGACTGGCTTGGTAACTGGCCTCTGAATTCCTCAACCGAGAATTCTTCAGCGATGTTTGCCGGCAGGTCCACTGGCCCGAGAGCACCGACAAAGCTCGTGCTGCTGCCACCGCCGCCAGTAGCAATCCCACCGCCGTGAAAAGGATTGGGCCGACCTTCAGCCTCCAGATATGAGCTGATCATCATGTCGTAAAGCGCGGTCTGACTAAATGCAGCCTTCGCGAGACGTTTTCTGGTGGCGAGTGACAAGGCGCCGTCGCGACTTCGCATCTCGTAGATAATGCCTTCATAGGTATTTGGCGCGACTACAACTGCCACGTCCTGAGCATTCTTCGCTGCCGAGCGAATCATGGCTGGTCCACCAATATCGATCTGTTCGATTGCTTCTGCGGTGGTCACGTCCTTGCGCATGATCGTTTCTGCAAACGGATACAGATTCACGACGACCATGTCGATCGGCTCGATCCCCTGTTCCCGCATCGCAGCGACGTGCTCGGGATTGTCGCGAATCGCGAGGAGTCCACCGTGCACACGCGGATGCAGCGTCTTTACGCGTCCATCCATCATTTCCGGAAAGCCGGTGACGTCAGAGATGTCGCGCACGTCAATACCTGCGTCACGCAACGCTTTGGCAGTTCCACCCGTGCTGATGATCTCAACGTTGAACTGCGCTAGCTCGCGCGCAAAATCTACAATTCCTGTTTTGTCGGAAACGCTAATTAAGGCTCGTCGTATGGTTCGAAGCTGAAGGTTGTCAGTCATGCGGATTGTCAGAATTAGTTGGCTTCTTGTCGTTTGGGGGAAGATTGATCATGAATTTTTGCGTGCGCGAATATCCCTGGCGTCCGACCGAGTATTCAACGCCGTCGGGTTTCATACTCACAGAGAATACATGTTTGCGATTGTCGCGCTTGTTTTCGGCTATATAGAAACCCAAAAGGTACTGGCTTTTCAAATCCTCTTCGATAGCCTGGAAAATTGGCGCCAGATCAGTCGCTTTCGGGGTAAGGGCTGACTTGGGATCGCCGGCGAGAAAATACTTTCCGCCTGTCTTCTCGGCGAGTTCTTTAAAACCTTTCGATGGCCGTCGTACTTCGAGACGCCCGTCGCGTGGTTCGAAGAGCGGTAAGTGAATCACATAAAACGAGACGTGCTGTTCGAGCGCTGCTTCAATCACCGTGTCAGGGTTGGTGCGGCTGCGGGTGTCGAGGCCGTCGCTGATCAGAATGACAATGCGGCGCTCGGTCCGACTCGGAGTTAAATCGTCAAATGCCGTGAGAGATGTGGCGGCGGCGTCGAAGATTGCGGTTTTTGCGTTCGGGGCTGCCCTGAATTTGAAAGCGGCGCGGGCGTTGGCGAGATCTTTTGTAAACGGCGCCACCAGTGCGGCAGTCTCAGAGAAGCGGACAATCGCCACGCTCGACCGTTCGCCAAAATGGGTGAAGAGTCCGAGTGCTGCTTCGCGTTGTTGCTCGATTATTTGACGAAGACTTCCCGACTGGTCGAGAGCGAAGACCATGGCCACGCGATCTGCGCCGGGAGAGAAATAGACGCTGGTCGTAACCTGGTCCGGATCTTTGAGTGTGAGGTCCTGATCGGTGAGACCAGTCACCGCTTGCCCTTTTTTGTCGCGAATACGGACCGGGAAGAGAAGCAGATCGGTGTTTACACGCACGACCTCGTCTTCATCGGTGCTTTGCTGAGCCAGCGCAGTGGTTGGGTTGACTGCTACGGCAAGACAAGCGAGGAGTGAAAATAGAACCGCGAAACGCAGCATTAGCCGATCGGCTAAACGAAAAAACGGCCGAAGAGCAGAATACTGAGAATAACGATAATCGTGATAACGATAATCTTGACCAGGCTCACGGCTAAATCCTCGGGGTTTGGGACGAAACGAAACGCATTCTAGCATACGCGGATCCTGCAATTGCAGTTCGAGGAATTATTTGGACGCGGATTAACGCGGATGAACGCAGATCGGCGTTAATCTGCGTTCATCTGCGGCTAAGATACTACTTAAAGCGAAGACTCAGTCGTCCACTGAACAATCTTCCCGGACCCACATGCGTGCCACTGAAAACCGACTCGAAATTATAGAGATACAGCTCGTTTGTGAGATTTTGCACGTCAAACTGGAGGTTCATCGACACCCGCTCCTTCTGCATCAGGTCGGCGCCGACCGAGAAATCGAGAATCGTTCGCGGCTTGACACGCCCGCGCTGAAAGTCGATTTCGTTGAACAAGCGTGGATCGAATCCGTCGGCGACGAAGTCGGCGAGCGTCGTTCCCGGTTCGACGTCAGCCGGTACGCCGGAGTCATACCTGCCACTAAAACTCGCATAGATTCCTGAGGGACGGTGGTTATAACTGACCTGGAACTGCGCTTCGTTACGCTGATCGTGGTCGTTCGCGAACTTGAGGCCCTTCAAAAACAGATCCTGCGGGTCCTCGCCAAGGAAGAGCCCGCCCGTGATCGGGGTCACGCCAAATGCACGCGCATTCGCATATGAGACGAAGGTGTGAAAGCCGTGTATCTCGGTCGATTCAAGCCTGACTTCTTCGCCAGTCACACGACCGGAAGAAATCGCGATCGGAAAGATCACACCCGTTTCGAAAAACTGGTCCTTGTCTGAGAAGTTTTTGATGCGCTTCTGATAGACCGTCAGATTTAACCGGAACAGGTTTGAGAGTAACTGTTGCGCGCCCGCCTCGAAAGCATGTTCCTTGTCGGGAAGAATCGGTAACACTGTCGTTATGCCCTGCAGCACGGAGATGGGCGACAGCGCTGCTGCTGCCGGCGAACTCGCGAGTAACAGATTCTCCGCTGGCGGCGGTTGAAATAATCTGTTGTACGAAGCTCTGAGCGTCGTTTTCGTTTTGGGAATGAAGTAAGCGAAACCGAGACGCGGGCTGACTGCCTGTTCGCTGATCAGCAGTTTGTAATTGTCGTATCTGACGCCGAGATCAAGAGTCATATTCTTGAACACAGTAAATCGATCCTGAACGTAAGCGCTCAGCGTGCGTCCGGTTTTTGATTGATCGAAAACAAACGGATGCGCGACGTTGAAGTTGTTTACCGGGTTTGAAAAAACATTTCCTTCGTCGTCGACAAGATCGGGAAACTGTTGCGTCGGATAGAAAGTGAAGTTTTCGTCAACCGGCGTGATGGTTACTTGTCCGCCGACTTTGATGTTGTGACTGCCGCGTGTCAGTGATAGTGATCCAATCGCCCCGTAATTCTGAAGCGTGCGATCCTGATCTGCTACCACGGGTGTCGACAGTTCATTGCTGATGAGTTTTGCGTTGCTCTGGCGATGGAAGAACGAGAACTGTGCCACCGCGTTCGGTGAGAAGATGTGCTGGTAACTGATGTTTTGCGAGTTGTCGCGCAGTTGCTGGCGCTGATCCTGTCCGGCAATTTCCTGTGCGACTCGATTCGGCACTTCAAAGTTAGAGCCGCCGAAATTAAACACGCCCCGCAGGCTGTTGTTGGCGTCAAACTGATAATCGAGCCGGAAGAAAGCTTTGCCGGTGCGTCCGAAGTTGTGAAAGTTATCGAGTGTTGGTGGATCGAGATATCGCTGCGATGTGCTGGCTGACAAATTGGTCAGGAAGCCCAGCTTCTTGGTGTGCGTCGAAAAATCTACCGCGGCCTCGCCGGTTGAAAAGCTTCCGCCGGAAAACGAGACGCCACCCTGTGTTGGTCCTTCGAGACCGGAGCGTGTGTTGACGTTGATAACGCCCGCGAGTTTGTCGCCGAACTCCGCGGGAATACCGCCCGTGAGAACTTCGACAGTGCGTAACGTTCGCGCGTCAAGACTGGTCGAAAAGATGGCTGACATATTGTCCGTCACGGGAACGCCATCGACAACGTATTGAACCTGCGACTCGGAACCGCGTGGATGCATACGACCGTTGTCGTCGGTAACAAAGCCGGGTGTCGAAGCCACGATCGATTCAATCGCTCGCGATGGCGCAGCCCCGAGTGGTCGTTCAAGGATCGTTTGATTGATATCGGTGTCAGACGAAGTGCGATCTGGTTCGAGCATCGCAGCTCCGCTGGTGGTGACCGTGACAGCGGCAGTTGCTTCTTCAAGCGTTAACGAGAGCTCGAGGTTCTGCGGAATCGTCGTCTCGAGGTCAACTGACTCTTCAGCCGGATGAAAGCCCGCCGCTTCGGCCCGCACCTTGTAAACGTTGAACGGAAGATTGACGAGCTTGAAAGAACCTTGTGCGTCGGTTTGAGTTGTTTGCCGGTAGCCGGTAACTGGTTGCGTCACGGTAATACTGGCATTTGGCACGAGTGCTCCGGTGGGATCCTTCACGACACCCTGAAGACTGCCGATTCTGGCCTGGCCAAAAAGTGTTGGCCCCAATAAAAACAGCACGCCGCAAATCATTGCGGCCTTAAATGAAAGTCGAAATAACATTGCATTAAGCCTCCTAGAATTTTCCTGTAGGCGATGCGGGTGCAGCGCAGAGATCTCCCGCAGGAGATTCGGCTGCTAGCTCCGCATATCTCTTCGCACAGTGAAACCACCACACGAAGTGGGCGGTTCTAGTTGGCTTGGGGTGGCGCTCGCCCTGACTGTGGGCTGCAGGCGATGGAACGAAGTGAAACTGAATTTAGTGGTGTGGTGTGAGTGTGACTAACTACTGGCTGCGTGTCCGGCTTAACCGAGATCAGCGTGGCCGAGAAGTTCTGATGTAGCTGACAAATCAGACAGTCGCTACAGCCAGGCTGACTCGTTTGGCTGGTAGTTGTAGATCCGGTTTGCTCGAATGCTACGCCGTGAGTTGACGGCGGTACTACTCGTCCGTGCCGGTGTGCGGCTTCGACGGTTGTCCCGTAGACGATGAAGATGAGCAGTAACAGACCAATGCCACGTTTTAGCGGGCTCTGGTTCTGAGATGGCTTCATCAACATGCTGGTCATTGTCAGTTATGTTAGAGTCCAAAAGCTCCCGAATTGTACAGAGTGCTGTTCGTAAAAGGCAATCCACTTCGCCTTGTGATTGTGAAAACATTCCCCGCAAAGACTAAAAGACGCAAAGAAAGTCGCAAAGCAATGCAATTTTTCTCTTTGCGTCTTTGGATCATTGCGGGAGTTGTCTTCTGCTTTTCTGCCTTTAGCGCAGACGCAAGTGCACAAACGGTGACGATCACTGTCTCTGCGCCGGGCGAGGTGCGCGTCGAGTCGGTTTCGCCATCTCCGGCGAAATCGTGGTCCTTCCGTAACGCTTATGCCGGCATACTCGGAATCGCCGAACGGATCGACGACTTTCACGCCACCACAGCCGCTGACCAGAACGCGAAAGCAAAAAAGATCGCCACCGGCGAGTTTCGCTCCGAACTCGACGCTACCAAAATCAGCTACCGAGTTAATGTTTCCAAACCAGGCGCAGGCGATGTCTCTCACGTGAGTTGGATCGCCGGAGACTATGGCCTCCTGATGCTCGCAGACTTGCTGCCACAGGATTTCACGAACGTGTCTGTTCGGTTTGAACTTCCGTCAGGTTGGTCTGTTGCGAGTGCGAATTCCGTTGAGAGGAGTTTCAACCCGGAGAAGGCGATCTTTTTTATCGGTCGTTCTTTCCGGCAAGCCGCTAAGAATGTTGAAGGAATGCAGATCACGACTGTTCTCGGTGGGAGCTGGCCGTTCAAAGATCGTGACGTGCTCAGTGTCGCGGGGAAGGTGATGAAGAATTACCTCGAACTCACCGGCTTCAAGTTAACCGAGGGCGCTTTCATCATGATTGCTCCATTGCCGGTCAAAGTCGGAAGCACCAAATGGAGAGCGGAAACACGGGGCGCTACAGTTGTTTTGTTGATCGATCCGGCGGCGAGTTTCAATAGCTGGGTTGGACAATTGGGCGTGATTTTCACGCACGAACTTCTTCATCTGTGGGTTCCGAACCGGCTTCAGCTTGAAGGTGATTACGACTGGTTCTTCGAAGGCTTCACCTTGTACACCGCTTTACAGACGGCGCTGAAGTTAAAGATCATCAACTTCAAAGAGTACCTCGACACCCTGGCCCGTGTTTACGATTCTTATCTTTCGTACCCGAACGACCTCTCACTCATCGAAGCTTCCGAAAGGCGTTGGACCACTACGGGCTCACTGGTCTACGACAAAGGAATGCTGGTGGCTTTTCTCTACGACTTGAAAATCAGGAAAGAATCCGGCGGCAAGGCGACCCTGGCCGATCGGTATCGAGAGCTCTTTAGCGGTCGTGTCACTGCCAACGCGAGTGGAAATGAAGCTATAATCGCATTGCTGGATTCGGCCCCCGCGATGAACGGTTTCGCCCGGGTTTATGTTAAAGCGAGTGCGAAGCTCGAACTCGAACAGGTTCTTCCAACGTATGGATTGACGTTGAACTCGTCGGGCAAACAATCGGAATTGCTTGTCAATCGGGACCTGAATGTCGAACAGAAACAACTGCTACGTTCGCTCGGTTTTGGAAAGTAGCATGTGAAGGAACTCGAATGAGATTTAGTAAGACCCTACTTGTTTTTTCCCTCGTCCTAATTTCGATTGGCTGCCAGACCCTCGGAAAGCGGAGCAGCACCGGCGTCATCGTCGCGCGTCGCGCTCAGATCCGAAGTTCGACCGCAGTTGTGGCGGCGGACCTGTTGCAGGTCAATCGCGGCGATGTGGTCGACATCCTCGATTCCACGGACGTTACCGACCCGAGTGACAACACTCGAAAAGAGCGTTGGCTGCGCGTCAAGGCAGGCGATTCTGACGCTACCGAGGGTTGGATCGAAGCCCGCAACGTTATGCCGGACGACGTGCTGAAGGAGTCGAAGAAGCTGGCGGCAGAAGATCAGGATGTTCCGCCTCAGGCTACCGGACAGCTTCGGGCGAGCTCCAATCTGCGACTCTCGCCGGATCGGAGTGGCAATGAAAACATCATGATGCGACTCGATAGTGGATCGAGTTTTGACATCATCAGTTGGAAACGTGTGCCGAAGCCGAAGTCGTCTGAAGCGATCGAGACCGACGTTGCGCCGAAAGCCGGCAGTGCGCAGCAGGGAAATTCAAAGTCAGCGCAGCAGGGTGACGAAAACGAGCCGGAAGAGACCAATGAACTCTGGTACAAAGTGAGGTTAACAACGGCGACGTCGCCGGCGCCCGGTGGTTGGATTTACGGCAAACAGGTCGAGTTGGCAGTGCCGAGTGACATCATTTTTTATCGCACGGGCCGCGAGTTTGTAGCGTGGCAACGACTCGACGGCGAGAATAAGAGTGCGGCCGACAAAGACGCCGGGCGAGAAGCCAAACCCGGAAGCTGGTTGATACTCGAGAAAAGTAGTTCGAATCAGCCGCATGGCGTGGACGAACCGGATTTCGACCGCATCTATGTTCTTGGGTACGACAAGCGGAATCAGGAGCATTACACGGCTTACCGCAGTCCGGATGTGAAGGGTTATCTACCGGCAAAAGTTGAGGGGCAGGGCGAGAGCAAGAGTTTTACAGTGCGAGTTCAGGAAGAGGATGGCGCGGCGGCGAAAGAAGTGAGATACAGTCTTTACAAGGATGCGCGCGGGGTTCTGAAGATCACCGCGCCGAATATTGCGCCGCAGAACAAGCGCAGAAGATAAATAGTATGTTCCATCCAGTCATCATCGGTGTTGGTGGTTTCAACTCTGAAGTTGGAAAGACAACATTGATGTGTGAACTGCTCAAAGCATTTCCTGACTGGGAGGCGATCAAGACAACTCGCGGGCACTATCGTTCGTGTGGGAAAGATCCTCATGCTTGCTGCGTGAGTCACCTCTTATCGGATCGACCTCTGGTGCGTTCAGGTCACTCTGAAACCTACGAAAAAGGAAAAGATACCGGACGCTACTGGGATGCCGGCGCGTCGAACGTCCACTGGCTAATTTGCACTGACGATCAGGTCGAGCCGGGAATCAAGGAAGCGCTGGCACGAGTGAAGGCCCCCGGTGTTTTTATCGAAGGAAACAGCTTTTCCCAATTCGTCAAGATGGATCACTTTGTGATGGTCCGGCGCTCCGACGACGACAAAATGAAGACTTCTGCGCGACGGACCATCGGCAACATCACTGCGATGTATGTTTCCGATCTCGCTGGCGCAGTCGAAAACGAAAACGCTTATCGCCCCACGGCTGAGACACCCCTGTTTACTCCCTCGAGTTTCTTCTCGCTGGTTGGTTTGTTGAAATGGAATCGATCGCTACTTTATTAGAAGAATGTGAGCGTCTGCATGGTCATATGTGCGCCGGCCAACTTCTCGGCACGCGCATGGCGCTGCTCGGTTGTCGCTCGATCGAGATTGATGATCCACGTGGCGCAGATCGTAAAAAACTGATCGTGTGGGTCGAGATTGATCGTTGTATGACGGATGCGATCAGCGCGGTCACGGGCGTGCGCTTGGGGAAGCGAAGTTTGAAGTTTGTCGATTATGGAAAAGTGGCGGCGACGTTTCTGAACACGGAGAACAAACGTGCCGTGCGTATCGTCGCACTCGAAGCGGCGCGCAGTCTTGCTGATGAGCGTTACCCGGAGATTCAGAACAAGCGAGAGCGTCAGTTTAAGGCGTATTCAGAGGCCACCGATGATGAGTTATTCAAGACTGAACTGGTGACGGTTGAATTAAGTGATTTCGATCTCCCGGGTAGTCCACGTTCGAGAGTTATGTGCGTGGTTTGCGGAGAAGGTGTGAATGATGGCAGGGAAGTCGTCGATGAGAATGGCGACCCGCTTTGTCGCGGCTGTGATCGGGGAACTTACTATTCAAGATTAGACAACCCGACAGCCTGAAAGTCATCCAAGTCTCGCTTTTGAAAACGTGCGCCTCACGCGAGCAAATAAAAATTTGATTGCAGGCGCCGTAAGCTGTTGACAAATAGATTTTTGTCCCTATAATGCCCATTCCTCTTTGGTGAGGTATCAAGGGGTTTGAGAACAGGGAATTCGTGACGACCGTTGGTGTCGCTTTTCCTCAAAGTATTGCGAGGAAATTGCGACGCTTTTTATTCTCCGGATAAATCGGAGAAACCAGCCGAGGTCGCTTGACAGAGTTGGGGTCGTTAGTTAATATCCCCGTTTGCTTGGTGGCGAGTTTGAGTCGTCCGTAAGGCAATCCAAATACAATTTGGAATTCGATCTTTGAAAACTAGATAGAGCGTGTCCGTTTCAAGACCTTTGAGAGTCAAACGCGAACGATAAAGTTCGCGCAAAACTCGCAAGAGTCATTATCGAAACTGAACAAGAAAGACCAGTAATTAGATAATGTTCCAGAGAACAAACTTATAACGAGAGTTTGATCCTGGCTCAGAATCAACGCTGGCGGCGTGCCTCAGACATGCAAGTCGAACGCGAAAGTTCCCTTCGGGGGGCGAGTAGAGTGGCGCACGGGTGAGTAAC